>JAIETR010000003.1 GCA_019745075.1 Qipengyuania sp.
GAGATCGTCCAGACCGTTTATGCGCACCCGACCTTGAGCGAGATGATGCACGAAAGCGTGCTCGCGGCTTACGGGCGCGCGCTGCATATCTGATTTGCGACTATTTGAGGAAAGTATTACGTAATACCAATGGAGGTCACCAAGACTTCAAAGCATCAGGCCACGGTTCCGGCCGAGGTTCGTGCGGCGCTCGGGCTGCGCGCGGGCGATGCCATCGAGTGGGTTGTGGGCGATGACGGTGTCGCGCGCGTTCGCAAGGCCAGCCGCATCGACTGGGCATGGATGAAGCTGTCCGAGGAGAGCTTCGCCGAGGATTGGCTAAGCCCCGAAGATGAGGAGGCCTGGCGTGACCTTTGACGTCTTCGACGTCGTCGTCACGCATTTCCCCTTCGCCGACCGCAGCGCCGAAAAGAAGCGTCCGGCTGTTGTTCTGTCGGGGTTTGACAACTTCGGATCGGCGACGGGCGTCGCGCTGGTCGCGATGATAACCACTGGACGTGCTTCGCAATGGCCGCTCGACGTGCCCGTGGGCGATCTTGACGCCGCCGGGCTGAAGCACAATTGCGGGGTCAGGATGAAGCTGGCGACGCTCGATTTCCGGCATATCGAGCGAAAGCTGGGGGGATTGGCGGAGGGCGACCGCAAGGCTGTATCGGAATCGCTTAAGCAGCTGCTGCCGTTCGAAATCGGGACAGCATGACCGGTATTCTGATCCTCGCCTTCCTGATCCTCGTCGCCGGGCTAGTGTCGGTCCCCATCGCGACGCGGTTCGGGCTCGGCTCGGTGCTCGGCTATCTGCTCGCGGGCATGGCGATCGCGCCGGTGCTGGGCGCGCTCGACGTCGATGTCGAAGCGCTGCAGGTCTTCGCCGAATTCGGCGTGGTGATGATGCTGTTCATCGTCGGACTCGAATTGGAGCCCAGGACGCTGTGGGCGATGCGCGGCAAGTTGATCGGGACGGGCGGTGGGCAAGTGGTACTGACCACGCTGGCGCTCGCGGCGGTGGCGCTGCTCGACGGCCGGCCGTGGCAGACCGCGCTTGCCATCGGCATGATCCTCGCGCTGTCCTCGACAGCGATCGTGGTCCAGTCGCTGACCGAGAAGGGCCTGCTCAAGAGCAGCGGCGGCGAGAGCGCGTTCTCGGTGCTGCTGTTCCAGGATGTCGCGGTGATCCCGATCCTCGCGCTCCTCCCGTTGCTGGCGCTGCCCGGCCTGGCGATGGCGGGCGGGGAGGCCGCGCATGGCCACGGCATCGACCTCACTTCCGGGCTGCCGGCGCTGCTCGCGGCGGTGGTGCGCATCGCTGCGGTGGTGGCGGTGGTGCTGATCGGCAACTACCTCACCCGCCCGGTCTTCCGCTATATCGCCAGCGCCAACCTGCGCGAGCTGTTCACCGCTGCCGGCCTCGTCTTCGTGATCGGCATCGCGCTGCTGATGAGCATGGTCGGCTTGTCGCCCGCGCTCGGCACCTTCCTCGCCGGGGTGGTGCTCGCGAACAGCGAATACCGCCACGAGCTCGAAAGCGACATCGACCCCTTCAAGGGGCTGCTGCTCGGGCTGTTCTTCATCACCGTTGGCGCCAGCGTGAACTTCGGCCTGCTGGCGGCGAGTGCCGGCAAGGTGCTGTTCTGGGCGGCGGTGACAATCGCGGTGAAAGTGGCGGCGCTGCTGCTGGTCGGCCGCCTCTCGGCCCTCAGGCGCGAGGCGCTGTGGCTGTTCGCGCTCAGCCTGCCGCAGGCGGGCGAGTTCGCCTTCGTGCTGATCGCCTTCGCGCTCGGCAACGCCATCCTGCCGGGGCCGCTCGCCGATCTCTTGCTGCTGGTGGTGGCCGCGACCATGCTGGCGACGCCGTTGCTGTTCATCCTCTACGACAAGGTGATCGCGCACGCCTATTGCGGCGCGGCCGCGGCGCGCGAGGCCGATGTCATCGAGGAGGAGAACCCCATCATCGTCGCCGGGCGCGGCCGCGTGGGCGGTATCGTCGATCGCATGCTGGATGCCGCGGGGCATCGTGCCACGGTGATCGATTACGACAGCGAGCATATCGAGCAGTTGAAGCTGTTCGGCGTCCGCAGCTTCTTCGGCGACGCCACCCGCCCCGATTTGCTGGCGAGCGCCGGGATCGCGCGCGCCAAGCTGCTGATCGTGGCGCTCGACGAGCGCGAGCAGATCGACAAGCTGGTGCGCTATGCGGTCGCGAACTTCCCGAACCTTCACGTCGTCGCCCGCGCCAAGGACCGCGACCACGTCTATCATCTGTGGGCGATGGGCTGCCGGGACGTGATCCGCGAGACCTATGACAGCGCGCTGCGCATGGGCCGCTCGGCCTATGAGGCGCTGGGCGCCGACCGCCAGACCGCACAGGCTATGGCCGATGCCTTCGAAACCCGCGACCGCAGCTCGATGCGCGAGGTCGCCGACCTCTACCGCCTCGACGTGCCGAGCTGGGAGAATCCCGAGCTGATCGCCAAAATCCGCGAGCTGCGCGACGAATGGGACCCCAAGCTGCGCGAACAGATGGACGAGATCGTGTCGCGGGGGCGTTAGACGTGGAACCGCGCGGGCCCGCGCGGATTGCTCTCCTCGAGGAGAGATGCGATGGAATACGAGATCGGCGACGACCCGCAGGGTCTGCCCGACCGCCCCGAATGCGATCGCGACGGCGGCTTGGGCGAAGACCGAATCTTTTTCCGCCCCGCGCCGGCCAAGCTCGTCAACCGTCACGACGACGCGCGTGAGGAAAACGCCCCGCTCAAGCAGATGGGCGAAGCGGCGTAGCTGGCGGGCCACGCTCGACGTGGATGCGCACGGTGTCTACGCCAGGGCGCGATGACCGCGCTCATCCATCGCAACGAAGGCCTTACTTGATGGCGGCCAATTCCACGCCCTTTGTCTCGCGCGCCAGCAAAGCGCTGACGCCGCTGATCAGGCAGGCGGTGGCGACGTAGACGGCGATCGGAGTGGCCGATCCATATTCCCGGTACAGCCAGATCGCGACGATCGGGGCCAGTGAGCCGGCGACGATCGAGGTGAGCTGCGTGGCGATCGATACGCCGGAATAGCGGGTACGGGTTGGGAACAGTTCAATGATGAAGGCAGCCTGCGGTCCGTACATCGCGCCGTGAAGGAAGAGGCCGACGACAAGCGCCACGTAGATCGAAAGCGTGTCGCCGCTGCCGAGCAGCGGAAACAGGAGAAAGCTGAATGCGGCCAGGCCGAAAGCGCCGAACGCATAGACGGGCCGTCTTCCGATCCGGTCCGAAAGCAGGGCGAAGCCGGGGATAGCGAAGAACTGAACTGCGGCACCGAGCACCAGCGCGTTCAGTGCGAGACCGCGACTCTCGCCGACCAATTCGACGAGGTAGGTCAGCGTGAACACGAACAGAATGTAACCCGATATATTTTCTCCGAACTTCAAACCCGCGCCGAGCAGCAGCGCCCTGGGCCGCTCGCGCAGCACGTCGATGGCGGGCAGATTCGGCGGCGGCTCGGTCGCCAACGCCTGCTCGAACAGCGGGCTCTCGGTCACCCGGTTGCGGATGTACCAGCCGACCGCCACGAGCAGCGCGGACATCAGGAACGGCACGCGCCAGCCCCATTCCAGGAACTCGGCTTCGGTCTGGATGCCGGCCATCAGCGCCAGCAAGGCGGCGGCAAGCAGGTTTCCGGCCGGAACGCCCGCTTGCGGCCAGCTCGTCCAGAATCCCCGCCGTGCGTCGTCGCCATGCTCCGCGGCCATCAACACCGCCCCGCCCCATTCGCCGCCGATCGCGAAGCCTTGAATCAGTCGCAGGACGATCAGGCCGATCGGTGCCCAAACGCCGATTGCGGCATACGTCGGCAGCAGGCCGATCAGCACGGTCGCTACGCCCATCAACACAAGGCTCAGCATCAGCAGCCGCTTGCGCCCCATGCGATCACCATAATGGCCGAAGACGATGCCGCCGACAGGCCGGGCGAAGAAGCCGACGGCATAGGTGGCAAAAGCGAGCAAGGTGCCGGTGAGCGGATCATACTGCGGAAAAAACAGCCGATTGAAGACAAGCGCGGCCGCAGAGCCGTAGAGAAAGAAATCGTACCACTCGATTGTCGTGCCGATCAGGCTCGCCATAATGACGCGGCGTAACGGCGTCCGCTCACGATGCGCTGACAGTGCCCTCGACGCCATGTCCACTTCCCCCTTGGCCAGTTCCTGGATGCTCGCGGACGAAATTTGTCGCGCGCGCTCATTCGATTCGGCCATCGTCTTGTATTGCGGCACGCGCGTCGAGCAAGACCGTCAGAACAATGGTGGGCTCCTCGGAAACTGGCCAAGAGCGTGCGATAGGCCTGCGACCATCTCCACGCTGCGCGCTCCGATTGAGAACCCGGACCATTCCTGATGACATTGGGGCCCGTGCCCGCTAGCCGCCAATCCTAAGGACAGGTGGCCGAGTGGTTTAAGGCAGCGGTCTTGAAAACCGCCGTGGGTTTACGCTCACCGTGGGTTCGAATCCCACCCTGTCCGCCACTGTCCGCCACGACGCGTGCCGATCGCGGGTCCAATTCACTTGCCCTACATGCTGGCATGGCGACAATGACCCCATGCCCTTCAGACGCTTCCTCGTCGCCGCCGCCATCCTCGCCAGCGCCTGCACCGGGCCGCGGCTCGCCGCGCAGGAGATGTCGTTCGACGCCTACCTCCAGGTCCTCAAGGCGCGTGCGAGGGCGGAGGGCGTCAGCGAGGGCGCGATCGCCCGCATGACCGCCGGCCTCACGCCGGACCAGCGCGCGATCCAGCTCGACCGCGCGCAGCCGGGCGGGGCCTCGGGCAGCGGGTTCCCGCCGCTCGCGCCCTATATCGCGGACCATGTCGATGCCGCGCGCATCGCGGGCGGGCGGCGCGTCATGGCCGCCAGCGGCGACACGCTCCGTCGGGTCGAGGCGCGCTATGGCGTCCCGGCGGAGATCCTGGTCGCCATCTTCGGTCACGAGAGCGGCTATGGCGGGGTCAGGGGCAATTTCGACCTCGCGCAGGCTCTCGCGACGCTGGCCTGGGAAGGGCGCCGCCGCGAGCTGTTCGCGGGCGAGTTCGTCGATCTGCTCAGGATCGCCGACCGCGGCTTTTCACGCCGCGAGCTCAGGGGCAGCTGGGCCGGCGCCTTCGGCAATCCGCAGTTCCTGCCCAGCGTCTATCTGCGCCTCGCCACCGACGGCGACGGCGACGGGCGCGCCGACATCGTGAACAATCGCGCCGACACCTTCGCCTCGATCGCGAACTATTTCCGCGACGCGGGCTGGCGGCGCGGGCAGCCCTGGGGCGTGCGCGCCTCGGTCCCCGCCGGCTTCGACGTAGACGCACTGGCGAACAAGCTGGTCGCGCCGCAGTGCCCGCGCGTCCACGTCCGCCACAGCCAGTTCAAGACCGTGCGCGAATGGCGCCAGCTCGGCATTCAGCCTCGGCGCGCCCTCGGCGACGACGTGCTGGTCTCGCTGTTCCGCCCCGACGGCCCCGGCACCCCCGCCTGGCTGCTGACCGGCAATTACCGCGTGATCCTCGAATACAATTGCTCGAACTACTACGCCATGAGCGTGGGACTGCTCGCCGACGCCATTCGCTAGAGCTTGGCCGGTGATGATCGCCCGGCGTCCGCTCGCCAAGCGGCGGGCGGCGCGGTAGGGGCGGAGCATGCCGATCCGGGCCAAGACCGCAATCCTCGCCGCCTTGCTGCTCGCCGTGCCCGCCGCGGCCGCGGCGCCGCCGATCGTGCCGGCGGTTCCCAGCGTCGAGGACGCGCCGATCGCGCTTCTGATCGACCTGTCGAGCGGACAGACACTCTATGCCCGCGAGGCGGACCGGCGCTTCATGCCGGCCTCGATCGCCAAGGCGATGACGACCTATGTCGCTTTCGAGCGCATGGCGCAGGGCAGGCTGTTCCCCGAGCAGGTCACCGCGATGCGGCCCGAGACCTTCCGGCTGTGGGGCCGTGTCGGCTCGACCATGTATCTCGCCGAGAACGCCCCGGTGACGATCGACGCGCTGCTGCATGGGGTGACCACCGTATCGGCCAATGATGCCGCCGTGGTCTTGGGCGAGGCGGCGCTCGGCTCGGTCTCCGCCTGGGTCGTCGAGATGAACCGCGCGGCGCGCGCGCTCGGAATGCGCGACAGCCATTTCGGCACTCCGAACGGGTGGATGGACGAAGGTCATACCTGGGTGACCGCGCGCGACCTCGTCACGCTGGCGTCCGCGACGATCCAGCGGCATCCCGCCTATTACCGCCATTTCGTGGGCGCGCGGGCGTTTTCCTACAACGGTATCGCGCAGCGCAACCACGATCCGATCACCGGCGTGGTGCCGGGCGCGGACGGGATCAAGAGCGGCTTCACCAACCAGGCCGGCTACGGCTTTCTCGGCAGCGCGCAGCGCGGCGGGAGGCGGCTGGCGATGGTGGTCGCCACGAGCCCCACCGGGCGCCAGCGCAACGCGGCTTCACGCGCCTTCATGGAATGGGGCTTCCAGGCTTTCGACAGCCGCATCCTGTTTCCCGTGGGCACGACTCTGGCGCGCGTGAAGGTTCAGAACGGTGGACTTCGCCATCTCGATGCGGTCGCGCCGCGCCCGATCCGGCTGGCGATGCCGGTGGGGGCGCATCCCAGGGTGTCGCTCAAGGTGCGTTACGATGGCCCGCTGCGCGCGCCGATCGTCGAGGGCGAGCGGGTCGCCGAGCTGGCGATCTTCTTCGACGGCCGGCAGGTCAGCACGCTGCCGCTTGTCGCCAAGCGCTCGGTCGCCAGCGCGACCCAGCTCCAGCGCGTGTTCAACGGCATCGCGGGGTGGCTGCCGTGGAATTGGTAGGGCGCTTCATCGCCTTCGAGGGCGGGGAGGGGGCGGGCAAGTCCACCCAGGCGCGATTGCTGGCCGAGGCGCTTGAAGCGCGCGGGACAAGCTGCGTGCTCACCCGCGAGCCGGGCGGAACGCCAGGGGCCGAGGCGATCCGCGCGCTGCTGCTTCATCCGCCCCTGGACAAAATGGGGAGCGAAGGCTGGGGCGCCGAGGCCGAGGCGCTGCTGTTCGCGGCCGCGCGCGCCGATCACGTCGCGAAGCTCATCCGCCCCGCGCTCGCGGACGGCAAATGGGTGATCTGCGACCGTTTCCTCGATTCGAGCCGCGCCTATCAGGGCGCCGCGGGCGCGCTCGGCGATGGCGAAGTGCGCGCGCTTCACGCCATCGGCAGCGGGGGGCTGCTGCCCGATCTCACGATCGCGATCGCGGCCTCGCCGAACCAAATCTCCGCTCGCCTCGCCGCGCGAGATCGGGGGCGGGCCGACGCGATCGGCGGGCGCGGCGCCGATTATCACGCCCGCGTCGCCGAAGCCTTCCGCGGCTTCGCCGCCGCCGAGCCCGATCGCTTCGCGCTCGTCGACGGCGAGGGTTCGGTCGCGGACGTCCACGCGCGCATCCTGGCCGCGGTTGCGGGGCTATGATCGGGCACGACGAAGCCTGGCAGGCCTGGCGCTCGGCGCTGGCCGGCGAGCGGATGCACCATGCCTGGCTGCTCACCGGCAAGGCGGGGCTGGGGAAAAGCGCCTTCGCCTTCGCCGCCGCGCACGAGCTGGTGGGAGGCGGCCCCGATCCCGCGCAGCATCCCGATATCCTCGTCCTCACCCATGGCCCCAAGACCAAGGAGGACGAGAAGAAACGCGACGATGGCAAGCCTTGGGAGCGCGCACGCGGGATCAAGATCGACCAGATCCGCGAAATCCAGCGCCGGTTGACCACCCGGCCGACGCTGGGGGAACGGCGCGCGGTCATCGTCGATCCCGCCGACGATCTCGAGCGCCCCGCCGCCAACGCGCTGCTCAAGAGCCTCGAGGAGCCGCCGGTCGGGACATATTTCCTCCTTGTCAGCCACAGCCCGGCCCGGCTGCTGCCGACGATCCGCTCGCGCTGCCGCACGCTGCGCTTCGCGGCGCTGAGCGACGAGGCGCTGAGCCGCTTCCTCGCGGAACAGACCGATGCCCCGGCGGACGAGCGCGCCGCGGCAGTTGCGTGGGCGGCCGGATCGCCGGGTGCGGCGCTCGGCTTCGTCGCGATGGGGCTGGCGGCGAGTGCACGGACGATGCGCCACATCCGCGACAGCGGCGATGCGGACTTTACCGCGCGCGGCGAACTGACCGCACTGATCGGGGCGCGGCCCGAGCGCGAACGGCTGCGCGCGGTGCTCGATCTCGCGCGCGCCACGGTGGCCGAGGATATCGAACGCCTTCCGCCGGGCCTCGCCACCCGCCGCATCGCCGCGCATGAGGGGCTGGTGCGGCTGACCGGCGAATATCCGACCTTCAACTACGACACCGGGCTGCTCGCGCTCGAGATCGGCAACTTGCTCGCGGGTTGCGCGGCGGCTAGCGCACGCGCCGATGGCTGACCCTTTCTACCTCACCACCGCGATCAACTACCCCAACGGCCGCCCGCACATCGGCCACGCCTACGAGGCGATTGCGGCCGACGTGATCGCGCGCTTTCAGCGCTGGATGGGCCGCGAGGTGCGGTTCCAGACCGGCACCGACGAGCACGGCCTCAAAATGGCGCGCAAGGCGGCGGAGCAGGGCGTCGCGCCGCGCGCGCTCGCCGACGAGATGTCGGGCTATTTCCGCGCGATGGACGATGCGCTCAACATCGGCTTCGACCGCTTCATCCGCACCGTCGAGCCCGAGCATCACCGCGCCAGCCAGGCGCTGTGGGAGGCGATGGCTGCGGCGGGCGATCTCTATCTCGACCGCTACGAAGGCTGGTATTCGGTCCGCGACGAAGCCTACTACGACGAGACCGAGCTGTCAGGGGAGGGGGAAGCTCGCCTTTCGCCGCAGGGCACGCCGGTCGAGTGGACGGTCGAGGAAAGCTGGTTCTTCCGGCTCTCGAAGTATCAGGGCAGGCTGCTGGAATTGCTGCGCTCACCGGGCTTTTGCGAGCCCGAAAGCCGCCGCAACGAAATGATCGCCTTCGTTTCGGGCGGGCTCAAGGATTTGTCGGTCAGCCGCACCAGCTTCGACTGGGGCGTGAAGGTGCCCGGGGCCGAGGGCCATGTGATGTATGTGTGGGTCGATGCGCTCACCAACTACCTCACCGGGCTCGGCTACCCCGACGACACGCCCGAATGGCGCAAATTTTGGCCCGCCAGCCTGCATCTGGTGGGCAAGGACATCGTGCGCTTCCACACGGTCTATTGGCCCGCCTTTCTGATGAGCGCGGGACTACCAGTACCGAAGCAGGTGTTCGGCCACGGCTTCATCCTCAATCGCGGTAGGAAGGAGTCAAAGACGGAAGGCAATGTCACCGATCCGATGGAACTCGCCGAACGGTTCGGAGTGGACAATCTGCGCTATTTCCTGATGCGCGAAGTCGCCTTCGGGCAGGACGGCAGCTACTCCGCCGAGGCGATCGTCAACCGCTGCAACGCCGAGCTGGCGAACAGTTTCGGCAATCTTGTGCAGCGCGTCGCCGGGTTCATCGCAAAAAATCTCGACGGCGAACTGCCGCTCGTTTCGAGCGACGCCGAAATGCCAAAGGTGGATCGAGAATTCTTGGGCGCAGTTGAGATGCATCTCGGCCAGTATCTTATCGAGATGGATCTGCTGAACCTTGATCGCGGCCTTCAGGAATGGATGCGCGGCGTATTTGCTGCCAACGCGTATGTTGATGCACAAGCTCCTTGGACCTTGAGGAAGACCAATCCAGATAGAATGCGAGAAGTCTTGAGCGTCCTTTGCGGTGCCATTCACGACCTCGCTCTAGCAATTTATCCGGTCACTCCAGGAAGTTCTGAGCGTGTCTTAAATCTTTTTGGAGATCGCGAGGAAAGGTCGTTCCGGCTCAACAGCAATAGGCTATGGCACATTTGGAGCCTGCGTTGGCTGGCGGATGCGCACGCACGTGGACACCGGATCGAGCCCCCCACGCCCGTCTTCCCGCGCCTGGAATTGCCGGAAACGGAAGAAGCGTGATGCTGGTCGATAGCCACTGCCATCTCGAATACGAAGGGCTGGTCGACGATCGGCCCGGCGTGCTCGCGCGGGCGAGGGCGGCGGGGGTGGGGGCCTTCCTCAACATCTCGACCAAGCGCGGCGAATGGGACCGGGTCGTCGCCACCGCGGAACGCGAGCCCGATGTCTATGCCAGCATCGGCATCCATCCGCACCATGCGGACGAGCATCGGGATTTAGCCGAGGACGACCTCCTCGCCGCGGTCCGGCATCCGCGCGTCGTCGCGCTCGGCGAGACCGGGCTCGACTACTACTACGACCGGTCCGACCGCGGGGTGCAGCAGCAGCTGTTCCGGCGGCACATCGCAGTGGCGCGGGAAACCGGGCTTCCGGTGGTCATTCACACCCGCGACGCCGAGGACGACACCGCCGCAATTCTCGCCGATGAAATGCACAAGGGTGCTTTTCCCGCGCTGATCCATTGCTTCACGGCGTCGCCGGCGTTCGGCGAGCGGGTGCTCGATCTCGGCCTGTCGATCTCGATTTCGGGCATCGTCACCTTCAAGAACGCCCGCGACCTCGCGGATTTCGCGTCGCAAATCCCCGGGGACCGCTTGCTGATCGAAACCGACAGCCCGTTCCTTGCGCCGGTCCCGCACCGCGGCCGCCCGTGCGAGCCGGCCTTCGTGGTCGACACCGCGCGCTTTCTCGCCGAACGCCGGGGCGTGACGCTGGAAGAGCTCGGCGCCATCACAACAACCAACTTCAACCGCTTGTTTACCAAGGTTGGGGCGTGAGGATGCTGATGCTCGGTTCGGGCACCTCGACCGGGGTGCCGCGGGTCGGCGGCGACTGGGGCGCCTGCGATCCGGCCGAGCCCAGGAACCGCCGCACCCGCGTCTCGATCCTCGTCGAGAACGACGCCGGCCAGCGCGTGCTGGTGGACACCTCGCCCGACCTGCGCGAACAGCTGCTCAGGCACGAGATCGACAGGCTCGATGCGGTGTTGTGGACTCACGATCACGCCGATCACTGCCACGGCATCGACGATCTGCGCGTGATGCGCTACGGCCGCAGCAACCCAGTACCGGGATTTGCCAGCCAATCTACGGTATCGCGTCTAAAGCTCCGATTCGACTATATTTTCGACGGTCAGCATGGCTATCCGACGGTCGTCGAAATCAAGCCGTTGGCGATGCGCCTTTTGGCCGGTTTCGCGCTCGACTGGGTCGAAATGCCGCATGGACCGACCATGAGCACCGGGTTCCGCTTCGAGGCCGATGGCGCCGCGATGGTGTACGCCACCGACTTCAGCGAGATCACCGGGGAAATGGTCGAGTGCTTTTCCGGCGCCGATCTGCTGGTGTGCGATTGCCTCAAGCGCGAGCCGCATCCGACGCATGCGCATCTGGCCCTGGCGCTCGAACTCAAGGCCCGCAGCGGCGCGCGGCGCATGGTGCTGACGCATCTCGACAAGACGATGGATTACAGGACCTTGTCGGAAGAGCTGCCCAAAGGCGTGACAGTCGGATACGACGGGCTGGAGTGGCGCTCGTGAGCGGCGACAAGCTGGTCCAGCTCATCGCGATCTTCGCTTCGCTGGTGCTGGTCACGTCCGGACTGGCCGCGCACCGGCTATCCTGGTCCAAGGGCGTTCGAATGGCGCTGATATGGGCGGGAATATTCACGATCGTCACCTTGTTCATATCGGTGGTGACGGGTCCATGATTATCCTCGCATCCCCCCGCTATTTTACATAATACATATTATCAGTCCACAATGGCCGACGCGACCGATCAGCTTGCCCGCCTCCTCTCGATCATGGTTCGCCTACGCGATCCCGAGCACGGCTGCGACTGGGACCGCGCGCAACGTTTCGAAACCATCGTCCCGCACACCATCGAGGAAGCCTATGAAGTCGCCGATGCGGTCGCGCGCGGCGACCTGCCGGATCTCCGCGACGAGCTCGGCGACCTGCTGTTCCAGGTCGTCTTCCAGGCCCGCATCGCCGAAGAAAGCGGTGCGTTCGATTTCCAGGACGTCGCGCGCTCGATCGCGGACAAGCTGGAAGCGCGGCATCCGCACATCTTTGGCGACGAACGCAGGCCTGGCGGAGAGCGGGATGCGCGCTGGGAGGCCCTGAAGGCCGCCGAGCGCGCGGCCAAGGGCGCGGGCAGCGCGATGGACGGCGTCGCGCTGGCGCTGCCGGCGCTGCTTCGCGCCCAGAAACTCCAGAAGCGCGCCGCGCGCGATGGCTTCGACTGGCCCGACCGGAGCGGTCCAGAGGCGAAGATTGTCGAGGAAATCGAGGAACTAAGAGCCGCTACTTCGCACCAGATCGCGGAAGAGGCCGGCGACTTCCTGTTCGCGGCGGTCAATCTCGTCCGCTCCTACGGCGTCGATGCCGAAGACGCGCTGCGCCGCGGCAACGCCAAATTCGAACGGCGCTATCGCGCGATGGAAGCCCGCGCGCGGGGCCGCTTTGCCGATCTCTCGCTCGAGGAACAGGAAGCCCACTGGCAGGCGATCAAGGCCGCCGAATGATCACAGGCTGTCGAAACGGCCCAACTCCCTGGTGCCGAGCCGCACCCGCACCCGGCGCTCGCCGTCATCCGCCTCGCTGTCCTCGAGCACCTCGCCATGCGCGTGGAGCCAGGCCAGACGGCGTCCGTCGCTCGCGGGGACAACCAACTCGACGACCCTCGCTTCGCCGGTCAGCATTTCGCCCAGACGGACGAGCAGTGCTTCGATACCCTCTCCGGTCAGTGCGGAAATCGCAATCATATCCTCGCCCTGGGCCGCGAGCGGCTCGAGCTCGGCCCGGCGCTCCTCGCTCAGAGCGTCCCACTTGTTCCACACCTCGAGGATCGGCACGCAGCCCGAACCGGTTTTCCGCCCCCCTTCCCCGCTCACCACTCCAAGATCTTCGAGGATTGCCAGGACCTGGGACTTCTGCGGCCCCGCGGCTTCAGTCGCCATGTCGCGCACGTGGCAGATCGCGTCGGCAGCGATCACCTCCTCCAGCGTTGCCCGGAAAGCCGCCACCAGCTGCGTCGGCAGGTCGGAGATGAAGCCCACCGTGTCCGACAGGATCGCCTTCTCGATCCCCGGGAGCGAGATCGCGCGCATGGTCGGGTCGAGCGTGGCGAACAGCAGATCCTCGGCCATGACCTCGGCGCCGGTGAGGTGGTTGAACAGCGTGGACTTGCCGGCGTTGGTGTAGCCGACCAGCGCGATTACCGGCCACGGCGCGCGGCCGCGGCGTTCGCGGTGGAGCGCGCGCGTGCGGCGCACCTGTTCGAGCTCGCGGCGCAGCCGGCCCATCCGCTGGCGGATCATCCGCCGGTCGGCTTCGATCTGGGTTTCGCCCGGGCCGCCGAGGAAGCCGAAGCCGCCGCGCTGACGCTCGAGGTGGGTCCAGCTGCGCACCAGCCGGCTTTGCTGATAGTCCAGATGCGCGAGCTCGACCTGCAACCGGCCCTCGGCCGTCGCGGCCCGCTCGCCGAAAATCTCGAGGATCAGCCCGGTGCGGTCGATCACCTTGCGCTTGAGCCGGTCTTCGAGATTGCGCTGCTGGATCGGCGTGAGCGCGCCATCGACGATGACCAGCTCGGCCTCGTGCTGCTCGCAGGCCACGGCGATGTTGTCGACCTGGCCCGAGCCGAACAGCAGGTTCGGCCGCGCGTCGCGGACCGGCAGGACGAAGGAATCGGCCACCACCAGACCGATCGCGAGCGCGAGCCCCCTCGCCTCCGCGAGCCGTTCCTCGGCCGCGAGGTCGTGGCGCCGGCCGCGCACGTCGGGGCACACGACCAGCGCGCGCGCGCCGCGCGTCACCTCGCCTTCGCGCTCGTCGCCGAAATTCAGCTTTCGTCGCCCTCGAATTCCTCGGTCAGATCGACAGCCGTCGCGGGCTGGATCGTCGAAACCGCATGCTTGTAGGCAAGCTGCACATAGCCCTCGCGCTCGAGCAGCATGCAGAACAGGTCGTAAGCGGCGATCCTCCCCTGGAGCATCACCCCGTTGACCAGGAACATGGTCACCTGCGCCTCCGCCTCGCTCACCCGGCTCAGGAACACATCCTGCAACAGCCGCTGCTTGCCGGTCTGGCCCTGACTCTCGAATTGCGCGGCGTCCATCGGCGCGCCCGGCATGATGGTCGAGATCGCGTGCTTGTAGACGAGCTGCGACTGCCCGTCGCGGCGCAACAGAATCGAGAAATTGTCGAACCAGGTCACGATGCCCTGGAGCTTGACGCCCTTGACGAGGAACATGGTGACCGGCGCCTTGGACTTGCGCAGGAGGTTGAGAAACGAGTCCTGGAGGCTCTGGCCCTTTGGATTGGGGCCTTTGGCCCCGGTCTTGGGAGCCGCTTTGGCTTTGGCCGGAACTTCGGGTTCCGCCTTCGCCTGCCTCGGCCGCGCGCTCAAGGTTCTCTCCGACGCCATCGCCAGCCTTTCCTTCTTGTTGGCGGGCGCCCACCGCGGCCCCGCAATCTGGAAATCCGCATCACGCGCGTGACGCGAGGTTCCGCGTAGGCCGCCCTTATGCGGCTGTGCGCCCAATTCGCCAACGGTCTTTTTTCACGACCGTTCCGGGGCCCGTCATGGCGCTTTCAATCGAGTTCGGCGCCGTTGCTCTTGCGGTCCACCATGCCGAGCAGCTTGAGCTTGCGGTGCAGCGCCGAGCGTTCCATCCCGATGAAGCTCGCCGTCTTGGAGATATTGCCCGAGAAGCGCCGGATCTGGACCGCGAGATATTCGCGCTCGAAGCTCTCTCGCGCCTCGCGCAAGGGCGCCCCCATCAGCGAGGTCATCGCATTGCTGGTTCCCGCGCGGCCCTCGGTGATTTCGGTGCCGAGCATTTCGGTCTCGATCACGTCGAGCTTGTCGCGAGGGGTCAGAATGATCGCGCGCTCCACGACATTGCGCAGCTGGCGGACGTTGCCCGGCCAGTCGTAGGCCTGGAGCGCGGCCATCGCCTCCTCGCCGATGCGCGGCGCCGGGAGCCCCTGCTCGGAAGCGTAGCGGGTGAAGAAATGCTCGGCGAGCGCCGGAATGTCGGCGCGTCGCTCGGCGAGCGAAGGAATCGCCACCGGCACGACGTTGAGACGGTAGAACAGATCCTCGCGGAAGCGCTTCTCCTCCATCTCCCTGGCCAGATCGCGGGCGGTGGAAGAGACCACACGGACATCGACGCCGATCTGGCGGCCGCCGCCGACACGCACGAAGCTCTGTTCGGTCAGCACGCGCAGGATGCGCGCCTGGGTGGACAGCGGCATGTCGGCCACCTCGTCGAGGTAGAGCGTCCCGCCGTCGGCCATTTCGAGCATTCCGGCGCGCAGCAGACGGCCGTCCTGCTCCTCGCCGAACAGCTCGTGCTCGAACCGCTCGGGCGTGATGCGCGCCGAGTTGACGGTGACGAAGGGCTTGTCGGCGCGCGGGCTCCAGGCGTGGAGCAGCCGCGCGGCGACCTCCTTGCCCGCCCCGCCCGGCCCGCTGATCAGGACGCGGCTGCCGGTGCCCGCCACGCGCTTCAGCGTCGCGCGCACGGCGTTGATGGCGACGCTGTTGCCGGTGAACTCCTCGCCGGTCGGGACCGCGCTCTTGAGACGGATGTTCTCGCGCCGCAGCCGCTCGGTCTCGGTGGCTCGCCCGACGAGATGGAGCAGCTTCCCGGCCTCGAACGGCTTCTCGATGAAATCCATCGCGCCGCGGCTGACCGCGGAGACCGCGGTGTCGATGCTGCCATGGCCGGAGAAGATGATGACCGGCAAGTCGGGCTCGCGGCTCTTGATCGCGTCGAGCACCTCGAGCCCGTCCATCGGGCTGCCGTGCAGCCAGACGTCGAGCAGGACGAGGCTCGGGCGCTTGCGGTCGATCTCCTCGAGCGCGCCGGCGCTGTCGCCCGAAGTGCGACAAGCATAGCCCTCATCGCTGAGCACACCCGCGACCAGTTCGCGGATGTCGCGTTCGTCGTCTACCACGAGGATTTCGAGCGTCATGCGTATCCCATTATAATGGCTCTACCTTGTTCGAATCGGCGGCGCTTCGGTGAGGGTCGCGCGCGAAGCGCAGCTCGACGCGAGTGCCACCGTCGGGGCGCGGAGCGAAGATCATCTCGCCGCCGTGCTCCTCCACGATCTTGTTGACGATCGCGAGGCCGAGCCCGGTGCCCTTTTCGCGCGTGGTGACATAGGGCTCGACGATCCGCTCGCGGTCCTGGGGCAGGCCGATGCCGTTGTCCTCGATCGCCACGGCGAGCGCGTCCTCTCCGACGTCGAGCGTCACCGCGATGCGTCCGCGGTAGTCCGGCTCGGCGTCCCGAAGACGCGTATCGATCGCTTCGGCAGCGTTCTTGAGCACATTGGTCATCGCCTGGCCGAACTGGTGACGATCGACCGCGAGCATCGCCGGGGCATCGACATCGCCCCCCAGCTCGTACGCGATCTCTGGATGCGCCACCTCCTGCAGAAACAGCGCCTGACGCACCAGATCGAGCGCATCCTCGGGTCTGAACACCGGCTTGGGCAGCCGCGCGAAAGACGAGAACTCGTCCACCATCTTGCGCAGATCGCCGACCTGGCGAACAATGGTGGCGGTGAGTTCGTCGAACAGCTCGCCGTCCTGCTCGATCTGCTCGCGATAGCGGCGGCGCAGCCGCTCGGTGGCGAGCTGGATCGGCGTCAGCGGGTTCTTGATCTCGTGCGCGATGCGGCGGGCGACGTCGGACCAGGCGGCCTGGCGCTGATCGAGCAACTGACGGGTGATGTCCTCGAAAGTGACCACGTGGCCATCCTTCTCGGGCGCGATCTTGACCGCCAGCGTGAGGAGCTCGCCCGACTTGGAATGGCTGATCACGCCCTGGCGCAGCCCGGCGGCGACCATCGCCGCGATCTGCGGCGCGACCTCGTCGATGTGCAGCTGCTCGCTGTCCCCCGCCCCCAGCAAGGCCCGCGCCGGCGCGTTCATGAGCTGGATCCCGCCCGCGGCGTCGAGCGAGAGCACGCCCGCGCTGACCGACTGGATCACCGCCTCGATGAAGCCGCGGCGCTCCTCGAGCTGGCGGTTGGCGCCCACCAGGGCGTCGGTCTGCTTCTCCAGCTGCGCGGTCATGCGGTTGAAGGCGCGGTTGAGCAGTCCGATCTCGTCGCCGCCCTGGCGGCCCTCCATCCGCAGGCTGAAATTGCCCGCGCCGACCTTGCGCGCCGCCAGCACGAGGTCGGTGAGCGGCTCGACCTGGCGATCGGCGAAGCGCAGCGCGAACCACACCGCGAAGCCGACCAGCGCCAGGCTGACGAAGAACAGCGCGAGGTTGAAGCGCAGCTGCAGCGCCCGCGCACGCCCGATGAGGACGTCATAGGCCGAGGCGATCGATTTCGCCGCCTCCCAGCTGCGGAACGAATCGGCCTCGGCGTTGCGCGCGGTGTAAAGATAGATGCCGCTGCCGCGGTCGATCGGCGCGACCGACTCGATCCGCACCGGCCCGCCCCGCACCGCCACCAGCTGGCCGCCGGTCAGCGTCGGCAGCGCGCCAGCGACGAATTTGGCGGGATCGTTGTCGTGGCCCAGCCCGTAGACGAATGCGGTGCGCAAGCTGCCGTCGCGCTGCTGCTGGAGAATCGCGCTTTCGGTGATGTCGCGGTTTTCGGCCTGGTAGCGGAACAGCGTCGGCCAGTTCTCGCTGACCAGCGAGACCCGCTCCAGGTAATAGCGCAAGTCGCTGGCCATCGCGATCGTGTGGTTGGCCACATCCTCCTGATTCTGCGCATAATAGCTTTCGGCGAGCTTGTTGGCGTTGGCCATCAGCCCGCGCGAATCGTCCGAAAACCAGAAATCGACGCCCGACTGGAACAGCACCGCCGCGAACCCCGCCACCAGCAGGGTCGGGACCGCCGCGATCAGCGAGAACAGAAACACCAGGCGCACGTGCAGCCGGGCGGTGCTGCCCGCCGCACGCCGCAGCGCGAGCCGGCGCCCGAGCAGCACGAGCAGCCCGATCGCCGGAATCAACGCCCCCATCAGCAGCAACGCGACCTGCCGGGTGGGCAGGAGCGCGCCCTCCCCCGGCGAGGTGCTGAAGGCGACATAGGCGCTCCACCCCATCGCCAGCAGCCAGACCACGCACAGGCCCTCGATCAAGGGGAACACATTCGACCGGCGCGAAGTGACGATGATCCGGCGCAACCAGCGCGGTGTCGGCCAGGCCGTCGAAGTCCGTGCATGCGTCGCCATCGTTGCGCGAATACAACGGCGGTGTGGCATTTTGGCAAGAACTAATTCGCCCAGCGGACGACTAATCGCGGCGAAGCTCCCCGGCGGCGAGGTCGGCGAGGTGCTTGCGCAGCGTGTTGCGGTTGATCCCGAGCAGGCGCGCGGCCGCGATCTGGTTGCCGCCAGTGCGCTGGAGCGCGTGGTCGAACAGCGGCCGCTCGAGTTCGGCGAGCGCGCGGTGGTAGATCGTGCCGTCGGCCGGAGCCTCGGCCGCGATCCAGGCGTGCAGCGCCGCGGCAAGTCCGGCCGGGCCAGACGCGGTCGGGGGCTCCGATGCGCGGCCCAGCGCCTCCTCGACCATGAGGCGATCGATCGCGTTCTCGCGCGTCAACAGCGCCAGGCGGAAGACGGCGTTGCGCAACTCGCGGACATTGCCGCGCCAGGCCCGGGCGGACAGCGCCGCGATGGCGCCGGCGTCGATGCCGCGGCGCGGCAGTCCCTCGGCTTCGGCCTGACCCAGGAAATGCCGCGCCAGCGCGGCGATATCCTCGCGCCGTTCCCGCAGCGGCGGAAGGTGGATCGGCACCACATTGAGGCGGTAGAACAGGTCCTCGCGAAAAGACCCGGCCGCGGTCATCGGTTCGAGCGCGCGGTTGGTCGCGGCGACGATGCGGACATCGACCGCGATCTCCTGCCGCCCGCCGACGCGGCGGATCCGGCCCGATTGCAGCGCGCGCAGCAGCCGCGTCTGCGCCTCGGCCGGCATGTCGCCGATCTCGTCGAGGAACAGCGTCCCGCCCTGCGCCTGCTCGAACTTGCCGATCGCCTGCGCGATGGCGCCGGTGAACGCGCCCTTTTCGTGTCCGAACAGCTCGCTTTCGACGAGGTCGCGCGGGATCGCCGCGGCGTTGACCGCCACGAAGGGTCCGGTGCGGCGGTGGCCGAGCGAATGGATCGCTTCCGCCACCAGCTCCTTGCCGGTGCCCGATTCGCCCGTGACCAGCACGGTCAGATCGTTGCGCAGCACGCGGGTGATCATGCGGTACACGCCCTGCATGGCGGGGCTGCCGCCGATGAATGGCAGGCCCTGGGCCGGCGTGTCGGGCTCGGCGGGTTGCGAACCCGGCTGCGCCACCGCCTGGCCCACCGCGCGCACCAGCTCGTCGAGGTCGAAGGGCTTGGGGAAATATTCGAAGGCCTCGCTCTCGCTGGCGCGCACCGCGGTGTCGAGCGTGTTCTGCGCCGAGAGGACGATCACCGGCATGTGCGGGGCGCGATGGCGCACCGCCGCCATGCTCGCCAGGCCGTCGCCGTCCGCCAGCACGACGTCGGTCAGCATGACGTCGTAACGCCCTTCGTCCAGTAAGGCATCGCGCCGCACCACCTCGGTGCAGGTGGTGACGTCATGCCCCTCCTCGCGCAGCGCCTCGGTGATGACGGTCGCGATCGAGCGGTCGTCCTCGACCAGCAGGACGCGCGCGCTCATGCCGCCGCGCCCGGCGCCGAGGCTGGCGCGACCGCGAGATTGATGCGGAACGAGGTCAGCCCGGCCTTGTCGTCGCGCTCGTGCGCGATCCGGCCGCCCATGTCGCGAACCAGCTTGCGCACCAGCGCGAGGCCGAGCCCCTGGCCGTGCGCCTTGCCGGTGACGAAGGGCTCGAAGACATGGTCGCGCAGCTCGGGCGCGATGCCGGGGCCGTTGTCGGCGACCACGATCTCCACCGGCAGCCGCGTGGCCTTGCCGAAGCGGATGACGTTGTAGACGAGTCCGCTCACGAAACGCGTGCGGACCACGACGCGGGGATCCGCCGCGCCGGCGCAAGCGTCGCAGCCATTGCTTACCAGATTGATGAGCACCTGCTCGAGGGCTGCGACCTCCGCGGCCACGGGGGGCAGCGAAGGGTCGAACTCCTCGATCAGCTCGACCCGGTCGCCGCGCGCGGCGCGCACGCTGGCGAGCGCGCTGCGGATGGCTTCGTGGAGGTTGCAACCACAGCCCCGATCGACCTTCGGCGCGCTGCCGAGCTGCTGCATGCGGTCGATTAGCCCCGCGATGCGGTCGACCTCGGCGGCGATGATTCCGGCGAGCGGCTTGTCCCGGGCCTCGAGCCGGCGGGCGAGCAGCTGGCCGGCGCCCCGGATCGCGGCGAGCGGATTCTTGATCTCATGCGCCAGGATCGCCGGCGCGCGCAGCTCCATGCCCTCGCCCTGCTCCTCGCCGCCCAGCCCGGCCTCGCTGATTGTCACCATGCGCCAGCCCGGATGGCCGTGGAGCGGCGAGCTGGTGAGATTGACGCGGCGCGTCAGCGTGCCGGTGGCGAGCGGGACATCGCGCGCCACCAGCGGGGCATCTGGCTCGGCCAGCCCCGCCTCGACCCGCGGATCGCCGATCGAGGCGATGTCCGTCAAACGCGCTCCGATCAGCCGGGTCGCGCTGCGGCCGAGCAAGTCCTCCGCGGCGGGATTGGCCTCGATGACACGGCCATCGGGGTCGAGCAGCAGCACCGCGAACACGAAGCCGGCAAGTTGGCTGGCCGCGTCGGGCCGGGAGTGCCGGGCATCGGGCGCGACCGGCGCGTCTTCCTGGCTTGCCGCGGAGGGCGCGGCCGGGCTCACGCCGCGCGCCGCAGCAGGAAGGGTTCGTAGAAGCGTTCGAGTTCACTCAGGACTCGAGAGGCTTGCGCAATGAAGTTCACACGGTTTCTGAACTCTGCCGAACCCGGCAGCCCCTTGGTGTACCAGCCCAGATGCTTGCGCGCGATCTTGACCCCGACATCCTCGCCATAGTGGTCGAGCATGGCGCGGTAGTGCTCCATAAGCACCCCATATTGCTCGGCGATGCCGGGATCGGCGCGGCGCTCGCCGGTGCGCCACCAGTGCATGACCTGGCCGAGCAGCCAGGGCTTGCCATAGGCGCCGCGCCCGATCATCAGCCCGTCCGCGCCCGACTGCTCGAGCGCTGTGGCCGCGTCCGCGATCGTGCAGATGTCGCCGTTGACGATCACCGGGATGCGCACGGCGTCCTTGACCTTGCGGACGAAGGCCCAGTCGGCGCTGCCCGAATACATCTGGTTGCGCGTGCGGCCGTGGACGGTGATCATCTGGATGCCGAGGCCCTCGGCGATCTTCGCCAGTTCGGGTGCGTTGAGGCTGGCGTGGTCCCAGCCCATCCGCATCTTGACCGTGACCGGCACCGAGACCGCCTTGACGGTGGCTTCCATCAGCCTGGTCGCCAGCGGCACCTCGCGCATCAGCGCGCTGCCGGCGAGCGTGCCCACGACCTTCCTCACCGGGCAGCCGAAGTTGATGTCGATGATCGCCGCGCCATTGCCCTCCTGGAGCCTCGCGGCTTCGGCCATCGACGCGGGATCGCAGCCGACGAGCTGCATCGAGACCGGCTCCTCGACCGGATCCCAGGCGGCCTTCCGCAGCGACTGGCGCGTCTCGCGGATCGCCGCCTCGCTGGCGATCATCTCGGTGACGTTGAGCCCCGAACCATAGCGCCGCACCAGGCGGCGGAACGGCAGATCGGTCACGCCCGTCATCGGCGCCAGCACCACTGGCGTGGCGATCGGCACAGGGCCGACGCGCAGGGGCGCCAACGGAGGCGGAGGGGGCAGACTGGTCATGAAAGCGGCAATGCCTAAATATTGGGCAGCCGATAGTGCATTGCAGCATGAAGGGCAAGCGAGTACCGCGCGCCCCGCGATGCCGCTCGCCCCCGCCCCACCCCCCGCCGCCTCGAGCTTCGCCGCCATCGTCGTCGCCGCCGGCGAAGGGCTGCGCGCCGGGCAGCCGGTGCCCAAGCAATTCGCACACTGGCGCGGCAAGCCGGTCGTGCGCCATTCGGTCGAGGCGCTGCTGGCCGCGGGCGCCGATCCCGTCGCGGTCGCCATTCCCGAGGGTGCGGACGAGCTCGCCGCCCAGGCGCTCCGCGGCCTCGCTGGCGTCCTCCTGATCCCCGGCGGCGAAACGCGCCAGCGGTCGGTGGCACGGGGCCTCGAGGCGCTCGCCGCCGACGGGCCCGCGCGGGTGCTGATCCACGATGCGGCGCGGCCCGATCTGCCTGCCGCGGTCATCGCCCGCCTGCTTGATGCGCTCGACGAGAGCCCTGGCGCGATTCCGGTGCTCCCGGTGGTCGACAGCATGGTTCACGCCGAGGGTGAGGTGATGGGCGATGCCGGCGCGCGCGACATGCTGCGCCGCGTCCAGACCCCGCAGGCGTTCCGCTTCCCCGCGATCCTCGCCGCGCACCGCGCCTGGCCCGGCGAGCCGAGCGCGGGCGACGATGCCCAGGTGCTTCATGTGGCCGGGGGCCAGGTCGCGCTGGTCGAAGGAGACACCCGGCTCGCCAAGCTGACCTACGCCGAAGACTTCGCCACCCCGCTCCCGCAGATGCGCGTCGGCATGGGCTACGACGTTCACCGCCTCGCGGCGGGCGAGGAGCTGTGGCTTGGCGGTGTGCCGATTCCGCACGACAAGGGACTCGCGGGGCACAGCGATGCCGACGTGGCGCTCCACGCGCTGGTCGACGCGATCCTGGGCGCGCTTGGCGAAGGCGATATCGGCACGCATTTCCCGCCCTCGGACGCGCGCTGGAAGGGCGCGGCGTCCTCGGTGTTCGTCCAGCACGCCGTCGCCCTCGCCTGGACCGCGGGCTACACCATCGCCAACGCCGACCTGACGATCGTCTGCGAAGCGCCCAGGATCGGCCCGCACCGCGAGGCTATGCGCGCGCGGATCGCGGATCTGCTGGGGGTCGCGACTGGCGCGGTCAGCGTCAAGGCGACCACCACCGAGGGTCTCGGCTTCGCGGGTCGCGGCGAAGGGATCGCCGCGCAGGCGCTGGTGACACTTCAGCGCGTATGATGGCCGCGATGGACGATGATTCGCTTCTCCCGGGCCACCTCGTCGCGCTGGCCCGCCGCGTGGTCGAGGAGAACCGCGCGCGCGGGCGCACCGTCGCGCTGGCGGAGAGCTGCACCGGCGGCCTCGTCGCCGCCGCGCTGACCGAGATTCCCGGCTCCTCGGCGGTGCTCGACCGGGCCTATGTCACCTATTCCAACGAGGCCAAGGCCGAATGCCTGGGCGTTTCGGAGGACATCATCGATACGTTCGGCGCGGTCTCGATCGCCTGCGCCTGGGCGATGGCGAGGGGCGCGCTGGCGAAGAGCCGGGCCGATGTCGCGGTGGCGGTGAGCGGAGTCGCGGGGCCGGATGGCGGCACCGCGCTCAAGCCGGTTGGCACGGTGGTGTTCGCGCGGGCATTGCGCGATGGCGACGGCGCCCCGGAGGGGGAACTGGTCTATTTCGACGGCGCGAACCGCTCGGCGATCCGGATCCAGGCGGCCTTGGCCGCGCTCGAGCTGCTCTTGCCGGTTCAGCCGGCGGCGGAGACCGGCGGCGCGCCGTAAAGCTGCGCCGCGCGCGTCTCGAACGCCTCGACCATGCGGCGGAAGGCGCGGTCGAAATACTGCCCCGCCAGCGCCTCGAACACCGGGTTGCGGAAGGTGAAATCGACGCGGAAATCGACTTCGCAGCCGCCGTCCGCCAACGGGCGGAAATCCCAGCTGTTGTCGAGATCGCGCAGCGGCCCGTCGATGTAATGGACGTTGATGTGGTCGGGCCGGTGCTTCTGGACGCGCGAGGTGAACTTCTCGCGGATCGCCTTGAAGCCCACCAGCAGGTCGGCGATCATCTCGCTGTCGCTGTCGGACCTGACGCGCACCGCCACCACCCAGGGCAGGAACTCGTCATAGCGGCCAACGTCCGCCACCAGATCGAACATCTGCTCGCAGCTATAGGGTATGCGCCGCGTTTCGCGGATACCGGGCATCAGTCCAAAGCCCCAAGCTGTCCGTTCGTGTCGAGCGTAGTCGAGACACGCAAGCGCGGCGACATCGTATCTCGACTACGCTCGATACGAACGGAGGCGGCAACGGCGGTCAAAGTGCCTAAACCGCCCGCGCCACCTTGGCCTCTCGGGCCGCCCGCATCGCGGCGAAATCGTCGCCGGCGTGGTAGCTCGAGCGCGTCAGGGGGCTCGCCGCGACCTGCAGGAACCCCTTGGCCCGCGCGATCGCGCCATAGGCGGCGAACGCCCTGGGGGTGACGAACTCCTCGACATTGGTATGGCGCGGGGTGGGCTGGAGGTATTGCCCCATGGTGATGAAATCGACGTCGGCGCTGCGCATGTCGTCCATCACCTGGTGGACCTCGAGTCGTTGCTCGCCCAGCCCGAGCATGATCCCGCTCTTGGTGAAGATCAGCGGATCGTGCGCCTTCACTTCCTCGAGCAGGCGGAGCGACGCATAGTAACGCGCGCCCGGCCGGATCGTGGGGTACAATCCTGGCACCGTTTCGAGGTTATGGTTGTAAACGTCTGGTCCCGCTTCGCAAATCGCTTCGACAGCGGGCCGCATCTTGCCACGGAAATCGGGTGTCAGGATCTCGATGGTGGTGTCCGGCGTCTCGCGCCGCAGCGCCTTTATCACCTTGACGAACTGCCCCGCCCCGCCGTCGGGCAAATCGTCGCGATCGACGCTCGTGACGACGATGTGCGAGAGACCCATCTTGCCCGCCGCGATGGCGACGTTCTCGGGCTCGAACGGATCGACCGTGCGCGGCATCCCGGTCTTGACGTTGCAGAAGGCGCAAGCGCGCGTGCACACGTCGCCCAGGATCATCACCGTCGCATGCTTCCTGGTCCAGCATTCGCCGATGTTCGGGCAGGCCGCTTCCTCGCACACGGTGTTGAGGCCCAGATCGCGCATCAGCCGGCGCGTCTCGTGATAGCCCTCGCTCACCGGGGCCTTGACGCGAATCCAGTCGGGCTTGCGTAGGCGCCCTGTGCGTTCCTGGGGCCGCTCTCCAGGAGGCTGCGGGGCGGTGGACATGTCGTTCATGCGGCGCACTTAAGCCCGGGACTTGTCAGGCGCAATGGCGCGCGCCATCAGCCCCTCGCATGACAACTCCACCCTCGCTCGAGCTCGCCGGCCTCATCGAAGGCTACCGCCGCTTCCGCGAGCATAGCTGGAACCCGCGCCGCGAGCGCTGGGCGGCGCTGCGCGAGGGGCAGGAGCCGCGCGTGATGGTGATCGCCTGTTCGGACAGCCGCGTCGATCCGGCGCAGGTGTTCGACGTCGATCCGGGCGAAATCTTCGTGGTCCGCAACGTCGCCGCGCTGGTCCCGCCATTCGAGACCACGCCCGGCCATCACGGTGTCTCCGCGGCGCTCGAATTCGCCGTCCAGTTCCTGAAGGTGCGCGAGATCGTGGTGATGGGGCACGGGTTGTGCGGCGGCTGCAAGGCGGCGCTCACCCAGTCGATGCGCGGCGAGGAGCCCGGTCGCGGCGGGTTCATCGCCGACTGGATCGAGATGCTCGACGACGCGCGCGAGAAGGTTGTCGCCGAGCATGGCCCCGAGGGCCGCCTTGCCGAACGCGCGATGGAGCAGGAAGCCGTCAAGGTCAGCCTCGCCAATCTGCGCAGCTTCCCCTGTGTCGCCGAGCTGGAGGCGCAAGGGCGGCTGCGGCTTCGCGGCGCCTTCTTCGCCATTTCGGACGGGGCGCTGCACCTGCTGGAGGAGGCCCGCGGGACCTTCGCCCCGGTTGAGTAACCGGCGCGGCGCCCCCATGTGAGCGAGATGGAAACCAGCCACGAAACCCTCAGCAACATCGCGCTCCTGATCGACGCCGACAACACGCAGCCCAAGGCGATCGACGCGGTGCTGACCGTCATGGCCGAGCTCGGCCAGGTCAACATCCGCCGCGCCTATGGCAATTTCGCCAAGGGAAATCTGTCCAAATGGGACAGCATCACCAACAAATACGGCATCCGCCCGCACCAGCAATTCGACGTCTCGAAGGGCAAGAACGCCACCGACATGGCGATGACCATCGACGCCATCGACCTGCTCTATCAGGGCAAGGTCGATGGGTTCGGCATCATGAGCAGCGACAGCGACTTCACGCCGCTGGTCATGCGCCTGCGGCAGGACGGGATCCTGGTGTACGGATTCGGCAGCACCAAGACACCGCAGGCGTTCAAGGCCGCCTGCACCCGCTTCATCGACATCGACCAGCTGATCAAGGCCGCGGCCGCCGCCGACGATCAGCCCCCGCCCGCCTCCTCGGCCGCCTCCGTCGCCGCCGATACCGAGCTCGTCGAGCTGATCGGCGCGGCCTACAAGGAGGCCAAGCGCGACGAGCAGGGCTGGGCGCGGCTCCAGCAGGTCGGACAGATCGCTGGCAACCGCTCCAGCTTCGACGTCCGCAACTACGGCTTCACGACCCTGTCCGACCTGTTCCGCAGCCTTGGCAACTTCAAGGTCGAGCCGCGCGATGGCGGGCAGTTGTGGGTCAAACGGCTGCGTTAGACCCTAGAACCCTGGAGCGACGAGCAAGGGCGCCGGATCGCTCCGACGCCCCAAATTCCTCGCATGGCTGGCGCTCAGCCGGTGGTCGCCGCGGCGCCCGCTGAGGGAGACGCCTTCTGCGCCGCGTAGAGCGCCCACAGATTGGCGATCGTCCGACGCGGGCCCTGGACCTTGGCGAAATTGGCCTGCGCCTCGGCGTGTTTGCCCTGATCGAGCTGGGCGATACCGAGGCGCGTGAGCACGAGGGCGGTGTTGACCCCCGGCATCGTCAGCGCCCTGGTATAGAGCGTTTCCGCTTCGGCCGCCTTGCCATAGCTCAGCAGCGTGTCCGCCGCGGCCATCACCGTCACCAGCTTGGCGCCGGCCGCCCCGGCGTCGCGCTGCAGCGCGGGCAGCTCTGTCTTGTCGGCGGCGAGCCGGGCTTGCGCCGAAGCCCTCGCCTCCTTCACCGCCTGGAGGCTCGGGTCCACCAGCTTGGCCGCCGTGCCGGCCTCGATCGCCTCCATCACCTCGTTCGGGAGCTTCCGCGGATCGGCCGAGTCGATGTATTCGAGGTATTGACCCCTGCTGCGCATGGTTTTGGTGCGGCGCGCGAGCCGAAGCAGATCGAGCATTTCGGGGGCGGCGTAATTGCCGTTGTTGATCGCGATCGAGATCGCATCGCCCCAGCTCGATTCGCTCGGGAAGTCGCGCGCGTACACCACCGCCCACTGGTTGGCCTCGGCGTCGAGCTGGTTGTTGTAGGCGGTGGCGAGGCCCCGTTTCACCCAGGCCTCGGGCACCGGCTGGCCGGCGGCCTTGCGAGCGGCGATGGTGTCGGCCAGGTATTTGAGGCCGGGCGCGTACTGGTCCTGCGCGAAATAGCTTTCCGCCACAAGAAGTTCGGGATCGTTCTGGGTGTATCCGGCCTTGATCGCCGTCTCGGCATAGGTGCGGGCCTTGGCGTAATCCTTGAGGTTAAAGGCGAGCTGCGCGGCGACCATATTGAACTGCCCCGAGGCGGCCGCATCGACCTTGCCGCTCGCGATGACCATTTCGGCGCCTTGCAGGGCAGTTGCATGGTCGTTGCTCTTCTGTCCCACGGTGAACACCAGGCGGCCGGTAGCCGCCCGGTCGTCGGGGGTTTGGGAGGCGGCGATCAGCCCGGGCAAGGCGGCTTTGATGGCGGCGTAGTCGGGAGCCGGCGCGTTCACCTGCGCCTCGAGCGGCTTGTAGGCGGCGACGAAGCCCTTGGAGTAGTTGGCCTTGGGCTGGGCGGCGGCCTTCTTTTCTCCCTTCGGCGCTCTTTGCGCCGCGGCGGGTGCCTGCCAGGCGGCCGAGGCGACGGCGGCGAGGAGGATGGGCGAAAGGATGCGCCGGACGGCGGCGTTACGGCTGAAGGTCATGATCTCTCTCTCCACAGAGATGGCAAGTTTTGCGCGCCAGCGGAGGCTGGCAATCGAATGGCCGATGGAATGCCCCGCTTGCTTTCGCAATGCAACGCTTGTGGGGGATTTGGCGTGAACGCGCATTGAATGCCCCACCTTCCCCTCGTTCAGGCGCCGCGAGTGTGGAAAACGGGGTGCGCGGGGCCTCGATGGCGCCGCGGCGAGTCGCAATTTCGCGCGGCCGCGCCTAGCTATGGGCCATTCCGGGGCTCTGAGCCCGCTGCAGCCGAAACACCCGAAAATTGAGCGACGAAACCGATCTCATCACCGCGCCCGCTCCGGGCGGCGACGACTACACCCGCATCGACATCGTCGATGAGATGAAGACCAGCTATCTCGATTACGCGATGAGCGTGATCGTGAGCCGTGCGCTGCCCGATGTGCGCGACGGGTTGAAGCCGGTGCACCGCCGCATTCTGTTCGCGGCGCAGGAAGGCGGGATGGTCGCGGGGCGGCCATATCGCAAGAGCGCCAAGATCGTCGGCGACGTCATGGGCAATTATCATCCGCACGGCGACAAGGCGATCTACGATTCGCTGGTGCGCATGGCGCAGCCGTGGTCGATGCGGGTTCTGCTGGTCGACGGCCAGGGAAATTTCGGCTCGATGGACCCGGACGAGCCGGCGAGCATGCGCTACACCGAGGCGCGGCTGGCGCGGGTCGCCAACAGCCTGCTCGACGATCTCGACAAGGACACCGTCGACTTCACCGACAATTACGACGGGTCGCGGCGCGAGCCGACGGTGCTCCCGGCGCGCTTCCCCAACCTGCTCGTCAATGGCGCCGGCGGCATCGCGGTCGGCATGGCGACCAACATCCCCCCCCACAATCTGGGCGAGGTGATCGATGGCTGCCTGGCCTTCATCGAGAACCCCGCGATCACCAGCGAAGAGCTGTTCCGGATCATCCCGGGACCCGATTTTCCCACCGCGCCGATCATCCTGGGCAGCTATGGCGCGCACCAGGCCTACACAACCGGGCGCGGCGGCATATTGATGCGCGCGCGCCACACGATCGAGACGAGTCGGGGCGACCGCGAATCAATCGTCTTTACCTCCATCCCCTACCAGGTCGGCAAGTCGGGCCTGGTCGAGAAGATCGCCGATCTCGCCAAGGACAAGAAGGTCGAGGGCATCTCCGACATCCGCGACGAAAGCTCGCGCGAGGGCGTGCGCGTGGTGATCGACCTCAAGCGCGACGCCACCGCCGAGGTCGTGCTCAACCAGCTGTGGCGGCACAGCCCGGCGCAGGCGAGCTTTCCCGCCAACATGCTGGCGATCCGTGGCGGACGGCCCGAAACGCTGTCGTTGCGGGACATCGTCCAGGCCTTCATCGCCTTCCGCGAGGAGGTGATCACCCGCCGCACCAAGTTCGAGCTCGCGAAGGCGCGCGACCGGGCGCACATCTTGCTCGGCCTGGTGGTCGCCGTCTCCAACCTCGACGAAGTGGTGGCGATGATCCGCACCGCCCCCAACCCGGCCGAGGCGCGCGCGCGGCTGCTGACCAAGGAATGGCCGATCGGCGATATCGCGCAATATATCGCGCTGGTCGAGGCGATCGAGCCGAGCAGCGACGAGCACGGCGGCAACTATCGTCTGTCGGAACGGCAGGTGAAAGCGATTCTCGACCTGAGGCTCCATCGCCTGACGGCCTTGGGACGCGACGAGATCGGCGGCGAATTACAGGAATTGGCAACCGCCATCGCAGGTTACCTCGAAATCCTCGCAGACCGTGTGAAGTTGTATGCCGTCATGCGCGACGAACTGACGGAGATCAAAACGCTCTACGCGACGCCTCGCCTCAGCGAAATCATGCCCGCCTGGGAGGGCCTCGAGGACGAGGACTTGATCGAGCGCGACGAGATGGTGGTGACCGTCACCCACGACGGCTACATCAAGCGCACCCCGCTATCGACCTTCCGCGCGCAGAACCGCGGCGGCAAGGGGCGCAGCGGCATGGCCACCAAGGACGAGGACGCGGTGCGCGAGATGTTCGTCACCAGCACCCACAATCCGGTGCTGTTCTTCTCGACCACCGGCAAGGTCTATCGCCTCAAGGTCTGGAAGCTGCCCGAAGGCGGGCCGAACACACGCGGCCGCCCGATCGTCAATCTCCTCCCCGCGCTCGACGCCAGTTTCGGAGATGGGGGCGAGACGATCCGCACCGTGCTGCCGCTTCCCGAGGACGAGGACGCCTGGGGCGCGCTGAGCGTGGTGTTCGCCACCGCGAAAGGCAATGTCCGGCGCAACAGCATGGATGCCTTTGCCAACATCCCCTCGAACGGCAAGTTCGCGATGCGATTCGATCCCGAAAGCAACGACAGGCTGATCGGTGTCGCGCTTCTAGAACCCAGCGACGATGTGTTGTTGGCGACGAAATGCGGCAAGGCGATCCGCTTTGCCGCCGACGACATCCGCGAATTCCAGAGCCGCACCTCCACCGGTGTGCGCGGCATGAGCCTCAAGGGCGAAGACGAGGTGATCTCGCTCTCGATCCTTCACCGCGTCGGCGTGCGCGACCAGGAGGAGCGCGAAGAGTATCTCCGCTTCGCCCCCTGGAAGCCCGAGCGCGAAGGCGAGATGCGCGACCAGGACCGCTTTCATCATCTGGCCGAGCGCGAGCAATTCATCCTCACCGTCTGCGCCAACGGCTATGGCAAGCTGTCGAGCGCCTATGAATACCGCCGCACCGGGCGCGGCGGTCGGGGCATCACCAATATCGACAACATCGAGCGCAACGGCGACGTGGTGGCCAGCTTCGCCGCGACCAAGGCCGATCAGCTGCTGCTGGTGACCGATCAGGCCAAGCTGATCCGCCTGCCGCTCGAAAGCCTGCGTGTGATCGGCCGCGGCTCGGCGGGCGTGCGGCTGTTCCATGTCGCCGACGACGAGCATGTCGTGAGCGCGGTGCGGCTCGACGAGGAGGAAGAGCCCGAGACCCCGGCCGAGGAGGCGATCGTCGAGGAGATGCTGGCGCGGGGCGGCGCCGAGACCGCGCCGGACAATCCGCCGGACCGCGACGAGCCTCCGCCCACGGACCTTTAGGGGACGCGTTCAGGCCCGCCCGCGGTGCTGCGCGCGGACCACGCCGGTCGCGATCAGCAACTGGCCGGCGTAATAGAGCGGCCAGACCAGCCACCAGCCGATCGCTTCGGGAAGCTGGCCGCTCTCGCGGGCGAAGATCAGCAGGTCGCTGACCACGAACAGCACCGCGCCCAGGCCGACGCGGTAACGGGGAAAGCGGCTGACCCAAGCGCTCGCCGCCATCGCGCCGACAATGGCGGCATAGCCGGCGGCCATCGGCCAGCGCGGATCCGGCAGAGCCATCAGCGCGGCCACCAAGGGTGTGCCGAGCAGCAGGGCGATCGCCAACAGCCATTGGCTTCCGGTCCGCCGCTCGCGCGGGTTGCGCAGGAACAGCGCGATCGCCACCAGATGCGCGAGCGCGAACAGCGCACCGCCCGCGACCAGGTCGAGCTCGAGCACCATATCGCCGAGCGCGCCGAGCGCCAGGGCCGCGGTCAGCAGCCAGCCATCGGGGCTTTTCGCGCGCCGCGCGGCATAGACCGCCAGCAGGCCGACCGCCGCGCCTTTCCAGGCGATGAGGTAGAGCCCCGGCACCGGGTTGTCGCGGGCGAAGAAATAGCTGACCGAGGCGGCGAGACTGGCGAGCAGCCAGGGCCGGTGGTCGATCAGGGCACGGCGCGGCATATGTCCGCTCTACGGTGTGCATGACCCGCGAGGCAAGGGCCACGAGCCGCCCCTCTGCCCGCGCCCTAGCACACCATAAACTCCTCGTCAGGCGGCGATCCGCGCTTTAACGCGCGGCCATGACGCAGGTTCACATCATCGGCGGCGGGCTCGCCGGCAGCGAGGCGGCGTGGCAGCTCGGTCGGCGCGGCTTTCGGGTGCGGTTGTCGGAGATGCGGGGCGCCAACGCTTCCGGGGCGAACACCACGCCCGCGCACCAGACCGACGGCCTCGCCGAGCTGGTGTGCTCGAACAGCTTCCGCTCCGACGATCACGAACACAACGCCGTCGGCCTGCTCCACCACGAGATGCGCGGTCTCGACAGCCTGGTGATGCACGCGGGCGCGGAGGCGCGGGTTCCCGCTGGCAGCGCACTGGCGGTCGATCGCGAGGTGTTCTCCGCCGCGGTCGAGCGCGAATTGCGCGCGCTTCCGAATGTCGAGATTGTGCGCGAGCGCATCGACGCCCTCCCGGCCTCCGGCCCGACCATCGTCGCCACCGGTCCGCTCACCGCGCAGGCGCTCGCCGAGAGCATCGTCGCCGCTACCGGCTCCGACCGGCTCGCGTTCTTCGACGCGATCGCCCCGATCGTTCACCGCGACAGCATCGACATGGGCGTCTGCTGGATGGCGGCCAGGTGGGACCGTGGTTCAGCTCCGGGGGGCGGCAAGGACTACATCAATTGCCCGATGACGAGGGAGCAGTATCTCGCCTTCCACCAGGGCCTGCTCGATGGCGAGAAGACCGAGTTCCGCGAATGGGAAGCGAACACGCCTTACTTCGAAGGCTGCATGCCGATCGAGGTGATGGCGGCGCGCGGAGTCGATACGCTGCGGTATGGGCCGATGAAGCCGGTCGGCCTCGACAACCCGCACTGGGCGACCGAGGAGTTTCCGCAGGGGCGCTGGCCCCATGCGGTGGTGCAACTTCGCCAGGACAACGCGCTCGGCACCCTGTGGAACATGGTCGGTTTCCAGACCAAGCTGAAACATGCCGAGCAGGTGCGGCTGTTCCGGACCATTCCCGGACTGGCCAACGCCGAGTTCGCGCGGCTCGGCGGGCTGCACCGCAACACCTTCCTCAACTCCCCGCTGGTGCTCGACCGCCAGCTGCGTCTCAAGGCGGCGCCGCACATCCGCTTCGCGGGCCAGGTCACGGGCTGCGAAGGCTATGTCGAGAGCGCGGCGGTGGGGCTGATGGCGGGGCTGATGACGGTTGCCGAGCTAATCGGGCGCGAATGGACGCCCCCGCCGCGCACCAGCGCGATGGGCGCGCTGCTGGCGCATGTCACCGGCGATGCCGAGGCGGAGACCTATCAGCCGATGAACGTCAATTTCGGGCTGTTCCCGCCGCTGCCCGATATCCACAAGAAGTCTCGCAAGCTGGCCTATACCGAGCGCGCCAAGGCCGACTTCGCCGCCTGGCGCGCTGTGGCCGAGGCCGTGCCCGCCTAAGCGATCACTCCCCAGACGCCGCCCACAACGCCTCGGCGAGGCGATCGAGCAGGGCGAAGTCCCGCCCGTGCCCGAGCGGATCGGCGCGATTGAAGCGAACCGGCTTGCTGTGGTCGAGAATCCGCTTGCGCAAGGCGGCTTGCAAGAGGCCGATCCGCATCAGCGCGGTGGCTCGCGCCGCGGCATCGTCACGAGGGCGTTGCCGCGACCAGCCGGCCTCGATCGTGCCGAGCCGTTCGATCACCATATGGTTGTAGTCGCGATGCGGCCCGAGGTGGAGCGGCAGCCCGAGGCGCAGCACCGCGCTTTCGTGCGCGGGCAGCAGCATGCCGTTGCGGCGGAAATCGTCGAATCCGATTCGCTCGCGGCCGAGCGCGTCGAACAACCGCTGCAGCGCAGGCCAGGCGATCGCCTGGCGCGGCACCAGGTAATGGCGCTGAAGGTCGCGGACGTGACCTGGCCGGCCTGGGCGATTGACCGCGCCGAACGGGAGGCAGCCGCCACGCCGCCGGCTCCGGCTTTGCCGCTCCGCTTCTCTCACATCCCGCCCGGCGTCACGGCGATGTCCGATCCCGAAGGCTCGAGACGAAGGCTATGGCCGTTCTCCAGCCGGACCGTGCGTTCACCCGCGAGCGGCGGTTCTTCGACCAGATGGTCGATCAGCCGGACCAGCAATCGCGTGGCGGCGAGCCTGTCGGTGCTGAGCGCGGGGTCGAGCACCAGCTCCTGGCCGGTAAAGAACGCCAGCCCGTCGCTCGCGAGCATGCCGCCGCGGCGCTGCGTTACGGCCGCCAAGCCAAGCGCGGGAAAGGGCCCGCCAGCGAGCCACGCATCGATCGCGCTGACGAACAGGTCGCGCCGCATCGCGCTCTCGGCGGGCAGCCACAGGGCACCGAGCGCCGTCTCCCATTGCGACGCCAGCGAGGCGGCGAGGCGCAACAGCGTGCGCACCACGGGCATCGCACTGGCCGCGCCTGCGAGATGAGGACCGGGCGCCAGCCCGATCGCTTCGCAGCCCGCGAGCGACTCCGCGGAAACCCCAAAGCAATGGCGCGGCGCGGGCGGCCTTAGGCTGGGCCCAGACGCAAGTCCGAGCAGATCGAAGGTCAGCCCATCGACCACGACCTCCAGCCAATCGCTCGAGACGCCCCCTTCGCGCGGGGCGGGGTCGTGGCTGATTTGGCCGGTCGCGCCCCGCGCCAGCGCCGCCCGGATGGCCGACGCCGACGGGCGCGCGCCCGCGGGAAACAGCACGAACAGGCAAGGTTGCAACGCCGGCCCGTCGTGTCCGCCGCCTGTCGTATCGCGCCCAGAGTTGATGGCCGGCCCCTCCCACCGATGCCCCTGGTTCTGGCCGCAAACGGACCGGAGGTCGAGTCAAACTCCAATGGGGAAAGCACCGATTCCGAGGTGCCCAGAGCCAGATGACACCAGGTAGCACCACCGTGATTGCCCGGAGCGGCTTCGTGGCGAGGCGCGGCGCCCCTCGGCTGGCTGCTTGCAGCAGCCGCTCGGGATAAACTGGCCCCTTGGGCCAGCGGCGGGCCGATTTTGGCTCAGCGCCGCGTGGCTCGTCGGTCACCATGCTTCGGCATGGCTCCCTCCTCGCGCCTTGCGCCGGGCCAAAATCGACTCCGTCACGGCGGTGCTACCTGGCGTCATCTGGCTCTAGAACAGCCCTTGGGCGAGCCCTTCGGCCAGCGCCGCGCCCAGGTCGCGGCAGCGTGCGAGCGAATCGGAAGGTACGGTCTTGGCGGCGAGGATCGCCTCGGGCGTCTGCGCTCCGAAGTTCACGATCATGGGCTCCGCGACCCGCCGCAGCCGCCAACCGGTGGCGATGCGATCGAGCTGGCGCTGCGCTCCGCTGCCGTCCGACCCCGCGGCGACGATGCTGGCATAGGCGCGCCCCTCGAGGCGCTTGAGCAGCGGGTAGTAAAGCCGGTCGAACATCTCCTTCATCGCCCCGCTCAGCGACGCGAGGTTCTCCGGCCCGCAGAACAGGAATCCCTGGGCGGAGAGCAGATCCGCCGCCTCGGCCGCCTCGCAGCGCAGCAGCCGCCCGCCCTCGCCCGCCCCCGCGGCGGCGGCGCGCGCCATTGCCTCGCTCGCGCCGGTGCGGCTGTGCCAGACGATGAGCAGCGGTGCATCGGTCATGGCGCGAGGAGCCGCGCGGCGCTGTCGATTGTCAAGGCGTGCCGCTTGCGGCCCGGCGATACCGGGAGCTAAACCGGCGCAATGCAGACCGCTCCCCCCGCGCTCGCGCTCGGCGTCGAGCGCTCCCTTTCCGGGAAGCGCTGGCGCTGGCGGGGCGGCAACATGGCGCTGGGCGGCGGGGCGACGCTCGAGCACGACATAGTCACCCAATTGCTGCTGGCGCGCGGCGTGGCGCCGGACGATCTCGAACGGCAGCGCGCTCCGACGCTGCGCGGCTTCCTCCCCGATCCCTCCATCTTCGCGGACATGGATATTGCCGCCGACCGGCTGGCCCAGGCGGTCATCGCGGGCGAACGGATCACGGTCTACGGCGACTACGACGTCGATGGCGCGACCAGCGCGGCGTTGCTGATCCGCGCGCTGCGGATGTTGGGCGTGGCGGCGGATTACTACATCCCCGACCGCCTGCTCGAGGGCTACGGGCCGTCGGGAGAGGCACTGGTGGAGCTGGGCCGGCGCGGCAGCAGCCTGGTGGTGACGGTCGATTGCGGCGCGATGGCGCATGAGGCGCTGGCGCAGGCGCACGACGCCGGGATCGACGTGATCGTCGTCGATCACCACAAATGCAGCCCCGAGCTGCCGCGCGCGGTGGCGCTGGTCAATCCCAACCGGCTCGACGAGTGCGACGAGGGCGCCGCGCACGGTCACCTGGCGGCGGTCGGCGTCGCCTTCCTGCTCGCGGTGGCGCTGGTGCGGACCCTGCGCGGGCGGGGCTTCTTCGCGGGCCGCGCCGAGCCCGATCTGATTGCGCTTCTCGATCTGGTGGCGCTGGGCACGGTTGCGGACGTCGCCGCGCTGCACGGCCTCAACCGCGCCTTCGTGGCGCAGGGTCTCAAGGTAATGGCCCGGCGCGCCAATATCGGGATGGCGGCGTTGATCGATGCCAGCCGGTTGACCCGCAGCCCGCAATGCCACGACCTCGGCTTCGCGCTCGGCCCGCGCATCAACGCCGGCGGGCGCGTGGGCGAGGCCACGCTGGGCGTTCGCCTCCTTACTACCGAGGATCCCGACGAAGCGCGCGGCATCGCCGCGCAGCTCTCGACGCTCAACGAGGAGCGGCGCGCGATCGAGGCCGCGGTGCAGGAGGCGGCCGAGGCGCAGCTCGCCGCGCAGCATAACCGCAGCGTGCTGTTGCTTTCGGGCGAGGGCTGGCACCCCGGCGTGATCGGCATCGTGGCGGGGCGCATCAAGGAGAAGACCGGCAAGCCCGCGCTGGTGGTCGCGCTCGACGGCGGGACGGGCAAAGGCTCGGGCCGTTCGATCGCGGGCGTCGATCTCGGCGCCGCGATCATCGCCGCGCGCGACGCCGGGCTGCTGGTCGCCGGCGGCGGGCACGCGATGGCGGCGGGGCTGACGGTGGAGAGGGCGCAGATCGATGAGTTGGCGGACTGGCTCGACGAGCGGCTCGGGGGCCAGGTGGCGCGCGCCTCGGCCGAGCAGGAGGTGCTGCTCGACGTCGGCCTCGCGCCCGGCGGACTCACCACCGATCTTGTCGCCAGCCTCGATCTGGCCGGACCCTATGGCATGGGCTGGCCCGGCCCCCGCGTCGCGGTGGGACCGGTGCGGCTCGTCAATGCGGATGTCGTCGGGACCGACCACCTGCGCGTGATCGCCGCCGGCAAGGACGGACGCAGCTTCAAGGCGATCGCCTTCCGCGCCGCCGAAAGCGCGCTCGGCCAGGCGCTGCTTCATGGCGCCAGGGGCCGCCGGCTGTGGCTCGCCGGGCGCGCCAAGATCGACGACTGGGGCAGCACGCCCAAGGTCGAGCTTCATCTCGAGGACGCGGCCTTTGTCGATTGAGGGCAGGGGCCGAGAGTCCCCGCCACGCCCGCTTGACGCCCGCCCCGCCCGCGCCTAGAGCGCGCGCCTTGCCACCGGCCCGGCAACGGGAAGGCCCCTTCGTCTAGCGGTCAGGACGCGGCCCTTTCACGGCTGAAACACGGGTTCGATTCCCGTAGGGGTCACCAACGGGAGTTCTCGGGGGCATGACCGGCCAGTTACCGGCCCAGTTGAGGCGTCAAGCCGATCTGTGGCCCCTTCGTCTAGCGGTCAGGACGCGGCCCTCTCACGGCTGAAACACGGGTTCGATTCCCGTAGGGGTCACCATCGGCGGTTGCACCGGTCCGAAGCGCGGCTACTAGGCCCGCATGCTCTCCGGACGACGCTTTCCCCTCGGGCCCGCTCTCCTCGCGGCGCTGGCCTGCGTGCTGGCGGTGTTCACCGGCGTTTCGCCTGCTCCCGCCGCCGCGCTGTTCCTTGTGTGGTGCCTGACGCTATGGCTGGCGGCCGTGGAGCCGCCGCGCGGCGACGGCACGCCCAAGCCCGCTCCGCTGGACGAGACCCAGATGGGCGATCTGTTCGAATTGTCCGAGGTGCCGATCGTGATCACGCGGCGCGACCGCGTGACGGTGGCCAATGCCGCCGCGCGCGCGCTGTTCGGTGGCCACATTCTCGAGCAGGACGTCCGCATGATGCTGCGCAATCCCGACGCGCTCGAACTGATCGAGAGCGGCGAGAGCGGCGGGGTGACCGTGTCCGGCCTGGTCCGGCGGCGCGACGTATGGCGGATCAACCGCAAGGCCCTGCCCGGCGGGGTGGGCGTGCTGGAATTCCTCGATCGCACCGCCGAGGCCGACATCGGCCGCGCGCACACCGATTTCGTCGCCAACGCCAGCCACGAGCTGCGCACTCCGCTCGCCTCCATAATCGGCTATGTCGAAACGCTGCGCGAGGAAGGCGCGGAGCTCGATCGGGCGACGTCCGAGCGCTTTCTCTCGACCATCCAGCGCGAAGCAAAGCGCCTCCAGTCCCTGGTCGGAGATCTCATGTCGCTCTCGCGCATCGAGGCCGAAAAGCACGAGATCCCGACCGAACGGATCGACTTCTCGGCGCTGGTCGAGCGCGCCGCGCGCGACGCGGCCGGCTCGGAGCGCGGCAATCGCCTGGCCTTCGCCATCGCACCGGGACTGGCGGTCGAGGGCGATGCCCAGCAGCTCGAGCAGCTTGTCCGCAATCTGGTCGACAACGCGCTCAAATACGGCGATCCCGGCGAAGCGGTCGAGGTCTCCGCCAGCGAAGCACAAGGGGGGGAGGCCGTGCTGACGGTCGCCGACCGCGGCGAAGGCATCGCCCCCGAGCACCTGCCGCATTTGACCCGGCGCTTTTATCGGACCGATCCCGGGCGCAGCCGCGCCTCGGGCGGCACAGGTCTGGGCCTCGCGATCGTCAAGCATGTGGTCGAGCGGCACCGCGGCAAGCTCGACATCGCCAGCCGGCGAGGCGAGGGAACCGTGGTTACCGTTCGCCTCGCCGCCGCGGCGGACGCATAATCCACAGTTCGAAGCGGAAATGTGACAGCTGTCACACAACCGTCATGAAACCGTCGCAATGGCGCGCCGCATGAACCCTTACCGCACTCCGGCGCTTGCCGCGCTTGTCGCCTTCGCCCTTCCCGCCGCAGCGCCGGCGCTCGCCCAGGACGATTTCCAGCAGTGGCTGACACAGTCGGCCAAGGCCGATCTATCGGAAAAGCTCGCCGTCCATAACGAGCTGTGGGTTCGCTTCAGCGACAACCGCGATGGCCTCTACGAAATCGAGAATTCGCTGCTGATCGGTTACAAGCTTTCTCGCAAGGTCGCGGCCTGGGCGGGCTACGTGCACAATCCCAACTACGCCGCCGGCGATTTCACGGTGATGGAACGGCGCGCGCGCGAGCAGGTTACGATCGACAATTTCGCCAAGCTCGGCGGCGCCTCGCTCAGCGCCCGCCTGCGATTCGAGCAGCGCTGGCGGGACGGGATCGACGGCACGGGCTGGCGGTTTCGGCCCTATGTAAAGCTTGCGATTCCGCTGGGTGGCAAGACGGCGCCGACGCTGAATCTCAGCACCGAGCCGTTCATCAATTTCAACAACACCGCCTTCCAGACCAGCGACGGGCTGGAGCGGGCCCGCAGCGCGATCGCGCTGAGCTTTCCCGTCAGCAAAGCGGTCAAGCTCGAAGCCGGCTACCTCAACCAGCGCCGTTTCGTGCGTGGCGGACGCGATACAAACGATCACGCGCTGACCGCCTCGCTCGCGGTCTCGTTTTGACCTAAGGGCGGTCATCAAACCGTCATACCCGCATCACATGGCCTCGGCCCAAATCCAGGGGAACTTTCCATGACCACCAAGCTCGCCACCCTCGCCGTGACCGCCGCCACGCTCGCGCTCGCCGCATGCGGATCGCAGGGCGGTTCCCAGACGCGCGATTCGATCCGCGCGGTCGGTTCCTCCACCGTGTTCCCCTTCGCCAAGGCGGTGGCGGAATCGCTCACCCGCTCGAACCCGCGGGTCAAGGCGCCGATCATCGAATCGACCGGCACCGGCGGCGGCATCAAGCTGTTCTGCTCGGGCGTCGGCGCCGCCACCCCGGACATCGCCAATGCCTCGCGGCGCATGAAGGCCAGCGAGTTCGCGGACTGCCAGGCCAATGGCGTGACCGAGATCGTCGAGATCCAGGTCGGTCTCGACGGCCTGGCCTTCGCCGCCGCGAAGGGTGGGATCATGATGAATCTCACGCCGGCCACGGTATACAAGGCGCTCGCCGCCAATCCTTATGGCAAACCGCAGACCGCCAAGACCTGGAAGGATGTCGATCCGGCGCTGCCGGCCGAGCGGATCCTGGTCTATGGCCCGCCCTCGACCTCGGGCACGCGCGACGCGCTCAAGGAGCTGGTGCTCGAGAAGGGGTGCCAGACCGACGCCGCGATCAAGGCGATGAAGGACACCAGGAAGGACGATTACGAGAAGGTCTGCACCGAGCTGCGCACCGACGGCGCATATGTCGACCAGGGTGAGCAGGACAACCTCATCGTCCAGAAGATCGAGAACAATCCGAAGGCCGTGGGCGTGTTCGGCTACTCCTATCTCGAGGAGAACGCCGACAAGCTCCAGGCAATGACGATGGACGGCGTGGCTCCCACTTACGAGAACATCTCGACTTTCAAATATCCCGACGCCCGCCCGCTCTTCATCTATGTGAAGAAGGCGCATCTCGACGCCATTCCCGGCCTCAGGGACTACATCGCCGAATGGGCGAAGCTGTGGGTCGCGGGTGGAGCGCTCTCCAAGATCGGGCTGATTCCCTCCCCCACCGACGCGATGGCGGCCAACGGCAAGATCGCGAGCGAGTTCACGCTTCTCGACGGCGCGCAGCTCAAGTAAGCGCCCCCGGGTGTCGATCGCGCTCCTGTTCCTGCTCGCGCTCGGATTCGGGCTGGCGGGCTGGCTGGCGGCGCGCGCCAAGGCGTGGAGCTTCCGTAAGGCCGGGACCGCGCGCCTTGCCGCGCTGCCCAGCTACCATGGCTGGTATCTGGCGCTGTGGGTGGCCGTGCCGATGGTGCTGTTCATCGCGCTGTGGGGAACGATCGCGCCGGGGCTGATCGCGCAGTCGGTACTCGCGGACCCGGCGGCCGCGCAATTGCCGGCCTTCGGGTTCGAGCGTCAATCGCTCCTGTCCGAAGCCCATGCGGTGGCGAACGGCAGCGCGCGAGCCGTATTCAACCCCGCAGCCGCGCCGCTGGTCGAACCCTATCGCGCGGCGATCGTCCGCTACGAGACGATCGGCCTGGTCGTCGCGGTGATGATCGCGTTTGCCGCGGGCTCGTTCGCCTGGTTGCGGCTCAAGCCCGGATTCCCCGCGCGCACACGGGTGGAGCGCGCGGTGATGGCCTTGTTGATCCTCGCCTCGCTCGCCGCGATCCTCACCACGCTTGGCATCTTCGTCAGCCTGGTGTTCGAAACGGTTCGCTTCTTCGGCATGGTCGGGCCACTCGATTTCCTGTTCGGAACCTTCTGGGGTCCCGACCCGATGAGCGATGCGGCGGCCCCCGACGCGAGCCGTTACGGCGCGATCCCGCTGTTCTGGGGCACGCTCTATATCGGCGCCGTCATCGCGATGATCGTGGCCATTCCGCTCGGGCTGATGAGCGCGATCTACCTGACTCAATACGCGCCCGCGCGGCTGCGGACCTGGATCAAGCCCGCACTGGAGATTCTCGCGGGCGTGCCAACGGTGGTTTACGGATATTTCGCGGCGCTGACCGTGGCGCCGGCGATCCGCGACCTCGCGGTTTCGCTGGGCGCCAGCAACGCCTCCAGCGAAAGCGCGCTCGCCGCCGGCTTGGTGATGGGGGTGATGATCATCCCCTTCGTCTCCTCGATGGCCGACGACAGCATCGCCGCGGTGCCCGCCGCGATGCGCGACGGCAGCCTGGCGCTGGGCGCGACGCGCTCCGAAACCATCCGCCGCGTGCTCGTCCCCGCCGCGCTGCCCGGCATCGTCGCGGGTGTCATGCTGGCGGTCAGCCGCGCGATCGGCGAGACCATGATCGTGGTCATGGCCGCCTCCACCGCCGCCAGCCTGACCGCCAATCCGCTCGAGGCCATGACCACCGTCACAGTGCAGATCGTGGCCATGCTGACCGGCGAGGGCAGCTTCGACCACCCCGCCACGCTGAGCGCCTTCGCGCTGGGTTTCGTGCTGTTCCTGGTGACGCTGGCGCTCAACTTCGTCGCCTTGCGGGTGGTCAAGAGGTTCCGCGAAGCCTATGAATGAGCCCGCCACCCTGCCGGATGCCGAGGCCGTGAGCGGCACCCGCGGCGACGCCTTCGCGCGCCGGCTGAGAAAGCGCTATGCCGCCGAGAAGCGCTTCAAGGCGCTGGGCCTGTCCGCCGTCCTGTTCTCGGTCGCGGTGCTGGTGTTCCTGCTGGCGACGATGCTGTGGAACGGGATTGGAGGCTTTCAGCGCGCGGAAGTGGCGGTGCCCATCGACTTGACAGCTTCGGGCCTGTCCGCCGATCCGACGGTTCTGGCGCAGGCCAACGCGGTGCAGAATCTCGAAATGCAGGGCCTGCCGCAAATCGTTGCCGCGGCCGCGGAGGGATCGCTCGGCCCCGCCGCCGAAGACGCCGTCGATGCGAACGCCTGGCGCGTCGTAGCCAAGCAGATCATCGCCAATCCCGAGCTTGCCGGCGCCTCTTCCGTTTTCCATCTGCCCGCCGCGCCCGGGCTGGCCGCCGGCTCCGCGGGCGAAGGCTCCGCCGAAATGCGCGCACTGGCGGAGCGGCTGTCGCGCGAGGGCAAGCTGGCCGAGAACTTCGACGCCGGCTTCCTCACCCGCTCCGACGCCACCAGCGCGCAGCATGCCGGAGTATGGGGCGCGCTCAAGGGCTCGGCGTTGACGATGTTCGTGACCTTGCTGCTGGCCTTTCCGATCGGCGTGCTGGCGGCGCTCTACCTCGAGGAATACGCGCCGCGAAACCGCTGGACCGATCTGATCGAGGTTTCGATCAACAACCTCGCCGCGGTGCCATCGATCATCTTCGGCCTGCTCGGCCTGGCGGTGTTTCTGGCGATCTTTCCCAATATGCGCTCGGCCCCGCTGATCGGCGGGATGACTCTGGCGCTGATGACCATGCCGGTGATCGTGATCTCGGGCCGCAACGCGATCAAGGCGGTGCCGCCCTCGATCCGTGACGGCGCGCTCGCGATTGGCGCCTCGCCGGTGCAGGTGGTGTTCCACCATGTCCTCCCGCTCGCGCTGCCCGGCATTCTCACCGGCACCATCATCGGCATGGCGCGCGCGCTTGGCGAAACCGCGCCGCTGCTGATGATCGGCATGCGCGCCTTTATCTCCGCCCCGCCCGACGGGTTCACTTCGCCCGCCAGCGTGCTGCCGGTGCAGATCTTCCTGTGGTCCGACGAGGTCGATCGCGGCTTTGTCGAACGCACCAGCGCCGCCATCGTGGTATTGCTCCTGTTCCTCCTCGCGATGAATGGGCTTGCCATTTATCTGCGCAATCGTTTCGAGAAGAAGTGGTGACCGTCTATCATTCCGGCCTGGACGCCGCGGACGCCAAGATGCGTACCCGCGACGTCAACATCTATTACGGCGCCAAGCAGGCGATCGACGACGTGTCGATCGACATCCCGGCGCAATATGTCACCGCATTCATCGGCCCGTCGGGCTGCGGGAAGTCGACCTTCCTGCGCGCGCTCAACCGCATGAACGACACCATCCCCACGGCGCGGGTGGAGGGCCGCATCGAGCTCGACGGCGAAGACATCCATGCCTCGGGCATGGACGTGGTCCAGCTGCGCGCGCGGGTGGGCATGGTATTCCAGAAGCCCAACCCGTTCCCCAAATCGATCTACGAGAATATCGCCTACGGCCCGCGCATCCACGGCCTGGCCGAGACCAAACCCGACATGGACGCGATCGTCGAACGCTCGCTGACGCGCGCCGGCTTGTGGAACGAGGTCAAGGACCGGCTGTCGGACAGCGGCACCGCGCTATCGGGCGGGCAGCAGCAGCGACTGTGCATCGCGCGCGCCATCGCGGTCGATCCCGAGGTGATCCTGATGGACGAGCCCTGCTCCGCGCTCGACCCGATCGCCACCGCGCGGATCGAGGAGCTGATCGACGAATTGCGCGGCAATTACGCGATCGTGATCGTCACCCACTCGATGCAGCAGGCCGCGCGCGTCAGCCAGCGCACCGCCTTTTTCCATCTTGGGAAAATGGTGGAATATGGCCGCACCTCGGATATCTTCACCAATCCGATCGAAACGCGGACCAAGGACTACATCACCGGAAGGTATGGCTGACATGGAACAGCACACCGTCAAGGCCTTCGACGAGGACATCACCCGGCTGCGCGGCCTGATCGCCGAGATGGGCGGGCTGGCCGAGGCCGCGGTCCAGAACGCGATGGACGCGCTGATCCAGGGCGACGACGCGCTGGCCGAGCGGATCATCGCAGACGACAAGAAGATCGACGCGCTCGAGGCCGAGGTGGACCGTCTCGCGGTGCGCATCATCGCCTTGCGCGCGCCCATGGCGGACGATCTGCGCGAGGTGATCGCGGCGCTCAAGATCGCCGGTGTGGTCGAGCGCATCGGCGATTATTCCAAGGCCATCGCCAAGGCGAGCCGCGAGATCGATACCCAGCGCAAGAAGTTCGAGCCGCTGACGCTGCTGCCGGCGATGGCCGAGATCGCCGGCGAGATGGTCCACGACGTGCTGACCGCATATGCCGCGCGCGATGCCGCCATCGCGCTCGAGGTGATCCGCACCGACAAGCGCGTCGATGCGTTCTACAATTCGATCTTCCGCAATCTCGTCAGCCACATGGTGGAGAACCCTTCCACGATCACCAGCGCGGCGCAGCTGCTGTTCGTCGCGCGCAACCTCGAGCGGATCGGCGATCACGCCACCAACGTCGCGGAAATGGTGCATTTCGCCGCGACCGGTCACTATCCCTCGGACGAGGAACGTTGACACAAAACGGTAGCCAAGCGGTCATATCGACACCCTTGCCCTCGGGGCGTTAGACAGGGGTATGGATTTGGGCGCGGCGAAACTGCTTTTGGTCGAGGACGATCCGGCGCTGCTGGAGCTGCTCGAGTACCGCTTCCGCAACGAAGGCTACAATGTGCGCGCCACGCCCGACGGCGACGAGGCGCTGATGCTGGCCGCCGAGGACGCGCCCGATCTCGTGATCCTCGACTGGATGATCGAGGGCACCAGCGGCATCGAGGTCTGCCGCCGCCTCCGCCGCGACAAGGCCACCGCGCATGTGCCGATCATCATGCTGACCGCGCGCGAGGCCGAGGACGATCGCATTCGCGGGCTCGACACCGGTGCCGACGATTACCTCACCAAGCCCTTCTCCCCACGCGAGCTGATGGCGCGTGTCGCCGCGGTGATGCGCCGCATCCGCCCCGCTCTGGCCGGAGAGACGGTCGAAGTCGGTGACATCGTGCTCGATCCGGTCGCCCACCGCATCACCCGGCGCGGCCAGACGCTCCAACTCGGCCCGACCGAATACCGGCTCCTCAAGTTCTTCATGGAGAGCCCGGGCCGCGTGTTCAGCCGCACCCAATTGCTCGACGGGGTGTGGGGCACCGGCAGCGAGATCGAGCTGCGCACGGTCGATGTCCACATCCGCCGCCTGCGCATGGCGCTGGCCATACCCGGTGCCAAGGACCCGGTGCGCACGGTTCGCTCGGCGGGTTATTCGTTCGAGGCTTGAGCGGCGCTAGCGACACACCCCGCCCCATCGCCCCGCCATGTCGAGATGCAGGTGGTCGCGGTGGGCGGCGTTGTAGTCGGGGCTGAGCACGGTCGCGAAGCTGCGGCAGGCGCCGTCGCGCACGCGGCGCAGGAACAGCGCCTTGTCGGGATCGTCCGCGGTCCAGTCGGCCAGCACCGAAATGCGCGTCCCGTCGTCGAGCACCAGCGCCGCGATGTCCACGGCATTACCGGTGGCGTGCTCGCTCCACGGCCCTTCGTCGCGGCCGTCGAGCCGCCGGCAGGAAAATGCGCCGAGATGCTCGATCCGGGCGAGGCCCGTGCCGAAGATGGCCTGGGCTTCGGCCTCGATGGTGTCGCGCCGCCACAGCTCGAGCGCGATCGCCACCGCGCAGGTCGTGGGCGGCGGCGCTGGCGCGAAGGGGTAGCGGTCGAGCCGGGTCCGGTCGGGGCGCGCGCACTCCCCGGCACCGGCGGCGGGCAGCACCGAATGGGCGATTTCGGAGCGCGCCAGCACCGCGCGGCATTCGCCGACATCGCTCTTGAGCGCCTGAAGCTTGCGCGCGGTCGCCCAGCCCGGCGGATCGTTGAGGTCGAGCGGAGCCCAGGGATCGTGCTCGGGATGCTCGGCCAGCCAGGCGCGCCCCGCCACGAACAGCGCCGCGAGCAGCAGCAGCGCGAGGAAGCGCCGGTCGAGAGTGAAGCGGCCGATGCGCCGCGAGATCGACAGGTTCCAACGCTTCATCGTCAATGGAAGTCGCGGGATTTGGGAATGATCCGCACATCGCGCGGATGGCCCCGCTGGGGATAGCCGCAATCGCGGTTCCCCGGGCCCGGCGGTTGCCAATCGGGCGTTTTCGGACCCTCGTCGCCCCTCCCCTCCGCCGCCAACACGCCATGCGGGCCCCAGCGGCTCGGCAGCGGGTTGTTGCAATGATCGGCGCGGGCGATGGTGGTCGGCATGAGATCGTCCGACAGGCGATGAAGATCGTGCGTGGCGTCGGCAAGATGCGTGGCGATCACGTGGATCACCTCGTCGTCGTATTCCACCCGGCCGCGCACTTCCATCAGCCGCGACCCCATGATGACCTTGCGGTATCTTTCCATCGTGTCGGGCCAGATCACCAGGTTGACGATCCCGGTCTCGTCCTCGAGCGTGATGAAGCACACGCCCTTGGCGCTGCCGGGGCGCTGGCGGATCAGCACCACCCCCGCGATCTGGACCGCAGAGCGGAATTTGCGGGCCCTGAGCTCGGCGGCGGGGACGAAGCCACGCTCGGCCAGCGCGGGACGCAGGAAGCTCAAGGGATGCGCCTTCAGGCTGAGCCGCTGGGTCTGGTAATCGGCGACGACCTCTTCGGACAAAGGCATTGCGGGCAGATTGGTGAGGGCTTTCTCCGCCCCTTCTTCACGCTCGCGCGCCGCGGCGAACAGCGGCAGCTCGGGCGTGGAGACCAGCGCGCGCGCATCCCACAGCGCCTGCCGCCGCTTGAGCTGCAGCGAGCCGAAGCAGTCGGCCGCGGCAAGCCGCTCGATCTGGTGGCCCGGCGGGCGGGCGCGGTCGCGCAGCGCGATCACATCGGTGAAAGCGCCACCCTCGGCGCGTGACGCGACGAGCTGCGCGGCTACCGCCTCCGGCAGCCCGTCGACCTGCCGAAGACCAAGGCGCAGCGCCCAGCCCTTGTCCAGGCGCCAGCGGTCGCGCGGGGCCTTCGACAGGCTCAGGCCGAGCGGGAGTGGGGATGAAATTTCAGAAGAAGGTCCGCTCATGCTGAGCTTGTCGAAGCACACGCGCCGATCGTCCGACATTTTCTCCAGCGTGCAATCCCAGTCCGAATAATTGACGTCGACCGGCAGCACCGTCACGCCGTGCTCCTCGGCATCGCGGACGATCTGCGCGGGCGCATAGAAGCCCATCGGCTGCGAGTTCAGCAGCGCCGCGGCGAAGGCGGCGGGGTAATGGCATTTGAGCCAGCTCGAGACATAGACCAGCAGCGCGAAGCTGGCGGCATGGCTCTCGGGAAAGCCGTATTCGCCGAAACCCTTGATCTGGTTGAAGCAGCGCTGCGCGAACTCGGGATCGTATCCGCGCGCGACCATGCGGCTGACCATCTTCTCCTGGTGCAAATCCATCATCCCGCGCGAGCGGAAGGTGGCCATCGCCTTGCGCAGCTGATTGGCCTCCGCCGGCGAAAACCTGGCGGCATCGATGGCGATCTTCATCGCCTGCTCCTGGAAGATCGGCACACCGTAGGTGCGACCGAGGATCGCGGACAACTCGTCGCGGGGACCGTGCTCGGGCGATGGGCCAGGCAGATCGAACACCGCCCTCCCCTCGCGGTCCGCCCGGCGCTGCTTCAGATAGGGATGGACCATGTCGCCCTGGATCGGCCCCGGCCGCACGATCGCCACCTGAACCGTCAGATCGTACATCTTGCGGGGTTTGAGGCGCGGCAGCATGTTCATCTGCGCCCGGCTCTCGACCTGGAACACGCCGAGCGAATCCCCCTCGCACAGCATGTCGTACACCGCCGGGTCCTCCGTCGGAACGGTGGCGAGATCGTAGCTCTCGCCGTGATGATCCTCGATCAGCCGGAAAGTCTTGCGGACGCAGGTCAGCATCCCGAGCGCGAGGATATCGAGCTTCATGATGCCGAGATCGTCGATATCGTCCTTGTCCCACTCGATGAAGCTGCGCTCGGGCATGGCGCCATTGCCGATCGGCACCGTCTCGGTCAGCGGCCCGTCGGTGAGGATGAAGCCGCCGACGTGCTGGCTGAGGTGGCGCGGCATGTCGATCATCTGCTCGGTCAGCTTCATGACTCGCTTCAGGTGCGGATCGGTGAGGTCGAGCCCGGTTTCCTTGCGGGCATGCTCGGGATCGATCGCGCGCCCGTGGCCGCCCCACACGGTGCGCGCGAGCGCCGCGGTCACGTCCTCGGTCAGCCCCATCGCCTTGCCGACCTCGCGGATCGCCATGCGGGGGCGATAGTGGATCACCGTGGCGCACAGCCCGGCCCTGTCGCGCCCGTATTTCTGGTAGATGTGCTGGATCACCTCCTCGCGCCGCTCATGCTCGAAATCGACATCGATGTCGGGTGGCTCGCTGCCGCGCTCGGTCGAGATGAAGCGGTCGAATAGCAGCTCGTTCTCGGCCGGATCGACCGAGGTGATGCCGAGACAGAAGCACACCGCCGAATTGGCCGCCGAGCCGCGCCCCTGGCACAGGATCGGCGGCTCGCGGCTGCGTGCGAACTCGACGATGCTCTGGATCGTGAGGAAATAGCGCGCGAGATCGAGTTGCTGGACGATGTCGAGCTCGTATTTCAGCGCCTTCTCAACTTTCTCCGGCAGGCCCTTGGGAAACCGCCATTTTATGCCCTCTCGAACTTGGTGCTCGAGCCATTGCTGCGGCGTCATCCCATCGGGATAATGCTCCTCCGGATACTCGTACTTCAGCTCGTCGAGGCTGAAACGGCAGCCATCGGCCACCCCGCGCGCCGCCGCGATCGCATGGGGCCAGCGGGCGAAGAGCTCGATCATCTCTGCGGGTGACTTGAGATGCCGCTCGGCATTGGCGGCGAGTAGATAGCCGGCCTTCGCAACGGTGGTCTTGTGCCGGATCGCGGTCATCACGTCATGCAGCGGCCGCCGCTCGGGCGCGTGGTAGTGCACGTCATTGGTGGCTAGCAGCGTCAGCCCGTTCGCCCTCGCCAGCGCATCGAGCCGCTCGATCCGCGCAATGTCGTCGCCTGTATGGAGGAAGCTCGCCGCAAGATGGCGAAGGGTGGGGAGTTGAGCGGTCAGCTGGGGGAAGATTTCATGCAGAGTGCCCCTCAGCGGGTTTTTTTCGCGCAGAGCCGCTGAGAGCGCGGAGGAAGAGTGGGCGCTCGCAAAGGCGCGAAGGCGCGAAGATGCACCGCCGCCGTCAGGCGGCAGTCCAACAGATTCATTGATTGCAGAAGATGATATGCGGCTTCGCCGCGAGACAGAATCCTTTGCGCCTTTGCGCCTTTGCGAGCGCGAAATACCACCATCCTCCGCGCTTTCCGCGTCTCTTCGCGAAACCGGAAAAAACACCACATTGCTTGGCACCTCGATCGTGAACGTCTGCTCCAGATCGCGCGGCGGCAGCAGGATCAGCTGCACATCCTCGCTATGCTCGGCCAGCATCGCCAGGCCGATGTCGCAGGCGCCCTTGGCCTGCCATTCGTCGTCGAGCGTCGCCATCCGCCCGGCGCTGACGAGGCGGCAGAGGCGGCCATAGGCGGCGCGGTCCCTGGGGTAGGCGAGGAAAGCGAGCCCCTCGATCGTCTCGATCCTGCAGCCGATCGCCGGTTTCAGCTTGAGCCTCTTGGCCTCGGTATGCAGGCGCACCACCCCGGCCATGGAATTCGCATCCGCGATGCCGATGGCGTCATAGCCGAGCCGCCAGGCGGTCATCACCAGATCGGTCGGCAGCGAGGCGCCGCGCAGGAACGAGAAGCAGCTGACCAGACCCAGCTCGACGAAGGGCGCGCGCGGCGGGGGCGCTATCTCGTCGGGATCGACCTCGGCTGTGCGGCGCGGGATGAGAAGATCGTTCTCGGGCATGGCATCACGCCAACTCCTCCAGCCGCTTCTTCATCTGCGTCGATTGTCCCGCGGGCGCGAAGCGTGGGGCGTTCTTGAAGCGAATTTCGAGCTTTTGGAGGATGGTGTGCGACGTCATTCGTTCCTTATATGTTCCGATGAAGGATTCGCCAAGAGCCATTGTCGCAGCACGGGCGCTTGCGCGCGAAGCGAGGCGCGTGAGCGGAATGGTAAATGCCCTGCCCACCCTGTTTCGCGAGGCGGCCTTAACCACCCTTTGGCACTCATGCGCGCAACGGGAGCATCGCTTGGCCTTCTTCAACGTCAGAACCGCCGAGGTCCAGCCGGACCGCCGCGTCGCGCGCCGCTATGTCGTGGACTGCCCTGCGCGGCTGACGATGTCCGGCGGGGATCGCGACGGACGGTTGACGGACCTTTCCGAACACGGCGCCAGATTCGAAACAGCCTCGCCACCTGTTGCGGGCACCACCGGCTTCCTGCGCTGGGAAGGCGAGGAGCATTACTGCACCGTCATCTGGAGCGCCGAAGGTCGTTGCGGGCTGAAATTCGACCGTGCGATCCGGACCGGCCTGGTCGAGAAGACTTGCAGCCATGTCGAAGTGACGCTCAAGCCCGTGGCGGCCGTGGGCCGCATTCCGCTCGGCCAGCGCCGCTCGGGCCGCGTGGCGATCGTCGACTAGGCCCCCGGTTGGGCCGTCCGGGCGCGAATCATCCCGGCGACAACCAGCGCGGTGAACAGCGCCCCTTCGAACCCACCGGCCACAGCCAGCCAGCGGCTGTCCTCTGCCCAACTCAACGACAGGCCGGCGGCGGGGAAGCGCGCGACGAGCGCGGCGAGGCTGCCCGCCATCAGCGTGCCGCCCAGCAAACTGATCGCGAACCCGCCAAGGCCACCGAGCAGCGCTGCCGGGCCGAACCGCGCCACTGCGCGAGGACCGGGCCGCGAGGCCAGCCAATAGGACAGCCCGACCGCCAATCCTATCACCAGCCCCTCCCCCGCGCCGGCGATCCGGTCGGGCGCGCTGCCCGTCAGCAGGCGCAGCGTGTCGAGCCCGAGCAGGCGCGCGAATCCACCGACCACCACGCCGCCGAGGGCTCCACCCGCGACCGGGCGCCACCATTCGGAGCGCCCTGGGGCGGTTTGCCATCCGATCCCGCCCGCGATTCCGAGGCTCGAGACCAGCGCCGCGAGCACGGAGACGCAGACCAGCACCAGCACCAGCGACAGCGCGTTGCCTGGGCCCGAACCGGCGGCGAGGGTTCCGTAAACGAGACCGACCAGCAGCCCCGCTGCGGCCGCTCCGCTGACTCCGCCGGCGACGACGCGCAGCCGTTCGTCGGCCGCCACGGCCGTTGCGGTGGGGCTTTCCTGCAAGGGAATTCCCGCCACTTCGCCGACGAAACGGTAGCCATGGCGCGGCACGGTCTCGATGAAGCGCGGGCGCGCGGCGTCGTCGCCGAGCGCGCGGCGCAGCGCCATGATCGCCTGCGACAGCGCCTCGTCGGTCACCGGCACGCCGCGCCAGACCTCCTCGTGCAGCCGATCCTTGGAGATGAGCTGACCGCGCTCGCGGACCAGCATGACCAGCGCGTCGAAATAGCGTCCGCCGAGCTCGACCGGCGTGCCGGCGCGAAGGAGCAGGCGATTGGCCGGGTCGAGCGTGAATTCGGCGAAGCGGACGATCCGGTCAGACGATTTCACGGCCTACTCACCCGTCCCTCATGGCACTCATCGCGTGGTCCGGCAGGACGGTGGCCTCTTTTCGCAATGGAGGCAACACGATGGACCGGACTTTGAACCAGGCTCGCGGCGCCAGGGTGGCGTGGCGTGCGATCCTGTGGGGCGGGCTCGGCCTGCTGCTGTCGCTCCCCGCGCTGGCGATGTCGCTGGGGGCCGAGGGCATCGATTGGTCGGCATCCGATTTCATCATAATGGGCGTGCTGCTGGCCGCGCTGGGAGTCGGGATCGAAGCCGCGGTGCGTATGCTGGCGGGCTGGCGGAGCCGGCTGATCGCGATCGGCGCGGTACTGATCGTGTTCCTGACGATCTGGATCGAGCTGGCGGTCGGCGTGTTCGGTACGCCCTTCGCCGGCAGCTAGGCGCACAGCCCTTGCAGGTACCAGTCGGGCACGCCGCCGCGCCCGTCGCCGATCAGCCCGGCGCGATAAATCCAGTAGCGGCGCCCGGCATCGTCCTCGATCCGGTAATAGTCGCGCAGCCGGGTGCCGCCCTTCTCGCGCCACCATTCCGGCGCGATGCGCTCGGGACCTTCGACGCACACGACATCGTGCACCGCGCCGCGCCAGCGGAAGCGCTGCGGATAGCCATCGGGCGTCGCGTAGAGCACCGCGATCTGCTCCGGTTTATCGAGCAATTTGAGCGGTCTGTGGTGGAAGGCTAAGAGTTCTTGCGAAGTCGGCTCGGGGGCCAGCGGTTTCTGCCAGCGCTGCGCGCGCTCGGGCAGATGGCTGGCGAAGGGGACCGGGCGGCTCACCGCCCTCTCGCCCAGCCTTACCGTAAGCCGGTCGATGCAGGCGGCCAGCGTGGTGCCGGGCTTCTCCGCCGCTGCCTCCAGCCCCACCTGGGCCAGCGCCAGCGGCTCGGTCCAGCTGGCGCGCAGCCGCACCATCTCGATCCCGAACCCGGCATCGATGTCGTCGAGCTTGCCCGCGAACAGGCGGCCGATATGCGCCGCCTCGCGCGTGGCGACCGCCATTTCGAGGCGCTTGACCGTCACCGCGCCGTCGATCCGCCACAGCCCCAGCTCGAGCCGCCGCGCCCCCTCGCCCCTACGCTCCAGCTCGCGCGCCATGTCCGAGGCGAGATTGGCGAGTACGCGGTCGAGCAGTTCGCGGTGGCGGATCGGCTCCATCGGCCGGCGCTGGACCAGCGGCGGCACGGCGGGCGCCACCGGCAGCAGCGGCTCGGGAATGCGGCCGAGGAGCTGGTCGAGCCGGAGCAGCGGATTGGCGGCGGGCGAGCGGCGGTTGCGGAAGCGGCGCTGGATCGCGTCGCGCCCGCTTGCAGCGTCCTCCACGCCCGAAAGCTGCCCGATCCGCTTGATGCCCAGCCGCCGCAGCACCGTCAGCACCGCGCTCTCGAGCCGCAGCGCCGCGACCGGCAGATCGGCAAGTTGCAAGGGCAGCTCATAGAAAGAAGAAAAGTTGGGGCGCTCACAGAGGCGCAGAGGCACAGAGGGGTTTGGCCGCGAAGCGGCCTTTTCGCCTCCAGGACAAGGCTCCGCAGTATCGAGCGGCTGCGCCGCAAGCGCCTCCTCTCCGTGCCTCTGTGCCTCTGTGAGCGCATATTCTCCCTCGAGTATCGCGCCCCCGGACCCGAAATGCGCCAGCGCCCAGGCCGCGCCGGCGGTGGGGGCGATCGCGGCGCGCACGGCCAGCCCGCGGCGCGCGAAAGCCGCATGGACGTCGCCGATCAGCTCGGCCTCGCCGCCGAAGAGGTGCGCGACGGCGGTGACATCGACCAGCAGCCCGTCGGGCGGGTCGAGCGCGACCCACGGGCCCCAGCGGCCCGACCAGACGGCGAGCTGCTCGAGCAAGGCGAGATCGCCTGCCTGATCACGCGGCGCGGCGGCGATCCGGGGGCAGAGCGCGCGCGCATCGGCGAGCATCATGCCGACGCGCGCGCCCGCTTCCGCGGCGGGCCGGCCCAGCGCCGCGATCCGTGGCCCATGCGCGGTATTGGCGATCAGGACGCGTGGGCGGCCCGGCTCCTCCTCGCCGTGCGCGAGGCGATGCCGGTCCATGGCCAGCGCCGGCAGCCACAGCGAAAGGATACGGCGGGGCGGCATGGTCAGTTGAGGATGGAAACCCTTCGAGACGGGCGCTCAGACTGCGTCTTCGCCCCCTCCTCAGGGCGAACGGATACTGAGAAACCCCGTTCGTCCTGAGGAGCCGAGGACGCAGTCCGAGGTGTCTGGAAGGGCCGGTCAGCCACTAGCCCCCTCCCCTCCTCGCGCAACACCCACTTCCCCGGCGCATGGGCGCGGGCGCGGAACAGCTCGGCATGCCAGGCGGGGGCGCCGGGGGCCTGCGCGTTCCATTCGGACGGCGCGGAGGCGGCAGATGCCACCTCCCACCGCATCCGCGCCGAGGACAGGTCGCGCGCGGCGTCGAGGCGGACGAGGTAGAGCGGCACGCCGTGGCGCTCGGCCGCCAGCGTCAACCGGCGCGAGGCGGTGAAATCCAAGGCGCGCGGATTGCCCGTCACCTCGCCCAGCACGAAGGCCACCTCGCGGCAGCGCACCCCCTCCTCGAGCGCGAACAGCGCATCCTCGGGCTTGTCGGCCAGCACGTGAATGAGCCGAGGGCGCAGCTCGGCGGGAAGGCCGGGGCGGTAGGGCCGGCCGGTCAGCCGCGCCGCCTCGCGCGTCTGCACCCACAGCACCGCGCGGCGGTCCTCCGCCTGGGAGCCTTCGATGGACTGGGCATGACGCCGGTCGTCGAGCGCCAGCGCCAGTGCTGCCGCCGCCCCGCCTGCCTCGCGCGAGCAGGCGAAGATTTCGCTGTGGCAGGCGCCGCCAAGCCCCGGGCGCCAGCGTTCGCTGCGCCGGGCGGTAAGCGCGGCGAGGTCGCATTGGCTGGCAAGGTTGTCGAAAGGCATGGCGGAACGACTCATACGTTCCACTTATGTTCCATTCCTGAAGAAATCGCAATCGCGGGAGCGAACGCCGCCTTTGCTCATTGGGTACGTATATCCAGCCGAAAGGACCCAACCATGAGGCATGCCCAAGGCAATCCCGAAGAGCTCAAGCAGAAGTTCTGGAGGGCGCTCGCCGATTCGCCCTATCTGTTCCTCGAGTTGAGCGGGCAGAGCGACACCGCGGTGCCGATGAGCCCGCAGCTCGACCCGGACGCCGACAGCGCGATCTGGTTCTTCACCCACACCAGGAGCAAGTTCGCCGCGCTCGGACCGGTCACCGCCACCTTCCAGGACAAGGGGCACGACATGTTCGCCCGCTTCGACGGGACGCTGGTCAAGGAGACCAACCAGAAGCGCTTCGACCGCTTCTGGAACAGCTTCGTCGAGGCCTGGTACGACGAAGGCAGGACCGATCCCGACCTGCTGTTCGTCCGCATGGACCTGGGCAATGCGGAGATCTGGAACGGCGACATCGGCCTGCTCAACACCGCCAAGATGGCGCTGGGCATGACGGTCCAGGGCGAAGCCGAAGAGCGCCATGTGAAGGAAACCAGCCTCTAACAGAGCGCAAGAGAAAGGGCCGCTCCTCTCGCGAGGGGCGGCCCTTTCGTTTGCCGCCGGCCGGATCAGGCGTCCTGGCCGCCCGGCGTAGGTGCACCTGGCAACGGTGGCACCGGCTGCGGCGGAATACCCGCATCGTCTTCATGCACATCGACCATACCTTGCCCGACATGGCTGCGGCGGCGGCTGTAGGCGAAATAGACGACCAGTCCGATCACCGCCCAGATCGCGAACAGCAACTGGCTCTTCGGATCGAGCTTGTAGAACAGATACAGGCACCCGGCGATCGCCAGCGGCGCGGTAACGAACAGCGCCGGGGTGCGGAACGGCCGGGCCCGGCCCGGATCGGTCCGCCGGATGACCATCACCGCGATCGAAACCGCCGCGAAGGCGAACAGCGTGCCCGAGTTCGAGATATTCGCGAGCTGGCCGACCGGGAAGAAGGCCGCGAACAGCGCCACGAACAGCCCCGTGATCATCGTGATCACATGCGGGGTGTTGTAGCGGGGGTGAATCTTCGAGAAGGCGGCCGGCAGGAGGCCGTCCCGGCTCATGACGAAGAAAATCCGCGTCTGACCGAACATCATCATCAGAATGACCGACGGAAGCGCCAAACCGGCGGCCAGACCGAGCAGATTGCCGATCTGCGGCCAACCGATCTCGCGCAGGGTCCAGGCCAGCGCCTCCTTGGAGCACACCACCGCCTGATCGCCCATCGCGGCGCATTGGGCGGCCAGCTCGCGGCTGCCCGGCTCGAGCCCCGTTCCGTTCGCCATCATCGGTTGCGCGCCGACGGTGCCGATCACCCCTGCGGCGACAAGCAGGTAGAAGATCGTGCAGATCGCCAGGCTGCCGATCAGGCCGATCGGCATGTTGCGTTGCGGGTTCTTGGTTTCCTCCGCCGCGGTCGAAACAGCATCGAAGCCGACATAGGCAAAGAAGATCGAGGCGGCGGCCGCTCCGATGCCCGAGATGCCGAGTGGCGCGAACGGCTCGAAATTGGCCATGTTCATCACCGGCACGGCCAGCACGATGAACAGCGTCAGCGCGCTGACCTTGATAGCGACCAGGATGGCGTTGACGGTCGCCGATTCCCTGGTGCCGATGATCAGCAGCCAGGTGACCAACCCGGCAATCAGCATCGCCGGCAGATTGATGCTGCCACCGTCGAAGGGGCCGCGCACGAGGGCATTGGGTATGTCGATCGCGAAGGCGTTCTCGATCAGCCCCACGACATAGCCCGACCATCCGACGCTGACCGCGCCCGCCGCGACCGCGTATTCGAGGATCAGCGCCCACCCGACCATCCACGCGATCAATTCGCCCATCACCGCGTAGCTGTAAGTGTAGGCCGAGCCGGAAACCGGAACCATCGCCGCCATCTCGGCATAGCACAGCGCGGCGACCGCGCAGACCAATCCGGCAATGACGAAGCTGAGCATCATGCCCGGCCCGGCCTTTTGCGCGGCTTCCGCGGTGAGCACGAAAATACCCGTGCCGATCACCGCGCCGATACCCAGCATGGTTAACTGGAACGCACCGAGCGTTCGCTTGAGCGACTTCTTCTCCGCGGTCGCCAGAATGGCGTCGAGCGGCTTGACCCGGTCCAGGAACATGAAAGCGAAACCCCTCCACTGCGACACGGCTCTCGCGGCTGTGTCCGGAATGGGCGGGGAAGCTAGCGGATGACAGCCGCTTTACAAGGCGAATGTCCCAGCTTTCCCCCGCCCCGCCCGCTGTGTAGAGGCGGCCTGACATGTCCACGACGTTTCAGCTCGATACCGCGACCAGCCGCGCCAATCCCACGCCGCGGCCGAGGAAGCGGCTCACCGTTCCCGCGATCCGCGATCACAAGCAGGGCGGCGTCACGAATGAGCCGCTGGTGATGCTGACCGCCTACACCGCGCGGCAGGCGCAGCTGCTCGATGCGCATTGCGACATGCTGCTGGTGGGGGATTCGCTCGGCCAGGTGATCTACGGCCTGCCCTCGACGCTGTCGGTCACGTCCGAAATGATGATCGCCCACGGCGCCGCGGTGGTGCGCGGCAGCTATCGTGCGCTGGTGATCGTCGACATGCCGTTCGGCAGCTATGAGGGATCGAAGGAGCAGGCCTTCGCCTCCGCCAGCCGGATCATGGCCGAGACCGGCTGCGCCGCGGTCAAGCTCGAGGGCGGCCAGGCGATGGCGGAGACGATCGCGTTCCTCTCGGGCCGCGGCATCCCGGTGATGGCGCATGTCGGGCTGACGCCCCAGGCGGTCAATGTGCTCGGCGGCTATGGCGCGCGCGGCCGCAGCCAGCGCGAGCACGAGAAGATCGTCGCCGACGGACAGGCGGTGGCCGAGGCCGGGGCCTTCGCCGTGGTGGCCGAGGGCATCCTCGAACCGATCGCAATCGCGCTCACCAAGTCTCTGGAAATACCAGTGATCGGTATCGGGGCCAGCGCTGAATGCGACGGCCAGGTGCTGGTGACGGAAGACATGCTCGGCATGTTCGAGCGTGTGCCGCGTTTCGTGAAGCGCTACGAGAACCTGGCCGAGGTCGTCTCCAGGGCCGCCGAAAGCTATGCGGCCGAAGTGCGCGCCCGCGCTTTCCCGTCCGCCGACCACACCTACCAGCCGAAAGACTGACACTCGCGATGCGCGAAGCCCTCCAGCATTATACATTCTCGTTTCTTTTCATGGCCGCGTGCCTGGCGCTCGCGGCGTGGTACGGGCTGGTAAGCACCGGCACGCTGAGCGGGATGGCACAGGTGCTGTGGATCGTCTTCGTGCTCTCGATCCTCGAAATCTCATTGAGCTTCGACAATGCGGTGGTCAACGCCTCGGTGCTCAGGGAGATGGACGAGGTGTGGCAGAAGCGCTTCCTCACCTGGGGCATCGCTTTCGCGGTGTTCGGTATGCGGATCGTGTTCCCGCTCGCCATCGTCGCCATCGCCGCGGGCATAGGACCCATGCAGGCGATCCGATTGTCACTCGAAAACCCAGCCGAGTATGAACGGATCGTCAGTAGCGCGCATGTCGGCATCGCGGGCTTCGGCGGCGCTTTCCTGGCGATGGTGGGCCTGAAATTCTTCTTCGACCGCGACAAGGACATTCACTGGATCCGGTGGATCGAGGAGCAGCTGACCAAGTTCGCGGCGCTCCCGGCGGCCGAGATCGCGCTGCTGCTGCTGGTGCTGTGGGGCATCTCCAGCCTGCTCGAACCGGCCGAGGCGCTGACCTTCCTCATCGCCGGCATCCTCGGCCTGGTGACCTTCATCGCGGTCGAGGGGCTCAACACCATCCTCGAGATCGGCGAGGAGAAGAAGCGCCTCGCCGGGGCGGCGGTGCGCGGCGGGCTCGGCGGGTTCCTCTACCTCAATGTCCTCGACGCCAGCTTCAGCTTCGACGGCGTGATCGGCGCCTTCGCGCTGTCGAACAACATGGTCATCATCGCGCTCGGGCTGTCGATCGGGGCGATGTTCGTGCGCTCGATGACGATCCATCTGGTGCGCCAGGGCACGCTGGCGCAGTATCGCTTCCTCGAGCACGGCGCCTTCTGGGCGATCATCGCATTGGGCGCGATCATGCTCGCCTCGGCGCGCTGGCACATTCCCGAAACCATCACCGGGGTGATCGGCGCGGTGCTGATCGGACTGTCGCTATGGTGGTCGGTGCGCTTCAACCGTCGCCATCCCGAAGCTGCCGAGGCAATGTCACACCTTGACCCGGCCCGCTCATCCTGAGCTTGTCGAAGGATGTTGCGCCGCGCTCGTGCTTCGACAGGCTCAGCATGAGCGGGATAGGGTGGACACGGATTACGGCTGCATGTCGTACTGCTTGAGGAGGTCGTAAAGCGTCGGGCGGCTGATCCCGAGCAGCTTGGCGGTATTGGAGATATTGCCTTCGCAGCGCGCCAGCGCCTGGCGGATCATCCGCCGGTCGGCCTGTTCGCGCGCCGCCTTGAGGTTGAGCGCCTCGCCCGCCTCGGCGTCGCCCCCGGCCAGATCGAGATCCTCGGCGCCGACCAGCTTGCCCTCGGCCATGATGACCGCGCGCTTGACCCGGTTCTCGAGTTCGCGGACATTGCCGGGCCAGCTCCAGCCGTCGATGGCGGCGAGCGCGTCGGGCGCGAAGCCCTTGACCTTGGGGTTCATCTCGCGCGCGAAGCGGGCGAGGAAATGCTTGGCCAGCAGCACCGCGTCGCCCGGCCGTTCGGCCAGCGTGGGAATCTTCACCACGATCTCGGCGAGGCGGTAGAACAGATCCTCGCGGAATGTCCCGGCGCCGATCATCGCCTCGAGGTTTTGATGCGTGGCGCAGACGATCCGCGTATCGACGGCGATGGCCTTGCGCCCGCCGATGCGCTCGATCGTGCGCTCCTGCAGGAAGCGCAGCAGCTTTACCTGGAGCGGCAGCGGGATATCGCCGACCTCGTCGAGGAACAGCGTGCCTCCGTTCGCCAGCTCGATCTTGCCCTCGGTGGTCCTGACCGCGCCCGTGAAGGCGCCCTTCTCGTGCCCGAACAGCTCGCTTTCGAGCAGGTTCTCGGGAATCGCGGCGCAATTGATCGCCACGAAGGCGCCGTCGCGCCGGCCGCTCGATTCGTGCACCCCGCGCGCCAGCAGTTCCTTGCCCGTCCCGCTCGCGCCCAGCAGCATCACCGAGACATCGGCATTGGCGACCCGTTCGATGGTGCGCGCGACCTTCATCATCTCGGGCGCGGCGGTGATCATCCGGCCCAGCACGGTCTTGTCCTCGCCCGCCTTCTCGGCCAGCCGGCGGTTTTCGGACTCGATGCCGTGCAGCCGCCAGGCGCGCTCGACGATGAGCCCGAGGGTGTCGATATCGACCGGCTTCCGGTAGAAGTCGTAAGCCCCGCGCCTGATCGCCTCGAGCGCGCTTTCCTGCGCGCCGTGCCCGGAGGCGACGATGACCTTGGTGTCGGGCTTCAATGCCATGATCGCGTCGAGCACCGCGAAGCCTTCGCTGGTGCCATCGGGATCGGGCGGCAAGCCGAGATCGAGCGTCACGACCGCGGGCGTGTCCGCGCGCAGCGCCGCCAGCGCGCCGGCGCGGTCGGTCGCGCTCACGACCTCGAAATTTTCATAGGCCCATTTGAGCTGCGCCTGAAGGCCTTCGTCGTCCTCGATCACCAGCAGCTTGGGTTTGCCCTCGGCCATCATGCGGCTCTCCCCTGGCTTGTGAGATCGGAGTTCCGCCGCTGCCTTGCGAGCAGGCGCGAAGCTTCGGCGACGGGGAGGCTGATCGTGAAGCGCGAGCCCAGCCCCTCGCGCGATTCGGCGTCGAGCCGCCCGCCCATCGCGCGCACCAGCTCGCGCGCCTCGCAGGCGCCGATGCCGAAGCCGTTGTCCTTGGTCGAGACGAAGGGCCGGAACAGGCTCTGGCGCAGGAACTCCGCCGACATGCCGCCGCCGCTGTCGATCACGGCGATTTCGCCGCGCAAGCCGGCGAGGCGCAGCTCGAGAATGACCGGCGCACCCTCGCTGCTCGCCTCGATCGCGTTCTGGACCAGATGCACCACCGCCTGTTCGAGCGTTTCGCGATTGCCCAGTACCTCGCAGCCGCTCTCGCCCACGATGTCGATCGGATGCGAGGCGCTCAGGCGCCGGGCCACGTGCTGGGCGATATCGGCGAGGTCGATGGCCTCGACCGTATCCGAGCGCCCGCTGCCGTAGCGCCCGAGCCGCGTCACCAGCGCATCGAGCTTGTCGGCGCTGTTGCGCAGGGTGACCAGCATGTCGCCGCGGAACGCCGGGTTGTCGGCATGCCGCTCGGCGTTACGCGCCAGCAGGCCGAGCTGGCTGGACAGATTCTTGATGTCGTGCATCACGAAGGCCATGCGACGATTGAACTCGTCGAACCGCGCCGCATCCTGCAAGGCTTCCTGGCCGGCCTGCTCGGACAGATAGCTGGCAACCTGCCGCCCCGCGATCGCGAGCAGGTCGAAATCCTCCCAGTCGAGCCGGCGCGCGACCTGCGGCCGGGCGAGGATTACGATTCCGACCAGGCGCTCGCCATGCAGCAGCGGCACGCCCGCCCACGCGAGCTGCTCCTCGCGCAGCCAGTCGGGCACCAGCGCCGCTTCGCCGGCGCGATCGACACCGGCGCGCACCTCGTCGAAATCGAGGATGAAGATCCCGCGCTCGAAGAAACGCGCCAGCGCCGACGGCAGCGCCTCGGACGGCACTTCGAGCGTGGGCCAGCGCCAGCGCGCCGCCAGCGCGAACGCGCCGTCGTCATGCGGGGTGAGCAGCAGGCCCGCTGTGGAGTCGGTGATGTCGGCGAGCGACTGGATCGCGCGCTCATGCAGGCTCGCCCCCTGTCGGGCCGCGCTCCCGATGGTGTGCGTGAACCGCAGCCATTCCGCGCGATAGTCGTAACGGTGCTTGAAGAGGTGCTTGAGCGCCAGAACGCGCGCCAGCTTGCGCAGTCTTTGCGAAGGAAGCCACAGCAGCGAGACCGTCGCCGCGGCGAGCAGGAAGCCGACCTGCGTCACTCGCGCCAGATCGCCGGCCAGCCGCGAGACGCCGTTCGCGAGCCCGATCATCGCGAGGAAATAGACCGCCAGCACGACCAGCGAGAGCGTGCTGAAGGTCACCGCGCGCGAAGGGCGGAAGGCGAGGCCGGCGCCGGCCTGGACGCTCCCCACGGCGAAGCCGGCCGCCATGCCCGCCATCACGAGGGCGCGCAGAACCTCGAGCCCGTTCGCCGCGCTGGCGGTGAGATAGGCGATGGTGAACAGGTTGAGCTCGAACAGCCAGAACAGCGCCATGGCGAAGCTGTTCCAGCCGAGCAGCGCGCGCGAGCTCTGCGAGGCGCCGCCGAACAGATTGTGCGCCAGCACCAGGGCGCCGACGGCGACCAGCATCCGCAGCAGCGCCGAGACCTCGACCGCGTGCTCGGAAGGCGCGGCGACCAGCAGGACCAGCTGAAGGCCCTCCACCGACACCAGCGTGGCGATGACCGGGCGGACCACCCGCAGGCTCTCGTCGCGCCCGTCGTTGGCGAAGTGCCGGAACAAGGCGTAGATCCAGGCGATGTTCCGGGCGATCTCGAGCAGCCGAGTGGGGGTGGCATCGGCCCCGATCGCCGCCGTGACACCGCACCAGGCGGCGCTCAGCGCCAGCGCGGCGGCGACCGCGCCGCGATCCCGACGGGTCGCCCGGCCCGGTCGCACCACGACGATCGCCGCGACCGCGCAGGCGACGGCCGCGAGACCGTAGAGCCCCAGGGCGATCATGCCGGGCATGGCGCGATTGGCCTGGCCGCGGCCCGCGAACCGGCGCCGAGTCCGGCAGGAGAAGCGGGAGGACGAAGCGGGAGCACACCTCCGCCTTAATTGGAGGAGGTGAAATGTCGGTAAACTTGACAGCCGCTGCTATGCGGCGGGCGGCGCCGCCAATCCCGCCCTCGCCGGCGGGGGACGGCTCAGCTCATTTGCCGTCGACGGCGTCCCTGGCCGCTTCGCCGACGTTCTGCGCCGCGTCCCCGACCTGGCCCGCCGCCTCCGCGACCGCGTTGTCCCTGGCGATCTCGGAATCGCTTTGCCGCGACAACAGGTAGAAGCCGACGATGGCCACAACGATCAAAACCAGCGCAATGAGCCAGCCCGAGCCGCCTTTGCGCGCGCCCTCGTCTGTCACGACGGTATGCGTGGTGTGGACATTGCCCGTGGGCGTTTCGGTCTCGGTGATGCGTTCTTCGGTCACGGGATGTCTCGCTCTTGTTGCCGATCCTGTTCCCAGAACGTCACGCAGGAGGGCTTGTTCCGATGCCCCCCGCGCCGCCTTCGAAAGCGAAGGGCGCGAGCGCTCGCGCGGCGGGGTCGAAAATCAGCTTGCCGCCCACGGGCGGTAGCGAGCGCTGCGGGCACCCGCCGACATGGCACAGGCGGCAACCCGGGCCGATCGGAGTGGCGGCTTCGCGCGCGAGCGAAATCCCGCGGGCCTGGGCAAGCGATCCGGCGAGGCCGGCGTCGATGCCCAGCACCACCGCGAAGCGCGCTCCCTCGCCGACACCCGTCGTCAGCGCCAGGCAGAGCCAGTGCGAAGCGGCGGCGCCGGTCTCGGCCAGGGCGACGGCCTGGACCAGCAGCTCGCCCGGACGCTCGAAAGCGCGCGAGGCGCACCACAACGGACAAACGCGCTCGGATTCGAGGAACACCGCGCCGCTCGCCCCGACGTAGCGCTTCGAGAGCTGACCGGCGCGGTCGATGCGCGCCATGAAGAACGGCAGCCCGCGTTGCCCGACCCGTTGCAGCGTGGTGAGGCGGTGGGCGAGCTGCTCGAAGCCGACCCCGAACCGGCGCTGCAGGACGGGCAGGTCATAGCCGGTCGCTTCGCAGGCGCGCAGCAAGCGGCCGTAGGGCATCATCAACGCGGCGGCAAAATAGCCCTCGAGGTGGCGCGCGAAGAACTCGCGCGCGGCCGCATCTTCGAGCCGGGCGCCGGCGACGAGCCGACCGATCGCCTCGCGCTGCTCGAGCGCCGCGAGCTGCATGCCGAGCTCGAAGGCGCGCGCCTCGGGCGCGAGCATCTCGGCGAGCTGGACCTGACGGGCGTGGAGGTCGAGCCGGCGGCGCGCCGCGGGCATGACCTCGCGCGGGAGGATGCGGACCGAGAGCTGGTGCTTCTCGCGCAGCCGCTCGCTCAGCGCCACCGCGAGATCGCCGCGCGACAGCCGCATCTCGTCGGCCAGCGCCTCCGCCGCGTGATCGAGGTCGGCGAAATGGTTGCGCCAGCGCTCCACCTCGCGGCGCGCGAGCGTCAGCGAGTCCTCGGCGGCGCGCTCGCCGGGCGCGGCGTCGTAGAGCCGGGCGAAGGCGGCGGCGATCTGCGGGCTTGCCGACAGGAACTCGTCGACTTCCTCGCGGTCGATGCCGAGGTCGGCGAAGCGCTCGTCGGCCAGGCGGCGCGCGAGCCCGGCGGTTCCGCCCACCGCTTCGCTTCCGGCCAGATCGCGCGGATCGACCGCGAACTCGCTCATCAGCTGCATCATGACGCGCGCGGTCATCGGCCGCTGGTTGCGCTCGATCAGATTGAGATAGCTGGGCGAAATCCGCAGCCGCGCCGCCATCCCCGCCTGGGTCAGGCTCTCGCGGCGGCGCAGGCGGCGCAGGGCGGGTCCGGCATAGAGCGAGGGCGAGATCATCCTGTCACATTCTTTACAACCTTGCAGTGCTTGTAGCGGAAATGCGTTAAAATGACACCATTTTGTGTAACTTTCTCTGCACGGCGTGGCGCCGGCGAGGCATGTGGAGCCACAACGACATTCGAACTCGCGGGAGACCACCATGTCCTACCAGCGCCATATTGGCGAAATGATGCGAACCATCGAAAGCCGCGGCGCGCCCTGGGCCGGGATCGACGGCGAGGCGGCGGCGCGGATGCGGGCCCAGAACCGCTTTCCCACCGGGCTCGACATCGCGCGCCACACCGCGGCCGTCATGCGGGCGGACATGGCCGGCTACGACGCCGACCCGGCCGCCTACACGCAATCGCTGGGCGCCTGGCACGGCTTCATCGCCCAACAGGAAATCATCAGCGTCAAGAAGCATTTCGGCAGCACCAAAGGGCGTTACGTCTATCTCTCGGGCTGGATGATCGCGGCGCTGCGCAGCGAGTTCGGGCCGCTGCCCGACCAGTCGATGCACGAGAAGACCAGCGTCCCGGCGCTGATTGCGGAAATCTACACCTTCCTCAAGCAGGCCGACGCCCGCGAGCTCGGCGCCCTGTTCCGCGAGATCGACGCCGCCAAAGCGGCCGGCGACGCGGTCAACACCCACCGCCTGCTCCACAAGATCGACGACTACGAAACCCATGTCGTGCCGATCGTCGCCGACATCGACGCCGGCTTCGGCAACGCCGAGGCCACCTATCTGCTGGCCAGGAAGATGATCGAGGCCGGCGCCTGCGCGCTCCAGATCGAGAACCAGGTCTCGGACGAGAAGCAGTGCGGCCACCAGGACGGCAAGGTCACCGTGCCGCACGAGGACTTCCTCCAGAAGATCCGCGCCATCCGTTACGCCTTCCTCGAACTGGGCGTGCCCGATGGGATCATCGTCGCGCGCACCGACAGCCTCGGCGCGGGGCTGACCAAGCAGATCGCCTACTCGAAGGCGCCGGGGGATCTCGGCGACCGGTACAACGGCTTCCTCGATTGCGAGGAGGTCGATCCCGCCGACTGCCCCGACGGCCAGGTCTTCCTGAGCCGCGGCGGGAAGCTGGTCAGCCCCAAAAGGCTGCCTTCGAACCTCTTCCAGTTCCGGCCCGGCACCGGCGAGGACCGCTGCGTGCTCGACTGCATCGCCAGCCTTCGGAACGGCGCCGACCTGATCTGGATCGAGACCGAGAAGCCGCATATCGACCAGATCGCCGGCATGGTCGACCGCATCCGCGCGGTCGTGCCCGACGCCAAGCTGGTCTACAACAACTCGCCCAGCTTCAACTGGACTCTGAACTTCCGCCAGCAAGTGTTCGATGCGTGGGAGAAGGAGGGACGCGACATCTCGGCCTATGACCGTGCCCGCCTGATGAGCGAGGACTACGACGCGACCGAGCTCGGCCGCGAAGCCGACGAGCGCATCCGCACCTTCCAGGCCGATGCCAGCAAGCGCGCGGGCATCTTCCACCACCTCATCACCCTGCCCACCTATCACACCGCGGCGCTCAGCACCGACAACCTCGCCAGGCGCTATTTCGGTAAGGAGGGCATGCTCGGCTACGTCAAGCAGGTCCAGCGCGAGGAGATCCGCCAGGGCATCGCCTGCGTCAAGCATCAGGCAATGTCGGGAAGCGACATCGGCGACGACCACAAGGACTACTTCGCCGGTGAAGCCGCATTGAAGGCCGGTGGAAAGGACAACACAATGAACCAGTTCGCGGCTGCCTGAGGAGACCAAGCATGACCACCATGACCGTGGACCGTCCCACAACCGAGCCGATCAAGGAACCTGGGCGCGCCCGCGCGCTGTTCTCGACCGCCGACTTCCGCCTGCTGCGCGCCGCGCTCGCCAGCCACGCCCGGGTGACCGACGACCGCGACGATCTCGCCCGCATCAACGCGCTGCATCACCGGCTCGGGACCTACGTCCCGCAATAGGTCTCCTGGGGAGGAGCGGCGGCCGCCGGGGCGCGAGGAGAGCGCGTCCCGGCGGCCGTCAATGGATCGACCCTGCACTCTCGCTCGTCCTGAGCTTGTCGAAGGACGCTGGCGCCGCGCCCGCACCGTAGGCCAGTCGGCCAGCTTCGCTTCCGACAAGCTCAGGGTGAGCGGCGTCGAGTTGGCGCGAAGGGATCGCTCACTTCTTCGGCATCAGCGCGATCGCCGCGCTGGTCAGCGCCTCGGCGCCGGTGGAGATCACCGCCTCCGCATCGGGCGCCCAGAACGGGCTGTGCAGCCCTGGCAGCTGCTTCCTGTCGCGCGCGGCGGCTTCCAGTTCGCTGGCCGGACGGCCGCCGACCCAGAGGATCAGCGACTGAGTTTTCGGTCCTGCGGCGCGTGCCAGCTCGCCGAAATCCTCACCCGCCATCGACGGCGGAGGATCGGCGACCCTGCCTTCGCCGAAGCGTGCCGTCATCACCTCACGCATCCGTTCGGCCAGCGCGGGCGTGTTGTAGGTCGCCTTCGCCGAGGGTTCGATCACCGTCACCGCTGGCAGCAGGTTGTTGGGCAGACCGGCGGCAAGGGCTTCGGCACGGGCGATCCGCTCGATGCCCTCGACCAAAAGATCGCGCGACGCCTGCGAGTAGGACCGAACGGTCAATTGCATCTTCACCTCGTCGGAGATGATGTTGTGCTTGGCCCCGCCGTGGAAGGCGCCGACGGTCACCACACTGGGATCGAGCGGATTGCTCTCGCGGCTGACGAGCGTCTGCAGCCGCATCACGATCGCGCTGGCGATCACGATCGGGTCCTTGGTCGTATGCGGATAGGCGCCGTGCCCGCCCAGCCCCTTGACCGTGATGTCGATGCTGTCGACGTTAGCCAGCGCAAAACCCGATTTCACGCCTACCACGCCCGAAGCAAGTTCGGCGGCGTCGTGAAATGCCAGCGTGTAATCGGGCCTGGGAAAGCGTGTCAGCAGACCGTCCTCGATCATCGCCAGCGCTCCGGTGTTGATTTCCTCGGCGGGCTGGCCGATCATCACCAGGGTCCCCGACCACTTATCCCTGTGCGCCGCAAGGGCGCGCGCCGCGCCAATCCATCCCGTCATGTGGGTATCGTGGCCGCAGGCGTGCATGACGCCGCTCTCGACCCCCGCGGTCGAAACGCCCCGCGCCTTCGAGGCAAACGGGAGCCCGGTCTGCTCGACCACCGGCAGCGCGTCCATGTCGGCGCGGATCATGACCGTCGGGCCGGCGCCGTTCTCGAGCACGGCGACCACCCCGGTCTTGCCGACCCGTTCGGTGACCGTGAATCCCGCCTTGCGAGCGGCATCGGCCATGATCTTCGCGCTGCGCACCTCCTGAAACGAGAGCTCCGGATGCTGATGGAGGTCGCGATAGATCGCTATCAGACCGGGCATGTCGGCGGTGATCGCCTGGCGCAGATCGTCGGGCGGCGGCGTTTTCTGGGCCTGCGCGGGCGTCCCGCAGCCGAGCGCGAGGGTGGATGCCGTGACGAGCGTCTTGTAGGGGTTCACCAGCATGGTCTCCTGAGAAACGGACCGGGTGTTGCACGGTCCAGGGGATGAATCGCCGCTTGGGTGAGCGCGCACGATCGCGGAGGCTGGCAGAAAACCGCGCCCTAAGAAAGTGTTCCCGCGCGGGCACGGCTGCGCCGCCGGCATCGAACCGGCGGCGCGAACCTTCCAGGATGTGGGCAGGATCAGCGGCGAAGGCCTTCGCTGCTCCCCGACGGCGCAGACCCGCGCCGAAATTCGAGACAAGTTCAGCCGACACAGGGTGTGCGAAGCGAGGCTTGCAGGTGGGAAAGACCGATCTTGCTTCCGCCGCGGCGCGCGCCGGCCTTGCCGCTGGTGCCCCTGGCCCGACTCGAACGGGCACTTCTTGCGAAACTCGATTTTGAGTCGAGCGCGTCTACCAATTCCGCCACAGGGGCCCCGGCGGTCCGGGATGCGGGCGAGCGGCGCGCTTAGCGGCTCGCCCCCTGCCGTTCAAGCGGCTCTTCGAGCGGCGGGCGAGTGCCGGGTCAGAACCGCCAGCCGACCGCCACATGCGCCAGCTTGGGCGCGGTTCCGTGCCGTCCGCCCAGGGCGCCGACGCGCAGCATCGGGCCCTGTTCGGCGTCGAGCAGCGCCATCTCCACCTCGGGCGCCTCGAGGCGCGACCGTGCGTGTCGAGACCGCGCGGCGCGGCCGGGGCGACAGGCGCGGCCTGTTCGCGCGCGGTGCTCCGGGCGGCGGGCTGCGCGAGGTCGATGCCGGGCGCGGCGCCGGTGGCGGCGGCGAAAAGCAGGATCATGTGGCGACCCCGAAAGGCTCGAAGTCCACAGCGTGCACCGGCGTGGTTACTTCCGGGTTCCGGTGAAGCGTAACCGCCGGTGCAAGGACGATTACTTGAGCGCGCCGGCCAGAATCTTGTGCAGCCGCGAGTGCAGCGCATCGTTGGCGGCGAGCACCTGGCTTGCGGGAACCGGCATCGACCGGCCGCGATAATCCGACACGAAGCCACCCGCCTCGCGCACGATCAGCGTGCCCGCGGCGGTGTCCCAGGCGGCAAGGTCGCTTTCCCAGAAGCCGTCGAAGCGCCCCGCCGCGACCCAGGCGAGATCGAGCGAGGCCGCGCCATAGCGGCGGATACCCGCCACCCGCGGCCCGATCGCGCCGAGGATGCGCGTCCATTCGGCGAAATCGCCATGCCCGCCATAGGGGATGCCCGTGGCGATCAGCGCTTCCGACAGGTTGCGCCGGCCCGAAACGCGCAGGCGCTTGTCCTGCAGCCAGGCGCCGCGCGTCTTTTCGGCCCAGAAGGTCTCGTCGGTGATCGGGTTGTAGACCACGCCCGCGATCACCTCGCCCCAGCCCGAGCCATCGAGCTTGGGCTCCTGCGCGGCGATACTGATCGCGAAATGCGGGATGCCGTGGAGGAAGTTGCTGGTGCCGTCGAGCGGATCGACGATCCAGCGCGGCTGGCCTTCCTCGCCCGCGATGACGCCGGCTTCCTCGAGGACGAAACCCCAGCCCGGACGCGCGGCGAGCAGCTCGTCGTAGATGGTGCGCTCGGCGCGCAGATCGGCCTTGCTGACGAAGTCCGAGGGTCCCTTGCTGCTGACCTGCAGATGCTCGATCTCGCCGAAATCGCGGCGCAGCTTGCCGCCCGCCTTGCGCGCGGCCTTCTCCATCACGCGGATGAGCCCGGAAACTGCGGCCATGGTCGGTGTCTCTATTCGGTGAGAACGCGGATCGAGCGCGCCTGGAGGTGGATGGCACCCCAGTCGCACGCCATCGCGAATTTGGTGCCCTCGATGGTGAATTCCTGGATCGCGAAGCGGCGCTGGCCCGGTTCGGCATGGGCGCGCTCCAGGTTGAGCGTCGTGATCCCGCCGAAGCGGATCATACCTGGATGGAAGCAGCACTCCTCCTCGCTGCCCGGCGCCTCGTAGTCGGGGTGCCCGGGCTCGAGGCAGAAATCCAGTTCGAGCGTGAGTTGATCGTCGTCCACGATCACCCCGAGCAGCATCGAACGCTCCACGGCGATGTTGTCGAAACGCGATGCAACGCTCTTACCCATGACGCTTGTCCTCAGTTGGCCTTGCCGACGTAGGCCTGTTCGTAAACGTCGACCACGATGCGCGTGCCGCTGGCGATATGCGGCGGCACCATGATGCGCACGCCGTTGTCGAGCACGGCCGGCTTGAAGCTGGACGATGCGGTCTGCCCCTTCACCACCGCATCGGCCTCGACGATGGTGGCCTCGACCTGCGCGGGGAGCTCGACCGAGATCGGCTTCTCGTCCCACAGCTCGAGCATCACCTGCATCCCGTCCTGCAGAAACGGGCGCGCATCGCCGAGAAGGTCCGAGGGCAGCGTGATCTGCTCGTAGGTGTCCTGATCCATGAACACCAGCATGGAGCCGTCCTCGTAAAGGAACTGGTAGTCCTTGGTGTCGAGGCGCACGCGCTCGACGGTGTCGGCGCTGCGGAAGCGGACATTGGTCTTGCGCCCGTCCTGGAGGTTCTTCATCTCGACCTGCATATAGGCGCCGCCCTTGCCGGGCTGGGTATGCTGAATCTTGGCGACCTTCCAGATGCCGCCTTCGTATTCGAGAATATTGCCGGGACGGATGTCCACGCCTGAGATCTTCATGGGATCGGGTGCCTTGGTGAAAGAGCGAGGCGGGGAGCACGCCCGCGCCGGTTGCGCGGCGGCGCTTAGCGGCTCGGTCGGCTTCGGGCAAGGTGGCTGGTCCAGGCGGGCTTTAAGGATTATGCGCCGCGCCATGATCAGGCCCGCCCTCGCCCTCGTTCTCGCCGTTTTGCCGGTCTTTGCCGGACAAGCCGCCGGCGATCTCGATGTGCTGCCGCAGGGGCGGTATGGCTGCTGGACGGCGGGCGTCGCCACCGGGCCGGCGCTGATCGACCATCCCGAGCGCGGCTTCGCCATCGTGCGCGGCTCCAGCTATCGCAACGCGGCGGGGTCCGGCACCTATCTGCTGGTGAGCGACCTGCTGACCTTCACGCGCGGCCCGTTGAAGGATTTGCGGCTGCGTCGGAATCGGGACGGCTACTGGCAGCAGATCGCGCGCGACGGCGAGCTCGAACCACTGAAATGCAGCCGGGTGGGAGCGATTCTCTCCGCCTAGCGGGGCCGCCCGGTCAGCAATGGATAGGGATCGATGCGGTTCCGCGGCGATGTTTCCGCGTCAGGGGGGCCCGCCGGCGGCGATGGCGCGGTGGAATGACGCGACCGCCTCGGCTTCATCGTCGGCCCAGATCGCGCCCGACACCGCGAGGAAATCGGCGCCGGCGCTCACCAGCGGGGCGCAGTTGGCGGGGGTGATCCCGCCGATCGCGACGCAGGGGATTTCGAACAACCGCTGCCACCAGGCGAGGATTTCGGGCCCTGGACGATCCTGGGGCCGGTGCTCGCTATCCTTGGTGCCGCTGGGGAAGAACGAACCGAAGGCGACATAGTCCGCCCCCGCCTCGCCCGCTTCCATCGCCAGGTGGCGGCTGGCGTGGCAGGTCACGCCGATCTGCGCCTCGCGGCCCAGAGCTTCGCGCGCCTCGCGCACATCACCGTCGTCCTGCCCCAGATGCACGCCGTCGGCCTTGAGCCGCCTGGCCAGCGAAACGCTGTCGTTGACAATGAAGGCGCAGTCGCGCGCGGCGCAGATCTCCTGCAAGGGCGCCGCGAGCCGCGCCGCTTCGTGCTCGTCGACACCCTTGACCCGGAACTGGAAGGCCGCGACCGGGCCCGCCGCGAGCGCGCGCTCGAGCCGTTCGGAGAAAGCCCCCGCGACATCGAGCGGGGAGATCAGGTAGAGCTGGCAGTCGATCATCCGAGGCGCGGTAACGCCCATTCAGGCAACCGCAAGCGCGGCGCGCGCGTTACTCCGCGCATGAGAGCCCTCGCCGCCCTGTGCGCTCCCGCCGTGCTCGCCGCCTGCGTCGTCGTTCCGCCGCCCGACAGCACCCCGCCCGCTCCGCCAGGCAGCGCGGTCATGCTGGGCCAGAAGGTTCGTGTCGGCGAGTTGACCGTCACACCCATCGATGTGGTCGAGGACAGCCGCTGCCCCACCGGCGTTCGTTGCGTGTGGGCCGGTCGGCTGGTGGTGCGCACCCGGATAGACGGCCGGACCGGAGGAGAACCCTGGCGCGACACGGCCGATCTGCGGCTCGGCGAAACCTATGGTGCTCGCGGCAAGCTCATCGCGCTGGTCTCGGGCGAGCCCGGCAAGACCGCCGAGCGCGAAACCCCGCCCGGGGAATATCGCTTCACCTACGAGGCGCGGTAGTATCTCGACTTCGGCGCTGCGCGCCTCCGCTCGATACGAACGGGACTTGGAATACAAAATCCGTTCGTGTCGAGCAGCGAGCCGCGGGCTCGCGCCCGTCGAGACACGCTGGCGCGGCGTCAGGGTATCTCGACTTCGCTGGATACGAACGGGGGTTGGGTCAGCAGGTTAGCGCACGCTCGCCGCGTGGATCTGGTCGATGGCGGCGCCGAGCGTGCCGTCGAACTCCTCGTCGCTCTGCTGGTGGCGCAGGTCCTGGAGCAGGCCGCGGCTGAAGCTCGCGATCATCCCGGGGTTCTGGGCGAGCTTCGCGCAGGCCTCGTCGGTCGAATAGCCGCCCGAGAGAGCCACCACGCGCAGCACTTTGGGATGCGCGATCAGCGGGGCATACAAGCCGGCCTGGGCGGGGATCGAGAGCTTGAGCATGACCTCTTCGCCCTCGCCCAAGGTGCCGAGATGGCGGGTGATGCTGTCGAACAGGATGCGTTCGCCGGCCGCGCGGTCGGAGGCGTGAATGTCGTATTCGGGCTCGAGGATCGGGACAAGGCCCGTGCCCTGGATGCGCTTCCCTTCCGCGAACTGCTGGTCGACGATCGCCTCGATGCCGGCGGCGTTGGCGCTCTTGATCACGCTGCGCATCTTGGTGCCGAACACGCCCTTGGCGCGCGCGCGCTCGCACAGCGCCTCGAGCCCGGCGTTGGGCTTCATCAGCTGGACCCCGGCAGCCTCGTCCTCGAGCCCCTTGTCGACCTTGAGAAACGGCACCACGCCGCGCTCGGCGAGGCGGGCCGGCACGCTCTTGCCGCCGCTCTCGCCGTCCATGGTCTTTTCGAACAGGATCGCGCCGATGACCTTGCCATTGCCGAAGCAGGGGCTCTCGATGATGCGCTGGCGCATCGCGTGGATGAGCGCGAACATCGCCTCCTCGTCCTCCCAGGCGCCTTCCGCGATCCCGTAACCCTTGAGCGCCTTGGGCGTTGAGCCGCCCGACTGGTCGAGCGCGGCGATAAAACCTTCGCCGGTGGCGACGCGCCGGCGCATGTCTTGGAAATTCATCCGATTCCTCGTGTGGTGCGGTTGTATGCGGGGCCGCTTAACGGCGTGTCGGCGGCGGGGCAACCGGGTGCCCGGCGATGTCCCGCGACGCGCCACTTCGGACAGGACCCTGCCGCTCAATCGGCGGTCAGGTTGAGCGCGACCAAAATGCGCCTGCCCGGGCCGCGAAACGGCTGCGCCGCATTCGCCAGCCACGCCTGGAACACCATCTGCAGCCCGGTGCTGACGGGATGAAGGGCTCGACCCGCTGCTCGCCGCCGTCGGTTTCGCGGAGGCGGAGGGGCGGGGCGTTCACCCGGCCTGCGGTATCCGGGGGTCGAGCACAAGCAGCTCACCGCAAGCGCGGGATCCGCGTCGCCGTCAGTGGATCTCTTCCCGATACGCCAGCACCGGCAGGAAAGATCGCTCGTTGTGCGGACCGAGCACAATGTTCCATTGCAGGAGCGCCTCGAAGCCGCGAAGCTTCAGGCCGGACTCGTCGGGATCACGGTCGATGTACCGTCCCTGCAGCTGGATGCGTGAGTGGGGGGTAAAATACCAGGAGTAATTCGTGGAGTAGGCCTTCGCCGTTTTCGAGCGGTCTAGAGCGCCTTGCGTATACTCCAGACCGACCGCGAGGTGGTGTGAAGGAAAGAACTGATAATCGGCCAACATCCACCCGCCGATTGCTTTGTTAGTTTGCCTATAGTTTTCGCCCGTTATATTGTCAGCAAAGGGATTACTCTGACGGCTACTGAATAGTAGCTCGGAGAAAAGCGAGAATCGTGAAGGATAGTCGTACCCGCCATTGAAAGTCGGATCGATGAAGAGGTTGAAGTGCGCCGCCGCGCCACTGGAGGATAAGCGCCCAAGTTTGTCGGACTTGCCCGTGTAGGCGCTCAGGCCCGTTTGGAGGCCGAAGTGGGCCGTTTGGAAGCCGTATTCTACCTTGCCGGCGACCGGCTTGGTGCGGTTATTCCGACCTGAGAAGACGACCTCGTTGTCACCGTTCCAGATCGAACCACTGAAGGCGAGCCGGTGGCCAGGGGCAAGCTGGAAGCGCTTGCCGATCGTCACGGCTCCTTCGCGCAGCTGCTGGTCGCCGAAAAATTCCGTGATCGGCAGCGGCAGAGAAACCTGGGGACGCTCGGGCTCATGGATTGTGTTTAGCCAGCCGAACTCGACCCGGTAAAACCCGGCTCGGAGCCGGAAATCCCCCGGAAGCCTAGCCGTGGCAGTGGCCTCCTCCAGCGTCACCACTCCGCCGTCGGGGCGAGTCAGAAAGATCGAGCCATACAGCCAGGGCGTGACTTGAGCTTCCGCAGCGAGCTCGACCTCGCGGGCGATGAGCTGCCGCTGTTCCCCGCGAAAGCCAAAGTTGCGGTACGCGCCAAGAAGGTCAAAGTTCGCCCCGACGCGCACGTGGGGTCCGTCGTCGTGCCCGAGCTGGAGACCAGGTTCCGCATCCACGATTGCGGGAACGCCAGCAGCCATACTGCGGGACTCGGATGCGCCCGCTGGTTGCGCCTCGCCAAGCGTCGGTGGGGTTGCGGTCGACGGCGTCTGAACCGAGGCCGTCTCGGGCGGTTTGCCCTCTGGCGAGCGCTCGATATCCCGCAAGCGCTTTTCCAGCCCCTCCATCCGGCGGCGCATGTCCTCCAGTTCGCGCTTGAGTGCTTCGGGATCCTGCGCGCCACTAGCTGACGAAGTGTGTAATACGCTGGCTCCGACGCTGGGCGGCGCGCCCGATGCGGTCTGCGCCGCCACCGCGGTCCCCAGGTTGAGGCAGGCAAGGCCTGCCGTAGCAAGTAGGATAGGGCTGTCGAGCATGTGAAGACGCGGCTTTGTACAGTTGAGTGAAATGATGTTATATTGTCGCACTGTAAGCTGCAACTGGGTTCGTGTCCATGAGGATCGGCTGAGCGCCGTTCCCGCTGCGCGGGACGATGGCTTGTGTCCGTCCCATCACAAGCCCACCCTTGCGAGGGTAGGCAAACCCTGCCTCGATAGTGACCTTCGAGCGGGCGATGCCGGCCTGCTCGCGCTCACGCTCCGCCATCTTCTCGATCGCCGGCGGGGTCGAGAAGATCCGCCGCACTTCCGCCATCACGCGCGCCCGGAAACCTTGCGGATGATGCCGGTGAAGCTGAGCGCAGGGACGCCGTCGGCGGTGATCAGGCCGCGCACGAACACGGTCTTGCCGCCGCCGCGGGTGACCTCTCCGCGAGCCTCGATCCGTTGGCCCACGGTGGCTGCGGTGAGGAAATCGCCCGACAGGTTGACCGTCACGCCCCAGCTGCCCGCCATCTCCCCATGGGCGATCGAGAACAGGGCGAAGTCGGCGAAGGTCATCAGGCAGCCGCCGTGCATGAACCCGCCGCCGTTCATGTGGCGGGGTTCGGCGCGGAAGGCGCATACCGCCGCACCGTCCTCCTCCTCGCGATAGTAGAACGGGCCGGCGCGAGTCTCGAACGCGTCGTGCGCCCAGTTCTTCCACCCAGCGAATTCGCCCTCGGTGACGAGCGTCGGCCCGCTCACCGCGTCAACGCCGCCACGCCGGGCAGCTCGCGACCTTCCATCCATTCGAGGAAAGCGCCGCCCGCGGTTGAAACATAGGTGAAATCCCGCGCCACGCCGGCGTGAGCCAGTGCCGCCACCGTGTCGCCGCCGCCGGCCACCGACGTCAGCGAGCCTTCCTGCGTCAGCGCCGCAGCGGTCCTGGCCAGCGCCACCGTGGCGGCATCGAAGGGCGGCGTCTCGAAGGCGCCGAGCGGGCCGTTCCACACCAACGTGCGGCAGGTTTTCAGGACATCGCCCAATGCCTCGACCGCCCGTGGGCCGATATCGAGGATCATCTCGTCGGCGGCGACCTCGTGCACATTGGCGGTGCGAAGGCTCGCCGGATTGGCGGCGAACTCCTTCGCCACAACGACGTCATAGGGCAGATGGACCGTGCAGCCGGCGTGCTCGGCCTCGTCCATGATGCGGTTGGCGGTGGCGGCCAGATCGTGCTCGGCGAGCGACTTGCCGACATCCACTCCGCGCGCGGCGAGGAAGGTGTTGGCCATGCCGCCACCGATGATGAGGTGCTGGACCTGTTTGACCAGGTGCTGGAGCACATCGAGCTTGGTCGAAACCTTGGCGCCGCCGACGACCGCGGCGACCGGCCGCTCGGGATTGCCGAGCGCGGCTTCGAGCGCCTTCAACTCGGCCTCCATCGCGCGGCCGGCGTATGACGGGAGGAAATGCGTCAGCCCCTCGGTGCTGGCATGCGCGCGATGCGCGGCGGAGAAGGCATCGTTGACATAGAAATCGCCATTGGCGGCGATGGCGCGCGCGAATTCGGGATCGTTCGCCTCCTCGCCCGGCCAGAAGCGGACATTGTCGAGCAGGCCGATGTCGCCGGGACGCAGGATGCCGAGCGACTGCTCGACCACCGGGCCGCCGACTTCGGAGACGAACATGATCTCGCGATCGAGCACCCGCTCGACATCGCCCTGCACCAAGCTGGTGCTCATCGTGGAGTGGCGCTGGCCCTTGGGCCGGCCGAAATGCGCGAGCAGCAGCAGTTTGGCGCCGCGGTCGGCGAGTTCGAGGATGGTGGGCTTCACCGCCTCGACCCGCGTCACGTCGCTCGCGCGGCCCTCGTGCATCGGCAGGTTGAGATCGACGCGGACCAGCGCGGTCTGGCCGGTGAGGTCGGCGGGGAGATCGTCGAGGGTTTTGAAGCTGGGCATTGAGCAAACCTGTCCGTTCGGTTCGAGCGAAGTCGAGAACCGTCAGTGCAACGTGTCTCGACTTCGCTCGACACGAACGGAATTTTGCCTCGTTAGAGCAACCCCGCCATCACCCCGGCGGTGTCGATCATGCGGTTCGAGAAGCCCCACTCGTTGTCGTACCAGCTCACCACGCGCACCAGCCTGCCTTCGAGCACCGCGGTTTCCAGAGAATCCACGGTAGAAGATGCCGGGTAGTGATTGAAATCGCTCGAGACCAGCGGCTGGTCGGTGTAGTCGAGCACGCCCTTGAGCTTGCCCTCCGAGGCCGCCTCGAGCGCGGCGTTGATCTCGTCGCGGGTGGTGTCGCGGCCGGGGGTGAAGACCAGATCGACCAGGCTGACATTGGGCGTCGGCACGCGCACGCTCGACCCGTCGAGCTTGCCCTTGAGCTCGGGCAGCACGAGGCCGACCGCGCGCGCCGCGCCGGTGGTGGTGGGAATCATGTTGAGCGCGCCGGCCCGGGCACGGCGCAGGTCCTTGTGGATCTGGTCGAGCATGCGCTGATCGTTGGTGTAGCTGTGGATCGTGGTCATGAAACCGCGCTCGATCCCGACCGCCTCGTGCAGCACCTTGGCGACCGGGGCGAGACAGTTGGTGGTGCAGCTGGCGTTGGAGACGATCGCATCCTCGGCGGTCAGGCTGTCCTGGTTGACGCCGAACACGATGGTCTTCGACACGCCGTCCGCGGGGGCGGAGATCAGCACGCGCTTGGCGCCGGCGGCGAGATGCGGGCGGCTGGCGGCGTCGGACTGGAAGAAGCCGGTGCATTCGAGCACGATGTCGATGCCCTGCTCGCGGTGCGGCAGCTTGCCGGGGTCCTTCTCGGCGGTGACGCGGATGTCGCGGCCGTTGACCTGGAAGCTGTCGCCGTCGCTGGTGACCTTGCCGGGGAAGCGGCCGTGGGTGCTGTCGAAGGCGAACAGCAGCGCATTGTCCTTGGGCGAGGCGAGGTCGTTGATGCCGACCAGTTCGAGATCGTGGTCGTCGCGCTCGAGAATCGCCCGCGCCACGAGGCGCCCGATGCGCCCGAAACCGTTGATTGCAACCTTCGTCGCCATCTGAAGTGTCTCCGTCTAGCAGTTCAATTTGCTGATGATTTGCGGCACGATCGCGTCCGCGGTGAAGCCGAAGTGCGCGAACAGGTCCTCGGCGGGGGCGCTGGCGCCGAAGCGGTCGATGCCGATCTGGAGGCCGTTCGCGCCCGTGTAGCGCTCCCAGCCCCAGGTCACCCCGGCCTCGATCGAGACCCTGAGGATGCGGTCGTCGTGCGGGAGTATCTCGCGCTTGTAGGCCGTGTCCTGCGCGTCGAACAGCTCGAGGCACGGCGCGGAGACCACGTCGGCGCCGATGCCCCGGGCCTCGAGCGCCCTGGCCACATCGACCGCGAGCGCGACTTCGGAGCCGGTGGCGATCAGGATCACCTTGCGGTCCCCTTCGGCGCGCCTGAGCGTGTAGGCGCCGCGGGCGGAAAGCATTTCGCCCTCGTGGCGAAGCTGCGGCAGGTTCTGCCGGGTGAGCGCGAGCACCGAGGGCGTGTCCTCGTCCCGCAGCGCGAGGTTCCAGCATTCGGCGGTCTCGATCGCGTCGGCGGGCCGGAACACGTTGAGGTTGGGGATCAGCCGCAGGCTCATCACGTGCTCGATCGGCTGGTGCGTGGGGCCGTCCTCGCCGAGGCCGATGCTGTCGTGGGTCAGCACGTAGATCACCCGGACCTGCTGCAGCGCCGAGAGGCGGATCGCGTTGCGGCAGTAGTCGCTGAAGATCAGGAAGGTGCCGCCATAGGGGATCACCCCGCCGTGCAGCGCCATGCCGTTCATCGCCGCCGCCATGCCGAATTCGCGGATGCCGTAATAGACGTAGCGGCCGCCGTAGTCCTGCGCGGTGAGCGGCGGGGTGGCGGGCGTCTTGGTGTTGTTCGAGCCGGTCAGGTCGGCCGAGCCGCCGATCATCTCGGGGACCAGCGGGGTCAGCACCTCGAGCGCGAGCTCCGAAGCGCGCCGGGTGGCGACCTTCCGGTCGCCGTCCAGCCACGACGAAAACACCTTGCCGGCCTCCTCGCCCGAAGGCAGGCGGCCCTCCATCCGGCGGGTGAATTCGTCCTTGTTCGAAGCGCTTGCGAGCCGCTGCCGCCATTCGGCGTGGGCCTGCCCGCCGCGTTCGCCTGTCGACCGCCAGGCGGCGCCGATGTCCTCGGGCACCAAGAAGGGCTCGTGGCTCCAGCCCAGCGCCTCGCGCGTCGCCGCGACCTCGTCCTTGCCGAGCGCGGCGCCGTGGACCTTGTGGGTGCCGGCCTTGTTCGGCGCGCCCTTGCCGATCAGCGTGCGGCAGGCGACCAGCGAGGGCCGCTCGTCGGCCACCGCCTCGGCGAGCGCGCGGCGGATGTCGGCGATGTCGTGCCCGTCGCACTCGGCGACGTGCCAGCCGGTCGCTGCGTAGCGGGCCTTGACGTCCTCGCTGGTCGACAGGCTGGTGCTGCCGTCGATGGTGATCCCGTTGTCGTCCCACAGCACGATCATGCGCCCGAGCTTGAGATGCCCGGCGAGCCCGATCGCCTCGTGGTTGATGCCTTCCATCAGGCAGCCGTCGCCGGCGATCGCCCAGGTGCGGTGATCGACCAGGCCGTCGCCGAACTCGGCGTTCAGGTGCCGCTCGGCGATGGCCATGCCGACCGCCATCGCCAGGCCCTGCCCGAGCGGGCCGGTGGTCGCCTCGACGCCGTCGAGGAGGAAATTCTCCGGATGCCCGGCGCAGGGGCTGCCGAGCTTGCGGAAGTTGGCGATCTCCTCGAGCGTCGGGTGCGCGTAGCCGCTGAGGTTGAGGAGCGAATAGATCAGCATCGAGCCGTGGCCCGCGGAAAGCACGAAGCGGTCCCGGTCAGGCCATTTCGGATCGGCGGGATCGAAGCTGAGGAACTCGCTCCATAGCACCGTGGCGACGTCGGCCATGCCCATCGGCATTCCCGGATGCCCCGAATTGGCGGCCTCGACAGCGTCCATCGACAGCGCGCGGATGGCGTTGGCCATGGGCGCGAGGCGGTCGGGATCGAGGCGCATGAAGGGGCCGGCTCCGGTGTTCAGAACGCGCGCGATTCGGCGCGCGCCGGCCTTGGCGCAAGCGCGAGGATGCGGTCAACCCGGCCCGGGAACGGATCGTCCGCCGCGCGCTTCGCCCGACTTATCAACAGCCCCCGCCAAGCCTTTGCCGCCGCCCGCAATTCGCGATAAATGCCCATCATGGACCAGGCGCGCATGGACCGGGCGATGAGCCGCATCGAGGCCGCGCTGTCGCGTATCGAGCAGGCGGCCCGTCCGCCGTCGCCCGCGCGGGTCGGCGCCGAAGGTGGATGGGTCGCGCATGGCGAACTGAAGAAGCGCGTGCGCGGCGCGCTCGGAGAACTCGACAAGCTGATCGGCAGCCTCGATCGGTGAGCCAGGTCACGCTCCAGGTCGGCGGCCGGCCCTACACCGTGTCCTGCGCCGACGGAGAGGAAGATCGCGTCCGCCACCTGGCCGCCATCGTCGATGGCAAGCTGGGCTCGCTGGGCGACAATCTCGCGCCCGGCGACACCAAGAACCTGCTGTTCGCCGCGCTGCTGCTGGCCGACGAGGCCGACGAGGCGCGCCGCGCCGGGGCGCCATCCCAGGCGTCCTTGCTCGACGACAGCGTGCCGCGCGGGCTCGAAGCGCTGGCCGACCGGCTCGAAGCGGCGGCGGGGACGCTTGAGAATGGGCACGACACACCCTAGATAAGGCGCGGCGGGACTGCCCGGCACGAGCCATCGAACATCCCTGAGGCTATAAGCAATCCAATGGGAGCTGTCCCTTCCCGCGTGACCGGGTTCGTCCCGGGAGCATGGGTACACGGCGCCCACCTGACGTGAAGGCGTCAGTGGATTTCACGGCCACCGACCCACGGTGGTTCCGCCACGCTCTTGTTTGGCCTCAGGCGCCGGCGGCCGCGTCCGCGGCCTTGGCTATCCTCGGACCTTGCGGGCCCTTCGGCCCGAATTGACTTCGATCCTCGACTTCATCCGACACCACCGCCATGTGCGAGCCGTGACCGACAAGCCGACCCTCCGCCAGCAACTCCGCGCCGCGCGGCGCGCGCATGTCGCCGCGCTCGATCCCGCGACCCGCGCGCTGATCCTGCACCGCCCGCCCGCGCCGCTGCTCGAGCTGGTGCCCGAGGGGGCGACCATCGGGCTCTACCACGCCACCGCGCATGAGGCGCCCGCATCGGGCTATGCCCGGTTCCTCCATGAGCGCGGCCATCCACTGGCGCTGCCCCGCTTCGCGCATCGCGGCGCGGCGATGGAGTTCGCGGCCTTTTCGGATCCGTGGGACGAAGCCGACTGCGAGGTCGGCCCCTTCGGGCTGATGCAGCCGGGCCGCGAGGCGGAGACGGTGGTGCCCGATCTGCTGTTCGTGCCGCTGCTCGGGTTCAGCGAGGACGGTGCCCGGCTCGGCCAGGGCGGCGGGCATTACGACCGCTGGCTGGCCGCGCACCCCGGCATCCCAGCTATCGGCCTCGCCTGGGACGTCCAGCGGGTCGCCTTCGTCCCGCGCGAGGCGCACGACCGCCCGCTGCTCGCCGTGGTCACCCCCACCCGGTTTTACGGACCGTTCGGATGAGGGAGCGGCCGACCCTGCGGATCCCGCTCGGCATCCTCGGGCTGCTGGCGGCGCTCACGGCGTATGGCGTGGCCGTCGCGACCTTCGCCCCGCCGCTGATCGGCCGCTGGCCGGCGCTGGCGCAGGCCGTCGTGTATGTGGTCCTCGGAGTGGTCTGGCTGCTGCCGCTCAGGCGCTTCCTGATCTGGATGGAGACCGGCCGCTGGGGGTGATCCAGCGCCCGATGTGCTGAGCATTCTCTCCCCTTGCGGGAGAGATACGAAGACTTGGGTCTGCGCGAGCAGGCCCTGGTCGCAGGTGAGAGGGGGCAGTGGCGCGAGCTGACGCTCGCGACCCCTCTCCCAACCCTCTCCCACAGGGGGAGAGGGCTTTGGAGCTTTGTCCTCAGTCTCGAAAACCCCAAGTGGCGCGAGTGACGGGGCTCGAACCCGCGACCTCCGGCGTGACAGGCCGGCACTCTAACCAACTGAGCTACACCCGCGCATTTTCGGCGTGCACCGCTTGGGAGAGGCGCCCCTAGTCGCCGACTCGGAGGCTGTCAATGGCGCCCCCAAAGGGTTTCTGCGCGGTGTTTCGGATAGTTTGGTAAGCGGCCCGCTGAGCCTGTTGCTACACCTGGAATTAACCGTTTCCGTGCAGGTCTGCGCAAGGTGAAACGGGGGTTTCGGCCATGCGATACGGACTGCTTGCGCTGTCGATAGCGATGCTGACCAGCGGCGGCGTCGCCGCCCAATCGGCGCTCAACATTTCCCACTCGGCGCAGGCCATCGTGACCCAGGCGCCGGGCGCGAAAGCCGATCGCGGCGCCGGCTACGGCTCGCTGCCCTTCACCGCCGCCCGCACCCAATCGCTGCGCTAACTGCTCATACGGGGACACGCAATTGCGCTCGCAAAGGCGCAAAGGCGCGAAGTGCGCCGCAGGCTAGACAGATCAAAAATCGGCGGCTTCGCCGCGAAAAACCCTTCGCGACTACGCGCCTTTGCGAGCGCCAAGCCTCTTAATCTCTCCCTCTCCGGAAGTTCGTAACACCTTCTAGCAGTGCTCGTATTTCCAGTGGCGCCGCTTGCCCTCGGCGAGCCATTCGACGGCTTGCGCGATCCGCTTCGCGCGGGTGGCGGGCTGCTTGGCCTCGGTGATCCATTCCAGATATTCGCGGCGCTGGCCCGGCGCGAACCGCTCCAGCGTGGCCCTGGCCCGCGGCGCCCCGTCCAGCGCGGCGGCGAAATCGCCGGGCATGGGAATTTCGGGCTTGGGCGGCTTCCTGGTCCTGGGCTTGAGCGCGGTTCCGCTGGCGGCCACACGCCGTGCTGCGTCCTTCACCTTTGCCGCCAGCTCGGCCTCGGGCGGCAAATCGGCCAGTGAGGCGATCTTGCCGTAACCGCCCATCCCCTCGCGCTCGGGCTCGCCCTGGCGGCCCTCGCCGTGGATGACGAAGGCGCAGTGCGCCTTGAACGCCGCGAATCCCGCGACATTCTTGCTGGCCGCCGTGAAGTGCGGCATGCCCCATTTGATCGTCTCCTCGGCCTCGGGCAGCGCCCGGCGGACGAGCGCGCGCAGATGGGTGAGGATCGGCTGCGCGAAGGGCGCGGCCTCGGCGATATAGGCGTCGACGCGCGGGTCGGTGGCAGGCATGGGGCGAATGTAGCGCGGCCAGTGCTTCGAGACGAGTCTTCGGCCTCTCCTCAGCACGAACGGGCCTTTGCCAAATCCGTTCGCCCTGAGGAGGCGAGGCCGAATGGCCGAGCCGTCTCGAAGGGCCCTAGGGTCCAAACCCAATCACCACGCGGTCGAGACGGAGCGGATTTTGGCGCACGGCCAGGAGCAAGGAGGGAGCGATGGTGATCCATCGTGACCGACGCGCGACGCCGCCGTGCGCCAAAATCCGCCCGCCGCGCAGCGGTCGCCCGTGGGAGGCCGCCGATCGTCGTCGCTTGCTGGCGCGTAGCTTCAGCTACGCGACTGCGCTGCGCTCCTAGTCGGCGACCTCCCACGGGCGATCTCGATCCGCGCGGTGATTGGGTTTGGACCCTAGCCCACCAGCAACAATGCCGGCGTCTCGAGCAGCCGCCTCACCGCCTGGACGAAGCTGGCCGCGTCCCAGCCGTCGACCACACGGTGGTCGCAGCTGATCGACAGGTTCATCAGCTTGCGCTTGGCGATGCGCTCGCCGCCCCCAGAACCGTTCGGGCCGTCGGAAACGAACATCGGCCGTTCGACGATGCGGTTGGGGCCGATGATCGCGACCTCGGGCCGGTTGATCACCGGGGTGGTGGCGACCCCGCCCAGGGGGCCCAATGAGGTGACGGTGAGCGTCGAGCCCGACAGCTCCTCGCTCCTGGCCTTGCCGCTGCGCGCGGCCTCGGCGAGGCGGGAAATCTCTGATGCGAGCTGCCACAGGTTCCTGGCCTGCGCGTCGCGGATCACCGGGACCATCAGCCCGGCGTCGGTTTGCGTCGCCATGCCCAGATGGACCGCGCCCGAGCGCGTGACCACGCCGGCCTCGTCGTCGTAACGCGCGTTGATCATCGGGAAATCGGGCAGCGCCTTGCAGATCGCGGTGACGATCAACGGCAGCAGCGTCAGCTTGGGCTTCTGGCCGCGGTTGGCGTTGAGCTGTTCGCGCAAGGTTTCGAGATCGGTGACGTCTATTTCCTCGACGTAGGAAAAATGCGGGATGTTGCGCTTGGACGCCGCCATGTTCTCGGCGATGCGGCGGCGCATGCCGATGACCTTGATTTGCTCGTCGGCGCGTTTGCCCGCGGCGGGGCTGTAGCCGCCGGTGTAGCTGAGGAAGGCGTCGAGATCGGCGTGGCGCAGGCGCCCACCCTCGGCCGGCTTCACCTCGGCGAGATCGATGCCCAGGTCCCGCGCGCGCGCGCGGACGGCGGGGGAGGCCAATGCCTTCGCCCCCTTTTCCCCAGGCCCGTTCGTGTCGAGCGAAGTCGAGACACGCTGGCTATCGGTTTGGGGATCGGGCTTGGACGCTGCCGTTTCGCGCGGTGTCTCGACTTCGCTCGACACGAACGGCTTTGGTTTCGTTAGAGGCGGAGATTCCGCAATCGCCCCATCCGCATCGCCCGCATCGGGATTCTCGGCCTCGATCCGCTCCTCGACCGCCTCCGCCTTCGGCGCCGGAGCTGCCTCGGGCTCAGCCCCCGCCTCGCCCTCGGTCTCGATCACCACCAGCATCGAGCCGATCGCGATGACATCGCCGACTTCGCCCGCGACCTCGCGCACCGTGCCCGCAACCGGGCTTTCCATCTCGACCGTGGCCTTGTCGGTCATCATGTCGGCGATTTGCTGGTCCTCCTCGACGCGGTCCCCGGGCTTGACGTGCCAGGCGACGATCTCGGCCTCGGCGATGCCTTCGCCGATATCGGGGAGGTTGAAGGTGAACTTGCCCATGAGCGGTCTCAGTCCTGCAAAATCTTGTCGAGGGCCTCGCCGATGCGGACGGGGCCGGGAAAATAGGCCCATTCGAGGCTGTGCGGATAGGGCGTGTCGAAGCCGGTGACACGCTCGACCGGGGCTTCGAGGTGGTAGAAGCAGCGTTCGGTGACCAGCGCGGACAATTCCGCGCCAAAGCCGCTGGTGCGCGTCGCCTCGTGGACGATCAGGCAGCGGCCGGTCTTCTCGACCGAGGCCTCGATCGCCGCGATGTCGAGCGGGACCAGCGTCCTCAGATCGAGGATTTCGGCGTCGACGCTCTTCTCGCGGCACACCGCCTCGGCGACATGGACCATGGTGCCGTATGCGAGCACGGTCAGCGCCTCTCCCTCGGTCACCTTGCGCGCCTGGCCGAGCGGGATCTTGTAATAGCCCTCGGGCACCGCGCTGTCGGGGTGGTTCTTCCACGCCTGCGCGGGCCTGTCGTAATAGCCGTTGAACGGGCCGTTGTAGATGCGCTTGGGCTCGAAGAAGATGACCGGGTCGTTGTCCTCGATCGCCGCGATCAGCAGGCCCTTGGCGTCGTGGGGGGTGGCCGGGATCACGGTCTTGAGCCCGGCGACGTGGGTGAAGATCGCCTCCGGGCTCTGGCTGTGCGTCTGGCCGCCGAAGATGCCGCCGCCGAACGGGCTGCGCACCGTCATCGGGGCGATGAACTCGCCCGCCGAGCGATAGCGCAGCCGCGCCGCCTCGCTGATCAGCTGGTCGAGCCCGGGGTAGATGTAGTCGGCGAACTGGATTTCGGGCACCGGCCTGAGGCCATAGGCGCCCATCCCCACCGCCACCGCGACGATCCCGCATTCGCTGATCGGGGTGTCGAACACCCGGCTCTTGCCGAATTTTTCCTGCAGGCCGGCGGTGCAGCGGAACACCCCGCCGAAATAGCCGACGTCCTCGCCCATCACGATGACATCGGGGTCGCGCGCGAGCATGATTTCGAGCGCTTCGTTGATCGCTTCGATCATGTTGATGCGGCGCCCTTGCGCGCCCGTTGCAGCGGGCTTGCAGTCCGTTTGCGCGAGGCTCATTGGTCGAGGCTCCCAGGCCATTTGATTTGTCGTTCCTTTATAGCCTGTTCCGCCTGTTCCTTGAGATGCCACGGCAACTCCTCGAAGACATCCTCGAACATGGTGCGGAAGGGATGGTGGAGACCGTGCCCAAGAATGCCATTGGCTTCCGCCTCCTTGGTCGTGGCGCGCACCCGCTCGGCGGCCTCGCGATCCATTTCCGCCTGGCGATCCTCGTCCCATTCCCCCAGCGCGATGAGGTGGTTTTTCAGCCGGTTGACCGGATCGCCCAAGGGCCATTCGGAACGTTCCTGCGCGCTGCGATAGCCGCTCGGATCGTCGGACGTCGAGTGGCCTTCGGCACGATAGGTGAAGAACTCGATCAGCGTCGGCCCGGCGTTCGCCCGCGCCCGGTTCGCCGCCCAGCGCTCGGCGGCGTAACACGCCAGAGCGTCGTTGCCGTCGACCCTGAGCCCCGCAAGTCCATAGCCCAGCGCCCGCGCCGCGAAGGTCGTGCGCTCACTTCCGGCGAAACCTGAGAAACTAGAAATAGCCCACTGATTATTCACTACATTCAGAATCACCGGCGCGTTATAGACGGTCGCGAAGGTGCAGGCCGAGTGGAAGTCGCCCTCGGCGGTCGAGCCCTCGCCCACCCAGGTCGCGGCGATCCGGCTGTCGCCCCTGATCGCGCTCGCCATCGCCCAGCCCACCGCCTGCGGGGTCTGCGTCGCGAGGTTGCCGCTGATCGTGAAGAAGCTCTTTTCGCGGCTCGAATACATGATCGGGAGCTGGCGTCCCTTGAGCTTGTCGCCCTTGTTCGAATAGATCTGGTTGATCATCTCGATCAGCGGATAACCGCGCGCGATCAGAATGCCTTGCTGGCGATAGCTCGGAAACACCATGTCGTCGGCGGCGAGCGCCATCGCGGCGGAAATGCTGGTCGCCTCCTCGCCGGTGCACTTCATGTAGAAGCTGGTCTTGCCCTGCCGCTGCCCGCGAAACATGCGCTCGTCGAAGGCGCGCGTCAGCGCCATATTCGCCAGCATGGTGCGCAGCGTATCGGCGTCGAGCTTCGGGTCCCACGGCCCGTGCGCGCGATCGTCGTCGCCCAGTACCCGCACCAGCCCATAGGCATGTTCGTGCAGCTCGCGCGGATGGCAAGTCTCGTCGGGGCGCGACAGCTGACCCGGCGCACCGATGTCGACATGGCCGAAATCGACCGCGTCGCCGGGGCGAAACTTCGGCTCGGGGACGTGGAGCGAAAGTCCGGGCTTGTTCGAACCCGTACCCCGCGCGGAATTCGGCCCTTCGGCCATGCATCTCTCCTGCGATCACCCGCCTGAGCCGGTGTGCGATCTTTGCGCGACCACGTTATTTTATTTCAGCGCGGGTAGGAGGTCAAGGCGAGAGCCTCACACCGCCACCGGCGCCTGGATCGGCGGGTGCGGCGTGTAGCCATGCACCGCGAAGTCTTCAATGCGGTAGTCGAAAATCGATGGCGGCCGGCGCACGATCTCGAGCCGCGGCCGCCCCCGCGGCTCCCTCGCAAGCTGCTCCTCGATCAGGTGCGCATGGTTGAGGTAGAGATGGGTGTCGCCCCCCATCCAGACCAGCTCGCCGGGCTCGAGATCGGTCTGCTGCGCCAGCATCCGCGTCAAAAGCGCCGCCGACCACAGGTTGAACGGCAACCCGAGCGCGACATCGCAGCTGCGCTGGTAGAGCCCGCAGTTGAGCCTGCCGTCCGCAACATGGAACTGATAGGTCTTGTGGCACGGCGGCAATGCCATCGCCTCGAGCTCGGCGACGTTCCAGCCCTCGACGATGTGGCGCCTGCTGCCCGGGTTCTCGCGGAGCGAGCGGACGACCTCGGCGACCTGGTTGATCCCCTGCCCGCGCGCGAACAGGCCATTCTCGACTTCATGGTAAGTAGGCCAGTCAACCCATTGCTTTCCATAGACTGGTCCCAGATCGCCCCAGCGGGCGGCGAAATCGGCATCGCCGGCGATCCGCGCGACGAATTCCTCGAGCGGCAGGGGTTCGCCGGTCTCGCGGACGTAGCGCGCATGCGGCCATTCGTTCCAGATCTTGACGCCCTGGAGCACCAGCGGGCGGATGTTGGTGCTGCCGGTGAGGAACCACAGCAGCTCGCGCGTCGCCGTCTTCCAATAGACGCGCTTGGTGGTGACCAGCGGCATCGCTCCATCCGCCAGATCGAACCGCAGCATCGCCCCCATGACCGAGCGCGTCCCCACCCCGGTGCGATCCGCGCGCTCGCTGCCCGCGCTCCAGACTTGCCGCATGAGGCCAAGATATTGCTGTTCCGGATGGGCCGCGAATCGGGGATCGGAAACGGCGGGAGCGGTGGACATGCCCGGCGCCTAAACCGCAAAAACCCCGCTTGCCACCCCGCATCGCCCTCCCTATAGGCACGCGCCTTGCCTCGCCCCCAGTGTCCGGGAGACATTCGGGAACGATCGGTCGGGGAGTAGCTCAGCCTGGTAGAGCACTGTCTTCGGGAGGCAGGGGCCGGAGGTTCGAATCCTCTCTCCCCGACCAATTTCTCAATGCCACCTTGATGTTGAGCGCGAGTGCGCGCGTGGATGCCTGACGAGTGACTACCGCCCGTTAACCTTCCTCGTTGTCATTGCATTGAGACCCGGCCACCCGCTTCGGCACCGTTTTCGGTTGAAGGCGACCCCGTTGTGTCGGGATTCTTCGCAAAACCCCTACACCCCCATTTAGGAACTGCTAAGGGGTTCGTTAACTCTTGTTGCCTATGCGATACGCATGGGCACGGAATCGATACGCATGGGCACGGAATATCGCCTTAAGGGATCGCTGGCGTTCGCGCTTGCCGGGGCTGCTTTCGCGGCGCCCGCGCTGGCTGGCGGCGTGCCCGCCGGTGTGCTGATCGAGAACACGGCCACCGCCACCTACACCGCCAATGCGAGCACCCAGACGGTCGATTCCAACACCGTCACCTTCCGCGTGGACGAAGTGCTCGACGTGGCGACCGCCTCGCAGGAAAGCGGCCCGGTTCCCGCCACCACCACCGCGGTGCTGCGCTTCAAGGTCACCAACACCGGCAATGGGCCCGAGACCTTCACGCTCACCGCCAACCCGGCGGTGACGGGCAATGCCTTCAACGCCACCGTCACCGGCCTGGCCATCGATGTGAACGCCAACGGCGCTTACGACGCGGGCGTGGACACCGCGCTGACCAACGGCGCGGCCACCCCGGCGCTCGCGGCCGACGGCCCGCTCGACGTGCTGGTGCTGGTGTCCATCCCCGCCAGCGCCCCCGCCAACGCCACCAGCCGGGTCGAGCTCACCGCGGTCGCCACCACCGGTACCGGCGCCCCCGGCACCCTGTTCGCGGGCGCGGGCGTGAGCGGCGGCGATGCCGTCGTCGGCGCCTCGACCGCCAGCGCCACGGCGCAGGCCACGCTGACCGTCGACAAGGCTGTCGTCAGCCTGGTCAAGTCGGCGACGGTCGCCGATCCCTTCGGCGGAACCCGCCCCGTGCCCTCGGCGATCATCACCTACAGCATCGTCGCCAATGTCGCCGGGACGGGCACCGTCGCCGGCCTGGCGATCGCCGACGCGATCCCCGCGGGCACCAGCTATCAGCCCGGGACGCTGACGCTCGAGGGCGCCGCGCTCTCCGATGCCGCCGATGCCGACGCCGGCCAGGGCGGTTCCACCGGCGTCGCCGTCCAGCTCGGCGATGTCGCCGCGGGCGGCACGCGCACCGTCACCTTCAAAGTCAGGATCAACTGAGCAGGACCATGATCATGTCGCACCGCCTTCTTACCGCCGTCTGCGCGATCGCGCTGGGCGCCGGATTTGCCGTCCCGGCCTTCGCGCGGGCGCCCGCCGTCGCGCTCGAGGGCGACGTCAAACTCGTCCGCCAGGTCACCGAGAACGGCCGGACCAGCGAGAGGCTGGAGGAGCCCAACCAGGTGCTCCCCGGCGACAGGCTGGTCTTCACCACCCGCTACACCAACGGCGGCGCGGAGCCGGCGACCGATTTCGTGGTCACCAATCCGCTACCCGGCCCGGTCAAGCTGGCCAGGGTCGACAGCTTCGAGGTGTCGGTCGACGGCGGCAAGACCTTCGGCGCGCTCGCCGCGCTCAAGGCCACCGGCGCCGACGGCAAGCCGCGCGCGGCCGAGCTCGCCGATGTCACGCATGTGCGCTGGCGGCTCGCCAGCATCGCCCCCGGCGCCTCCGGGGAAGTCAAGTATTTCGCCGAGGTCCGCTGAGGACCTCGATCGGAAGAATCGCGCCATCGATCCGCGGGCGCACAGGGATCACAGCGGGTTTAGTTAGGGGATAGTTCGAAATGAAACGCAGCATCCAATGGTTGGGGACGACGGGCGCATTCGCGCTGGTCTTTAGCCCAGCGCTGGCCGCCGCTGCTCCCGTCGGGACCGCGGCGAACTCTTCGATCAGCAACTCGGTGACCGTCAGCTACAACGTGGGCGGCGTCGCGCAGACGCCGATCACTTCGGCAGCCGACGTGTTCACGGTCGATCGCAAGATCGACCTGGTGGTGACCACGCAGGACAGCTCGGCCGTCGTCGTGACGCCCGGGCAGACCAATGCGGTCACCACTTTCACCGTGACCAACAACTCGAACGCGACCATCGACTTCCTGCTCGCCGCGGCGCAGCAGGCGGGCGGGACGGCCAGGTTCACCGGCAACGACACGACCGATCTTTCCAATGTGCGCGTCTATGTCGAAACCAACGGCAGCGCCGGCTGGCAGGCCGCCGACACCCAGGCGACCTCGCTCGCGGCGGTGGCCTCGGGCGATGCGGTCACGGTCTATATCGTGTCCGACGTGCCGGTCGCGACGGCGCAGGCCGCGCAGGCGACCATGATCCTGACCGCCACGGCGGCTTCGGGCGTGACCGCCACCACCGGCTACGCCGGCACCGGCGGTTCGGCGATCAGCCAGACCCCGACCGGCACCGCCAACGGCAAGACCACGATGGAAACCGTGTTCGCCGACGCCCAGGCCGAAGCCCAGACGGGCGATGGCCTGAAGGACGGCAAGCATGCCGCGCGCAGCGACTATCGTGTCGATACCGCGCAGCTTTCGGTTGCGAAGTACAGCCGCGTCATAAGCGACCCGTTCAGCGGCGCCGCCAGCCCACGCGCCATTCCCGGCGCGGTGGTCGAGTACTGCATCGTGGTGCAGAACGCCTCGACCACGATCAGCGCCACCTCGGTCTCGGTGTCCGATACGGTCGACGCGGCCACGCTGACCGGCGTCACCGCGCCCACCATCGGCGGCAGCTTCAACGGCACCGACACCTGCACCGGCGGAACCGGCGGTTCGTGGACCTCCACGGCCGGCGGCATCTACCAGTACAGCGTGGGCACGGTCGCCGCGAGTTCGACCTCGCTGGTCCGTTTCCAGGCGACGATCAGGTAACACCGCAGGCGGAAAACGCCTCCGGTTGAGAGCCATTGCGTTGGCTTAGGACTATCCCCCGACTGGCGGCAGCGCTCTCCGGAGCGCTGCTGACCCTGCCGGGCCCGGGCCACGCCCAGACACTTGCCAATACCGCCCGCGCCACATGGGTGCAGGGCGGCGAAACCCGTTGGGCCGACTCAAACACGGTCCAGACCGCCGTCGAACAGCTCCCGCTGGCGATCGACCTGATGCACCCGCAGGCCAATGCGGGGATCCTGGCGGTGACACCCTCGCTATGCCGGGGCAACCCGCTCAACCTCGTGCCCGGGGCCGGAAGCGGCGCGCTGTCGCTGCCCGCCGCGGCCACCGACAAGGTCAATGTCGGCGAGATCCTGCTGGTCCAGGTGACCGCGCCCCTCGCCAACCGCGATCCGGGCGCGGTCGACAGCCTGGCGGTGACCGTCACCGGCAATGCGGGGGACCGCGAGCTGCTGACGATCTTCGAAACCGGCGCCGACACCGGCGTGTTCGCCGGCGCGATCCGCACCGCCTCGATCCCGCCGACGCCGGTGGCGGGCGACTGCCGCCTCAGCGTCCGCGCGGGGGATACCGTCCGGGCCTCGCTCGAAGGGGCCGAACCAGGCCAGACGCTGGTGTCGCGGACCGTCGGCGTGCTCGCCGATCCGTTCGGGCTGGTCTTCGACAGCGTCGATGGCGCCCCGGTCTCGGGCGCGCGCGTGACGATCGTGGACGCGGCCAGCGGCCGGCCCGCCCAGGTTTTCGCCGAGGACGGGCTCACCCCCTGGCCGTCCACGGTCACGACGGGCGCGGCGGTGACCGATGCCGCCGGCAACAGCTATCCGATGGCGCCGGGCGAATACCGTTTCCCGCTGATGGCCTTCGGGTCCTACCGTCTCGAGGTCGCGCCCCCCTCGCCCTACGCCGCGCCCTCGGCGGCCACTCCCGCTTCGCTGGCGGCGCTGGCCCGGCCCCACGGCGGCGCGTTCCAGATCGTCGATGGGAGCTATGGCGCCGCTTTCGCGCTGGACACTCCCGATGCGGTGCGGATCGACATCCCCGTCGATAGGCCCAATGTCGGCGTCACGCTGACCAAGACCGCCTCGCGCGCCCGCGCGCAGCCCGGCGACGCGATCTTCTTCACGCTGACGGTGGCGAACCCCGATCGGGGCCAGGCCCAGCGGACCACGCGGATCGTCGATCTGCCCTCGCCCTGGCTGCGGCTGCGCAGCGAGAGCCTGCGGATCGACGGCGTGGCCCGGCCCGAGGCGCTGAGCGTGACCCCCGACGGCGGCCGGATCGCGATCGATCCGGGTCCGATCGCGGCGGGCGCGAGCGTGCGGATCGCCTATGCGATGACGCTGCGCGGCGACACCCCGCCGGGCCAGGTCGCCAACCGCGCCGAGGCCACCGACGCCAGCGGCAACCGCGCCGCCGCCGAAGCCACGGTGCTCGTCGAGCGCGACACCATCGCCGCGCGGATGACCGTGGTCGGACGCGTCGCGACGGGCCCCTGCGCGCCGGGCGAGGAAGGCTTCGGCATTCCCGGCGTGCGCGTAATGCTGGAGGACGGGAGCTTCGCCATCACCGACCGCGAGGGGCGCTATCATTTCGGGGGCGTGGAGCCTGGCACCCACGTGGTCGCCATCGCCCCCGCCACGCTGCCCGAGGGCGCGCGGCCGCTCGATTGCGAGCGCTCCACGCGCAGCGCCGGCAGCGCGATCTCGCGCTTCGTCATCGGCCAGGGCGGCAGCCTGGCGGTGGCCGACTTCCGCGCCGCGATTCCGGGCTTCGCTCCGCCGGTTCGGGCGGACGACGCCGGCGCCGAGGCCGCGCCGGCGCGGAGGTCCGAGGCCAATCCGCTCGCCGCTCCGGAGCGCGCCACGATCAGCGACCGCGCCGCCTCGGGCGCCGACACCGACTGGCTGCTGCTCGGCGACGGGCCGACCGATTTCCTGTTCCCGACGGTGGACTACAACCCGCGTATTCCCTCGATCCGCGCCGTCATCCGGCACAAGCCCGGCCAGAAGATCGCGCTCAGGATCAACAACCAAGCGGTCGATCCGCTCACCTTCGAAGGCACCCGCGGCGGGCCGGGCAACGCCTGGGGCGTCTCGGTATGGCGCGGCATCCCGCTCTCGGGCACGAAGAACGTCCTAACCGCCACCGTCACCAATGCCGACGGCTCGGTCGCCGCCGAGCTCGAGCGCGGGGTGCAATTCGTGTCCGCCCCGTGGCGCGCCGAGATCGTGGCGGCGAAGTCGAAGCTGGTCGCCGACGGCAAGACCCGCCCGGTCGCCGCGGTGCGCTTCACCGACCGCCAGGGCCGGCCGGTGCGCAGCGGCGTCACCGGCGCCTTCAGCGTCGGCGAGCCCTATCAGAGTGCCGCCCTGCTCGACCAGCTCCAGCTCGGCCAGCTCACGGGTAACGCGACCGGAGGCGGCGCCGGCGCGACCTGGACCATCGCGGACGACGACGGAGTGGCGCTGATCGAACTGGCCCCGACCATGGTCAGCGGCCCGCTGCGCCTCGACTTCAACTTCGTCGACGAACAGCTGACCCGGCGCCAGCAGCTCCAGGGCTGGGTGACCCCCGGCGACCTGCCCTTCACGCTCGTCGGCCTGGCCGAGGCCAGCGTGGGCGCGAAAAGCGTCGCCGACCAGATGGAACGCAGCGGCCGCTTCGACAGCGATCTCGGCGACAATGGCCGGGTGGCCTTCTATGCCAAGGGGCGCGTGCTGGGGAAGATGCTGCTCACCGTCGCCTACGACAGCGCCAAGGCGAAAGCCGGCCAGCGGCTGCTGGGGATGATCGACCCGAGCGCCTATTACACCATCTACGCCGACGGCTCGACGCGCCGCTACGACGCCTCGAGCACCGAAAAGCTCTATGTCCGGCTCGAAACGGGCGCCTTCTATGCGCTTTACGGCGACTTCGTCACCGGCTTCGACCAGACCGTCCTCGCCCGTTACCAGCGCACCATGACCGGCGTGAAGGCGGAGACCCGGACGGGCGCCTTCCATGCCCAGGCCTTCGCCGCCAAGGTCGCCAGCCGCTATCGCCGCGACGAAATCCAGGGCGCAGGCATTTCCGGGCCCTATGCGCTGCGCGACCGCAACATCCTCGCCAACAGCGAGCGGGTGGCGATCGAGGTGCGCGACCGGCTCCGCTCCGAAATCATCGTCAACCGCCGCGAGCTGAGTCGCTTCATCGACTACGACATCGATGCGCTGTCGGGCACGATCACCTTCAGGGAGCCGGTGCTGAGCCGCGATTTCGACCTCAATCCGCAGTTCGTCGTGGTCGATTACGAGGCCGCCGACGGCCTGGGCGAAGCGCGCTGGAACGCGGGCGCTCGCTCCGACGTGACCTTCGGAACCCAGAACGAAATCCGCCTCGGCGCGACCGCGATCAGCGACCGCGGCGACAATGCCCGCACCGGCCTCGCCGCGATCGATCTGCGCGCCCGGATGGGCGCCGCCACCGAAATCCGCGCCGAGGCGGCGGTCAGCCGCCGCGACGGCGTCAGCTCCACCGGCTGGCTGGCCGAGGCCGAGCATCGCACCGGCAAGCTCGACCTGCTCGCCTATGCCCGCCAGACCGACCGCGATTTCGGCACCGGCCAGCAGAACGGCGTCGAGCTCGGCCGCCGCAAGTTCGGCGTGGACGGCCGCTATGCGCTGAGCGACAACGCCAGCTTCGTCGCCCGCAGCTGGTACGACGAGAGCACGACCGACCCCGGCAGCCGCTTCGCGGTGCAGGGCGATTTCGTCCATCGCGGGCTCTCGGGCGAAGGCCGCATCGGCATCGCGCATATCACCGACCGTCTCGCCGACGGCCGCTCCGCCACTTCGACCGTTTTGCAAGGTCAGGCCAGCAAACGACTGATGGGCAACCGTCTGGAGCTTGGCGTGGGCACCAGCATCGCGCTCGCTAACACCGGATCGATCGATCTTCCCGCGCGCCATCGCTTCCGCGCTCGCTATGCCTTGACGGACGCCGTTCGCCTTGTCGGCAATTACGAAATCGCACGGGGCGACAAGCTGAACGCGCGCAATTTCAACCTCGGCTTCGAGCTTTCGCCGTGGGCGGGCGCGCGCATCGTCAGCACCATCGGCCGACAGGACATCGCCGAGGCCGGCTCGCGCAGCTACGCCGCCTTCGGCCTGGCGCAGAGCGTCAGCCTGACCCCGCGCCTCACGCTCGACGCCACCATCGACGGCAACCGCGCGCTCGCCGGCGCCAGCGTGTTCGATCTCGTCAATCCGCTCCAGCCGGCGGCGAGCGGCGGGCAGTTGTCGCAGGACGGCGCGCGGTTCGAGAACTTCACCGCCCTCACCCTGGGCCTCGGCTGGCGGGTGACCGACTGGTCGGCGACGCTGCGCGGCGAATGGCGCGACGGCCAGTTCGCCAACCGCAAGGGGCTGACGGCCGGCGTGATCCGCCAGCTCGGCGACGGGGTGACCGTGGGCGGCGGCGCGAGCTGGACGAGGGCCAGCGGCGCGAACACGGCGACCAGCGAGGTGGTCCAGGCCGCGCTCGCGGCCGCCTTCCGCCCCGCCAACTCGGATTTCTCGGCGCTCGGCAAGCTCGAGTTCCGCGGCGACAAGGTGACCGATGCGGTGCTCGGCCAGCTCGGCCCGGTGGGGCGGAGCGCGCTGACCGTGAACGGGGATGCCCGTTCCGACCGCCTCGTGGCCAGCCTCTCGACCAACTGGCGCCCCGAGGGGCATGACGACGGTCAGCAGGTCCGGCGGACCGAGATCGGCGTTTTCCTCGGCGCGCGCTACAATCTCGACCGGCTCGAGAACCAGGACGTGACCAGCACCGCGCTGGTCGCGGGGCTCGACGCGCGCATCGGCCTGGGGGAGCGGATCGAGGTGGGCGGGAGCGCGACGGCGCGCGCCAATATGTCGGACGGCACCACCAGCTTCGCGATCGGCCCGCAGATCGGCGTCAGCCCGGCGAAGAACACGCTGCTGACGCTCGGCTACAACATCAAGGGCTTCCGCGACGCCGACTTCGGCGCCGCGCGCCACACCGACGCGGGGATCTATGCGTCGGTGCGGGTGAAGCTCGACAGCGACAGCTTCTCGTTCCTGGGTCTGCGCCGGTGAGCGCCGCCGCGAGCCCTCAACAAGCCATTAACCATAGGCTGCTACCGCCACGGCGACGGCGATTTCCGTGGGCAATCGAAATGACTGGCATCACCGCGATCTGGAGGCTTGGGCTCGCGCTGGTCGCGCTGTGCCTGTCCCAGGCCGCGTGGGCCCAGGCCACCACGACCTATGTCAACGGCACCGACGGCAACATCAACAACACCACGACCTGTACCGCCCCGCTGGTGCGCAATTTCACCGTCGGCACGTCCTATACCGTCGCCGGCGTCGATATCGGGGTCTTTGCGACGCATACTTGGCGCGGAGACCTGAGGATGACGCTGCAGGCGCCCGACGGCACGCGGGTGCAGATCGTCAACGGCGACACCAACAACATCAGCGGCGACAATTTCAACGTCCGGCTCGACGATTCGGCCGCGCAGACGGTCAACACCGACAGCGCCACCGCCGCGCATTCGACGGCCGCGCCGCCGCCGTTCGCCAACAATTTCGCCCCGAACAATCCGCTGTCCGCCTTCGCCGGGCGCAACAGCCTGGGAACCTGGCGGCTGGAGATCTGCGACCTCTACCCGGCGGCGGACAACGGCCTGTTCCAGCATGCCGAACTCTACCTGACCTCGGCCCCGGCGCTCTATTCCGATCTGTCGCTGACCAAAGCCGTCAGCAACGCGACCCCGGCCGCCGGCGCCACCATCACCTATACCTTGCAGGTGACCAACGCCGCCAGCGCGACCGCCACCGCGACCGGCGTGGAAGTGACCGATCTGCTCCCGGCCGGAACCGCCTATGTGAGCTACAGCGGGCCCGGAACCTACAATCCGGGGACAGGCGTCTGGACGGTGGGCAGCGTGACCGCCGGTCAAACACGGACCTTGACGATACAGGCCACGGTGACGGCGATGGCGAGCGCCACGGTGACCAACGCGGCCGAAGTCACCGCCAATGGGGTGTTCGACCTCGATTCCACCCCCGCCAACGGCGCGCCCACCGAGGACGATTACGACACGGTGAGCTTCACCGTCCAGGGCGCGCGCACGCCGGGGACCCCGCCCACGCTGAGCTGCCCTGCGGGTTCGAGCCTGTTCGACTGGGATCTCAACGCCTGGGCCGCCGGCTCGCTCAACAACAGCTACACGCTGGCCAACATCGGTTCGATCGGTTTCGCGATCGCATCGACGGGGAACTGGGTCAACAACGCCAGTTTCGGCGGCATGTCGCCGACCCGATCCGCGGCTATCACCGGCGGCCTGTCGCCCACGCAGCAGGCGCTCCACCAGTATCTGGATTTCAACACCCAGGCCGAGACCGCGGATACGGTCATCACGCTTCCGACCGCGGTGCCCGGGGCGCAGTTCCAGATCTTCGACATCGATTTCAACGCCGGGCAATTCGCCGACCGGATTGTCGTCACCGGCCGTTTCCAGGGCGCGACCGTCCTGCCCACGCTGACCAACGGGATTTCGAATTACGTGGTCGGCAACACGGCGGTGGGCGATACCGGTTCCGGCAACACCACGGCCGACGGCAATGTGACGGTGACCTTCGCCCAGCCCGTGGACACGATCACGATCAGCTATGGCAACGCGACCACGGCCCCCGCCAATCCCGGCGGGCAGGCGATGGCCATCCACGACATCGCCTTCTGCAATCCCGTCGCGGTGCTGGGCGTGACCAAGGTGAGCACGCTGATCTCGGACCCGACCAATGGCACCACCAACCCGCGCGCGATGCCGGGCGCGGTGATGGAATATTGCATCCTGGTGCAGAACCCGGGCAGCGGCACGGCGACCAATGTCATCGGCACCGACACCATTCCCGCGGCGCTGACCTATATCGCTGGCTCGCTGCTCAGCGGGACGACCTGCGGCGGCGCGACCACGGCCGAGGACGACGATGCGGCGGGGGCGGACGAAACCGATCCCTATGGCGCCTCCGTGTCGGGAACCGTGCTGACCGCGACCGCGGCCAGCCTCGGTCCGAGCGCCGGCTTCGCGCTCAAGTTCCGCACCACGATCAAGTAGCGCGCTCTACCCTCCACGAAGCGTCCGCACGCCGAAGTCGCGTTCGAACAGGTAGAGCAGCAACCGGGCCGCCTCGCCGCGCGCTCCCGCGAGGCCGCCGTCGCGTTCCATCAGCAATCTCGAATCGTCATAAGCTATCGGCAGCAAGCGACTGATCTGGTCGATGTTCGCGATCTGGAACGGTGTGTCGCCCGATTGCCGGGTGCCGAGCAATTCGCCCCCGCCGCGCAGGCGCAAGTCCTCCTCCGCGAGCCGGAAGCCATCCTGCGTTTCGCGCATCAGGGCCAGCCGCTCGCGCGCCGTCTCGCTCAGCGTGGCCGAGCGCAGCAGCAGGCACACCGATTTCGCCGCGCCCCGCCCGACCCGGCCGCGCAGCTGGTGCAGCTGGGCAAGGCCGAAGCGCTCGGCCTGCTCGATCACCATCAGCGTTGCCCCGGGCACATCGACCCCGACCTCGATCACGGTGGTGGCGACCAGCAGCTTGGCGTGGCCGCTGGCGAAGCGCTCCATCGCCGCGTCCTTGAGTTCGGGCGAAAGCTGGCCGTGCACCAGCACTGCATCGGCCCCGAACCGCTGCTGCAAACCCGCGAAGCGCGCCTCGGCGGCGGCGGTGTCGTCGGCCTCGCTGTCGCGCACCATCGGGCACACCCAATAGGCCTGCCGGCCGCTCTCGAGATGCCGCGCAACCCCCGCCACCACTTCGTCCATCCGTTCGATCCCGACCACGCGGGTGTCGATCGGCTGGCGGCCGGGGGGCATCTCGTCGAGCTTGCTGACGTCGAGCTCGCCATATTGGGCAAGCTGGAGCGTGCGCGGGATGGGGGTGGCGGTCATGGCCAGGACATGCGGGGCGCGCTTGCCCTTGCCCGCCAGCATCAGCCGCTGCGAGACCCCGAAGCGGTGCTGCTCGTCGATCGCCACCAGCGCCAGGTTCCGGTAGGCGACCTGGTCCTGGAAGATCGCATGCGTGCCGACGAGGATCTCCACGCTGCCGTCGAGCAGCCCCATCAGCACCGCTTCGCGCGCCCGGCCCTTGTCGCGCCCGGTCAGGATTTCGACCCGCGCGCCGGTTGGCGCCGCCATCCGGCGCAGCGTCTCGAAATGCTGCCGCGCGAGGATTTCGGTCGGGGCGAGCAGCGCGGCCTGCGCCCCCGCCTCGACCGCGATCAGCATCGCCTCGAGCGCGACCACCGTCTTGCCCGCGCCGACATCGCCCTGGAGCAGCCGCAGCATCGGCGCGGTCTGCGCCAGGTCTCCCTCGATCTCGGCGATGCTCCGCTGTTGTGCGCCCGTCAGCGGAAACGGCAGCGCCAGCTTCGCGCGCAAGCGCCCATCCCCCCGCAGCGGCGTGCCCTGCCGCCGGCGGTTGTCCGCGCGCACCAGCATCAGCGCCAGGCTGTTGGCCAGCATTTCGTCATAGGCGAGCCGGTCGCGCGCCGCCGGATGCTCGCCGCGATGCGCGAGCAAGATCGCGTCGCGCCAGCTCGGCCATTTTTCGCGGTCCACCTCGCCCGGCTCGATCCATTCGGGCAGTTCCGGCGTCCGCTCGAGCGCCTGCGCCACCAGCTTCGCCACCATCGGCTGCGTCAGCCCTTCGGACAGGCGATAGACCGGCTCGGTCAGATGCTCGAGGCTCGCCCCGCCCTCCTCCAGCACATGATCGGGGTGGACGATCTGGAGCATGTCGCCATAGCGCTCGAGCTTTCCCGCCACCCACCGTTTGGCGCCGACCGGCAGCTGCTTCTTGGCGGTGTAGGACGCACGGCCGAAATAGGTCAGCGCGATCGCATTGCCCGCCGCGTCCCGCGCCAGCACGCGATAGGGCCCACGGCTATTGCGGCTGGCGCGGTGCTCGACCGGCGTCAGCGCGACGACGATCTGCTCGCCCTCGCCCGCCGCGTCGATATTGGCGACCGCGCGCCGCGAGACGAAGCGCTCGGGCAGGTGAAAGACCACATCCCTCGCTCGCTCCAGCCCCAGCTTCGTCAGCGGCTTCTTCAGCTTGGGCCCGACACCGTCGAGCGCCTCGACCTCGGCGAACAGCGGATTGAGGAGCTCGGGGCGCATGGCGGCGGTCTAGACATGGCGCGCGGCCCCGTCACCCCGCCGGGGAGCATATGTGAACATGGGAACCGCGCGACGGGAAGGCCATTGGGTGAGAGACCGGGGCAACACAGGAACGACCTCCAATGGCCGACAAGCAATACACCGATGCGATCGCGCTGCTCAAAGCCGATCACCGCAAGGTCGAGGACCTGTTCGAGAAGTTCTCCAAGGCGTCCGCCAAGGATCGCAAGTGGGCGCTGGCGCGCGAAATCTGCACCGAACTGAAGATCCATTCGACGATCGAGGAGGAGATCTTCTACCCGACCTTCGAGGGCAAGGTGGAAGAGGATCTGTGGCACGAGGCCTATGTCGAACACGATGGCGCCAAGGTGCTGATCAACGACATCATGGCCGCCGAGGGGAAGGACGATTTCTTCGAAGCCAAGGTGACCGTGCTGTGCGAGGAGATCGGTCACCACGTGCAGGAAGAGGAAAAGCCGGGCGAAGGCTTCTTCGCGCAGGCCCGCGAGAGCGGTGTCGACATGGTCGAGCTGCGCGACCGCATGCTGGCGCGCAAGGAGGAGCTGATGGCCCAGGCACGGGGCGGCGGGCTTCCTCCCGCGGTCCTCGCCGCGGTGCAGGTCCAGCCCGCCTGAGGGAATGCCGGACGTCGCCGGGAGCGGACCTGCCCGCCGCCCTCGGCGGTGTGCACGGGCGCGGTGCTCACTCGCAAGTTGTCAGGGCCTGGCCCGTGGCATAGTTGCGCCGCGATGGACAATGCTTCCCGAATCCGGCGGTTGAAATTCCGCGCCTGGCATCGCGGCACGCGCGAGGCGGATTATCTGATCGGCGGCTTCTTCGATCGCTTTCATCGCGAATGGGAAGAGGCCGATCTTGCCTGGTTCGAGGCGCTGATCGAGGAAGACGACGTCGATGTGATGGCCTGGGCGCTGGGGGCCCAAGACGTGCCCTCCCGATTTAGCGGCGTGCAGATGAACGCCCTGCGGCGGCTCGATTACGTCGTCACCCTCTGAGCGGCGCCTCCGCTACCACCCGAAGACGGTTCCGTGCGGAACTGCGGCGCCCGTGGTGCCATGCGGCCAGCTTGCGCGGTCGAAGGCGATTCCCGGCCGGTCGGACCCGGCGTCGCGGAATTGGCGATCGAGTGTGAGTTGGCCGGTCGCGCGATCCACCTGCAGCATCCACATGCGCCGTTCGGCTGTCGGACTAGGCTCGTTGACCATGACGACCCGCAAGCCGCTGGCCGCCAGCCAATGCGGCCGCTGCCGTTCATCGAACGCGATGGAAGAAACCGTGCGAACATTCTTGAGATCGCTGATGTCCAGCGAGAAGACGCGATGATCCGCCGCGTTCGTCTGGATCCAATAGTCCCCGACTACGACGGGCATCGCGCAGCCCCTCGGCATTTCCTGATGAAGCAGCTCCAGGCGCGGGTCCAAGCCCTCGATCCCGGCGACACGGTACAGGCGGCATTCGACCGAGCCCACGAGCACCGTCCGGCCATCGCGCAGGACCCGCGGCTCGTTGGGTGCATCGCTCGCCGGAAGGCGGATCGTCTTGATCAACGAAAGGTCGGAAAGCCGGTAAACCTGAACCTGGTTGCCACTGTGATCGTGGGCAACCGATGGCCGGAGCGGGTGCCAGGAGGGAATCGGCATATAGGTCAGCGCCACGACGATACGATCGAGTAATGGCACGACCGCGAGGCTGTAAGGGCGCAGAGTGCTCTGGTCCGCGGCGGGATCGGCGGCGGACCGCGACCGCACGACTTGCCCGCGCTCGTCGAGTTCCGCCAGGCCGCCCGGCATTACGTTGCCCGAGCCATGCGCCTGGTAGGTCGCCAGCACGTGACCGTTCGGCAGCCTCGCAAAGCTATGCAGAAAGCTCAGATCGGCGGCGCCGGCGAACCGCTCGATCACCCGCGGCCGCAGCGGATCGCGCAGATCGAACAGCATATTGCGGTTGGCCGCGTAGCCGTTGGCGAACAGCGTCTTGCTCGGGTCCAACTCATGCTCGGTGTGATGCGGCCAAAGGCCCTTTTCGCCGACGGGTGTGGTGGCGACGATCGTTCCGTAGCGGTCGCCTACTCGCGCCAGGTCGATGACGGTCAGGAAATCGCTGTCTTTCCGGTCTTCGTCGCCGGTCCAGGCGAACAGGTAGCGCGGCTCGGCCGGCCCCCGGTTATCCGACCGTGCCGGCGCCGATGTGGCGCAACCGCTGCCGGCGAGCAGCCCCAGGCCGAGGACGGCGCCGTGGAATGCCGCCCATACACCACGGCGCCTGCCAGAGGCTTGTTCGCACGCCATTCTCGCCCCCAACCGCACCCGTCCGGTTTCTATCCATTGCGGTGGTGGCTGGCAACGGTGCGGCGGGCAGCCGCTTTCATGCTCCAGAGCGCCACTTCTGCGGTTGGATATCCGGCCGATTTGCTTATGGGAGACACCGATCCGCCTCGTCCGAAACGCTCGGACGGGTTTTCGCGCGCGCCCGCGCCGCTTCATTGGACTTTTCAATGCCAGACCTCCAGCGCATCCTCAAAGCCGACCGCCCGCTGACGCTGGCCTCGATCGCGCGGGGGGCGCAGCCGCTGGTGTTGGCGGACCTGGCGCGCGCGGCGAAGCGGCGCGCGGTCTTCGTCGCGCCCGATGAGGCGGCCATGCGCGGCGTCGCCGAAGCGGCGCATTACTTCGCGCCCGAGCTGGAGGTGATCGAGTTCCCGGCCTGGGATTGCCTGCCCTACGACCGCGCCAGCCCGGCGCTGCCGGTGAGCGCGCGGCGGCTCGCGGCGCTGCACCGGCTCCAGGCCAAGGGATCTGGCCCGCAACTCCTCGTCACCACCATTAATGCGCTCACCCAGCGCGTGCTTACCCCCTTTCGCGTCCGCGAGACGGTGCGCGAGTTCAAGCCCGGCATGGAGATCGGCAGGGACAGCCTCGCCGCGCTGCTGAGGCGGCAGGGCTATGGCCGCACCGACACCGTGATCGACGCGGGCGAGTTCGCGATTCGCGGCTCGATCGTCGACATCTTCCCGAGCGGCCTCGACCAGGGGCTGCGCCTCGACTTCTTCGGCGACGAGCTGGAATCGCTGCGGACATTCGATCCCGGCACCCAGATGAGCACGGGCACGCTGGATTCGCACCTGCTGCTGCCCGCCAGCGAGGCGCTGCTCGACGAGGACAGCATCAAGCGCTTCCGCCTGCGCTATCGCGAGAACTTCGGCGCGGCCGCCACCCAGGACCCGCTCTACGAGGCCGTGAGCGAAGGGCGCCGCCTGGCCGGCATGGAGCATTGGCTGCCGCTGTTCGAGGACAAGCTGGCGACGCTGTTCGACTATCTCGGCAAGGACGATGTCGCGGTCATCGACGCCGGCGCGCTCTCGGCGGGCGAGGAACGCCTGTCCGACATCGCCGACTATTTCGAGCAGCGCCGCAGCGTCGCAGGGCAAACCAAGGGCAGCTACCGTCCGCTCGCCCCCGATGCGCTCTATCTGGGGCAGGAGGAACTCGCCGCAGCGCTCGCCGCCTGGCCCGTCCACCGCGCCACCCATTTCGCCGAGCCCGAGAGCGACAAGGTGATCGACTTCGGCTTCCGCTCGGGCCGCGACTTTGCTCCCGAGCGGGCCTGCGGCGACAACGTCTATCCGGCGCTCGCCGATCATCTGAAGGCGCTCGGCAAGGCGGGCAGGCGGCCGCTGATGGCCGCCTATTCGACCGGCAGCCGCGCGCGGATGGCCTCGATCCTCGAAGAGGCCGGCGTCAAGGTCCAGCTCGCCGAGAGCTGGCAGGAGGCGCTCGGCAAATCGGCGGACGGCAGGCCCGTTGCGCTGGTCCTGCCCATCGAGGCGAGCTTCGCCAACGACGAGCTCGAGCTGCTGACCGAGCAGGACGTGCTCGGCGACCGGCTGGTGCGGCGGCGCAAGAAGCGGCGCGACGCCGACGCCTTCCTCGCCGAGCTTTCCGCGCTCAATCGCGGCGATCTCGTGGTGCACACCGAGCACGGGATCGGCAAATATCTCGGTCTCGAGCCTGTCACCGTCGGCAAGAGCGCGCACGACTGCGCGATGCTGGAGTATGCCGGGGGCGACAAGCTGTTCATTCCGGTCGAGAATATCGACGTGCTCAGCCGCTACGGCTCGTCCGAGCACGCGGTCCAGCTGGACAGGCTGGGCGGTGAGGCCTGGCAGCGGCGGCGCGCGAAGATGCGCGAGCGGATCCGCGAGATCGCGGGCGAGCTTCTCAGGACCGCCGCCGCTCGCGCTCTGCGCAAGGCGCCCGTCCTCGCCGCCGAGGACGGTCCCTACGGCCAGTTCGCCGACCGCTTCCCGTGGGAGGAGACCGACGACCAGGACCGCGCCATCGCCGACGTGCTGGCCGATCTCGGGAGCGGGCGGCCGATGGACCGGCTGGTGTGCGGCGATGTCGGCTTCGGCAAGACCGAGGTGGGACTGCGCGCGGCTTTTGTCGCGGCGATGGAGGGCAAGCAGGTGGCGGTGGTCGCCCCCACCACGCTGCTCGCCCGCCAGCATTTCGAGAACTTCTCCAGCCGCTTCTCCGGGTTTCCTCTAAAGCTTGGGAGGTTGAGCCGGCTCGTCCCCGCCAAGGAGGCCAAGGAAACCCGCGACGGGCTCGCCTCGGGCGACATCGATATTGTCATCGGCACGCATGCGATCTTGTCCAAACCGACCGTGTTCAAGGATCTGGGCCTGGTGATCGTCGACGAGGAGCAGCGCTTCGGCGTCTCCCACAAGGAAAAGCTCAAGCAGCTTCGCGCCGACGTGCATATGCTCACGCTCACCGCCACCCCGATCCCGCGCACGCTGCAGATGGCGATGTCGGGCTTGCGCGAGCTCTCGACTATCCAGACTCCGCCGGTCGACCGGCTGGCGGTGCGCACCTATGTGATGGAGTGGGACGAGATGGTGGTGCGCGAGGCGCTGCTGCGCGAGCATCACCGCGGCGGGCAGAGCTTCATCGTCGTGCCGCGCATCTCCGACATGCCCGAGCTCGAGCGCTGGCTCCACGAGACGGTGCCCGAGGTCAAGGCGATCTCCGCACATGGCCAGATGTCGCCGAGCGAGATCGAGGAAAAGATGAGCGCCTTCTACGAAGGCAAGTACGAGGTGCTGCTCTCCACCACCATCGTCGAGAGCGGCCTCGACCTGCCGAGCGCCAACACCATCGTCATCCACCGCGCAGACCGCTTCGGGCTCGCCCAGCTCTACCAGCTGCGCGGCCGCGTCGGACGGGCCAAGCTGCGCGCCTATGCCTATCTCACGACACCGGCGGACACGGTGCTCAACGAGGTGGCGGAAAAGCGCCTCAAGGTGCTCGGCGATCTCGACAGTCTGGGCGCGGGGTTCCAGCTCGCCAGCCACGACCTCGACATCCGCGGCGCGGGCAATCTGCTCGGCGACGAGCAGTCGGGCCATATCCGCGAGGTCGGCTTCGAGCTCTATCAGGCCATGCTCGAGGACGCGATCCTGGCCGCCAAGGCGGGCGAGCTGGGGCTGGAGCCCAAGCGCGACAGCGTCAGCCCGCAGATCACGGTCGATGCGCCGATCATGATCCCGGAGGATTATGTTCCCGATCTCGCGGTCCGCATGGCGCTCTACCGCCGCCTCAACGATGCCGAGGGCAAGGAGGAGCTCGACGCGCTCGCCGCGGAGATGATCGACCGCTTCGGCGCGCTGCCTGGCCCCACCGCCAATCTCGTAAAGCTGCTCGAGATCAAGCAGCAGGCGATCGCCGCCAACATTTCCAAGATCGATGTCGGCGCGGCGGGCACGCTGGTCACGTTTCATAACGACGATTTCGCCGATCCGGCTGGCCTGCTCGCCTATGTCGACCGGCTGAAGGGCACCGCGCGGCTGCGGCCGGACATGAAGCTGGCGATCGCGCGCGCCTGGGGCGATCCGCAGAGCCGGCTCAACGGGCTCCACCAGCTCACCCGGGGACTATCCGGGATCGTGCTGAGGAGCGATCGTAAGAAGGCGGCTTAACGCGCTGTCAAATCGAGGAAATCGTTCTGACCCAGCGGCACCGACTTGAGGAAGCCCTGGTAATATTCGATGCCCTCGCCGCGTAGCACGGCGTGTTGCGCTTCCTCTTCGATCCCCTCGGCGACGACGCGTAGCTCGAGTGCCTTCGCCATCGCGGTGATGGCGCGCAGCACGGCAAGATCGCGCGGATCCTCGGCGATGCCCTCGACCATCGAGCGGTCGAGCTTGAGCTTGTCGATGGGCAGCAGCTTGAGATAGCGGAAGTTGCTGTATCCCGAGCCGAAATCGTCGAGCGCGATGGTCACGCCGGCCAGCTTCAGCGGCTGCAGCGCGCGCGCGACCTCTTCGAGATCGGACAGCAGCACCTGTTCGGTGATCTCGATCGTGATGCGCTCGGCCGGGAAGCCGGCGCGGGCGACCATCGCCAGAAACTCGATCGGGAAAGTCGCCGCGGCGAGATCGGCCGGCGTGACGTTTAGCGAGAGATGGAGATCGGCCGGCCACGCCGCCGCCATTTCGAGCGCGCGCTCGGCGATATGACGCGAAAGCTGCGCGACATGATCGGTGCGCTCGGCCAGCGTGAACAGCGTGTTCGCGCCCAGGCGCCCGATCTGCGGATGCTGCCAGCGCGCCAGCGCCTCGGCCCCGAGCAACCGGTCCTCCGCCATCGTGTACTGCGGCTGGAACACGATCTCGATTTCGCCGCGGTCGATGGCCGCGAGCATGTCGGCTTCGAGCTGCTGGTTCGAGACGCCGAGATGCGCCAGCTCGCCCGAAACCCAGGCGACGCGGCGGCCGCGCTCTTCCTTTGCCCGGTGCAAGGCGTTGGCGAGGTGATCGAGGATCCGGTCCGGCTCGTCGCCCTCGACCGCGCGCATCAGCGCGATCCGCGGCCACAGTCGCACCGTGCCGCCGCCCTCCTCGGGCATGACGATCGGCATCGCGATGGCGTCGGCGAGCGCTTCGGCGAACCATTGCCAGCGTTCCCGGCTACAGGTGTCGCGCGTCACCATCAGGAAGGTCCCGCCGGCCACGCGCGCGGCGAACCACTCGGCGGTCTCGAACTCGTCGGAGGCGAAATGGACGATCCGCTGCGCGATCTCGACCAGCGCGGAATCGCCGGTGGTCGCGCCATAGGCGAGATTGACGGTATCGATCCGCCCCACCGCGATCAGCATGGCATGCAAGGGGTCGCCCGCGGCGCCCCGCCAATCCTCGAGCCAGCGCGCGATGCGAACCTTCGCTTGGGCGGCATCCACCAGGCCGGTCAGGGCATCGCGCTTGTCGCTGTCCATGTCTTCGTCGGCCCCTAGTTCGAGCGCGATCATGATTACTCCCGGGCGATCCCGTTATTCTCGTTACACCTGCGTTGCCAAACTTCCCCCCCCGCCATAGACTTGTCCACACCGGCGAGCGCCCGCCTGTCATAACCGCGCCGGATGGGGGAGCAATGCCGGAATTTTCGCGTCTCGCGCTGGTGGTCTCCGACACGGAGAAAGCGCACGCCGCTGCGGCGCAGTTCCGCGATTTGTTCGCGTGGGTCCAACCCGATGAAGCGGAAGCGGTCGTCGTGCTGGGCGGCGACGGGTTCCTGCTCCAGGCGCTTCACGGCATGCTCGACAGCGACCGGATCGTCCCCGTGTACGGGGTCAACCTGGGCACGGTCGGGTTTCTCATGAACCGCAACCGCGCGCCCGAAAAGCTGCTGGCGCGGATCGCCAGGTCGCGCGAGCACACCATCGATCCGCTGGCGATGGAAGCCCTGACGCAGGACGGCGCGCGGCACGCCTACTGCGCCATCAACGAGGTCTCGCTGCTGCGCGAGACGCGCCAGACCGCCAAGATCCAGGTCACCGTCAACGACAAGGTGCGGATCGAGGAGCTGGTCTGCGACGGTGTGCTGGTATCGACGCCGGCGGGATCGACTGCCTACAATTTGTCCGCCAGCGGCCCGATCCTGCCGCTCGATTCCGATCTGCTCGCCCTCACCCCCATCAGCGCCTTCCGCCCACGGCGCTGGCGCGGCGCGATCCTGCCCGACCGCTACACCATCGCCTTTACGGTGAAAGAGCCCGCCAAGCGCCCGGTCTCGGCCGTCGCCGACCAGAAGGAAGTGCGCGACGTCGCCGAAGTGCGCGTGCGCGTCGCGCAGGACCGGCGCCTGACGCTTTTGTTCGATCCCGGTCATTCGCTGGACGAGCGGATGATCGCCGAACAGTTCACGGTCTAACCCGCTTGCCAAACGCGCGGGGCCTTCATATAGGCGCGCTCCTGCCGATCCGGCTGCTCCCCGATAGCTCAGCGGTAGAGTAGGTGACTGTTAATCACTTGGTCGTTGGTTCGAATCCAACTCGGGGAGCCAATTCGGAACGAAACTGCGAACGCCGTGCGCCGCAGTTTCCACTCCATAGTTTCCTCCAGACGCCACAAGCGTCTGGAGGAGCCTTGGCCTCGATCCCCTGATCCGAATTTCGTCGGCTCCGACCTCCACCCGCTGAACTAGCGCCTGGAGATGATGGCGCCGGAAACCGCCCTCTCGATCCCTGATCTTCTTACGAGCCTCAATGCCGAACCGACGGAGCAGCTCCGGCGTCACTCGATTGTCGTCGCCCTCTCCCCTGTTCTCGGCCCGGTCCGCATCGGCCCGCGCTGAATCACGGATCCGCTTCAACTCGACAATCCGTCCCTTGAGGTTGGAATCGTCCATTTCAGCGAGACCATTCTCAATGGCCTCATACAGCCGGGTCAGCTTGGCTTCCGCGTCCGCAGCCTGCTTCCTCAGCTCGGCGATCCGCCCCTTTAGGCGTCCGGCGTGTTCCTCCCTGCGCTTAAGCAGGCCAGCGAGCAGCTCCTCAAGCCGCTCGGGCGCAAGAAGTCGCTCCTCCAGATGCGACACAACAATCGTATCCAGCTCGTCCATCGGGATCGTGCGGCCGCGGCACGCCGTCTTCCCCTGCCGTGCCGTCGTGCAGCAGGTGTAGTAGCGGTATTGGTCGCCCTTGCCGGAGGTACGGAGCGTCATCGCTCCCCCGCAGTCGGCACAGAAGCACACGCCACCGAGGAGCGTCCCGGCCGTCACGAACCGTGGGGCCTTCAGTTGCGGGCTGCGAGAGCGCATCACCGCCTGCACCTCAGCGAACTCGTCCTCGTCGATGATCGGCTCGACCGTCACGTCGACGATTTCGTCTTCGGACTTCTGCTCTCCTTTACGCTTCCCCGAGACGTTGAAGCGATGGCGGCCGATGTAGGTCTCCCTGGTCAGGATTTGGTGCACCGCCCCGACGCCCCAGCGCCCGCCGGTCTGCGTCCGGATACCACGCATGTTCAGATAATCGGCAATCTGGCGCGACCCCATTGGACCGTCGTCAGTGCCGATCCGTGCGAGGCGGAACATAAGCTGGACCGTTTCAACCTGTGCCGGATCAGGCTCGATCTTCTTTTTGGTCCTCGCGCCTCGTTGCTCGGCCGCTACGATTTTGTAGCCGAAGGGCGGCCGCGAGCCGTTCCAATAACCCTGACGGGCGTTCTCCCGCATGGCCCGGAGCGTGTGCTTGGCATTCTCTTTCGACTGGTATTCATCGAACAATGCCATGATCTGACGCATCATCACGCTCATCGGATCATCGCCGAGATCCTGCGTGATGGACGTGAGGCGGATACCGTTCTTCGCCAGTCGCCGGACATAGAATTCGAGCTGAAACTGATCGCGAAAGAAGCGCGAGAAGGAATGCACGATGATGAAGTCGAACGGCGCGGGCTTTTGTGCTCCGGCGTCCATCATCCGCTGAAACTCAGGTCGCCGGTCGTCTGTCGCCGATGCACCCGGCTCGACAAACTCGGCGACGACGGCGATGCCTTTCGCTTGGCAATAGGCTTGAAGTTGACGGCGCTGGTCTGGAATCGAAAGATCGTGTTCGGCCTGCCGGCCGGTCGAAACACGCAGATAGAGAGCGGCACGCCCCGGCGATGCCAAGGCGGGGGTCGCTTTGGCGTTCATGCGGGACCTCCCTTCACAAATTCAGTTTTTCGAGCCCAGCAGCTCGTCGAGGAGCGGACCGAAATGGACTTCGAAAAGGTCCAGCTCTGCCTCAGTGACCGGCACGTGATCGGGCCAGTCATCAGAGATTTTGAGGCTCGCCTGGTGCTTGCCCCCGTTCCGAGCGCGTGACCGCGGCTCCGGCAGCGCCGACCGGATTGGGCGGACGTAGTCGTAAAGGTCGGCGTCGCCCTGCGACACTGGGAATTGAACCACGTTGGCAGACATGCCGTCATTGTTGCATCTAACCACACAACATTGAACAGTTTCAGTTGGTTACGCGAGAAACATGCAGTGAAATATCGGCCACTCCCGGTCGCGATAGGCTCCGCTGGCGAACCCTGGCGCGTCGTGGCGAAGCGCAAATACCTACAATCGGCGGCTGGGTGATGCGGTCGCGTGCGGTGTTCGACGGCATCAGCCATCATCGCTTCCTTCCCGGAACGAGCCCTTGCTCCAGGCCATCTTGCCGTCCGACCTGTGACTGGATATATTACTGGTAATATCGCGGAGGTCAATCATGAGCGACACGTCTCAGAGGCGCGCCATCAAGAACTACCGGAACCGCTTGGTTGAACGCGGCATGGCGCGCTTCGAGGTTCTCGGGCGCGATTCCGATCGGGAGCTAATTCGCTCGTTTGCGAAGCGCTTGGCCGAGAACGGCCCGGAGGCCGAGCGCTTGCGCGCTGCCGTCAGCCAAGGCATCGCCGGTCAGCCGCCGCGAAAGGGTGGCATCCTCGAAGCCCTCCGACACTCGCCTCTGGTTGGCGCCGATGCCGTGCCGGCCCGCCCCTTTGAGCCAGGTCGCAAGGTTGACCTGTGAGCCGGTATCTTCTCGACACCAGCATTATCAGCAACGTCACCAAGACCGCCCCCTCGGAATCGCTGCTGGCGTGGATGGCCGAACAGGTCGACGAAGACCTTTTCATCGCCTCGCTCACCATCGCCGAGATTCGGCGCGGCGTGCTGGAGAAGCCTGCCGGCCGCAAGCGCGATCAGCTCGAAGCGTGGTTCGCAGGGCCGGAAGGCCCATCAGCTCTCTTCGCCGGGCGCGTTCTCCCCTTCGACGAGAAGGCAGGTCTCATTTGGGCGAGACTGATGGCCGAAGGGACGGCCGCTGGTCGCCCGCGCAGCGCACTCGACACGATCATCGCAGCCGTTGCGGAGTGCAACGACTGCACGATCGTCACAGACAACGAGAAGCATTTCACTGGGACCGACACGATCAATCCGCTCCGCAGCGGCTCGTGACGACCAAGATGTGGCCCACCGAACGCAACCAACCGATCACTCGGGCTACCGCGCTCGCATATCGACCTCTGTCAGGCTCCGACCATGGCTCGCCGCCTTAGAGTCTAATCGGGCAGCCGGCGACGGCCTTCCGAAAACAAGCGGCGGTCGTTCCTCCTTGAGTCACGAGATCGGCCCCCCCGGCCCGCAACGGTCCCTTCATCAACACATTTGACGTTCTATCTGTCGTTTGCTATCATTTAGCATCTTTTGATGGATGGAAGACAATGAGTCCTGAAGGTTGGCTTTCGCTGGAGGAGACCGCAGCCTATCTCGGCATGGGCAAGACGGCGCTGTACGCGCTGACGCGGGATGGTCGCATCCCGGCCAGGAAAATCGGCAAGAAGTGGATTTTCGAGAAGGCCGGACTCGACACCTGGGTTCGAGCCAATCAGCCCGTCCAGATGTTTTTCCTCAGTCTCGATTTCAGCATCGAGGGAAACGAGAATCTCCGAGACCCACAGCGGGACGGCTACCTGCGAACCTACGAGTTCTTTCGTGCCGGAAAGAACAAGGCGATCCTCCAGATCCCCGTCGGTTGCGGCAAAACGGGTTTGGCATCGCTGTTACCGCTGGGCCTCGCCGAAGGACGAGTCATCGTTATCGCGCCAAACCTAACGATCAAGAATGGTCTCTATGAAGCGATGGACATCACCAACCGCCAGAAGTGCTTCTGGCGGAAGGCCGGCGTGCTCAGCCAAGACCAGATGATCTCCGGGCCTTTGGCCTGCACGCTAGATAGCGGCAATATTTCCGTTGCGACCAAATCGCATGTCGTCATCACCAACGTGCAGCAGCTCGCCACCAACGTCGACAAGTGGCTGACGCAGTTTCCAGACGACTTCTTCGACATGATCATTGTCGACGAAGCACATCACAGCGCTGCCGCTAGCTGGCAAAGAGTCATCGACCGCTTCCCGAAGGCCAAGGTCGTCCTGCTGACAGCCACGCCGTTCCGCAGCGATCGCCAGGAACTCGATGGCGAACTCGTGTTCCGGTATCCATTCCGGAATGCAACTCTGAAGGGCTACATCAAGCGCCTGAAGGCCAGTTATGTCGCGCCCTCGACGATCGAGCTGGGTTTCTCGGACCAAGGCGGTCGCACCTACAACCTCGATGAGGTTCTGAAATTAAAGGAGGAGGAGTGGTTCAGCCGCGGCGTCGCATTGGCGAGCCTGTGCAACAAGCACATTGTCGATAGCAGCCTCGAAAAGCTCGAAGAGCTACGGCAGAGCGGTACTCAGCATCAACTTATAGCCGTGGCCTGCTCTATTAATCATGCACGAGATATCCGATCTCTCTACCGGGAGCGCGGATTCAGCGCCGAGGTTATCCACAGCAAGCAGACTGAGGACGAGCAGGCCGAAATCTTGGCGGCCCTGCGCAACGGGACGCTCGATTGCATCGTCCAAGTCCAGATGCTCGGCGAAGGCTTCGATCATCCGAAACTCAGCGTGGCGGCTATCTTCCGTCCCTTCCGGACTCTCGCTCCATATATCCAGTTTGTCGGCCGCATCATGCGCGTCGTGGTGCAGAACGACGCCGGGCACCCGGACAACGTCGGCCACATCGTCACCCACCTCGGCATGAACCTCGATCAGCGCCTGAAGGAATTCAAGCAGTTCGAGAATGACGATCAAGCCTTCTGGGACAAGGTCATTGGTGGAGAAGAGCCGGAAGTGCCACCAGAGGTTCTCGACGGGACCGCACGACTGCGCGCGACTGAGAAGGTCGTCGTGCATGGCGAAATCGTCGAATCTCTGTGGGAGGAAGACTTCACCACTGTTGAGGATCAACAGATCGTCGAGGATCTGCGCGAGCGGCTAAGATTGTACGGCCTCGATCCCAGCCAGGCCGAGGAGATGATCAAGAAGGCCCAACAGGCGCCACTACGAAAGCGTGCGCCGGCGGAACCGTTCCTGGTGCAGCCGCAGCGTGAATGGGAGGAATCTCGGAAGCGCCTCAATGAGCAGGCCAAGCGCCTAGCCAATCTCCTGCTCAACCACGTTCAATTGTCGATGAACGGCACCGAGCTGACCTACAAGTATAAATCTCTAAAACTGACCGGCCGCAACAATTACGTCTCTGCCCTCATGATGGTGAACGCAGAAATGCAGAAGCGACTTGGAAAAGACCGCGGCCAAGCAACGACTGAGGAGTTCAAGGCAATCCTCGATAATCTTGACGATTTGCTACAAACGCTCGCGCGACGCGTCAGAAAGGCAAAGGCCGACTATGACAAAAACAACGCCTAGGGGGCCGACGCCGTCTCTGATCGGAAGCACGAATGGTCGGCCGCGCCGAGTGACTGTAGTCCGAAAATCCGCGTGCTATCGTTGCCACGTCGATTTGCTCGGTGGCCATGCATGCATTGAGCTCCCAAAACTTGGTGGGGCCTACGCTTCCGTCAAACGTCTGTGCGACGAATGCTTCCAAGCGATCATTGCCAAAACTTCCCAAGACCTCGACGAGCTACGGAAAATCTAGAGTGGGCGCGCGACGTAGAACTTAAAACCGCACAACGTCTATGCCCGAATCCAGACGTGGTTGCGGTGATAAGCAAGGTAGGGCCGATGCTCATCACGTAGCACCAGCCTCGGCGACCCTTTGAGGACCAGCGCTTCATGCGCGGCACTTTCCAAGCGGGGAGAGGTCAAAGCCTTTCCATCGTCATCGAATGTCACCAGGCCGGCATCGAATGCGGCGTCCCACAAGGCAGACAGCAGAAGTCCGTTATGCACGTCGAGCCGTTGAGCGTCCGTCTCACAGCGAGCCCATGGCATCATATGCGACGCTCGCAGGAGATCGGAACTGGATATCCCGCTCAACGGGCAACGCCCATTCCAATACTCCATCAGGGCATCTCGAAAAATGTTCTGCCCGATCCTGAACTTCTGTGCGCGCTCACCTTCGGTATCGCCAATGCCCGCGACGGCCTTCTCATATTTCTCAAGAGGAAAATTCGGGAGGCTGACCGATAGACGGTACACAGCCTGGACCCCGGCATGCAGATCATCACGGGTGGCAAACACGAAGGCCGCTGCATGGCCCTTGGCACACGGGGATGCACGCGGGGCGTCCAGAGTTCGCGCCACGCCCTGGTGCATGACAGACAGAAAGAACGGCCCGGAGGAACTCGCGGCAGCCAGTCCGATTTCGGCCGGTGCGCTGGCCGAACGGAAAAAGATCCAGCCGGCAGCTTCTTCGGGACCGATCCGGTAGCCATGCTCGTTTGCCGCATCGCGTAGCTCCGAGAGCAGCGCGAACGGATAGGTCATCAAACGGGTCTCCGCGGCCGTCATAGGTCGACCCCCAGCAAGCGCTGCGCGGGCGGATCGCCGTACATCTTGAGCTGTAGATACGGGGGCTCTCTGAATTCAGCCGGAGGAGCCGTAGTGGTCGTAATGATGTACTGAAACAGCGGCGTTCCGCCGATGCGTTCCAATTCTTCGGCGATGTCGAATAGCCTTCCGTAGATCGATAGACCAAGGTCGGCCTCACGCGGGCTGTCATGCAACAAGAAGGGCGGGACCCGTGTCGTCCCCTCAATACTGAGACACATCGCAGCTAGGTCAAACGCCAGGACTTTGAGCGACTCGATCGCCGCCGTCGTGCGGTCGCCTCCCATATCGACCGAAAGCTCAATTCCATTGCCAGAGAGCGCAATGCGACCTCTCGCGTCGTGCCCCACCAACCGTCGAACTATCGGATCGAATTTCTCGCTCATCCGACCGAATACGCGCGCTTGTTTGTCGCGAAACGCCCCGAGCCGCTCTCTTTCAGCATCGAGTTTCGCGCCTAGCTCGCGAAGGCGCTTTACCGCCTCATCCTGAGCGCCGATGAGATCGGCCACACGCTCAACATCGTCCTGGACCCTGCGAGCCGTGTACCACGCCGCCTCCCGGGTATCGCGCGCCTTCTCTATCGCACCAACACGAATGGCAGCTTGATCCAACTGCTGCTTGGCGAGCGCAATCAGCTGGAGAACCCGCACGCTTTCTTGGCGCAGGCCTTCGAGGCGCTTACCTTGTGCCTCGAAATCCGCCCGACGTTGAGTCCAACGCTGTCGGCATGCTTCGGCGTCGGGTATTTTGTGGGAGAGCTTGCACCCTTCAGCCAAAGCCCGATCAATCGGCACTTCACAAATTGGGCAGATCGGGCTCTCCGCCTCGGCTTGCGAATAGGAAAGCCCGGGCAGTTCCCCTTGGATCTCGCTCAATACTCGCTGTTCGATCGGGATCGATGTTTCAATCCGGATGCGTTCTCCATCGAGACGAATCCATTCAAGTCGTGCAGCTTCATGCTGCTCACGCGCCGTAGCGAGTTCGGCGTCGCCGCCGGCGGGAAGCTGCGTTGCAGCCCCTAGTCGCTCCCCCGCAGACTTACGCATGACATCGACCAAGAGCGGCATCTCGGGCAACGATTGGCCCGCCAAGTCAAGCGCAGCGACAAGGCGGCTTTGTGTGCGTTCGATTTCCCACCGTCGATGACCGATCTCCTGATCAAGGGATCGACGTTGTTCGCCGAGGCTATTCACTTCACCGCGTGTCGTTTGTTCCTCTGGCGTGATCGCCATCAGGAAGGCACGGAGCGCCTCGAGCCTCGGCCCCTTTTCCTGACCGCTCGCAGGTATGGGTGAATCCGAATCCGAAGTCGGCGACCGCCAGTCCAGAACGTCGTCGAACCGACATTCCTGGTCCCGTGTCAGCCAAGCCAAGGCGATCGGCCAAATCGGTCCATCCGCCCGCGGGCGAACCAACCCCGCGAGTTCGGCGGTAATGACACTCTGATCGACGGCTTCGATGAAGGGTTCAAGTCCAGTCGACGTTCCCTCGCCGGCGGCGATCTCATCGAGATTGCCATTCGCCACAGCCATATGCCGACGACGAACGCCAAGAGGCCGAACGATCGCCCAACATACCCCGTCGAGCATGACTTCGGCACCGACAATGCCGTTCAGGAATGCGGTGCCTATCCGATCCCGCTGCGGCTCCGTGGCGAAGCGATCCTCACCAAGGCAATAGCGGATCAACCTGCAGAACAGCGTCTTACCGCTGCCGTGCCCGATCGCGTTGGTCTGGTCAGCCGAAGCAGCATCATCAGCTCCGTCTGGGGACCAGACGATATTGAGGCCAGGACGAAGGGCAACGTCTCGCACCTTTTCCCCGCCAGGCTCCTTCCAGATGACCAGACGCCGGACCCAAAGCCGCGGCCCCTCCAGCCCTTCGGCTGGCGTTACGGTGAGGGGCTGCGGCCCTAACAGGTCAGGCTGCAGCGGCATCGGCTATCCACCTCTGTATCTCATCCGGCAGCGAATTCACCGCTGTGCCGAGATCGATGTCTTTCAACGCCTCCAACACGAAGCCGGCGCGGCCGTCTGGCCAACTTGATGTATCAATCGCATCGAGTCCGGGACCCGGTGCCCACGTACCGTCATCGAGGTTCTCAATCAGCCGTCCATTGCCGCGATGATTGCGGACAGCCGCTCCCCACGCGGCGTTGTTTCGCGTCGCGAACGCTGCGACATTCCCTGTGAGCGGATCAGCTTCGGCGCCCACCAGGCGGCGCCATTCTGTCGCTTGAGCGTCTGGCAAAAGGGGAACGAACAACCGTGGCTCCAAGACCAGCGCGGCCGCGAGGCGGACATCCCTGCTTGGTATTGGAGCGCCTACCGCTTTGAGGATGGCCGCCAGCGCCGCACCAACGTCGCCAGGTTGCGGCTGCGCGGGACGAGCCCACATGCCGTCCGGTAGAACTGTCAGCGGGGGCCTTTGAACCTCGATTGCGCCTGTATCGATTTGTATTCCCGCCAGCCTGTCCCAGGCTTCCAAAACCAGTCGCTGCGTCCGATACTCGTTGAACTCCCGCATTTCACGATTGCGCAGCGCCTTGAAGGTCTCGACGTCACATTCCTTACCCATTATGTTCACGGGATCGAGGATGTAGAGCATCTCTTGCTTGTTCAGGCCGTACACCTCTCGGGCGACAAGAACGTCGATCTCAGCCGCAATTTCCGATCGGCGAGTTGGATCTTCCTCAACGTGCAAAGATTCCGAGATAAGCCCCGCCTCAACGGCACCACGTCGGAATTCTTCCATTTCCTGGCCAACAGCACAAAGCGAGTAGACTCGTGAAAGTATTTCCTGTGCACCCGGCGTTGCGCCAAAATCCCTTGGAAAGGGCAACGTATCAACAATGGAATGCGCAAGATTCAGAGAAACGCGCTTTCTAACAATAAAATCCATGCAAAGAGAATTTGCACATCCGATAAACAATAGGTCATATCTTGCGTCCCCATCCTCAAATACAACCGTGGGAACACTGTTTCCGCACACGACTCCTTTCGGTATGAAAGCAGTTATCAGACTGCGTTCATTAGTCGGACTTGCAACCCAACCATATGCAACTCGGAACCTCTCTACCCTCGTCTTTCTCGATTCGGACAATGCGTTGGCCTGGACATACCATTGTGGACAGATTGCCTTAGGCGCGGCGCCAAATGGCAGATCGTTCCAAAGCGCTCCACGTCCGCGTCCGGAACTATATGCTTTCGCTCGATAATCATACAGGTCGATCATCCTACCTTCGAATAGGGGGATATCTTTGTCGTCCTCTGAAAACGCTTCGCGATCATTAGTCATATCAATTTCGCGCATATAAGATCTGTAAATAGATCCTTCGATCTTCTCGCCAAGTGTCGGATATCGCGCATACATCTTGTTACAAATATCGATGTCCTCCTGCGCGGAGAACTCCATTACTGTCCTCGCATCGGGAGAAAATTGAGTAACTAGGTCGCTTGGTATGCTGAGTGTGCGACCTTCCGAGAAATCTCTAAGTTTCTCGATGCTATTAACTCGGAATGCCGCTCCGAACTCTACAGTTCGGCCATCTCGCCAAGCAACGTAAAGGCAAAATTTGGAGCGGGTGTCGATAGAAGGGAACCAGATTCCCTTGGTGTTCTCGAAACCCGCAAGCTTATCCAATCGTCGGTGATCGAAGAGCTCACCGCGGATCGCGGTGGCATTAGCGCCATTATAAAGGCCTTCCGGCACGAATTGCGCTGCCACCCGGCCTGGTCGCGTCAGAGCAAGCGCGGTCTCAACAAACATGCGATAGATATTGAAATCACCTTTGCCTAGGTTGCCCTCTGCGAAGAGGCGGTAGCGTCCGCTTGACTTCATGAAATGCACGATCGCGTAAAGATCGCGGCAATATTCTTCCCAACGGGCCGCGATGGAACCATCTTCGAGAAATCGCTCGAATGCGACCTTCTGATCCGGCGGGGACATGAAGCGAACCTGAGGGTCGTAGACTGAAAAGAACTCCTTGTGGTCCGGGCTCATTTTTTCCCAAGGTGGGTTGCCGATGACAACGTCAAATCCACCCCGCGCCATCACATCGGCGAAGGCAATCGGCCAATGAAAGAAACCGTAATGAGCGGCCAGATCAGCAGCCGCGCCGGAGAGCGGTCCAAATGGCTCTTGTCCACGCAGGAGTTCCCACATCGTGCCCGATGTCGCGACCGTTTCGGCGCCGCGTCGTGGCAGACCATCAGGTCCCGCATATTGTCCACCTTGGATCTTCGGCGCGAAGAAGGTTGAGGTCCAGAGATCGCAGGCGCGCTCCACCGTCCAGGCGGCAGCGCCGCGGCTCATAAGCGCCTCGAAGCGGGACCGCTTCTCCGCGATTTGATCAACGGTCTCTTCGGGCATATCAGCCAGCGAAGCAAGATCGCGGGCCAGGTCCTTTTGGCGATTGAAGCCAAAGCCGCTTTCAATGCGGCCACGTTCAGTTTGCTCACGACGATTTTTGGCTTTGTAGTGATTGACTACTTCGCGGTCATCGCCGTTTAGCAGCTTATAGGCATCGTCGGGGATACCCTCCCCCAGCACAGTTAGATCGAAGACCCCAACGAGGCTGTCACCACATCGGATGTGGCTGTCGAGGAAAGTCAGCGGCTTGCCCGGTTCGACCGCCTCGATCCACATGGCCACCTTGGCCAATTCCACGGCCATGGGATTGCGGTCGACACCATGAATGCAATGGCGCGCGACATCGCGCATCGCAGCGGGATAGTCTGGCGCTTCGCTATCTCGCAGCAACGCTACCCGCGTAGCCATCCTTCGCGCGGCGCCAAGAAGGAAATGGCCAGAGCCACAAGCTGGATCGATGACGGATAGCTTGAGAATCGCGTCGACGCCGCCTTCAGCCTCGGCCCGTGCGAGCACGGGATCGAGAGTATTGTCGAGCAAGGTTTGAACCAAGCTGTCCGGCGTATAGTAGCTGCCGCTGATCTTGCGTGCATTCCCGCGTGCCTCGTTTCCGCCCGCAAAGCAGAAACGTCGGCCATTATCTTCACGCGTGGGTACAAGTTCGAGGAGACCTTCGTATACCGAACCCAACTCTTCCGTCGCCATATCACGCCAGTTGATACGGACGCGGCGCCCATCCTCGATCAACCAGCTTAGATGGAAGACCGCGCGCAGAAACGCCCTATTGGGCAACTTCGCCTCGTCGAGATCGGGAGTCTGGCCCCGCGCGAACAGGCTCCCAAGTGGCGGCAGCCCCAAGAGCCTTTCGCCGCGCTCCAACCCTCGGAAGACGATCTTCGCGCCTTCCCAGGCATCCTGATGATGGTCGTGAGCGGATCGGCGGGCCGAGCGTTCGCGCATGTGGCCGAAGCCGTAGGCCGAGGCGTAGAGGTCGCGTGATGTGGCCGATGCATCCGGTCCGTGCAGAAGATCGCGATCCTCTGACACGGCAAGGAAGATCAGCCTGTAGACGACGCGCAGAAGCTGCTCGAACCACCCTTGGATGCTGAGGCGATTCTCATCCAGCTTTGCCCGAAGGTCCGGATTTGCGTCCAAGAAGCCCTGCCCGAGCGCGAGGAGCGCCTCTTCGACACTCTCCCCGAGCCTTTCGCGCGCCGCCGTGCCGGCTCTCAGCCCGGCCTCACGCCACCGTTCGAGAGTGCAATCGACAGCCGGCGCGTGCTCGCCACCAAAGCGCGTTGCATGGATCAGCAGCCACGTTGCGGTGAAGTCTGCGAACATCTCGTCGCGGAAAATCGCTCCGAGATCAGCTTCGATATAAGCGGGACGGGTAAAACTGGCGTTGTCCCGCATGAGACGGACACGATCGCCGGCGAAGACCATGCCCCACAAGAAGTCGGGGTTGGCGTTCAACCAGTCCTGAAGCAGTACGCCGGGCGAACGCCGCGGGATCGTCCCATCATGGTCATCGCCTAGCTGCGGAAGCGCCTTGGTGAATGCCTCACCGTCCGGCACCGGGGCCGCAACCACGACAGGCACCCGGCCGCCCTTGGCCTCAAGGGTGACGCGATAGGTATGCCCATCCCTGTGATGAACATTGGGACCGTGCAGAGCTTCAAATCCGAACGCTTCCTCGAGGAGGCTTTTTACGAAGGCGGTGGTCTGAATCACATTGGGCGTCGGCAACCTGGCATACGCCTGCCAGTGGGCTTGGCCGATCCTGAAATAGCGGGTGATTTCGTCCCGCAGATTCGTCCCCTTCGGGCAGCCATAATCGGCGGCCGCCTTCTGATCCGGCGCCGTAGCGGCGATGACCGCCACCTGATCCGGCGAAATGAGTCCGCCCTCGATTGAGACCGCGATGAGCCCGATGTCGGCGACACGCTTGAGATGGCGAGCCATCATTCGTCCTCCGGAAGGAGGACATAGAGCCCAATCACATCGGCCGGCAGAACCGGGACAACCTCAACCGTCGCGCCACCGCGCGCAGCCTCCGTGAGCCTCAAATGGTCTTGGGACAGCACCGCCCCTCGTTCGGCGGCGAACGCTGCTATGGCGGGTTCGTAAGTTGCCAACCGCTCATGGGCACGCTGAAGCTGACGCGCGATCGCTTGCTCATCGAGATTGCCGGCTGCCTCAGGCTCCAGTAGCGCAAGCGCGGAGAGACCGGTTAGCGTGGCCTCGGCGGCCGTGCCTCCAAAAGCGAGCGCGGTCGCTTCCTCCGCCAGCAGCAGCCGATTTGTGCGGCCACTGGTGATCAGCTTGAAGCGGAGACGCAACAACAGCAGCGTCGTCATCTGATTGACGGCCCGGGTTCGCCAAGCTCCACAACGGCCGAGCGGCGGGAACGCCGCGCCGTCGGGATCCAGCGCCCCCTCCGCCAGACTCTCCGCCAAGCCGGCGACGAGCGGATGAACCCGGCCGAGATGCGTCACTCCCGGAGCTGGATCATCCTGAAATCCAACTCTCCGCGTCCCGCGGAGACCGCGCGCTTCCAAGCGCTCCTTGATGGCGTCGGGCATCGCATCGAGATGAACGAGCTGATGCTGCCCAGCTCTCTCCAACGGCGCCCCGACACGCTTCAGAGCTCGATCCGTGAAACGGGCAACCTCGGTCGGCCCCCCGTTCAGAGCCCGCATCTGTCGCCATTCCGGCAAGACCTCCTCGGGCTTCAATGCGCCTTGGGCATATCGCGCGCGACTCGCCTTCGCGTTCTCCTCGGCATCGCGCCATTTGCTGTCGAGCCGCTCGCTTGTTAGGCCAAAATCGAAGGCAAGCTGCTCGCGATGCCCTCCGGCACGAAGCATGAGAGCTTGCATGAGTGCCGACGTCACGCCTTCGCTGTCCTCGGGCATGGGCACCGCGATGCCCGTAGCTTTCCGGATCGCCTCCGCCTTGCGCAAAATGACCTGCAGCACGGCTCCGTCGATGGCGCTGTTCTCGCCAAAGATCGTCACCGATCGAACGATTGGAGACTGTTGGCCAAATCGATCGACGCGCCCCTCACGCTGCTGATGGCGGGTCGGATTCCAACTGAGATCATAGTGAACGACAGCGTCGAACAATGATTGCAGATTGACGCCTTCGGAAAGGCAGTCTGTCGCGACCAGGATTCGGCTCTCCGAGCCTTCGAGACGGTCAACCCGGGCCCGCCGCTCTTCGGGTGTCAGGCGACCGGTGACGATGGCTACATCGGCCTTTGGCCACGCCTTGCGGAGCTCTTCGCCCAGCGCCTCGGCGGTGGCGATAAACCGGCAGAAAATAACAGGCGTCGCGCCGTCTCGGAGCAGGACCTTCAAGACCTTCAACAGCCGGGCGACCTTGGGGTCCTCCGCACGGCGCGCATCGAGCGTCTCCGCCATCGCGATCAACTCGCCGAGTTCGGCCCGTTCTTCGGCATCGGCAGTGGCGGTTCCAGGTTCGAGATCACCTTGGTCGAGAAGACCTTCATCCTCGTCAAAGACGACAGGCTGCATTGCCTCCTCGTCCGCGACCCCGCCGAGGCGATTGCGGAGCGCGCTGGCCGCAGCCGCGGGAGACGAGCCTACGCAGCGCATGAGCGCCAGCGTGCCCCAAAAAGCGAGCCGGCGGCTTCGCTGGTCGGCGCCGGCCCGCTGGGTGACCGCCAGGCAGTAGTCCAGGACGCGATCGTGTAAAGCAGCAAAGTCGCCGGTTAGGCTGAAGGACTCGTCTTTCACCTGATGGACGGGGAAAGTCCGCTCTTCGTTCCAGCCGGACTCCATAATGTCCGGCCGACGACGCTGGACATAATGCTGGGCAAGGCGGCGCGCATATCGGGCGCGGGCATTTTCGTCCCCTTGCGGGCCGCCGGCAAAATCCGGGCTGATCAGTCCCAGCAGGCGGTCAAATGCGGCTTCGTCCCCGCTATGCGGCGTCGCGGTCAACAACAGCATGTGACGCTCTTCATCAGCGATCAAGCGCTCCAGGAGTTCGAACCGCTGATGCCGACCACGCTCGCCACCGATACAGGCATGGGCCTCATCGACGACCACCAGCGACGGGCAGGCACGCGCGAACTCGTCACGTCGGCTGTCGGCCTTGATGTAATCAAGACTGACGACGGTGTGGGGATACGCCTCAAAGAGGCTTTGCGCGGCTGGCAGCCCGCGCTCAAGGCTACGAGCCCTGGCCGATGTGACGGCCACGGCATCGATATCGAATTTCTCGGCGAGTTCGCCGACCCATTGCTCGACGAGGTGCGGCGGACAGAGAACCGAAAAGCGATCGATCAGGCCACGATCAAGCATCTCACGAACGATGAGGCCGGCTTCAATCGTTTTACCGATACCAACATCGTCAGCGATCAGCAGGCGCACGACAGGGAGCTTCAGCGCCATCATCAACGGCACCAACTGATAAGCACGAGGCTCGACGCCAAGATGAGCGGCGCTGCGGAAAGGGCCAGCTCCGCGACGAAGCGACAGACGCAAGGCGTCTGCTAAGAGGCGCGCACCATCCTGAGTGTCCCGCTGATCGAGCTGGGGCGGCGAAAACCGAGCGGGCCTCACCGGGATTGCTTCGAGCGCGAGCGCGATCCGCTGCGCGTCGGCCTCCGACCCTGAAAGCGGCCGGACGTTGAGGATGTCATCGTCAGGCGACGGCAGGACGACCCATTCGCGTCCTCGCACCTCGACAAGATCACCCGGTGAAAATCGTACTGCGTCCACTATGCCGCCCCCAGAAGCTCTATCAGTTCAACCGGAGCCGTCTCTCCGGGCTCATCGGGCAGCTCGACAAGGTCCACCCCCAAATCTGCGCATGTCGCCGCCAACCCCTCCGGCACCAATCCCGGGACCGCCAGCACCTGGAAGTTCGGCCAATACAGGTCGTACAAAATGCCGCCGATCTTGCGCGTCGACGGAGCGGGCAAGCCCCACCGCCGGAACGCGCGGCTCCAGGGGCTATCAACCTCACCAGCCGGCGTGTCCGTGATCTCAGGCTCTGCAAGCTCGCAGAGGAACGACGTTATCTCTGGGTCGCGGCGGTCGATCAGATTATGATCGGGTTGATTGAAATAGGAGAGCAGACAGCGGTAGCAGCCAGCGACACAGGCATCCTCCCGTTCGATGATACCTTCGCCCTTTGAGGGCAAATCATAGTGCATCAGATTGAGCGCCTGGCGCGCGATCTCTGCCATACGGTGCGGATCGGAAACGAGACGGTTGAGCACGCCTGCGCCACCTTCCGTCGCTTCGTAAAGCAGGATCGCCTTGCGTTCATCGCGCTTTGGTAGGGGCTCGCCCAATAGCTCCCCTTCCTCTAACTCGGCGACAATCTGAATGCCCCGCAGGAGCGCGTGCTGAAGCGTCGCCATTTGCGCTTCATTGAAATTCGCGATCGGCCGCAACAGAAGGGCGTTCTTATGGTCCTCAACTATCGGGACAATCCGTTGCGACTTCGGCGTCGTGACATCGATATCGTCGTCGTCGCCACCGTTCAGCGTGTCCTTGACCCAGCGCCCCGATGTCGGATCTATGCAGAAGCCTTTGATCGACTTGGACTTGCGCCGACGGAGCCCATTGTTGATGCGCGATAGTTTGGCGCGCGCGCCGTAGTCGAGGAGCAGAAGCGGCTCTGTGCCGGCACGCAGGGTAAGTGTGCGGGTATCCAGAACGCCTTTGTCGAACTGCCATTGAAAGACTGTTTGAATTTCGAATCCGCGCCTCTGGCGATCTTCGTCGTTCGCCGTGATCCGTGCCGACGGCGCAGTTTCCACATTGTCGATCCGATAGACGTTGTCGAGACGGTCCACGCCCGCGAGCGAGGCATCACAGGCGTGACAGCGTTCCAGTTTGTCATCGGAATGAGCGGCACCGCATTCAGCGCACAAAATGAGGCTGGTCGTCGCCAGCTTGCCGTCATCGAGGCGCCCATGCGCCGGCAGCTTGGCGCGCACAACTCTAAAAGCGCGCCCCTCATGATAGATCAGGCTGTTGGGACCAAACTCGGAAATGGCAAGGAAACGCGGTCTCTGCAAAACCGCCGCCCGTTTCGTCGCGGGGATGAATGCATAGAGCGGCAGACGCGGGAAGTTATAGCCCGGCAGAAAGCCTTCTGTTGCCAAATAGCGATACGTGTAGAAATCAGATCCGTTCGAAGCCTGACCGCGTTCAAGCATGTCGAGCTCTTCCGTTGCCCGGAAGTGACGACGGGCCGCTTCCTTGCGCTCGCCCGGCCTGAAGGACGTTTTCTGCTGGATTTGATGAGCCTCATCTTGTTCCCGGCGCGCGCTTCGATAAAGTTCTCGCCATCGGCTGAAACTGCGCGCAAAATTCTGTGCGGCCTCCCGATCGGTCTCTTCCACGAATGTATTCAGATCCGACAACCAAGGTGCGTCGGCCAAATCGATGACGCTTACGGTTTGCTCAAGGAGGCGCCGCATTGTAGGCCTTGCGGCACCGCTAGCGCTGAGATTTGAAAAGGCAGTTGCGATGTCGGCCGAGACCGGCATCTCCGCATTGGTCATGTCCAGATTTTCGGGAATCGAGGGCTTGAGCGGCACGATCGCAGCCGCGAGCCATTCCGCATGAAGGTGGCTCTTTAGGAGATCCCGATTGGCAAGGTCCAAAGCGGGTGGCTTGACGACTCCCGCCACCAGACCTTGCCGATTGGCGAAGTAATACTGATCATGTGGCGACTGGGCCGCGCAGTAGGTAATGATGAGTGCCGCCTGGCCGCTTCGACCCGCACGACCGGCCCGCTGGACATAATTTGCAGGCGTCGGCGGCGCGTTTCGAAGATAGACAGCGTTGAGGGCGCTTATATCGACGCCAAGCTCCATCGTCGGTGAGCAGAACAGAGCTGGAAGAAAACTCGTGGGCTCGCCCTCCTGACGCATATCGTCACGGTTTTCGGCGATCCGCTCCACATCCGTCTTTCCGAACCTGAACCGGTCCTCCCGCCATGCCCGGACCTTCTGATCCACCTGTGCCGTATGCTCGCGCGCCTCGAACGCAAAGGGCAGATCACCCTGCTGCGCCAACATCTCTGCGACTTCCTCATAAAGGGTGCGGAAAAAGGGATTCTCCCGCTTCCCATCCGCCCGTTTCGTCGCGGGAAAGAGGCGCAGAGCAGTTGACGCAAGGCGCCAAGCTGGTGCGTCGCCGCCAGTGACCACGCGGCGGATCACCTGATGGCTTTCCGCCGCGCGCAGGAGAGTGGCGATTACCTCGCCATACTCCTTTACCGGCAGCGGCTCACCCCAGACATCCTTGCTGCGCAAGGCCTTGCCGAGCGCTGTGCGCCACCCGCCACGCACGATCAATCCATCTTCCGCTGCGCTGATCTCCGCCTTGCTGGGGGGATCGATCATCAAGAAGCCAGCCTGGCGTAGTTCGTGCTCTTCGTTTTGGTCGATGAGCCATGGATCGCGAAGGTGGTTCCGGGATGCTTCGGCGACTTGAAGAGTCCGTTGACGGTCCAAAGCTTCCGTCGCGATCGCCAAACCGCGCCGCATGTAGTCAAATAGGAAATTAAAGAGTCTGGCACGCATTGCCGGCGTCGCCGATGCCAATCGAGAGTTGCCCGCGAACTCTTCCTCGTCGCGTGCCAGATCCTCCAATCCTGGGAATCGAACTTCAATCAGACCGGCTTCTTCGAGGTTGGGGTTCGTGAACCGCCAACCTTTGCGCAGATCGGCCCACAGCCGATGAGCAAGGATGGAAGTTAGCACCTCCTCGGCCGCTTGACGGTTATGGAAACCCTTGACCCGCGGATCAAACATCCAGTCCCCGAGACGGCCGGACTCTTCCAGATCAAAGCCGAGAGCTTTTCGTACCGCCTCACCGAAACGAATGTCGGGCAGACCCTTGTCGCCGGCGCCACGCACCGCACGCAGAATGGCGCCTCGAAGCAGGGTCACGAAAATGAAGTCGTTGAAGTGGCCGGCCTGGAGCGCAGCGTCCTGACGGTTGTCCGTAAACCCCAGAAGTTTGCGGGTGGTCTCTTCCAGCGTCCCGTCGGCTGCCATCCACGCTAAGATCGTCGAGACGATCAGCGTCGTCGCGGAGCTGCGGCCCTCGGCAGACAAGCCTGCGAGCTTGTTGATGTCACGCGCCTGTTGCGGCGGCTGGTGACGACAATGAGGGCAGAACCGATACTTGCCGCCAAAGAACCACGTTGGCACACCGTCATCGCCGAGCGATCCATCGGGTCTCACCGATAGAAGCTGCCCTTCGTGCTTGCCGCGATGACCGCTTTTCAGCCGCTCTTGCCCCGCCGGTGTCGTCTCTTGCCAATCATCGGGATAGTCGGCAACCGCTCCCCCAAACGAGAAATCCGCATTGATGGCCGGCACCAGAAAGCCCGTTCGCGAGCCGTCTGCCTCCACTTCCTCGCTCGCTGGCTCATCTATGGGCCTCGCCAGAACCCGCAGGCCATCGAGAGAATTTTCGATCCGAACGCTGTGATGCTCCTGACCGCACTCCCGACAAAAGAAGACCGGATACAAGCGCGCGTTGGGATCGGCGGGATGAAAAACCTGACCTTCGAGCACAATGCGCCGGCTCGCCGCAGCTTCCAGCGTCGCATATGCATGCCCGGCCCCAGAGATAAACCGGTGAAGCTTAAACGCCAGAAAGGCGCGATCGCTGACGCCTCCGCGAAGATCTTCGCGACGTCCCATCAGCGACAACATTCCAGCAAGTGACGCCTTACACTGCGCTTCAGCGACACCCGTATGAATCGAGAGCCCCGCGCTCGCCTCGCTCAGAGTCATGGGTGGCCGACGCCGCAGCTTTTCGCCTTCGAGGAGCCCAATCTTCGTCTCGATCCAACAGGCAAGCGGATGAGAGAACAGGTCCTTATCCGTGAGCTTTTCCGGCGTAGCCGCCAGGGCCGCGTCTTTGAGTGTGCCCCCTAGGTTGGCGCTGTTGATCCGGGGATCAGTCGCTCGAGCAAGATTCTCGTCTATGATCGAGGCGGCACTCAATTCCTCGCCAAAAATGAGCTTGCCGACACGGGCAACGGCTCCCGCTCTTTCTATCTCGTCATGCGCGCTCGACATCGTTGCCGACGTGCCGATGCATATCAGCTTCTGGCCGGTGACCAGTCGATCCTTCACGCGACGCACAAGCATCGCAACGTCTGCGCCTTGCCGACCGCGATAGGTGTGCAACTCGTCGAGTACGAGGAAATCCAAACCTGCGGCGTTGGCGATGACGGCACGATCAAGACCGTCCTGACGCGTCATCAGCAATTCGAGCATCATGAAATTCGTCAGCAGAATGTCAGGCTTAGCCGCAGCGATGGCTTGGCGCTCTGCCTCACTCTCCTGGCCCGTATATCGCCGATATGTTGGACGCAGCCCTTCTTCGAGCCCTGATCCACCGATGAACTTTTCAAGCTCCTCAAGCTGACTATTGGCGAGGGCATTCATCGGATAGATGATTACCGCACGTGTCCGGGGTGCCTCACCAACTCGCCGTGCGCGAACGACAGCATCGACAATCGGCAAGAAAAAGCACAACGACTTTCCGGACCCAGTTCCCGTGGTCACGATGAAGCTTTCGCCATTTCGGGCCTTGGCAACAGCGCGCTCTTGGTGGCGGTGCAGTTTGATCGGCGTTCGCTCAGGGCCAGCCGCGAAGATTTTGCTGAGAGCGGGATCGAGCACGTCCTGAGCGACGAGCTGGTCAACCGAGGCTCCTGCCTCAAAACGGGGATTAATAGTAATCAGAGGCTCGGGCCAGAAGCGCTGGTCGGCATAGGCGGCATCAACTTGCGCCCGGATTTCGGGCGCACGGATCTCCGAAAAGGAACGAGCGAACGATTCGTACCGCTCTATCAAAGCCTGATCGAGATCGAAGATATCCACTGAGTCCCCCTGAATTCGGCTCTTTTACCTTACGTTTTTCCGGCTCTACCCAAATAATCTAGTAATTACCGAAATTCCCTTAGCGACCGAAAGGAACTAATCGATCGGTGAGGATAGCGATTACCTTGTCCCGCGCCGCCCTTGCCACCTCCGACCCACCCGCAAATTCCGGCAAAGTCAGCATGGCTGCGCGCTCTGATAGGCGTCTCGCCAGGTCCGCCAAGGCGGCCTCCGCTTCGCCCGCCGCCAAACCGATCGTCCGCGCCAGAGCGAGGAAGTCCTGTTGGCCCAGTCGGTCATCCTTGCCATTGAGCTTCAAGGCCATGCGGTCACCGGCAAGGCCAGGAAAGACCCGGGTGGTGACGGCATCGTAGAGCGGCGCAAACCGGACTGACGTAAATGTCTTGGCTCCGGCGTCGGCCGTCTTCAGCATCGCGAGGTTCTTCAGGTGCATGTCGCCATCGGCGATCAGCCAAGCGAAAATGGCGCGACGAAAAAGAATGGTGAGGTCGGCCGCCGGATCTGTCGATAGCGGCCGGAGACCCTTCGCCATGCGTTCGATGGTGCCGTCATACTTGGCCGAGGTCGGCAGATCGAGGATCGAGCAGAAGTCTTCCAGCGCAAGACGGCGCTGGTCCTCGACGCCGCGCCGGATATCAAAACGCTCAACCAGCAAAGCTGGCGGCATCCCATCGGGCATCTCGATCAACGCCGCCGCCGGCACGTCGAAGCCAGCGGCGCGGCCCAATTCGAGGCAGAGCCATTCGACGATCGGCAGCGTCTCGAACCCTGCAGTGCCAGCGGGTTTGAGGATATGCGTGAACGGCTCGTCTACAGCTGGCACGAGAGCGCCATCGGAGAGCAGGCTCATCGGCGCTTTGATCTGGACGCCCGACAGGCGTGGCGTCTCGGCCCGCGCGAAGATTTGCGCGAGCTTCTGTTCGAAAGTCTCCTCAATCTCGCCGCGCGCCGGTCCTGCGTAGCGTCCAGTGAAGCGGCCCTTCTCGAAGAACGCTGCGAGCGGCGTCACGAGAATATCCGCCGGTAAGGTCGCCAGTTCGTCGGAACTCTGGACGATCGCGATGTTGGACATATAGCGTCGGCCGCTCCGAAGCGCCTCGCGTTCGTCGCGTTCGTGCAGAACCTGGGCAAGCCAGCCTTCGGGCAAGAGCGATTCGATGAAAGCTGGAAGCTTTCCCGGAGTGGTCTCGCGTACAAGCGGCGGCCCGCTCCGCTTCCGGGGCTTCCAGCGCCACTCGAAGCCGTCATGGATCAGTCGTCCAAGCGGCTCGCCGTGCCAAGCAACCAGAAGATCAAGCGCAGCCTTGTTGACCGGGGCCTTGCCCGCGCCGGGCTGCACCAAGAGGAAACGCTCGGCATTCTCGCCCTCGCGATACCAGCCATTCTCGCGAGCCAGCGCCCAAACCGCATCTGCTGCGGCCTGTGGCGAACCATACTCCTCGACCAGGCGCGCCGCCATTTGAGTGCGCATCTCGGCCGTGATCGCGCTGGCGTGTTCGCTCCTCAGACGAAAAGCTTCCAGAAACCGCTGGCGCGGCGAGGACACGTCCACCCGCAATTCGCCCAGATCGTCGCCGATCACGGCGCTTGCCGTCGATGGATTGGGCGGAGCTTCGTTCTGGATGATCTCAAGAGTGCGAAGGCGCGTGCGTTGATTACGCCGTCCGCTGATAAACAGCCGTCCGTCTGGCGCTGGCCCCAGCAGAACGGCGCTCGCTGACGACAGATAGGCGTTGGGGTAGAGATAATGGGCGACGCGGACGGCGTGACCGAGGATCTCGGTTTCGATATCGCTATCGCTATCGACATAGACCCCGCGGACAAGCTGGGTCAATTCCCCTGCTTGAGCACGATGGTGCGCCCGCTTCGCGTCGATGGTTTCGCCCACAAGGTGGATCGCCATGATTGTCCCGTATCTCAGATGCGCGATATTCACATATCCCGGTCAAGCAATCAAGGATTATCACGCATCTCAGATACGCGATAATCCCGTCGGCATTGCTTGCAAGATTCAGGGAGTTCTGAGCGTCGCCCTGCGGGCCGGGCTGTCGGCGGAGCTGAAGCCCCGCCAAGCGGGTCTTTCCCCAAACGGGCGTCCATCCCTGACGCAGAAGCCGGAAAGCTGCTTCTACACCGCTGCCGCCGACTCAGATGGAAGTCTCGGTGGATTGGTCGAGTTGGGCAAACTCCAAAACCTCGGGCGGCTGCTCCACCAGGCTCTGGATTGGGCACCTAGGCAGGATCAAGCAGGAGGTGCTCCGCGGATTGGCGCAGATCTTTCCGGCCCAACGGCCGTCATCCCAAGGTACGCGGGAAACGTGCATGGTCGGAAGCTGTCTCACGCCTCTGATCATTGCCAACTCCTCCCCCCACCAATTCGTGCCGTCATCCTCGCCAGCGAATAGCATCGTGACAAAAGTGGTGCATTTTGCATATCATGGAACAACGACAGCGGGAGGCCGGGCATGGCGCCCAGATCGAGCAGGAAAGAGTTCCGGACCTCGGTCATTCTGACCGAGGGACAGTTCAAGCGAGTTCGGGAGATGGCACAAGCGAACGACGCATCGATCGCATGGGTGTTACGTCAAGCCGTCGACCGCTACTTGGAGGCGCAAGGCGCTGCATCGATGGATCGGGGTGATAAGCCGCCGGAGACGACGCAAGTGCGCTAATGCAATGGGGGGTAGGCATGGCAGGGGGAAGAAAGAAAGACAAGAGCGCGCCAGACGCCCGCTGGTCGGCGGGCCGCTCGGAAGCCTACTCCGTTCTTTGGGACGTCCTGGCAACCGCAAAGATGCTCCATGCCTGATTTTCGCGTCTCTCCGATCTCAATCGTCAACCAGATCAAGAGCAACCTGCAGGATCGGTACGACTCCGGCTACCCGATCCTCAAGGAATTGCTACAGAATGCAGACGATGCGGAGGCCCGAAGGTTCAGGCTCGATGCGCTGCCAGGCTGGCCGACTGCCGCCAATCCGCTTCTCCGCGGGCCGGGACTTCTGGTGATCAATGACGGTTTCTTTCGCGAGGAAGACGAGACCGGAATTACGTCATTCGGTGAGAGCAGCAAGGCCGCCGACAGCGCGACGATCGGCAAGTTCGGCTTCGGCCAGAAGGCGGTGTTCCATCTCTGCGACGCGTTCGTGGTCTACGCCCAAAGGGGACGCGACAAACCTTTCAGCACGCTCGTAAACCCGTTCTTGGCGGTCGAAGTCGCCGGCAATATCAGCCGGCAATGGGAGCCAGCAGGCAGCGGTGGCCTTGATCTCGCCGACCTGGAGTTTCTGGAGCGAGAAGTCTCTTCCGATTTCCCGGATCGACACCTCGTTCTTTGGTTGCCGTTGCGACGGGAAGGTATCCAACCTGCTCCAGGAGTTGGCTTTTCCAGCAACATTCCGTCGATAGCGGAGACGATCAATGAGCTCAGCAGACCCGACGATCTGCGCGTTCTCCTCACTGCGCTTCGCCATCTAGAGTCGATCGAGATTCGAGAACGCGGTGAGCCTCGCTGCGTGCTCGAACTTGATGACCCCCGGGGTCGTTTTCTCGGACCAAACCGATCGAGCGTTGGGGTTCGCTCCTTCGGCGGCGCGATCAGGATTGCTGTGGACAGGTCAACGGCGTCATTCGTCGGCCGCGAGGCATTGATCCGGGATGGTCGTCTCGCGAGCTTAAAGCGCACACAGCACTGGCCGCAAACGATCAGCGTCCTGAGCCCAAGGCCTGAGCGGGAAAAGGGAGAACCGCACGGGGCGGCAACGCTCCTGCGTGTTCCTCTAGGTGCGACCGACCGCACCGAGGCCGCTCAACTGCGTATTTCCTGGGCTGTGTTCCTGCCGATCTCGGACGCCTCCGACATCGTCATCCCGATCGATGAGAGCACGCTCGGTCGGTTCCATTTTCTGCTGCACGGTTACTTCTTCCTTGATAGCGGCCGACGTCGGATCGAGGGCCTAGATGCCCCTGCCGAACATGGCGAACCTTCCGACGCTGCGGCATTGCGTCGTGCATGGAATGCCGAGCTTCGCGACTCCGTCGTGCTACCGCTCCTACCAGCGCTGCTGAGAGACGCGCTCGATTCCACGATGGCGACATCAGCGGAACTTGGGCAGCTCGTGTCAGCGATCGCACGAAACGAATGGTTTCGAAGCAACCGGAAATCCATTTGCCGGGAAAGTGCGCTGGTGCGCGTGCTCGAAGCGTCGGGTGGAATCGTCTGGCGTCTGGTTCCGTCGGGGGATGCCTTGCGACCGCTGCCGGCTTCGGTGGCGGAGGCTCCCCGGCGGATCGAGGAACTGTTCGGCGCCATCAGTTCGTGGGCCGAGGCGAGCGGTGCGCGTCTCGTCGTCGGCGAAAGCACCGCGCTGAGCGCGGAGCCGATACGCTGGACCACCGAGGACCTGGACTCGGTGTTCGCCGGGTTGTCGCCTCGCGCGTTTCAATCACGCGATCTCGCACGGCTTCTCGACGATTTCCTCGGCACGGCGAAGCTTGGCGAAGCGGAGCGCGCGACCATCGGGCCACACCTGATCGCGGCTCTGCGCAGGGCAATGATAGAGACCCAGGCGCTGGCCTCGCCCGAGTTTATCGGCTCGATCCTTGCCCATGTGCCGCCCGGCGCGCTGTTTCCGCTCCCGGCGTCCGTTGAGAACCGGCAAGTGCTGCGCGCACTGGCGTCCGCTTCGACGAAGATCCTGCCAGTCCGCAGCGAGTGGCTCGACGAAAAGCGGCGCCCGGCGCAGTTGTCCAACGCAGACCTCAAGGCACTGTTGAGCGCGCTGGAGCCGCTGATCGGCGGTGACCAAGCAGACCAGGCGGCGACGGCGGCGCTCACGCTGCTTACCAAGGCGGAGCGGAATATCTCCGAATTGGCGGGTGATCCCGAATTCGCATCCATCGAGGTTCTCAGGGCGCGAGACGTTCGTATCGGCGGCCCGGTCGTGTTGTCGCTCCAGACCCTTGTCGAGCGTTCCCGAGCCGGGCTTCTGTTCGCAAACTCACCTCAAGCGAACTCGTTGCTGCCGCCACTTGTGGACGCCCTACCGGACGCGGCCCCTCTGGTCGTGGAGGGAAAGACGGCGGAGTTTCTCCGGAACTTGACAGCTTCCGTCCTCTCGCTTCGTGGCACAGGAAACGAAACGATAAAGGAGTCCATCCTCACGCTCGTGAACGAGGCGTCACGCTTCGGAACGGAAGATGCCAGGCGCGGGCTACTCGAACGCCTTCGGCCTACGGATGATGACGACCGTGCTGCGCTTCGACGCTTGTGCGTCGGCGAGCGTGCGGCAGGAATCGCCGGAGCCAAGCTCTGGGTGCTCGAAGGAGTTCCCGGCGCCCTCGAAAGAGTCATCGCGGCAGTTCTGCATCAAAGTGAAGGCGACTTTCTGGTCCCCTCCCGCATTGCAGCCGAACTCACGCCCAAGCTGCAACAGCACATCGGAATAAGAGCGCTCGACACTGCGGGAATGGAAGCGTTGCTCGAGCAAAATCTCGATGCAATCCCCGGATTGCATCCTACCGAGCTCGAACGTGAAGCGTTCATGCTGATACAGTTCTCGGATTCATTGCTACGGCGCTTGCCGATCCACGCTCGTTCCGACGGGACGACGGGCAACGCCGAGAACGTGTTTCGCGAGGCCGACTGGCCGCTTCCCGAAACATTGAAACCTCTTGTCCTTACGATCCAGCCTTTCAAGCACGGGGGGGCGAACGAACGGCAGAAGCAGCTTGTTGAAGCATGGTCGCCGCGAAGCCAGATCGAAGTCGCGCTGGCTCAGGCTGAGCCACACCGCTTTCATAACGAGATACTCGGCGCCCTGGCCAAGCTAGAATCTCCGCCGGACGACCGTTCGCGTGAATCGCTTCGCGCCAAGCCCTGGCTTTTTGCGGACGAATGGCCTGTCAGGCCACAGGATGTGCTCGCCCTTCCGCCCACCGTCGACGAAGCGGCGCGAGCGCTGCTGTTGAAGACAGGCGAGACACCACCGTTCCTGCCTGTTGCAAAGCTGGCAATCGAGGTGCGTGAGCATCGCGGGTTCGCCCATCTTGAGGAGTGGATTCTGCCGGATCGGCGGTCATCATTCGAGGCGCTGGCGTTGATGATCGAGGATGCTGGGATCGTCGGACGCCTCGGAACGGCGAACGATTATCCGGTCGACGATTTCACGACCCTAGCCAACAGCAGCGGCGACCTGGGATTGCCGGGCTGGCCTCTGCTAGCGGCGGTCCTGACGTCACTCGGAGATGGTCGCGACGACGCGGAAAAGATCGTCGCGGCCTTCGCTGGCCTCGACGCCTCCAACGCAAAATTGGCAGGAACTCATCTCGACAGTCTGACGGCACTGGCGGAGGAAAAAGGGCGAAAAGGTGAAGCCGCGCGCAGGGCCTATCGTCACGGATTCGGTGTTGTCGCAAGGTGGTCGGAAGATGCGCGCCGTCAGGTCTTCGGTGGAACGCACGTTCTCACCGAGGCCGGGAGTTGGCGCAGTGGCCGGGAGGTCGTCCAGAGCGGCGATGGCCTTGACCCGAGGCATGTATTGGCGCGGGACTATGCGCCCATGCTTGCAAGGCGTGAACCGCAGCACGCAGAGGTTTCCGACGTCGAAGGCGTGTCTCCTGATCCGTTAGCGGCTAGCCGTCGCCGGGGAGAGATCAAGGCCGTCGATCTGGTCACGCTAGAAGCGCAATCTGCGGATCAGCAGCGCTCATTCCTCGATACTTGGAAGGGGCGCGTGCCATCCGACCTGGTGATTGTCTATCTTGGGCTCATTGGTCGCAGCGAACCCTTCCGCCGCCTCGCGAATGAGTGGTCGACCGATGCGACAGCCGATGTCGATACCCTTTGGGCCGACCTCGACAACCACTTCCCTCGAGAAATACTTTACCCGAATCCGCTGGCCGCTGAGGTCGACCAGCGCCGTTTCCTCATTGAGCCAGTCGCGGGCGAGCGCGTACAGGCTATCGCAATGTCGGGCGACTCGTTCGACGCGCCATTAGGCGGTCCCGATAAAGGAATCCTCATCGGGAACCTGCACAAAACACACGAGGGTATCCGCGCCGCCGACGGCAAGGTGCGCTCGTTGATCACACTGCCGGTCAGGCGCGTCGATCCGAGTGGATACAGCCCGAGGGAAGCCAGCGGAATCTTCCGTCGGTTCGTCGAGGCGATCGCGGCGGATTGCCTGTGGCTCGGCATGGAACGCCAACGGGCGGCATTGCAGGGCATGCTGGACAAGGCGGTCGAAGTTGATCAATCGACGATCGAGGAAACCGAACGTCTGCTGCGCGACCGGTTGCCCACGATTCTTGCTGAGCTGAAGCTTCCTACCGAATATCGCGCACAGAAAGCACTACGCGAATATCAGGCGGAGGAAAGCCGCCTTCATCACCTGTCCGCGCCGGCGCACAAGATGGAGGAGCTGAAGGCAGAGCTTTGGCAAAAAGTGTCCGATGGCGATCTGTCAGTCGAGCTGCTCTCCGCCGTCCGCAGCAAGATTCGGGATTTCGGATATTCGGCCAGTCGCGTTGTTTTCGAGCTTTTCCAGAATGCCGACGACGCTTACCGCCAGCACGACGGAGCTGCGACGAACGCCTGTTTCCGCGTCGAACTGTCTTCGGAAGGTTCGGGCGGATTTCGCGTCGTCCATTGGGGCCGCCCCATCAACCATCTGGGACGCGACGCCGAAGAAGGGCGTCGTCTCGGTCACGACCGTGACCTGCTCAACATGCTCCTGATGAATTTCTCCGAGAAGCGGCCGGGAGACGATCTGACCGGCAAGTTCGGCTTAGGCTTCAAGAGCGTCCATGTGTTGTCTGACAGCGTCGGGATCTCCAGCGGTTTCATCGCGCTGCGCACAGTTGGCGGATTTCTGCCGACAGCCTGGACGGAAGGAATCGACGTAGGAGAGGATCGCAAGAGCCCCGGCGGCCGGAAGGCAACGGTGATCGACATTCCGTTCTCGACGGAGACCGCGGCCAAAGGCACCGAAGCCGTCGGAGCGTTCCGGACCGCCGTGACCTGGTTGCCCGCCTTCGCACGCGCCATCCGACGCGTCGAGATTGTCGATGACGCTTCGATGAGCGTCGATTGCGTATTCTCCTCGCTCCTCGACGAGAACACGATCTGTGTCGTTTCCATCTCTGGCCCGCACAGGGAGCGAGCCTTGCGCTTCGATCTCTCCGGCGGCGGATACAGTCTCCTGCTCCGTATCGACGCCGCAGGTCCCCGCGCATTCCCCGATGACCTCAGGCGCCTTTGGAATCTCGCCCCGCTTGAGGAGGAGGTGCGTTCCGGCTGGTTGCTCAATGGTCCTTTCGCGGTCGATCCCGGGCGGACAGGGCTGGCCGGCTCGATCGCCGACCGGCAGCTGAGGTTCCGAACGCTGGGTCGCGCGCTCGGAGATCGCCTCTTGGGACTGCACGATCTTGCGGAGGCCGAGTGGTCGCAGTTCGCGAAGAGCCTGGACCTCGATCCCTCCGAGAAAGTGGCGAAAAACATCTTCTGGTCCCGTTTGTTCGACGTCCTCGCGCCGGATTTCGACGACGACCTCGCCCGACATCTGCATGTGGACGGGCATGGATACGGGTGTCTCGCCGGGCAGCGCCAAGTCGTGCCGACGCGTTTGCCGTCCCCGTTCGATTCATTAGTGCGGGCATCGGAAGCGGACCATTACACTGATGGCGCGTTGTCAGACCCCGACACGCTCTCCAAGGTGCGGGACTGGCCTACTCTGACAGAGTTGCAAAATCGGATCATCGCATCCGAGGTAGCTGGGCAACTAAGAAAGCTTGGCTTCGGAAACACCCGTCCGCTTCGCTTTTCGAACCTTCTTCGTCGCCAGATCGGCGAAGAAAAGCGTATCGATCCCGAGTTGGCCCAAACCCTTGGCCGCACCGTTGCGCCTCAGTCGATTCGGGAAACGCCGCTCGACAACGAACTCCATGAGATTCTAGACATTTCCAGGCAGGCATTGTTCCTCGCACAGGATGGAGCTTGGCGGGTCGCGCAGCTTCCTCATCCTGACGCGGCGGACGACAGCGAAGAGCGCAGACTATGCGCATTCGCGCCTGCGAAGCATTTGCTCGACAAGCGCTATACCGGCCCGGCACTTGAGTTCTTTCGAGTTGCCCGCGAACGATCGGGCTTCGGCCCTCAAGCGCGTGATCTTGCGTTGTGGGTGGCGGAAATTTCTGCCGAGGACCGTGACCGCCAGACGGCGGCGCTCCGATACGTCACCGAGGGTCGCCAAGGCCGGGAATTGGGTGAAGAGATTCGGCGCGATCGGCCCAGTTGGCTGCCTTGGCCCGCTTCGCAGTTGCGGATCAGTCACTTGCTGTCAGGCTGGACGGAAAAGGAGAAGGACGATCTCCTCTACGCTCTTCAGGGCCGTGACGCGTTTCTACCCATGCCGGCCACTTCGCCCCCGCCACCTGCGCCTGCAACGGTTCTGACGGCGATCCATACATGGTGGAGTTCTGAAGGAACTGATCTTCGGACCCTATATTCGCAGCGAACATATCCGGACTTCTTCTTACCGTCGGAGCTTCGGGAAGCGACTGATCGTGCGACGTGGTTCACCATGTTCGCCCTGGGTTGCTTTCAATCATTTGGCTTCGCGCAGGACGGACAGCACAAGAGCTTTATCGAGGCTGGATACCGAGAAGGCTGGTGGCTAGAACTCGCCGAGTCGCGACCACCCGATGATATAAAATCATGGCTTGAACGGCTTGAACGCTGGAGTGCGCCGGAACAATTCGATCAGCGATACCTTCGATGGCGACGTACATTTGTTGATTTGTATGTGTTCGCCCGATGGCTGGATGAATACCGGGAAATTACCCTCAAGCTGCCTAGAATCATCGAGGACCACGGCATCATCTCACTAAATGGCGCCTTGCAGCCGAGCTATTGGGCACCGGCAATGCGTCTTTGCATCGACGCCGCGCCGATAAACCGTTCTCTCGGTATCGGTATGAACTGGATGATCCGTGAGATGCTACGCCACGGCGTGTACGATTCACGCGATGAGGGTCTTATGGCTCCATATGGCTGGGCTCCATCCCAGCGTGTTCGCGCCCTGCTGAATGAGCTTGGGGCAGACATTGGTGAGCGAGCGGACAAGGAAGCGAGCCGGACGATCTACGACTTCGTAACGAGCCACATAGGTGGTGATCGAGCTCGCTTTGATGGCGATTTCGACCTTCCGTTCCAATTGATTACCCGAGATGAAAACAAGGCGGCCTTGGTTCAGTGTTTCGAAACGACCGACCGCGATCCACCAGACTTTTGGGGACAGGAGCAGGACACCGAGGACGCGCTTCAGGCCGAGGCAGCTAACGGATGACAAACACAAGACAATTGGCAGCGGGTGTCTCCGTTCACCACCCGCGACATGGAAACGGGCGTGTGGTGGTGGATATGGGCGCCACTGTCATCGTTCGCTTCGGCGGGAATGTTGAGCAGGTCCTTACTGGCGAACTTGTCGAGATACCGTCGCTCCACTCGGCTCTCCGAGCAGGCTCGGCTGCCGACCCCATCGATGCGCTCATCCGCGCGCAGGCTCTCGCCGTTCGGTCAGTGAACGACCAATGGGGCGTCTTCTCGCGGTCGCGCGTCCAGTTGCTTCCCCACCAATTGTGGGTTTGCCGCAAAGTAACCCAAGAGTGGCCTTTCCGCTGGCTTGTCGCCGACGACGTGGGGCTGGGTAAGACGATCGAGTGCGGCCTGGTTCTCATGCCGCTGATCGCCTCCGGGCGAGTGCGCCGGGTAATGATCCTCGCCCCGGCGAAACTCGTTCCTCAGTGGCAGTTCCGTCTCAAGGACATGTTCGACATCCGGCTCCAACGCTACGTCACGGAGGCTGACACGCAGCGCGGCGATTTCTGGGCGACCACTTCGATGGTCGTCGCGTCCTTCCACACGTTGAGAGGTGATCGTCGTGGCGCTCGGCAAAGGCTCCTCGACGCCGATCCCTGGGATTTAGTCATCGTTGATGAGGCCCATCATCTGAGCGTAGATGAAAGAGCCGGCGAAACGCTGGCGTACAGCCTCGTCTCAGACCTCCAGGAACGGGGTAAGATTAATTCTCTACTCTTCTTCACAGGAACCCCGCATCGCGGAAAGGACTACGGCTTCTTCGGCCTAATGCGTCTCGTGCGACCCGACCTCTTCGATCCGGAACGGGACACGATTGGGCAGCTCTCCCAGCTCCCGAAGGTCATGATCCGAAATAACAAGGCGACAGTCACCGACCTGCAGGGGAACAAGCTCTTCAAGCCGGTCCATGTATACAATCGCGAGTACCAATATAGTGAGGAAGAGACGCAGTTCTATCGAACACTGAGTGAATTCGTCATCGACGGTCGCGCGTATGCTGCAACCCTGGACGGTCGCGCACAGACGGCGCGAATGCTCGTGCTCATCACTCTCCAGAAGTTGGCCGCCAGTTCGATCGCGGCGATCCGGAATGCGCTCCGCAAGCGTCGGACAATGCTGACCGACCTCGTCAACCGGTCGAACGCGGCTACCTCAGTCGCGCTACCCGACGACGAGGAAGCTACGTTCGATGAAATGGCTGAAGCCGAAGAGGCCCTTCCCGGCTCCGCCGCGGTCTTGTTGATGGAAGACGAAATACAGCGTCTGGACGAACTAATCGCGCTCGGCGACGCGATAGCCCAAGAGACGAAGATCGAGCGCCTGCTTCGGATGATCGGCGAGGAGTTCAGCCCGGATGAGCCGATCCTGCTCTTCACGGAGTACAAGGCGACCCAAGTACTTATCGTGAACGCGCTACATCGGCAATTTGAGTTCGGTTCGGCCACGTTCATCAATGGGGACGAACGTCTGGATGGCGTTGAGCAGGCATCGGGCGCGCCAAAAACCATCAGCCAGCCGCGGGAACACGCCGCCGACGCTTTCAACGCAGGAAAGGTGCGCTTTCTCGTGTCGACGGAGGCCGGCGGCGAGGGCATCGACCTTCAGGAGCGTTGCGCCGTGCTGGTCCATGCGGACATGCCCTGGAACCCGATGCGCCTCCACCAAAGGGTCGGACGCCTGTCGCGCTACGGCCAGACGCGGCCGGTCTCGGTCTACATTTTGCGGAACCCACAAACCGTCGAGGCGCGCATCTGGGACCTACTCAACACGAAGCTCGAACGAATTCAGGCAGCTCTTTCATCAGTGATGGAGGAACGGGAGGACATCTCGCAGCTGGTTATAGGCATGGCTGGCAATTCGCTTTTCAATGAGCTGTTCTCGGGAGGCGAAGGGCTTTCTGGCGAGCGATTGGGGGCATGGTTTGACCGAGCCACTTCTACGCTCGGCGGGCGCGACGTCGTCGAAACGGTGCGTGAACTCCTCGGCAGCGTGTCGAGGTTCGACTTTCAACAGGTCGGTAAAGACCTGCCGAGGGTCGATCTTCCAGATCTCGAGAAGTTCTTCACGCAATCCGTCAGCCGGTATGGACGGCGGATTTTCCGGCGCGACGAGGGTCTGGAGATCAAGACCCCTGATGAGTGGAAGGCGCGTAGCTATGCGCTTAAAGACAGATATGAAGGGCTCGTTTTCGATCGCAGCCTCCGAGGGACAAATGCGGCATCGCGCGTTCTAGGTATCGGCCATCTCCTCTTTGATATCGCGCTTGAGGAAGCACGAAACCTCCCAGTGAGTTTCGCATGCGTGAGCGGTCTCGCTGCCCCGTTGCTGATCGTGACGGTTGAGGATGAGGTCACTGGCACAGGGGCGCTCGTCCACCGTCTGATCTTCGGCGTGACAGAGAAGCAGGGGCTGGTTGAAGTGCTTCGCGATTGGGAGCTCCTTCAACTGCTCAATACCTGTCTGCCCAAGAGCGCTCAGGGTAGTTCGACTACGGACGTGGCGGCCCGGTCAACAGTAGAGCGCTTGAAGAAGGTTTTTGACGCCGATCTTTCAACGCATGCCCCAACGCTTCGTCGGCCAGTTTCATGGTCCGAAATGCTCTTCATCCCAGACGAACACGCGGAAACGACGTTGACCTGAGTGCATTTTACGAATTTCGAAAGGCGATGTGCTTATCTTGACCAAGATCAACTTCAAATCGTGCCTACACAATGATCGCATACCCGTCACCATCTGCTTCGCGATTGCAGTCGTCGACCTGCTGATTTCGGCGCCGATAGATAGCAAGCCCAAGCTCCCGCTCCCGTTCAATTACTATATCTGATTTCCTGTGCATCTCCCTCCGTCCGGGCTGTCGCCCGAGCTGAAGCCCCGCCAAAGGGAGTCTTCCCCTTCGGGTTACCATCCCTGGCGCGGCGCTGGACCTCCATCTTTCTTGCTCCGCGCCCTTCCGGACTTGAGGCCCCAACCAGAGTGAGAGTGCGGACCGGATTGCCGTGACGGGTTGAGGGTCGGGAGAGAGGCTCCCGGCACCCGTCGCGGAGATCCGCGATGTCCAGACATGACCGCAGCGCTCGTTCCGGCTCTGACCGGGCGAACCTCTATGATGAAATCACTGGCAAGATCATCGCCGAGCTGGAAGCCGGCCGTGTGCCCTGGGTCCAGCCTTGGGGCACTGCGGCGGCGAAGGCGCCGCTCGCGATGCCGAGGAACGCGGCCACTGGCCGAGGCTATTCCGGCATCAATGTGCTGATCCTCTGGGGCGCCGTGATCGAGCACGGCTTCCCCGGCCAGAGCTGGCTCACCTTCAGGCAGGCCCTCAGCCTTGGCGGCAACGTCCGCAAGGGCGAGCGCGGCACCACGGTCGTCTATGCCGACCGATTCATTCCCGACGAGGAGAAGAAGCGAGCCCGCGAAACCGGAGAGGAAGCCCAGGCGATCCCCTTCCTGAAACGCTTCACGGTGTTCAACGCCGCGCAGTGTGACGGGCTCCCCGAAGACGTCGCCCTTATCGCGCCGCCCCCGCCGCCTGGTCTGATCGAACCGCGGGTCGAGGCGCTGATCGAGGCCACCGGCATCGACTTCCGGATCGGCGGCAACCGCGCCTTCTACGTGCCGGCACTTGATTATGTGCAGGTGCCGCCGCCGCAGGCCTATTTCGAGCCGATCAACTGGCACCGGACCGCCCTGCACGAGCTCGGGCATGCCAGCGGCGCGCCGCACCGGCTGAACCGCGATCTCTCGGGCTCCTTCGGCACGAAAAAATATGCCTTCGAGGAACTGATCGCCGAGATGAACGCCGCCTTCTGCTGCGCCTCGCTCGGCATCGTACCGACGGTACGCCACGCGGATTACATCGCCGCCTGGCTGGAGGTGCTCCGCGACGACAATCGCGCCATCGTGCGCGCCGCCTCTCAAGCGAGCAAAGCGGCCGACTACATTCTCAGCTTCCTCTCCGAGGACGCACACCCCTTGCCGGCACCCGCCGACACCGACGAGCGAGAGGCGGCCTGATGACAATGCGCTTCCGTGGCGAGCATCTGCTCGAGAACGCCGCCGGCTTTCTGGCCGGCGTCCGGCACCTATCCCGGGATGATCGATACTCCCGTGAAATCCTGTTTCACCACATCGCCTGTGCGATCGAGCTGTCGCTCAAATCCTTCCTGCAATTCCGAGGTTGGAGCGACGAACGGTGCCGGCTCGAAATCCGGCACGATCTGCCCAAGGCGTTGGACGCCGCTGAACGGCTCGGCCTCCATCCGAGCTACCCAGATCTGCATCCGCTCCTCACAATCCTCTCGCCCTACTATTGCCGCCATCGCATTCGCGATCTCGCGGCGCACGAGCCCGCGCTCTTGTCGCCGCAACAGGTGCTCAACGCGGCAGAGGAACTCCTGAGCGATGTCCGCGCCGCTTGTTCCAAGGATTCCGGGCTCGGCGGATCTCCGTCACGGCGCCCCTGAGAGGAAGAGGGTCGAGGGATTTTCGTGACGGGTTGGAGGCCGAGAGAGAGGCTTTCGGCCGCCCGTCGCGGAGTAAATCCCGATGGCTACTGTCGTTCAGAAGATCACCCTGTCGTCCTCGCGCGACATTCCCTTCAACAAGCTGGTGCTGAGCCAGTCGAACGTCCGGCGCGTGAAAGCTGGCGTGTCGATCGATGACCTTGCGGCCTCCATCGCCCGCCGCGGCCTCATCCAGAGCCTCAACGTCCGCCCCGTTCTCGACGCCGAGGGCCAGGAGACCGGCATGTTCGAGGTTCCAGCCGGCGGCCGCCGCTACCGGGCGCTGGACCTTCTGGTGAAGCAGAAGCGCCTGGGCAAGACCGCCGCGGTGCCCTGCGTGGTGCGCGATCCATCGACCGCCATCCTCGCCGAGGAGGATTCACTCGCCGAGAATATCGAGCGCGCGCCGCTGCATCCCCTCGACCAGTTCCGCGCGTTTCAGGACATGCGCCTGAAGGGCCAGTCCGAGGAAGACATCGCGGCGGCCTTCTTCATCCCCGTCAACATCGTGAAGCAGCGCCTGCGCCTGGCTGCGGTCGCGCAGTCGCTCCTCGACGTCTATGCCGAGGACGGTATGACGCTGGAGCAGCTCATGGCCTTTACCGTCTCGGCAGACGAGGCCCGTCAGGTGCAGGTCTGGGAGTCGATCCGCAACTCCTGGTCCAAGGAGCCCTATCAGATCCGCCGCATGCTCACCGAAAGCACCGTGCGGGCGTCCGACAAGCGGGCGATCTTCGTCGGGCTCGACGCCTATGAGGCCGCCGGCGGCGGCATCATGCGCGATCTGTTCCAGGCCGACGACGGCGGATGGCTACAGGACCCGGCGCTGCTCGATCGCCTGGTTTCCGAGAAGCTGAAGATCATCGCCGACGATGTCGCGGGCGAAGGCTGGAAATGGATCGAGGTCGATGTCAGCCATCCCTACGATGTCGCGCGTGGACTGCGCGAGATCACCGGCACGCCTACCGATCTGACCGACGAGGAGCGCGCGACGTTCGAGGCCCTCACCGCCGAATACGCCAAGCTGGAGGCCGAATATGAAGGCGCCGACGAACTGCCCGACGATGTGGACGAGCGGCTTGGCGAGATCGAGACGGCGCTGAACGCCTTCGACCAGCGGCCCGCCATCTATGATCCGGCCGACATCGCCCGCGCCGGCGTGTTCATCAGCATCGACGCCGATGGCTCGCTCACGATCGATCGCGGCCATGTGCGCCCAGAGGACGAGGGGCCGGTGACCATCGAAACTGATGGCGGTGACGCCATCCAGGGCGCCGAGGGCGCCGATCCGGTGGCACCGTCGGTGCAGCGGGCCGTCATCACCATCGGCGGCCAGTCGGCCGAGATCGAGGATGACGAGGAGGAGACGATCAAGCCCTTGCCCGAACGGCTCGTGATGGAGCTAACCGCGCATCGCACGCTGGCACTGCGCGACGCGTTGGCGAACAATCCCCATGTCGCCCTGACGGCGCTGCTGCACAAGCTCGTCACCGACACCTTCCAGCGCAGCTCGACCACCGGCGGGTGCCTGGAAGCCAGCGTCCGGCACGTTTTCTTCCCCGTGCAGGCCGCCGACCTGAAGGACAGCGCGTCCGCCAAGGCTGTCAGCGAGCGGCAGGAGGCCTGGAAGACCGACATCCCGCAGGAGGATCAGGCGCTGTGGGATTGGCTCGACGGACTGGACGAGGTCAGCCGTCTGGCACTGCTCGCCCATTGCGTCAGCTACGGCGTCAACGCGCTGTTCGAGAAGGTCGACCGCTATGGCGGCTCCGGCGTCTCGCAGCACAGCCTCGAATGCCGCCTCGGTCAGGCCGATCGGCTGGCTCGTGCGGTTCGGCTCGACATGGTGGAGGTCGGCTGGACGCCTACCGTCGATAACTACCTCGGCCGCGTGACCAAGCCGCGCATCCTCGAAGCCGTGCGCGAAGGGGCTGGCGAGCGGGCCGCACAGCTCATCGACCATCTGAAGAAGGGCGACATGGCCAAGGAAGCCGAACGGTTACTGGCCGACAGCGGATGGCTGCCCGAGCCGCTGCGCCTCGCCGAGCTCGAACCGGCCACCGGGCCGGCGGCCGAGGCCGATGGGGAGACCGAGGCGCTGCCGGATTTCCTCGCGAGCGATGACGAGGCCTCGGCAGACAGCGAGGATGACCCAGCGCACCTGGTCGCCGCAGAATGATCGACACTGTCCGGCGGCAATCGCCGCCGGCTCCCAGATACCGATAAGCTTGAGCCCGGCCCCCTGCGCCACAGGGATCAGCCGGGCTTTTTCTTTGTTTGCTATTGGCACTGACGCCCCACCGACCGGCGGCATGCCGTCCCTCTACCAGACAGCTACTTCCCATTGGCCGTTGACGCGCGCGAATCCGATCGGGCGGTTTTGGGGCGCAGCATTGGGCCGCGTCGGGTCCATCGTAAGCTGCGTCATGCACGTGACGCCGGGGCCGACGCCGCCCGCAGAGCAATCGCCAAGCTTCAGCGTCGCATTGGCCAGCGACGTACCCGTGAAGAGCTTGTGACGCCGGACGGCGTCCGTCGCTTCCTGCTCGGTCGGCTGTGCGACGCCTGCGGCGGCCGAGGTCGTGGGAATGAAGACCGGCCGCAGGCCGAACCCTGCGCCGAATCCCACCGCCAAGGCGACCACGGCAACAATCCAGACTGCGCTTGCTTTCATCCTTTGCCTCCTCTTGACCGCGTTGCACCGAAGACGCGGACAGGCCTCGGAGGCCGACGGGGATACGCGCCTTGAGATTATCGACGGAGTGTAGCCACGCCGCCCGGCGACCGAAACCCCACTCGCATCTTGGTCGCGCCGTAACGAGCGGTTTGTGCGGCGGCGCTGCGCGTCAAGCCTTTGGAATCAGAGGGAGAGGACGGCCGGGACGGGTTTGAGCCGGTGCGGTCGAGAGAGAGCGCCGGGCGGCTCGGACCTTTCCCGCTCTCCTGAAGGACCCTCCATGACGCATCTTCCCGCATCCGGTGCCGCCCTGGCTCCAGCCCTTCCGCTCGTGCCCGTCGCTGACCCATCGCCGCGTATCGCCGAAGCGGCGCGTTTCCTCCTGCCGCATCTCGCACGCGGCGCGCAGATCGATGCCGCCACGTTGCGCGGCGCGATGGAGGCCGCCTTCGGCGCCTCCGACGCATCGGGCGCCTGGGATTGGAAAACCGCTTATGACGCTTGCGAGGCGGCGACGGTCCTGTTCCTGCGCAAGTTCGGCCCGGCGATCCGCGCCAAGGCCACGTCGCCTGCCGCCATGCTGCCGATGCTGGCGAAGATCGCGGCGCTTCTGCCGACCCACACCCGCCGCTCGGCCGAGAGCGAAGCCCTTCAGCAGTTCTCCACCCCCATCCCGCTGGGTCTGGCGGCCGCCACCGCCGCCGCGGTCACCGCGACCGATCGCGTTCTGGAGCCGTCCGCTGGCACGGGTCTGCTCGCCGTCCTCGCCGAATTGGCCGGCGGATCGCTCATGCTGAACGAACTCGCCGCTTCCCGCGCGGGACTGCTCGACTGCCTCTTCCCCTCGGCATCGGTCACCCGGTTCGACGCCGCGCAGATCCATGATCATCTCGACGCCGGCCTCGCGCCGAGCGTGGTGCTGATGAACCCGCCGTTCTCGGCTATGGCGAACGTCTCCGGCCGGATGGCCGACGCCACATACCGCCACATCGCCTCCGCGCTCGCGCGCCTTTGCGACGGTGGCCGACTGGTCGCGATCACGGGCGCCAGCTTCGCGCCCGACGCGCCGGCTTGGGCAGCAGCCTTCGTTCGGCTTCAGGAGCATGGCCGCGTCGTGTTCTCGGCCGCCGTCGATGGCTCGGTCTACGCCAAGCATGGCACGACGATCGACACCCGGCTGACTGTCATCGACAAGCGGCCGGCCGACGATCCCACGGTCGTCGCCACCTCGGCCGGCACCGCGCCGGACGCCGCCACGCTGCTCGGCTGGGTGATCCGCCATGTACCTGCGCGGCTGCCGATCGCCGCATCCATGGCAGTCCAAGCCGCGCTGCATCCCACCGCTCCCCGCATGGTGCGCGGTTATCTCGCCCGACCGCGTTCGTCGGCGCCCGAGGCCACCGTTCTGAGCGAACCCGAAGGCATCGATCTCGCCTATGAAACCATCGACTGGCAACCGGCCGAGGGCACCCGACTCACGGATGCGATTTATGAAGAATACGGATTGCAGTCGATCCGTATTCCCGGCTCTCAGGCCCATCCGACGAAGCTGGTGCAGTCCGCTGCGATGGCCTCGGTCGCGCCGCCCAAGCCGAGCTACCGGCCACGCCTGCCGGCACATCTTCTCGCCGATGGCCTGCTGTCCGACGCCCAGCTCGAGACGGTGATCTATGCTGGCGAGGCCCACGGCGATTATCTTGCCGGATCGTGGACGGTGGACGAGACCTTCGACGTTATCTCGGCCGCGCGCGACGATGCCCCGAACGCCGTCCGCTTCCGGCGCGGCTTCATGCTCGGTGACGGCACTGGCGCCGGCAAAGGCCGTCAGAGCGCCGGCATCATTCTCGACAACTGGATGCTGGGCCGCCGCAAGGCCGTCTGGATCTCGAAGTCCGACAAGCTGATCGAGGACGCGCAGCGCGATTGGTCCGCGCTCGGAATGGAGCGGCTGCTGGTGACGCCGCTCTCGCGCTTCCGCCAGGGGACACCGATCCGACTGGCGGAAGGCGTCCTATTCACCACCTATGCCACGCTACGTTCCGACGAGCGTGGCGAGAAGGTTTCACGCGTCCGTCAGATCGTCGAATGGTTGGGCTCTGATTTCGATGGAGTGATCATTTTCGACGAGAGCCACGCCATGCAGAACGCCGCCGGCGGCAAGGGTGAACGCGGCGACCAGGCCGCCTCGCAACAGGGGCGCGCCGGGCTGCGCCTTCAACATGCGCTGCCGAACGCGCGCGTGGTCTACGTATCCGCTACCGGCGCGACCACGGTCCACAATCTGGCCTATGCGCAGCGGCTCGGTCTCTGGGGCAGCGAGGATTTTCCGTTCTCGACCAGGTCCGAGTTCGTGGAGGCGATCGAGGCCGGCGGCGTGGCGGCCATGGAAGTGCTCGCGCGCGACCTGCGAGCGCTGGGGCTCTACACGGCCCGCTCGCTCTCCTACGACGGCGTCGAATACGAGCTGATCGAGCACCAGCTCACGCCCGAGCAGACGCGCATCTATGACGCCTATGCCGGGGCGTTCTCCATCATCCACAACAACCTGTCGGCGGCGATGGAGGCCGCCAACATCACGGGCGACAAGGGCACGCTCAATGCGCAGGCCAAATCCGCCGCTCGATCAGCCTTCGAATCCGCCAAACAGCGCTTCTTCGGTCATCTCCTGACCAGCATGAAGACGCCGACCCTGATCCGCTCCATCGAGCGCGATCTGGCGGAGAGCCATGCCGCAGTCATCCAGATCGTTTCGACGGGCGAAGCGCTGATGGAGCGCCGCCTGGCTGAGATTCCGACCGACGAGTGGAACGACGTCCGTGTCGACATCACCCCGAGGGAATATGTGCTCGACTATCTCGCCCATTCCTTCCCGGTTCAGCTCTACGAGCCGTTCACGGATTCCGAAGGCAACCTGTCGTCACGCCCGGTCTATCGCGACGGCCAGCCCGTCGAGAGCCGCGAAGCCGTCACTCGCCGCGATCGGTTGATCGAGCACCTGGCGTCGTTGGCGCCGGTTCCAGGCGCGCTCGACCAGATCGTTCAGCGCTTCGGTACGGACATCGTCGCCGAGGTCACCGGCCGTTCGCGCCGTATCGTGCGCAAAGGCGACCGGCTTGTGGTCGAGCGCCGCGCCGGATCGGCCAATCTCGCCGAGACTGCCGCCTTCATGGACGACGTGAAGCGGATCCTCGTCTTCTCCGACGCGGGCGGCACAGGTCGCAGCTACCACGCCGAGCTGTCCGCCCGAAATCGGCGGCTGCGCGTCCACTATTTGTTGGAGCCGGGTTGGAGGGCCGACGCCGCCATTCAGGGCCTCGGCCGCACCAATCGCACTAACCAGGCGCAGCCGCCGCTCTTTCGCCCCATCGCGACCGACGTGAAGGCCGAGAAGCGCTTCCTCTCCACGATCGCCCGGCGTCTCGACACTTTGGGCGCGATCACGCGGGGCCAACGCCAGACCGGCGGCCAGGGCCTGTTTCGCCCCGAGGACAATTTGGAAAGCCACTATGCCCGCGATGCGCTGCGTCAGCTCTACCTGCTGCTCGTGCGCGGCAAGGTCGAAGGCTGCACGCTCCAGATGTTCGAAGACGCAACCGGCCTTTCGCTGATGGACTCAAATGGCATCAAGGACGAGCTACCGCCGATCACGACGTTCCTCAACCGCCTGCTCGCCCTGACGATCGAACTGCAAGGCATCCTCTTCACGGCGTTCGAGCAGCTCCTCAACGCCAAGATCGAGGGCGCCATCGCCAGCGGCACCTACGACGTCGGACTGGAAACGCTGAAGGCGGAGAGCTTCGTCGTCACCGACCGGCGCACCGTTCACGTCCACCCGAGTACGGGTGCGGAAACCCGCCTGCTGACGATCACGCAGCGGGAGCGCAACCGGCCGGTCACGCTCGACGAGGCGATGGACCTTCTGTCGGATCGTCGGGCGATGCTGCTGGTCAACGATCGCTCCGGCCGCGCCGCCGTTCAGGTGCCGGCGTCATCGCTGATGTTGGATGACGGCGAGATCGAGCGCCGCGTCCGGCTGATCCGGCCGATGGAGCAGCATCACGCCTCGCTGACCATGATGGCGGAAAGCCACTGGGTCGAAGCCGACCGCGCGGCCTTCGCATCGGCGTGGACCGGCGAGGTCGCCGACGTACCG
>JAIETR010000002.1 GCA_019745075.1 Qipengyuania sp.
CCTGCGCGACAGGCCCCTGGGGCGGAGTAGCTCAGCCGGTTAGAGCAGCGGAATCATAATCCGCGTGTCGGGGGTTCGAGTCCCTCCTCCGCTACCACCCCACATTCCGGACGCTTCCAGAAGCGTCCGCATTTTTCCAAAAATCAAAGAAATTCAAACTCTTGCGGGTGATTCGCGTCCGCACGCTGCCGCTTGTTTCCGCATGCAGCCAGATTTGGTGTGGGGGTATTTTGGGGGTATTTTCCCCAGGTGTCGGAAAGGAGCGATACCCCCAATGCCTCTGACGGAACTTCAAGCCAAGAATGCCAAGCCTCGCGAGCGGGCGTACAAGCTTGCGGACGGGGAAGGCCTGTTCCTTCTGGTCCAGCCCAAGGGCGCGAAGCTCTGGCGGATGAAGTACCGATATGGGGGCAAAGAGAAGCTGCTCTCGTTCGGCGCCTATCCCGACGTTGGCATAGCGGCTGCCCGTGAGAAGCGGACTGCGGCGAAAGGGTTGCTCGTCGAGCGCAAGGACCCGATGAAGAACAAGCTCGAAATGAGCCCGGAAAACGCAGAGACATTCCGTTCTGTCGCCGAGCGTTGGCACGACAATCGGGCATCGGCGCTTGATCCAGCACACGCAGCCCGCGTCTGGTCGCGTCTCGAGCGAGATGTGTTCCCTGTCCTTGGCAACAAACTGATGCACGAAATCGCGCCGCCGGATGTTCTCGAGATGGTGCGCAAGATTGAGGCCCGCGGCGCGCTCGATATCAGTCGCCGCGCGAAACAGGGCGTCGGGCAAGTTTTCCAGTTCGCGATCGCCTGCGGCTTGGCGTCTGCGGATCCCACAGCCAACTTGCGCGGGGCTTTGAAGCCCCGTCGCCGCGTCAAGCACATGAGCCGGGTGCCCCTGAGGGAATTGCCGGCGCTCGTCGACAAAGTGCTGGCGTATCAGGAGGAGGGTGAGCGTCGATCGACGATTACCCGAGATGCGGTTCTTTTTGCCTTGCTGACATGGGTGCGGACGAAGGAACTGCGGTTTGCGGTCAAATCCGAATTCGAGGACCTCGATGGCAAGGGGCCCGTCTGGCGGATCCCTCCTGAGCGGATGAAAATGGGGCGAGAGCATCTCGTGCCGTTGTCGGTGCAAGCCGCCGAGATTGCGAAGCGGATGATCCGAGCGAGCACGGGCGACTATCTTTTCCCTGGATCAACTCCGGAGAAGCCGTTGTCCGAGAACACGATGATCTATGCCCTTTACCGGCTGGGCTATCACAGCAGGCAAACCGTGCATGGATTTCGGGGCCTGGCCAGTACCTGGGCCAACGAGCAGTTGGTGGAGTTTGGCAAGCCGCCTGTGTGGGTCAGAAAGTATCACGAGGACTGGGTGGAAATGCAGCTTGCGCACTCGGATGAAAACGAAGTGCGAGGCGCCTACAATTCAGCGGAATATATCGTTCCACGCCGCCGGATGATGCAGGACTGGGCCGACTTTGTTCTCACCGGGAAAGTGATCGACATCAAGAGGGCGAGAAAGCGGGCTGCCTGAAGCCCGCGCCCGTATCGTATCAAGCCTCACCTATCCAGTCGACGCTCAGACGATCGTATCCGACCAGCGAGCCCTCTGCCGTGACCAGCTGACCCACCGAGGGTCGCAGGGATTCTTCGAGATCGAGTACCCAGCGGTCCCCTGCTTCGGTAACGATGAATAATCCGCGCGGCCCAAGCTCAAGGGTGCCGGTGACGCGCTTTCTGCCGCGGTTCAATGGAGGCCCCACGAGATCAAAATCGCCAACGTTTGATGACGTTGCGTACATAGGCTGGCGTCTCGCCATTTAACGGAATTCCGCGAGCGCGTTCAACGGCACCGGGGCCCGCATTGTAACCGGCGAGCGCCATGTGCACCGTTCCGAACCTGTCGAGCATCTGTCGCAGATATCTGGCGGCGCCGGACAGGTTGGCCAGGGGGTCGAAGCGATTGGCAACCCCCAGCTCCTTTGCCGTTCCAGGCATCAGCTGTCCCAAGCCGGCAGCGCCGGCTTTGCTGATGGCAAACGGGTTGTATCGAGATTCCGTCCAGATCAGCGCGTCCAGCAATCCGGCCGGTAGGCCGAATTGAGCTTCGGCAGCATAGACATGTGGAAGGTACGCCGCGCGACGAAAGCCGTTTGGACCGGTGGTCGTGCTCGGTCGCCCGCTATCGCGCTGCCCGGTTCCCCGAGTTGTGGTGCTGTCGGAAGCTGGCACCACAGGTACATGCGACGCTTCCCAGATGCCGTGCTCTACGAGCTGGAAGCCGTCAGCAGTCTGAACGAGGCGATAGCCGTCGTGATTCTCGGCAGGGGGACTGCTCACATGGCTGGTGGGTAGGGCTCCCTGAGCGTGGGCTGACGTTGCGAGCGCTATCCCCGCAGCGATTGATGCAACGCGCAGAAACATCTCTCTCGATTCCTTTTCTGGCCGAATCGAAGGAGAACATATAGAGAACAGATATTGTAGGAAAACGCATTGGCGCGGGCGCGGAGAGGAGGCTGCGCTGGAGAGGCATGCAGCTGGAGAGAATCATGCCCCGAACCGGTCATTCAGAGTGTCTCGAGCGCCGCGCGCGGGAGATTGTCGACAACCTTGGCGGAGTATGGCGTCAGGGCCGCGGGATGTGCCGTTGCCCGGCGCATGATGATCGCACCCCGTCGCTGAGCGTCAGCCTCGGCCGGCGCGCCATTCTGTTCCACTGCTTTGCCGGCTGCTCCAACGATGAGATCATCGCGGAACTCGGCCGCCGCGGCATACGCGCGAGGGAGTTGTTTGACGGCTCGGGCGATCCGCTGCCCGAGCGCTTTGTGGAGGAGTCCGCTGACCGGAACGCCTGCCGATTATGGCGAGCTGCGGCGACGCTCCTGGACAGCGCTGCCGAGCAATATCTTCACAACCGGAGTATCCGGCAGACCTCCTCGGAACTGCGCTTTCATGGCCGAACGCCGCTTGGTCCGCGCGGCGCCGTCCGATTTCTCCCGGCGATGCTGGCGGCCGTCCGCACCGATCTTGGCGTGATCGCCGTTCACCGCACCTTTCTCGATTCTGAGACATGTCGGCTTGCTCCAATGGAGGCGCCCAAGCGCGCCTTGGGAAGCCTCGGACGGGGCGCCGTGCGGCTGTCCGGGCCAAGGGAAGGGCGTCTCGGCCTTGCCGAGGGAATTGAATCGGCGCTCTCGGCGATGCAGCTGTTCGGCGTGCCCTGCTGGGCTACGCTGGGAAACGAGCGCTTCGGTCTCGTGTCGATTCCGGAGAGCGTGCGCGAGCTTCACCTTTTCCTGGACAACGATGCAGGCGGCGACCTTGCCGAGGAGCGCGCCCGCGAAGCCTACGCCTGCGCCGGCCGGCGCATCGCGGCCATGAGGCCCATCACCCTCGACGAGGACTGGAACGATGTCCTCATGAACGGGGCACTGGCCGTGACCTGATCGGGGTCAGAGGGGAGGAACGCCTTGGTCTCCGCGAGGCCAGAACTCGTGATCGGCCTCGTCAGGAGGTCCCATGTCACGCTCATCCCCCGCCTTTGCCTTTCCCGATTGCAGCGAGCCGCCGGTCTTGTCCGCAGCCCGCGAGCTTGTTGGCCTCATCGAGGCAGAGGAGGTGGTCTCTCGCGCGCGGCTCAATGCCGTCCTCAGCGATGAATTTGGCGGGACCGATGCCGATGGCCGCTGGTCGGTGCGCGACGCCCACGCGGCGCTCGAGCTCGCCCAGGTGCTGTGGCTGCGCGATAGCGCTGGTCTGACTCCGGCTTCGCCAGCCGCCGCTGCTGACGCAGCGTTCGCCCGGCCCGAGGCACTGCTGCCGAGCCATACCGTGCGCAGCGAGGAGCAGATCGAGCTGCAGCAATTCGCGACGCCGCCGCGTATCGCCTGGCTTCTCGCACGCGCCTGCGCCCTTCGTACGGGCGAAGCCGTCCTCGAACCGTCGGCCGGCACGGGCATGCTGGCGATCTGGGCGGCGAAAGCGGAGGCGCGCCTGATCCTCAACGAGATATCGCCGCTGCGCCGCAACTGCCTCGGCCTCCTGTTCCCCGACGCCGAGGTGAGCGGTCACGACGGCGAGCTCATCGACGAGCTGCTCAACCCGCTTCACGTGCCGAGCGCGGTACTCGTCAACCCGCCCTATTCGGAAGGCATCGAGCGCGGGCACGACGGGCACACGGGCGCACGGCACTTGCGTTCGGCCTGGAAGCGTCTCGCCGCCGGCGGCCGGATGGCTGCCATCATGCCCGAGTGGTTCGACGTGCATCGGTTCCTCGCCGCCGTCCGAGAACCGGTCGCGCTGCACCTTAACGTCACGGTGGAGCGTGCTTTCGCGAGGCACGGCACTTCGATCACCACGCGCCTGCTGATACTCGATAAGACCGAAGGAGGAGCAGAGCCGGTCGTGGCTCGCGCCTGCGACTTCCGCGCGCTCTGCGAACTGGTCGACGCGATACCGGCACGGCCGCTGCTAACTTCGCCGAAGCCGTCCGGCACCTTGCCCGGGCTTGCTCCGTTCCGGCTCGCGGGTCTGGTGACCAGGCCGCGCCCGGTTACGCCCAAGCCCATGGCGGCGGCGCTTTCCAGCGAGCCGTGTGTCTACGAGGCACTCGACGTCCCGGCTCCCATCGCCGAGCAGGTCGGGCACTACTTGCCCTATCGGCCGAGCCGGATCGCGATACCGGGCACGACCGAGCATCCAACGCAGCTGGTGGAATCGGTCGCGATGGGCTCGATCACCGCGCCGATTCCGACCGAAGTTCCGCAGCTTCCGGCAGAGGTCATTGCTCGAGGCCTGCTCTCGGCTGCCCAGGCCGAGACGCTGATCTACGCAATCAGCGCCCACGCGCGCGACCTCCCCGGCCGCTATATCCCGCAGGACAAGGGCTCTTCGCTTGCGCCGAGCCCGGAGGGCGTCGCCTACCGCATGGGCTATTTCCTCGGCGACGGCACCGGGGCCGGGAAGGGGCGCCAGGTCGCCAGCGTGATCCTCGATCGTTGGCTCCGCGGCGAACAGCGCCACATCTGGATCTCGAAGAACGAGGCGCTGCTCGAGGACGCGCGCCGCGACTGGTCGGCGCTCGGTGGGCTTCCGATCGACATCCAGCCACTGGGCCAGTGGAAGCTCGGCCAGGAGGTGACGATGCGCGAGGGTATCCTGTTCGTCACCTATCCGACGCTGCGCTCGGGCAGGACCGAGGCCACCCGGCTCGACCAGATCCTCAAATGGGCCGGTGATGACTTCGAGGGCGTGATCGTGTTCGACGAGGCTCACGCGATGGCCAATGCCGCAGGCGGTGAGGGCTCGCGCGGCAAGGTCAAAGGCTCCGAGCAAGGTGTCGCCGGCGTCCGCCTGCAGAACCTGCTGCCGCGCGCCCGCGTCCTCTATGCCTCGGCCACCGGTGCGTCCGACGTCAACAATCTCGCCTATGCGACACGGCTTGGCCTCTGGGGTCCAGAGACGGCGTTCGCAAACCGCGAAGCGTTCGTGAGTGACATCCGCGAGGGCGGCATCGCAGCGATGGAGCTGGTTGCGCGCGACCTGAAGTCTCTCGGGCTCTACACGGCCCGCGCGCTGTCCTTTGCCGGCGTCGAGTACGAGATCCTCGAGCACAAGCTTACCCCTGAGCAGATCGCGGTCTATGATGCCTATGCGGAAGCTTGGGCGATCATTCACGCCAATCTGCGCGAAGCGCTCGAAGCGACCCGGATTGTCGACGCGGACAGCGGCGACACGCTCAACAGCGGCGCCAAGTCCGCTGCATTGTCGATCTTCGAAGGCACGAAGCAGCGCTTCTTCGCCCAGCTACTGTTGTCGATGAAACTGCCGAGCATGCTGCCCGCGATCGAGGGGGCGCTGGCCGATGGTAACGCTGTCGTGGTCCAGCTGGTCACCACGGCTGAAGCCATGCTCGACCGGCGTCTGGCGGAGCTGTCGGACGAGGAACGCGAAGCGCTTGAGATCGACCTTTCCCCGCGCGAATACGTAATCGATTATCTTGCGAAGAGCTTCCCGGTCCGCCTGATGGCGGTGTTCACCGACGAGAACGGCAACCCTCGCTCCGAGCCCATGGTCGACGATGAGGGACGTCCGGTGCTGTGCCGTTCGGCCCTCGCGGCACGGGACCGGATGATCGAGCAGCTCTGCGCTCTGCCGCCGATCGCCACGGCGCTGGATGCGATCATTGAGCGGTTCGGTGTCGAGCAGGTCGCCGAGGTGACCGGACGGAGCCGGCGGCTGATCATCGGCCCGGACGGACGACAGAAGCTCCAGCCGCGCAGTCCACGCTCAAACGTCGCCGAGACCCAGGCCTTCATGGACGGCGGCAAGCGCATCCTGGTCTTCTCCGACGCCGGGGGCACGGGCCGCAGCTATCACGCCGACCTCTCTGCCAGGAACCAAGCCCGGCGCGTTCACTTCCTGCTCGAGCCCGGCTGGCGCGCCGATGCCGCGATCCAGGGGCTGGGGCGCACGAACCGCACCAACCAGGCCTCGGCGCCGCTGTTCCGCCCCGTGACCACCGACGTTCGCGGCGAGCGGCGTTTCATCTCGACCATCGCCCGTCGCCTCGACAGCCTTGGCGCCCTTACCCGCGGGCAGCGCCAGACGGGCGGGCAGAATTTGTTCGATCCGGCCGACAATCTCGAAAGCGTCTACGCCAAGGAGGCGCTCAATCGCTGGTTCAGCCTGCTTTTCATGGGCAAGCTCGAAGCGGTGGGTCTGGCCAAGTTCCAGGAGCTGACCGGCCTCCGGATCGAGGGGGTCGACGGCGCCATGGTCGACGACCTTCCCACCATCCAGCGCTGGCTCAACCGAATACTCGCGCTGCCGATCGCCTTGCAGAACGCGATTTTCGATGAGTTCCTGGCGCTGGTCGAAGCGCGGGTCGATGCCGCACGACAGGCCGGCGCGCTCGATCTCGGCGTCGAAACGATCGCGGTCGAGAGCTTCGAGGTCCTCTCCGATACTTTGCTTCGCACCGACGCCCTCTCGGGCGCAACGACGCACCTGCTTGAACTGGAGATCGCCCGAGCGCTCAAGCCCCTGACGCTGGCGAAGCTCGACGAACACTACGGCATCGAGGGCCCGCGGCACCGCCCGCTGCGCAACGGCCGTTCGGGTCGTGTCGGGCTCCTGGTGCCGGCGCGCAGCCTACTGACCGACGAAGGAGCGCGGATTGCGCGTTTCGAACTTTATCGTCCGCTGAAGCGGGGATATCTAACCGTCGATCAGTTGGCCGACAGCAGCTGGGAGCCGGTCGACGTCGAGGAATTCCGGCGCCTGTGGCAGGAAGAAGTCGACGAGGCGGCATCGAGCCTCAAACACGAGCGCCTCCACCTCGCGACCGGCTTGCTGCTGCCGGTCTGGGACAAACTTCCAACTGATCACGTTCGAGTGAGCCGGATATGCGCGAGCGCTGGCCGTTCGCTGCTCGGCCGCGAGGTTCCGGTTCACTGTGTTGCCGAAATATGTCGCGCTCTTGGGCTGGAGCATGGTCACACCATCTCAACGGACGACATCGTGCAGGCGGTTCTGGCGACCGGCCGTCCCATGGAAGTGAGGGGCAGAGAGGAACTCACGATCAAGCGCAGCCTCGTCAACGGCGGGCAGCGGCTCGAGCTGACCGGGTGGAGCGCGGCCCGCCTCGACTGGTACAAGGCAAAAGGCTGCTTCACCGAGATCATCCGCTACCAGACCCGGCTGTTCGTGCCGCTCGCGGACGCTTCGAGCATTATTGCGACGCTTCGATCGGATAACCTTGCCAAATGGCCTTAATTTAGCTATATGATGCCATATGGAGACACAGCATGCTTGCGCTTGAGCCCGTCGCTACCGTTCCCGAGGCATTCCGTCCCGATCCTGTAACTCAGCAGGAAGCGGCCGCCATGTTCCGGGCAGCACTCAATCTCTTTGCCAAATGGGAACTGACCGACGAGCAGGCAGCGACCTTGCTCGACATGCCGGTCCGGTCCTACCGGCGCTGGAAAGCTGAAGGGCCGGGGCGGATCTCGCGCGACGGCCGGGCGCGCCTCTCCAACCTGATGGGCATCCACAAGGCGCTCAGGATCATCTTTTCCGAGCCGCAGCGGGGCTATGCCTGGATCCGGGCCGGAAACACCGCCTTTGCCGGAGCAAGCGCTCTTGATGTGATGCTCGGCGGCGAGCTTACCGACATCATGCGGGTGCGCCGCTATCTCGATGCCGAGCGCGGTGGTTGGTGACGTCGGAGGAGATTCCGGTTTCGCGCGTTGAGTGGAAAGGTGCTGTCAGGATCATCCGCAGTGCCTTTCCGCCGATCGATCTGTTTGAGGACATCGCCGATCCAGCTGACTGGCCGCTTCTGATCTCCGCGGAGCAGAAGACGAACCCCCGCGTCATGGCGAGCCTCGGCAATCTCGATCTCGTTCCGGTCGAGCGTCGGGTCGGCGGCAATGGCGCGTCTTACCTGATGGCGCCGTTCACGCATGTGAGCACCGACAGGCCGAGCCGCTTTACCGACGGCACCTTTGGCGTCCTCTATGCGGGGAATGCCTTCGAGACGGCCCTGTTCGAGACGATCCATCATCATGAGCGCTTCATGACCAGGACCGCTGAGGAACCTGGTTGGACGTCGCAGTTCCGGGAGATCGTGCTGTCGGTCGATGCCGATCTGCACGATCTAAGAGGACCTGAGCGGCATGGCCATTTGGCCCTCGATCCGGACACCCACAAGGCATCGCAAGAGTTGGCGAAGAGCCTCAAGGGCGCTGGCTCGGACGGGGTCGTATATCCCAGCGTTCGGCATCCCGGCGGCGAATGCGTAGGCCTCTTCTACCCGGATTGTGCTTCGGCGCCGGTCCAGGGCCGCCATCTCGACTACCACTGGGACGGCGAGCGCGTCGATCTTGTGCGCGATTCAGGGTCCGGGGAGGTCTTCCGGGTGGTGGACGTTGGTTGAACCGGTTGACCACGGACGAGGTTACGATGGCAGTTTCGCGCCCAATCCCGGACATTCACACCATGATTCGGTCCACCCAAAAGGTGCCATTCTCGCGCCTCTTAAGTGAGCTCGCTGGGCGGCGAAAATGGAAGTCGTCTTCACGACAAGGTACCTCTTGGTCGTGCGAAGTGGATGAATACGAACTTGTGAGAGATCTAGCGGCGAGACCCTGAACCGCAGCCCGATATAAAAATGGCGCCGAAGTGGCCGAGCGTCTCCCGCGCTAGGGCCTGCGCCTCCTCGATGGCTGCGGCCGGATCCGCGCCACCGAGCCGCGCCTGAAGGAAGCCCGCGTTGAATGCGTCTCCCGCACCGCTGGAGTCGATCACTTCAGCGCGATGCGATGGAAATGCCAGCTTCGCATCGGGCCCGGCGTAAACGCAGCCTTGCTCACCCGCCTTCACGACTACCTCGTCGCATCCCATCGCGTGCCAGCGGTTCGCGATATCCTGTTCGCTATCGGCGCAGGTGAAGAGCTGCCGCTCGTCAACGTTCGTTGGCAGCCCCAAAGTAGCCGCTGAAACCGCGGCGGAAGAGACGACCTGCGCTTCGGACGGGTTTCGCCAAAGCGCTGGCCGATAATTGCTATCATAAGCCACGGCTCGGCCCCCGGCCTTGCGCGCATTCGACAGGCCGAGCAGCGCGCTTCGCCCCCGATCGTCCACTACGGCAAGCGAGATCAGGCTGAAGTAGATGAGTGCGCAATCGAGCGCTTCCTCGAGGGTCGCCTCCATTCCGGGCAAGTCGAACATCTCACGCGCCGCGCTGCGATCGCGCCAGTAGAGGAAGCTGCGCTCCCCGGCCGGGTCGAGATAGATGGCGTAGATGCCCAGCGACCGTTCGGGGTGGCGGTGAACGTGCGCGGTGTCGATCCCTTCGGCCACCCACGAAGCCACCAGCGCATCGCTTATGGGATCGATCCCGACTGCAGTGACATAGGCCACGTCGCATCCACGGCGCGCCATGTGGATCGCCGTGTTCAACGTGTCCCCTCCGTACCGCAGGCCGGCGCCGCCGTGGCTGTGGTACTCGAGCATCGCCTCGCCGAAGATGAAGGTTTTCATGCCGGTTTCGCCTTTGCCTGCTATCAGGAGAAGAATGTGCCCCCGTTGATGTCGATGTTGGCCCCGTTGACGAACGCGGCCGCATCGCTCGCCAGCCAGGCGACGGTGGTGGCGACTTCCTCGGAGATGCCCTGGCGGCGCAGCGGAGTCGAAGCCGCGACGTTCGCGCGCACTTCGTCCTTGGTGAACCTGTCGTGGAAGGTCGTCGCGATCATGCCGGGGCACAGCGCGTTGACCCGGATGCCGCGCGGGCCGAGTTCCTTGGCCATCGAGCGGGTGAAGGTCATCACCGCGCCCTTCGACGTTGCATAGGCGCAAGCTCCTGGGCCCCCACCGTCGCGCCCGGCCTGGGAGGCAAAGTTCACAATCGCCGATCCTGCGGGCATATGCGGTACGACCGCTTGCGTGACTAGAAACGTCGAGGTGACGTTGAGCTGCATGACGTGGTTGAAGAAATCCTCGTCCATCGCATCGAGCGGCCGCCGCTCGACCATTCCGCCGGCGACATTGACGAGGATGTCGATGCTCTCGCCAAAGGCCTCGCGCGTCTCACTTACAAGGCGGACCCCGTCGCCCGCCTTGGTCACGTCCGCGCGCACCTTGACGGCCTCGCCTCCTGCCTGCCGGATTTGGTCGACAACTGCGTCGGCAACGGCCTCATCGGCGCGGTAGTTGACCGCCACCTTCGCGCCGCGGCGCGCCAGTTCGATCGCCACGGCGCGGCCGATGTCGCGGCTCGCTCCGGTCACGATGGCAACCTTGCCCTTCAATTCAGTCATCTAAAGTCCCCGTCCTTTCAGGTATTCGGTGCGACATCCGGTCGCGATGCAGGTGGATTGAGCGGCTTGATGTTCGGGCACAGCAGGAACACCGACAGCACGGTGAGGATCGCCAGCGCGGCTCCAACCGCAAACGCGGGCGCGTAGCTGTCCATGGTGATCACCGGGATCAGGAAATTGAGCCCGACCACCGCGAGTTTCGCAGCCGTCCCAGCGAAGCCCGCGAGCGTACCGACCGAGGCGCCGCTGTAGAAGTCACTCGGCAGCGTCTGGATGTTGCCGATCGCGGTCTGGAAGCCGAACAGGATCGCCGCCATCAGCAGCACCGCCATTAACGGCGTTGCCGCCTCGATTGTTAGCAGCAGCGATACCAACATGATAATGCCACCCAGTGCTATCACCGCCTTGCGGGTTCGGTTTACGTTCCAGCCGGCCTTGATGCGGTTCTGGGCGAGGATGCCGCCGAACCACGCGCCGAACATCGCGCCTACGTAGGGCACCCAAGCGTAGAGGCCGATCTCTGCCACGCCGAAACCGTATGTCTCAGCCAGATAGAGCGGCAACCAACCGACAAATAGCCACCAGATCGGGTCGATAAAGAACGAAGCGAGGATTACCCCCCAGCTCTCTTTGCGCGTCAGAATCTGCTTGGCCGACGGTGCGTACGAGGCGACTTCGTTGGTTTCGACGTCGCGCTGCCCCGTAAGAATATATTCGCGTTCCTCGGCGCTCAGCCAGGGGTGAGCCTCGGGCCCGGTCTTGTAGACGATCAGCCAGGGGATCAGCCAGAGGAAGCCCAAGGCGCCGATGGTAATGAAGGTCGCCTGCCAGGAATCGAGGAAGACGAACAACCAGGCCACTACCGGGGCCGAAACAATCCCGCCGATCGCCGCGCCCGAGTTGAAGATGCCCTGCGCCAACGCGCGTTCGCGTATGGGAAACCATTCCGCATTGGCCTTGGTCGCCCCGGGCCAGTTGCCAGCTTCGGACACGCCGAGAAGCGCGCGAAAAACCGAGAAGCTCAGGATACCCTGTGCCGCGGCGTGAAGCATCGTTGCGGCGGACCAGACAACGATCGACAGCACGAAACCTAGGCGCGTGCCGATCCAGTCGAAGATCTTGCCGAACAGCGACTGTCCGAAGGCATAGGCGAACGTGAAGACGTTGAGGATGATCGCGTAATCGAGCTTGCTCATCCCGAGGTCTTCGGAAATTTCGGGCCACAGCAGGCCCAGCGCGCCGCGATCGATGTAGTTGATCACTGTTGCAACGGCGACGAGCGTCACGATGGTCCAGCGGAGACGGTTGCGCAGCATGATCAAACCTCCGTAGCTAGGAAGTCCTCGCGCGCGGGGCTGAAGGCGTCGAGGATCACTCCGGTCTCCACGCAAATCGCTCCGTGCTCGAGGTCGGGCGCGACAAAGAAGGCGTCGCCGGCACCTAGTTCGCGCTGCTCACCGTCAACGGTCACGCGAAAGCGCCCGCTCTCGATGTAGCTTGTCTGACTGTGGGGGTGGGAATGGACCTGGCCCACCGCGCCTTGCTCGAACCAGACTCGGCAGAGCATAAGATCCGGCCCGTAGCCGAGCATTCGTCGGCTGATGCCCGGCTCAAGCCGCTCTATCCTACCGTCAGCCGCATGGCAGAAAGGCGTCGAGCGCCCCTCCAGGACCTGACCCATGCTCACTTCCCCTCTGGTGCGAGCGGGATCACGGCTGCAAAGCCAGTCCACTCGATCGTGTCCTTGCCCAGTTTGGTGCGGTGTCCCTTGGCGGGATCGGTATCGTGCGAGACGACGACGGCCGCGCGCCGCCCGTCGTTGAGCGTCAGCCGGACAACATCCATCCCGGAAACCCGGTCGTGGCGCATGGTGGACACGCGGCTCCGGCTGGCGACGGTCTGCTCCGAGGCGCCGTCGTAGCGGCCGTGGCTTTCGAGCATGGTAGCGAACGATGCGCCGCCAGACTTCTCCTGGCGCAGGATGACGACGGGCTCGCGCCGCAGATTGAATTCGGGGTCGTTGGCACCGCTTTCGGCGAGGATCGCCTTGGTCCTGCCGTCGGTGGCGAAGCGATAGGTATAGAACCGCCCATCGAGCAGCCAGGTCAATGCGCCATCGCCAACGGCAGGAGTGGCGGTCGCATCAACCCAAATGTGCTGGTAGCCGTGGTCTTTGCCAAGCACCGGCCGGTTCGCGGCGTTACTCGCAACCGGAAACCCGATTTCCATCAGGTGCCCCTGATAGTGCAACGGCAGGTCATAGGTATGCGCTGACCGGCTGTCCGATGACACAAGGTCAATCACCGTCGGTTCTTCCAGCCCGGGAATGTCGGCCATAACCAGCGTGCGGGTGATCGTCGCGTCCGGATAGGCTCCAGTCACGCGGCCACTGGATACCTGCAAGCCAGGCGCCGCAGAGAAATACAATTGCTGCGGAGCGATACTGTCCGCCAGTTTTACATCGCCATCAAAATGGCTGCGCTGATCGACCACGAGCGCATTGTGCGCGACGGTCTGCTTGGCCCAGCTCTCGTTCTCGGGCAGGTAACGTCCGCCCTGCTTGGCTTCGATGTTGAGGAAACGCGCTGCGCCGTAGTCGCGCACGATCTCGTGCCCATTATCGTAGAGCTGCCAGCTCAGCTTGTCGAAATGACCGTGGCCCATTCCTTGCGACGAGTTCTTGGCAACGAGCGCGGTGTGCCGCGGTCCTTCGCCCCGGCGCAGGATGGCGACGGCGCCAAGATCGCCCTGTGGGCCGTCGCGCAGCAGCATCGAGCGAAAAGGAAACGGCTCAGCCTTGCCCGCCGCGAGATCGCGGGCGAGCATGAGACCGTCTGGCGTCAACACGGTGCGCCCTTGGCCGCGCGCGACCGACAGCAGCGCCGGATCACGGGTCTGGCCATAAGCGATGGCGACCCCTTGGTAGAGTTCCTCGGTCTTGAGGCTCTTGTCCTTCATCGCGTCGTTGAATGGGAAGAAATAGCCGTCGTAGGTAAGCTGCACCGTCGTCCGCAGCGCTTTCAGCAAGATCCCGTCGCGCCGCTCGAAAATCCGGCGGTCTGGGTCGTTGCGCTGGATCGCGTCAGCGAAGACCATGAACGGCATCAGCGCGTAGCGCTGATAGTAGGGGCCTTCGGCGTAGTAACCGTCGGGAGAGAACAGCTCCTCGGTCTGGCGAAGAAACCCGCTCTTGCCGCTCATGTCGGAGCCGAGCAGCGCGCGATCGACCAGGTTCTTGTCGTCCAGCAGGTAGCCGGTCATGCCGACGCCCGCAGTCGCCCAGGTCGCGTGGTTATGGATGCGGTCGAAGGTCGCCTGTGAATCCACCGACAGAAAGTGCGCCGCGCGGCGGAATACCTGCGCGTCGATCTTCTCGCGATCGGCAATCGTCAGACCATCGCGTACATCGCCGTAGCCCTGCACCGCGTTGACCAGCCACACCGCGTCGTTGAGCACCTGCCAGAACAGGCGCCCCGTATACTGGTTGCTCGCGGCCGGATGGTCGCCAAGCGTCGGATAAAGCTCGGCATAAGCGAGCAGCACGTCGCGCACATAGTCGGCGTAACGCTTCTCACCGGTGATGCGGTAGAGCTGCCCCCCGAGGTAGATCGCGCGATAATTACGCTTGTGCTGCTCGTGCGTGTAACCGCCCCCCGGGTCCGTGGGAACCGGGACCACGACGCCTGCCTGCAGCATGCCCTCGACAAAGCTGCGCGCGTTTTCGAGCTCGGCGGCATAGAGCGGCGGCAGGTTGGACAGGTTAGCGGGGCTCGGCGCGCTTGTAGCGGCAGTCGACGGGGCAGGCGAAGCCGCGAGAACCGCCGCAGCAGCCGCAACGGCAAGGCGGAAGGGCAAAGGACGCCTCACTTGGGATCCTTCGCATCGAACACATTGCCCGACATCTGCACTCGGACTGGCCCTTCGTAATTCAACTCCTGCACTTCCGGCTGCGGGGTGCCGGCAAAGGTATTGTCGCTCACACGGGTCGAAGGCGTCCCGACGGTATGCGCGATTCGGATCGGCGCGGACGCGGCGAGCGCGTTACGGGCAACCTCGGCGGTCTGAACCCCCTGAAGTAGGATCGACGCTCCCGCAGTTTTTCCGACGTTGGCGATCGCGTTTCCGGTGATCGTGACGAACGGACCGAAGGTGCTTTCGTCGGTCCCGCCGCGATATACGGTGGCGATCGGCCCACCGAGGTTTGCGAACTGGCTGTCGACGATGTCGAGGTACTCGACGTTGTACCGGCCATAATCATCGGTTTCGGAATCTGCTGCGACGACGGCACCGCTGATGTCGGCGAACGCGCTGTTTCGAATGGAAACGCGGTCGGCAAGCGTACCCTTGCCGAGCGTCAGGACATTGAAGGACTTGTTCACCGTGAGGTTGCGCACGCTGACCCCGTCGATCTCCACCCTCATGTTGCTCTGTAGCGGGAAGGCGGTCGTGCGAATGACGGCGTTGCCGACCGAATCCGGGGCAAGTTCGCCATCGATCGTCAGATTGGCGAGCTGCAGATTGCCGCCTTCGCGTAGTTCGACGAGCGATGGGCGGGTGAAGCGGATGGTCGCAGGCGAGCGGTTGTCGGCCTTGGCTCCGCGAATGGTCAGCGTCTTGTCGAGCCCGATCGTCCAGTGAACGACATAATCCCCGGGCGCCAGCATGAGCACGTCGCCATGGCCCGCCGCATCGGCGGCGAGCGCGAGGGTGTCCTCGCCCAGCGTGACATGGTGCACCTTGCCCGAGGCGCCGAACCTCTCCTCTTCGCCAGGCTTGGCGTACCAGGCCACGCCGACCTGCGAGAGCTCCATCGGCTTCAAATCGCGCGGTGCGCCGATACCTTCAAGTGCTGGGTCATCCGGATAGAGAAGGCCGTTGGCCGCACGAACCATCTTCGCAGCCTTGCGTTCGAGCGAGGGTCCTTCGCTGGCCGTTGCACTCCCGATCAGCACATTGGACTGCATGGCGATGCCCGATATGTCGTCCTCGATCCGGAACAGCGCATCCTCGCCGCTCGCGACGAAGAGGTTTTTGCGCATGACCGAATTGACCGGCGGCGCGGAGCGCTCCGCGCTTGCGCCGCCTGCGAGGGTGACTCGGGTGCTGTCGACGACCGTGTTAGTCTCGATCAGCGCGTCGTCGACTTGGACGTAGCGGTTGACCGGCGAGTTCGGCACTCCGTTCATCACCGTCAGAGCACTGGAGAAAGCCGTTCCGCGCAGGCCCTCCATGTAGTTTCCGCGCACCGTCTGGTTGCGATTGATCACGCGAATTCCGCCGGTGTAATCCTTTCCCTGGCCGAGGAAGACGTTGCGTTCGACCAGTGCGTCGTCGCCGTGGCGCAGCGTGAGCGTGCCCCGAGAGCGAAGAAACAGGTTCTCGCGGAAGACGTTGCCGTTCGATTTGCTGGAAATAATTTCTACTTCGCCATCGCAGCGATCGAAGACATTGTTCTCCACGATCGTCCCCGAACGGAACATGGAGTACTGGCTGGTGCCTATGCGGATCGTCTCGCCGCCATTGGAACCGAGCACGGGCCTCGGTCCGAAATAGTTGTGGTCGATCCGGTGCCCGTTTTCGCGGCTTTCCTCGCTATCTAGGCGAACCGCGAGCGTTACCCCCTGATTGGTCTTGCCCACCAGGTGGTTGTGATCGAACCGATTGTTGCGTCCGTAGAGGCCGACCCAGTAGTCATCGTCGAACCGGTCAGGCTTGCTGAAGCGGTCGATGACGACTTCGGTCACCCGGCTGTTGCGAGCGACATCGTCCTTGCCGCGGCGGAACGCGATGACCTCGCCCCGCGGGCTGTGACCATCCTTGAATACGAGGCCCGAGACGTGGATGTGTTCGCCGCCGATGCGCAGGCTAGATTGACCCGTAAGGAAAACCTTCCCGGCCTCCTCGGGGCGCACCATTATCGGCTTGTCGGGCATTCCCTTGCCGGTGATGACGAGTTCGAAATCGTGCCATTCGCCATTGGCAAGGATGATCGCATCGCCAGCGCGAACCTGTTTCAGCGCGCGGACATATTCGCTCTGGTCACGCACGCGGTATTCCTCGGCGTGCAATGGCAGCGCCGCCGTACCCACAAGCACCAGCCACAGGATTCCAAGCTTCAGCATCCCAATCCTCTTACCGCTATACGGAATGGACTACAGTCGGAGCTGATTCATGTCAATCAATCTGGCATGTAGATATTACTAGTTATGTAATACCAATTTAGCCTAGCGCGTTCGGGACGCTACGAGGAAGCGCTCGCGGCTGGCGCTGGATCGCTGCTGCACCTCTTCCAGGGCCAATCGCTCGGTGCAGTCCAGCATCGCGTTGATAAGGCGATGGAAATGCTCGCGCATCGCCGCGCGTGCGCCGGCGGCATCGCGATCATTGATCGCGTCGAACACAGCGCGGTGCTCGGCAGTGCGTGACTCGGCATCGTCGACGCAGACCGCCTCGTAGGTTGCCTTCACCTCAGGAAGGTCCTCTCGCATGCGCCAGAGCGTCTTGATTGTGTATACAAGCGCGGCGTTGTTCGACGCTTCGGCAATCGTCTGGTGAAACAGCTGGTCGGCTTCGTTCGCCTCGTCGTGGTCCCCTGTGCGCATCTGTTCGATGAGCTGGGCCAGCCGGGCGATCCCGTCCTCTGTAATGTTGTGCGCCGCTAGCGCGGCCGCCTCGGATTCGACCAGCAGGCGCGCCTCGGTTACTTCGAACGCACTCGCCTTGGGCAACGCGCCGTGTTGTACTGCCCGGTTCTCGCTGACGTAGACCCCGGAGCCGGTCTTGATCTCAAGTCGGCCCACCGCCTGAAGGGCGATTTCGGCCTCGCGAATGGTAACCCGGCTCACTCCCAGCCGCTCGGCCAGCTCCCGTTCGCCCGGAAGGCGTGTGCCCGGCGGGAAAGCACCATGGTCGATAAGGCCGGCAATCTGCTCGGCGACCGATTGGAAAAGACGTTTCGAGCTCATTGAACTGGGGTCTCCGCATTTACTAGCTGCGTTGCTCTATGCCAATTTTCCTAGCCAGATTCTGCGGCGAAAGCCAGCGACTGCCTATGGGGCCAGTCGCGGGTTCGCCGCCTCTCGCCCAATGTCAGAACTTTGCCCGCACGCCCGCGGATCCTAACGACGTATAGGCAGCGTCCGACCTAAAACTTGACCGAAGCGCCAAACGTGAGCCTGCGATCCGGAAGACCCTGGAAGCACAGGAGTGCGCCGTCATTGACGCAGAATTGCGAGATTTTGGACTTGGTGAGGTTCACACCCTCGACCCCGATGTTGATATTGTCGGTCAGGTCATAGGTAATGCTGCCGTTCAGTTGTCCGCGTGCCGCCGTGACGACCGGAAAGCCCAGCGTGCTGCCCAGTGTCGCTCCGCCCGCAGTGTCCAGCGTTCGAAATGCGCTGCGCCAGGTGTAACGTGCGCGCGCCGACAGTCCGTACTTCTCGTAGAACAGCGTGACGTTGTATGCGTATTTGGAGAAATCGAGCAGGCCCTGAACTGCGGTATACGGTGCCGCATTAAGGCCACTGCTGGAGTTGAAGATTGCGTTTGCGCGGCTGTCGGAGGCCGAGGTGTTGGTGGCCTGCCCGCCGCCGAACTTCTGGTAAGTGAAGTTCGCAGCGAGACCGAAGCCAGATGCGAAGCCGATACTGTCTTCGAAAGATGACAGATCTCCCTGCGCGGCGACTTCAACGCCTGTCTGCGTTGTTGCAGCCGTATCGTTGATCGTCGTCGTAATGGGAACGCATAACCCGGTGCCGGCGTTCGCGGGGGCGACAAAGACATTTCGGTCCGCGATGGGGTTGTATATGCCGCCGCCTTCACATGGCGGGGTGAAATCCTTGAAGCCATTGGCATCCACTGCGGGCGCGAATTCCTGCGTCACGAACAGGTTCGTCCGCCGTTTGTGGAAGACACCCACGCTGAGCACCGCCGCCGGAGCAAAATACCAGCTGACCGAAGCGTCGTACGCTGTCACTTTTTCCGGGGCGAGACCCGGATTGCCTATGACTACGGCAGTGTTCGGACCAGTTGTGAACCGGACCGAGGTCTTCAAATCGTTGAAATTCGGCCGGTTGATATCCTGACCATAGCTTGCTCGCAGGACGATATTGTCGGTCACATCAGCCGCCAAATTGATCCGCGGTAAGAGCATTTGATATTTGCCGGGGGTATTCACCTGCGTTATCGCACCACCAGCGCCGATGTTGTTGCCAAGCGAGTTGATGATCGAATCGACATAGCGCAAGCCGGCATTGCCGCTGAGCATGCCCGCTTCAAAATTGAGCTGTCCGTAGACGGCATGGGTCGTTTCGCGGACCTTATAGAAAGATGCAGGATTGAAGGTGGGGTCGGCCAGAACCCTCGCTCCCGGTTCAGCCAAGAGAGCCGCCTGCAACGTGCTCAGCACGCCTTCACGGTCCGAATAGGCAAGCTTCGGGTCGATGATCAGGAAATCGCCGAAAAAGAGCGATCGCCCATCGGCGCGTCCGAAGATCGACGGACCGGGGACCAGAAGGTCCGAGAACGCCGTCCCTCCCGGGGAATCGCGCAACAATGACAGACCGATGGTGGACCTGAACTCGTTAAACTCAGTCGACGTCTTGTTGTAACGGTAACCCCAGTTGAACGACGTGAAGAACCCCGTCAGATCCTCAAGATCGAGCTCGAAGTCCATGCGGCCAGTGGCTTCGACATTCCGGGTGGTGTTGTCGCCCACTGTGACCGCATCCAGCACCACGTTGGCCGGATCGAGAAGCTGCGCCACCGTCGGTGCAAAGGCCGACGATGTATCGATGCCGAATGCCAGAGCACCCCCGGTCAAGTCGTAACGGAACGGAGTGCCATTCTCATTCGGAGGCCTAGTTCCGGTCAGCGCGGTTTTAGGATTGATGAAGTTCAGCGTTGTGCTGAGGTCTGGATTGCGCGTGCTTGACAGCGTGCGTGTCGCTTCGACTCGCGCCCTGAAGCGGCCGCTCTCCCATTCCGTGCCCACCCGGAGAAGATTGCTGTCGGTCAGGCGAGCACCGACATCGCTCGAAAAGCGAAGGTTCGGCCGGTTGGCAACGGTTGGTTGCAGCGTCCCGGTCAGTGCGGCCTGAATACTGCCGAGATCGACACCGCCAAGCGACCGGAAATCGACCGTTTCAAATGAGTCGGGGGCGTTGGTCCTCTGGACGCTGCTTACCCCTGAAGCCTGAATTCTGGTGCTTTCCTGCCTTCGCGTCTGCTTGTTGTAGAAGCCGTCGAAATAGAATTTCAGATTATCAGTCGGGGCATATTCAAGTGTGCCTGCCAGATTGTAGGTTTCATATTTGAAATCCTCGAGCTCTTGATTGAGGAACTGTATGCCGAGATAGTCGAAGGCTGGTCCCGGAGCGCCTGTGGCTGTTACCCCGGTGCCTTGTGCGGTCAGCGTGTCCCGGTCGACGCGGGGCCGAAACGACAGCGCGTCTTGCTTCGCGTAGCTGCCGCTGAGCACGACCCCGAGTTCACCGTCACCGACGGTCCATTTGTTGCCGAAGCTGGCAGAAATCCGGGGCCGGAAGCTCTCAGAGAGCTCAGAGTACTCGCCCTGCACACGTGCGGCGATCAGGGGATCGCGCAAATTAAGCGGTCGGATTGTGCGCAAGTTGATCGTGCCCCCCACCGATCCTTCGGTGGTCATCGCGGTTGGCGCCTTTATGACCTCCACCGATGCGATAATCGCTGCGTTGACGTCCTCGAAACTGATGCCGCCCCGGCCAGAACCCGAACCCACCGTGCCGACACCGTTGATCTCCGTCCGGTTGTCGTTCGAACCACGGATCTGGACCCCGGTGCCGATACCCGCGTCTCTCGTAATCTGGACGCCTGGGATGTTCTCGAGCACCTCGGCGAGGTTCTGGTCGGGTAACTTGCCGATGTCTTCGGCCTGGATGACCTCGACCAGGCTGTCCGCGTTGCGCTTTTCGTTCAGTGCGCTTTGCAGCGACCCACGAATTCCTGTGACGACAATGGGGCTGCCCGCGTCCGCGCTGTCGCCCGCTCCGGCATCCTGGGCAGATGCTACCTCGGGAAGCATCAGTGCGATCGCGCACGTGCTGATCAGTGCTCGCGTCAATACGGCAGTGACATTCGCGTCGAATCGGCCTCCGTTGACGGAAACAGACATAACCCACCCTCCTCAGTTCGCTATTGGGTGTCAAATGCCTCGCTAGTCCGTTTATGTCAACCACCTTGATATGCCTTTGTGTTTATGTTTGTCATACCAATGCTGTTACCCAGCGATTTACCCCGGCAAGGCGTCACCGTGTCCCGGGGACGTGGCAACCTTGCTCCTCACGTGGGCCAGTTCGCTTAGAGCTCCAGTAATGCCTGTCCGCCCAGCGACCAAGCTTTGGACCAATCACGCGGCCCTTGTTCTCATTGACTCAAGGCGGCCTAGCAGAGTCTCCGGTTGAGTCGCCGAAAGCCGCCGGTCGGCTTCTGGCCCAGGTACGGCCGTCTAACATAAGGCATCTGCCGGCGGGCCGGCAGATGCTACAAGGGTGTTCATATGCACTCCGAACACTTCCTCGCGCTCCCCGCCGACGTCATCGCCCTCGACTGATCGGCGCCTCTGCGCGATCTTGCCCAGACAGTCGGCATTAGCGAAGTAGGCCTGAGGGAGCTGCTTAATGCGCCAGGCCATCGTCACCCCCGCCGCAGGGCTACTGGAACCACGCGAGGCTCGGCTGGCCCGTAATCGCCCCGCCGAGTTCGCAGGCACGGGGGCCAGGTGAGAACGGGCGCACCCGGTCGACGCTCGGCTCCACAGCCACACTCGCGCGCCGGCCAAAAAAATTGATGGACGTCCTCCAAAAATTTCCCGCTGCTTCCGACTGCGTTTGCGGCATTGCTACCTATTCCGTGGAGCGATTTCCGGTCAGCTCGCGGCGACCGGAGGTTCGAGCGTTCCAAGCCAAGCGACCAGCGCAAGGATGGCGATCGCAGCGGCGGTTTCCAGGGCCAAGCTGCGGCGAAGCTTTGATCGGGTGACAGGTTCGCCGTCAAGAAGGGCAGGCGTTAACCGAAAACGGTTCATCGCCGCCAAGGCCAGCATTACGACAAACAGCACCAGCTTTAACAGCAACAGCTGCCCATAGCGCGTCTCAGGGAGCTCGGCGACGCCGGACCAACCGATCAGAAAGGCGCTGCTCGACAAACCGGTGGCGACAATCGTGGCGACAATGACCGTTCCCGCCTTCGCGAACCGGTCAAGCGCTTGCTGGGCGACAAGGACATCGGTGGAGCCGAAGACCATATGCGAAAGTACGACCAGCGCACCGAGCCAAGCGGCCGCGGCGAAAAGGTGGACGATGTCACCAATGAGCAGAAGGTTGGCTGAAGCTCCCTCTCCGGCGGCGCCATGGCCGGTCCAGGCGAGCGAACCCAGCGCAACCCCAGCAAGAAGTACACCTAGCCCCGTCCGCGGACGAACCGAGAGGAGTGCCGCCAGCATCATCAGCGCGATCACCCGCGCCAGCCAGGCGTGCCCGATCGACGTGTCGACGATCATCGCCTCGACATCGGCGAGCATCAGCTCCGCCAGCCCCACCCATGCCATGGAGGCGGTCATGGCGGCTATCGAAAGCACCGACAAAGCCAAGCCTAGAAGTGCTAGCGCACCCAGAACTTTCGGGGAGATGGCAAACAATCGGCGTTGGAGTGGGGTGTAGAGCGCGAACAGCGGCAAGCCGAAGAGCAGCATCAGGTCCACATAGAGCGCGAACCTGACGCCGATCGTGAGCGCGTCGCCCACTTATTTGACAGAGAAGCTGAAGCTGCCCTTGCGGCGATGCGTGTCGGCGCCCGCCGCGTGCCAATTGACGATGTAGCTGCCCGAAGCCAGCGGCTTCGGATTGGTCAGGGTCAGCGTCTTGCCATCGCTGCTCCACGCCAGCTTCAATCCCTTCATTTGCATCGGTGCGTGTTTTGCCATGCCGGGCATTCCGGTCATCACCAGTTCGGCGCCCGAAAACCGTGCCACGACCTTCTCGTTGAAGGTAAGCCGAATAGCGTTCGTCTTGGCGATGGTCGCGTTCGCCGTGGGGCTGGAGGTTACCAGCGCAGCGTGCGCATTGGCGGCACCGGGGACCGAGGCAAGGGCGGCCAAGGCCAGCAAGAAGCCTGATTTCGACATGGAAGTTCCTTTCGATAATTGGGAGGTCGCCCGCTTCGGCTCCGAATTGGATCAGGATCCCATTTCGCGGACACTCGGGATGTCTGCCATTCTGCGCTGCGGGATTAACGGAAGCTGGAATAGCGTGGATCAGATCAGGATCTGGTCTAAAAACTGGCGGGTACGCGCGTGGACGGGATTGTCGAAGAACGCATCGGGCGTGGCGGATTCGACGATCCTGCCCTCGTCCATGAATATGACGCGGTCGGCCGCCTGGCGGGCAAAACCCATCTCGTGAGTTACGACGATCATCGTCATGCCATCGTGAGCGAGGCCCAGCATGGTCTCCAGCACTTCCTTGACCATTTCAGGGTCAAGCGCAGAGGTCGGCTCGTCGAACAGCATGATCTTGGGGTTCATGCACAGCGAGCGCGCGATCGCCACGCGCTGTTGCTGCCCGCCCGACAGCTGGCCCGGATACTTGTGCGCCTGTTCGGGAATGCGAACCCGTTCGAGGAAGTGCAAAGCCGTGGCTTCCGCTTCGGGTCGCGATTGCTTCAACACCCACAGCGGAGCGAGCGTACAATTCTCGAGGATCGTCAGATGGGGAAACAGGTTGAAGCTTTGAAACACCATGCCGACGTCGCGGCGGATGATTTCGAGTTTCTTGGGCTCCCGGCACACTACCCTGCCACCCACCCGGATCGAACCCTGCTGATGGTGCTCAAGCTGATTGATGCATCGGATCAGGGTCGATTTACCCGAGCCCGAGGGCCCGCACACGACGATCCGCTCGCCAGCCTCGACGCGAAGATCGATGTCCCGCAGCGCGTGGAAGTCATCGAACCACTTGTTGAGCCCCACGATCTCGATTGCCGGCTCAGCCACGTCGTGTGCAAAGGATTGCATCGTCATCGGGAAACCTTTCGCCGGCGCTCGAGACTGTCGGCGAAGCGCCCGAACCCGAAGCAGAGGATGAAATAAATCGCCGCAATGAAGAGATAGGTCTCCGCCGCGGGGGAACTCCAGGACGGGTCGGCCAGGGCAGCCTTGCCCGAGCTCACGAGATCGAACAGCCCAACGACCAGCACGAGACTGGTGTTTTTGATCATCACGATGATGGTGTTGGTAAGCGCCGGGATCACGATCGTGATGGCCTGCGGCAGGATAATCAGTCGTTGCCTCTGCCAATACGACAAGCCGAGCGCCTCGGCGGCCTCGCTCTGCCCTTTCGGAAGAGCCTGGAGGCCGCCACGGACGACCTCTGCCATATAGGCGGCCGCGAACAGCAACAGCGCTAGCAAGGCCCGAAAGAATTTGTCGGGAAGAAGCGCCTCGGGAAGCAGGAGCGGCAACATGATGGACGCGATGAACAGGATGCTGAGAAGCGGAAGCGCGCGGGTCGTCTCGATGAACAGAACGCTGAGCGCGCTGACCGCAGGCAGTTTCGATCGGCGAGCAAGCGCCAGCATGATGGCAAGCGGAAACGCGGCGCCGATGGCGACGACGGTCAGGATCAGCGTTATCGGCAGCCCGCCCCAGAGCGCGGTGGGGACGAATGTCAGCCCCGGCACGCCCCCAAGCATGAGCACGAAGACGGCGACAATGGCCGCGACCCAAAGACCGAAAAGCCGTGGACCCCAGGAAGCTGGGCGCACCGAGTAGATCAGGAGGCCAATTAGAAGCAAGCAGACCAGGGCCGGCCGCCATCGCTCTTCAGGTGGATAGATTCCGAAGAGTATCTGACTGTGCTTTGCGATGACGAAGCTCCAGCAGGCTCCCTGGGCCGCCTGGCAGCTTGCGGGCTCGGCAGGAAAGAAGGCGGCGTTTATAATAGCCCAGTCCACCAGCCAAACGGACATTCGCGCGATCGCCATTCCGAAGATGATTGTCAGCAGCGCGTTCAGTGGCGTGCCGAACAGGAGTTTCAGCCACGAGCGCCTTTTGGCGACGGGTGCCGCCCTCGCGTCGGGTACTGGATCAGCCAGAGCGACCGCGTTCATCGTCTCAGCGCTCCCTGATCATGACGCGGCGGTTATAGAGGTTCATCATCGCCGAGAGAGTGAGATTGATAAGAAGATAGGCTGCGATAATGATCGCCGTCCCTTCTACAGCCCTGCTGGTCTTGTTGATCACGGTCCCCATCACGACCATCAGATCCGAATAGCCGATCGCCAAGGCGAGTGTGCTGTTCTTGACGACGTTGATGTATTGACTCGTCATTGGCGGAACGATGACCCGCATCATCTGGGGCAGGATGATCAGGCGCAGGATCTTGCCTGATGATAACCCCAGCGCCCGCGCCGCCTCCCACTGGCCGCGGGGAACTGCATTGATCCCGCTGCGCACGATCTCGGCAATGAAGCCGGTCGTGTAGAACACCAGCCCCAGCAGCAGCGTTGCGGTCTCGGGCGTGAGCGTGGCCCCGCCCTGAAGTGATGTGCCCACCTGCCGCGGCCGATCGAGAGTCCCGCCCGTCGCCAAGAACGCAAGCATCACAATGATGGCGGCGCCGCCTGCTGCCAAACGCAGATAGGGTGGCCTGCGGCCGGTCCGCCGGCCAACGATAGTTGCGGCGGTCGCGGCGACGGCAAGCAGGGCGATCACCAGCGCGACGAGAAGTACAGCCGTTCCTGGGCTCCATGCGGCGTCGAACCAGGGTACGGCTAACCCGCGCATCGAGGCATATACCCCGGGCACCAATTGATTGGCGGAGTCCGCCGGCAAGGACCACCAGATGGTGTAGATGAACAGTAGCAACAGTAGTAGCGGAGTGTTGCGCGCGGTCTCGACCCATACTCTGGCGAGAGCCGAAACCAGGGGGTTGGTGCTCAGTCGAGCGATCCCAAGGAGCGTGCCGGTAACCGTCGAGATGACGATAACGAGCAGGGACGCGGCGACCGTGTTCCCTACCCCCGCCAAGATGGCCCATAGGTTAGAGTCATTCGGACTATAGGAGATCAGCGATTCCGAGATGGTGAAGCCAGCTCTGCCGCTGAGGAAATCGAAACCGATCGGAATGCCCCGGGCGGTAAGATTGCCCAAAGTGGTCAGGACCACCAAACCCACCGCGCAAAGCGCGGCGGTCACTGCGCCCGCCTGGATGGCAATCGCGCGTACGTTGACAGGCTCGCGAACGGGCGCGCCTCGGGGACCGATATTGGGGGCCATGTTCAATCCCACGGCAGGGGGAATTGCAGGCCACCATTCGCCTGCAGCGCGTTCAAGCGCCGCTCAGCCTTGATCGGGGAATTGGCGCCAAGATTGCGATCCCAGATCTCACCGTAATTTCCGACCTGCTTGATGACATTATAGGCCCATTTCTGGTCCAGTCCCAACGCGCGGCCATAGGCATCATCGGCGCCCAGGACGCGCTTGATTTCGCTGCTGCCAGAGGCCAGCTGCTGGTCGACGTTGGCCGACGTTATGCCATTCGCCTCGGCCCAGATCAGCAGATTTGCGGTCCAGCGAACGATGTCGAACATGCGATCGTCGCCACGGGGAATGGCGACCCCATTGGGCTCGATCGTCTTGCCGATGAAGAGCAGATCGTGCTCCTGCGGGTTCTTGACCACCGTGGCCAGCTGGCTCCGTGCGGCCAGTCCGTCGGTCACGTACAGATCGCAGCGCCCCGCCAGATAGGTGTCCCGCGCCGTGATCGTGGAATCGAAATAGACGCGCTCAAGCTTGATCTTTTCGGCCTCCTCGAGCTCGTCGAGGGCATTTTCGACGAGGCTGCCGCCGCCTTGCATGCAGACAGTCTTGCCGCCCAGGTCAGCGGGGCCCTTCACCCCGAGCGACTTTCTGACGAGCACGGCGTCGCTATCGTACAGAGTGACCGCCACGAACCGGACCGCCATGTCGCGCGTGAAGGTAAGCGTACTCGTGCGCGAGAGAACATCGATCTCTCCGGTCTGGAGAGCGGGCAGTCGCTGGGCCGCGTTTAAAGGGACGAAACGCACCTTTTGCGCATCCCCCAGAATGGCCGCAGCGAACGCCCGGCACACGTCGCTGTCGAATCCACGCCAGACCCCCTTCTCATCGGGCCGGGACAAGCCGGGGATCCCCTGGCTGCCGCTGCAGGACAGATAGCCGCGGGCCTTGATCTTGGCGACGCCGCCGGCATCTGTGGCCGACCCTCCCCCGCCGGTGCACCCGCTCAGCACCGCTGCGGCCAAGGCCATCGCAGTGCATCCCCGCCAGAACGAAATCATTGGCTTCCTCCCCAAGCAAGTTTATCTTTTTGCGCATACGCTGCGTCGAAAGCTTCGAAGGCGCGCGAGAGATCGTCGCGGAGGTCTTCGACGTGCTCCAGGCCGATGCTGAAGCGGATGATCGGGCCGTCGTGGCGCGTGGCTTCGATGGTCCGGGGCGGCATCCGTTCGAGCACCGCAACGACGCTTCTTGTCCCCCCCCAGCTCGCGCCGATCGAGAAAAGCTGGAGCGATTCGATCGCTGGCGCGATTTGCGCGGCGACACGCGGGTCCACGAACACGGAAAAGACACCGCTCGAGCCTGAAAAATCGCGGCTCCAGAATTCATGGCCGGGGGTATCAGGGAATGCAGGGTGGCGTAGAGCGCGCACCCATGGGCGGTTGGAAACCCACTTAGCGAGATCGAGAGCGCTCGCCTCGCTGCGGTCGAGACGAACCGCCAGGGTCTCGATCCCGCGCAGTACAAGACCGGCATCGTCGGATGATGCACCCATACCGAGATAACGCGAAAAATCCTTGAGGCGCCGGTAAAGCGCGATATCCTGTACCGCGACGGAACCCATGATGGCGTCGGAATGCCCGTTCAGATATTTCGAAAGCGGGGATATCGAGAAATCGCAGCCATGTTCGAGCGGCCGGAAGCGCAACGGGGTGGCCCAAGCGTTGTCGGCGGCCACCTTGACACCTCGGGAGTGTGCCGCGCGGACGATCGCCGGTACGTCCTGCACCTCCATGGTGACCGAACCGGGAGATTCGACCCATAGGAGGGCTACGCTGTCCTCCAGCAAGGATATCACGTTTGCGCCCATTGCCGGATCGTAGAACTGCGCTTCTATTCCCAGCCCGGCCAGAAAGGTGGTCGCGAAGGGCCGGATGGTGTCATAGCAGTTGTCGGGGAACAGGACGCGCTGGCCCGATTGCGCCGAAGCAAGCGTCGTCACCGCGATCGCAGCGAACCCTGATGGCAGGACCAAGGCGCGCTCCGCCTGCTCCAGTTCGGCGATCCGGATTTCGAGAGCTCGCGTCGTGGGCGTGCCGTACAGGCCGTAGGAGTAACCGTCGTAAATGGCTTCGCGCCGGTTCTGATAGGCCTCGACCGTCGGGAAAGTAACGGTCGATGCCCGGTGTATCGGGACGGTAAGGCTCGCAAAGCCATCGGCCGATGCGCTGCGGACTGGCAGACACAAGGTGTCCTGGTGCATGCGGTTGGAGCCCATATGCCAAGACTAGACGACGCTTACCGCTTTACCAAATAGCCAATCCGCCTTTAGTATGCGCCAGAGTTATAATGGTGGCGTCATGAACCTGAGCCTTCTGGAAGCCTTCAGCGCGGTCATGAAGACCGGCTCGACCACGCAGGCCGCAACGCTACTCGGGATCTCGCAGCCCGCGATCAGCCGGTCGCTCAAGCGGCTAGAGGATACCACCAAGCTCAAGCTGTTTCAGCGAGCGGGGCCGCGTCTTTCGCCGACGCCGGAGGCGCAGCTGCTCTATCAGGAGATCGTCGATACCTACGTGGGGCTGGATCGCCTGCGCCAAGCGGTAGCGCGGATTCGGGCCGTCGGGACAGGCTCCCTACGCATAGCGAGCTCGGCCGCTCTGGGCCTCACCTTCGTGCCCAAGGTCCTGAAGCTATTTCTGGACAAGCGGCCGGATGTGTCCGTCACGCTCGAAATCGCCAACTCCGCCGCTGTTCGCAACCTCGTCTCGAGCGGCACCCACGATCTCGGCCTATGTGCCGATGAGATCGAGCGAGCCAATCTTGTGAGCGAACATTTCATGGAAACAATGGGCGTCTGCGTAATGCGCGCGGACCACCCTTTGGCAAAAACCCAACTCATCACTCCGCATCTTCTTGATGGCGTATCCCTCATCTCGCTTTCGCCCGACGATACGGCTCGAAAACAATTCGACCAATCGATGACGGAGGCGGCTGTCACCCCGCGCATCGTGGTGGAGACGCAGTTCGCCGCGACTGTCTGCGAGCTCGCGCTCGAAGGCGCGGGCGTGGGACTGACCAACTCTCTGACATTCATCTCGGGCGACTATGCAGCCCAGGGATTGGTCGCGCGGCCGTTCGCGCCCGACATCGCCTTCCGTTCCCTCCTGATCATGCCACCGCATCGGGCGCGTTCGCGGCTGATAGATGAGCTCGTCGCGGTCCTGGCTGCGGAACGGGATGAGCTCTCGGCCGCGTGCACTGCGCAATTCGGACCTGCAGCCAAGCGGTGACGAGAAGGGCGACGCAGAGACACTTCTTCACCACCGGTTCCGGGCTGGCTGCGATAGCGCAGCGATCAGAAGCGTGCGGTCCCCTTTACGTACCAGAACCCTCCGCTGAAACCGAAGGGCGAGAACTGCGGATAGACGATGCCATTGTTCTGCTGCCCGCGTCGCATGTCCTTGTCCGGGTAGACATCGAACAGATTGTCGGCCCCGATCGCCAAGCGGAAATTGTCGTTGAGATCGTAGCCGAGTTCGGCATCGACCAACCACTTATCGCTGAAGGTCTGATCGAAGGATATCGCGGTTGGAACAGCGTTGGGCACCGCGTCGGTCCATTCCCCGTAGTAATTGACGCGCAGGAGCGCGCTAAGCGGCCCGGATTCCAAGCTGCCCGTCACGTTGCCCCGCCACTTGGGGTTGAAATTGCTGATCTCAATGCTCCGCTCACGATCGACCGCACGCGCATCCCGGATGTTTGTCAGGCGATTCTTCGTATAGTTGGCAGCCGCACTCAGGGTGAGCTTGCTGTCGAGCCCAAAGTTGAAGGATTTGGAAAAGACCGCGTCGAAGCCTTCGGTTTTGGAATCAAAGAAATTTCCGAAGAATCGCACAGTCTGCAAATCTCCCGCGGACAAGCCCATCGCGGCGAGCGCGGCTCTGTCTGCCGCGGTGATGGGAATACGCGACGTCAATGCAATACGGTCTTTGACTGCGATATTGAAATAGTCGAGCGTCAGGACATAGCCACCCGGGAGGTCGAATACCACGCCGGCGGCATAGTTCTTCGAGGTTTCGCGATCGAGCGGTTGCGCACCATAGAAGCGAGCAATGGGATCGGACGGTGGCCGGGTCGCCGTCAGAAGAAGGCCACCCGTCGTGATGTCGATATTGGTCGCCACGTCCGAGATATTCGATTGGCCCGGGGTCGGGGCGCGGAAGCCGGTATTGGTCGAGCCGCGCAGCGCAAGCCAGTCGGTCAGCTCGAATCGTCCCGACAGCTTCCAGTTGAATGTGCTGCCGAAATCGGAGAATTTTTCGTAGCGCGCTGCCGCTCCGACCGTGAGACCGTCGATAATGTCCGTTTCGAGGTCGAGATAGGTCGCCCAGTTCGAGCGCGAGAAGGTTCCCGCGCTCGCAGGATCGTATCCAGGAAAGCCGCTGGATGCGGGAGCAAGGCCGATGAAGCGGTTAGCGTCGGGATCGAACACGCGCGCGAAGGGGCCGACTTGATATGACGCGAGATCGCCTGGTTGGATCTCGAAGGTTTCCCGGCGCCATTCGGCCCCGAAAGCGACATTGAGCGGCGATGCAAAGGCCCCCGTTTCCCAAGGATAAACGAAGTCCGCATTGAACCTCGTTTCGCGCTGCTGCACCTCGCCCGGTCGGAAAGTCGTAGGGGAGTTCGGACCCAACGACGCATTGACGGTGTTCGACAGCCGGTAGGTAATTTGGTTCTGGGCAAGCCCGCCGCTGAAGTCATAGTTCAACCCGCCCCAGTCCCCCTTCGCACCGGCAGTAAGGCTCATGTCCACGATCGTCGTGCCGAAAATTGGGGTAAAGCCGCCGGGAAACTGCGTGCGAAACGAAAACCGGGCGCCACCCGGAGTGGCGGTCAACGGGACACTGGTGAAGATATCGGTGCGGGTATTCGGATTTCGATAGAAAAATTCGGTGTCGCCGGAACTCCAGCTGTAATTGCCGAACGCATAGGCGGTTACGGTATCGGTAGCAGGAACTTCCGCATTGAAGAACATGCGCGCGGCTTCGGTGTTGACGTTCCCCCAGCGTTGAGCGGGCACGGGCACGGCGGTGTTCCCGGCATTGATCAGGGCCTGTGCGTCCGGCCGTTGCGCGCCGCGCGACGTCGGCTTCGACCTCACGTATTCGGCGCTGATGTTGAAGAAGCCGTCGGCAGTCAGCGGCAGGCCCGCGTTGGCCTGGATTGTGAAATCCTCCCCGTCACCAGCATAATGCTGGCCGTAGCGACCGATAACAGTCAGCCCGTCGGCATCGCGCTTCAGGCGAAAATTGATCACGCCGGCAATCGCGTCGGAGCCATATTGGGCGGCTGCGCCGTCGCGCAGGACCTCGATTTGGTCGATTGCTATCGACGGGATCGACGCCAGATCCGCACCTTGTGCCCCGGCAGCCAGGGGCTGGTTGGTGATTTGAACTAGCGCGGAGCGATGACGACGTTTGCTGTTGACCAGCACCAGGGTCTGGTCCGGTGGGAGCCCGCGCAAGCTGAAGGGACGAAGAAATGCGGACCCATCCTGGGCTACGAACTTCTGAACATTGAGCGAAATAACGGAGGTCTTCAGCACGTCGTTGAGATCGGAAGAACCGGACTTTTCCAACATCTCGCTGCTGACGACATCGATCGGCCGGGGCGAGTCCACCACGGTCACGCCTCCTCGCCTGCTTCCGGTGACCACGATTTCCTGGCCCGGCGCATTAATCGCGTTCGACGGATCGGAGCTCTGAGTCGGAGTCTCTTCCGCATCTTCGTTAGCTGCCTGCGCAGCGACACCGGTGGGAAGCCCTACCATGAGAAGGGATAAGGTCACTTTCGAAACGTTCGCAACCAAGGCGAAGCCATTTACAAGGCGTGATCTCATAACATCCCCCTTCGACACCCCGCCGCGCTCCAACCCAAAGTCCGCCGATCTTATCCGGGGACCAGGCTGGGCGTCTGGGTGCTAGGAAAAGAGCATGCAACGAACCTAATTTCAAATAGCATTTTTACCGGCTTCTATGCGTGCGTGTAATAATGATTGTGTGGGGGCTTGCATTACCGGTGACACATTTTCTAGCGGCGGACGGGGCGGCTGTCGGTGGATGGTGTGGTAGCTGAACTGCGCATTGCGGGTGATCTGCCTAGCCTCGCTAATAGATGGACAGCTCTGCGGATTATAACCTGCGTCGAATTTCGGGTGTCGAGGCCAATTGCCGGAATGGCCGCTAGTCGCGACGACAGCTGCTCGCTCATACGGCCATTGTGAAAGGCGGCTTTTCGAGATCGACGTTCAGAACCTTCCTGTCCGCTATTGATGCTGTGGACGGCTCTCCACCCCTCCTTGCGGTATGCTCCGCGGGGTTGAGCTGGAAGGAGAGCCACGATGGAGAAGGTTGCGACGATTGGGCTGGATATCGCCAAGTCGGTGTTCCAGGTGCATGGGGTTGCTGCGGATGGCGAGGTGCTGATCCGCCGCCGGCTGACGCGAGCGAGGATGCTCCCGTTCTTCGCCAAGCTGCCGCGCTGCCTCGTCGGTATCGAGGCATGCAACAACTCTCACTACTGGGCACGCGAGCTGATCGCGCTGGGTCACGATGTGAAGCTGATGCCGGCGCAGTATGTGAAGCCCTACGTCAAGCGCGGGAAGAACGATGCAGCCGATGCCGAGGAGATCTGCGAAGCGGTGACACGCCCGATGATGCGCTTCGTCGCGGTGAAGAGCCCCGAGCAGCAGAGCCTGATGCTGCTGCACCGGGTGCGGCTGATGCTGAACCGGCAGCGCACGCAGCTGTCGAACGCGATCCGCGCTCACATCTCGGAGTTCGGCGTCGTGGCTCCGGTCGGCCGGCTCGGGGTCGAACGGCTGCTCGAGGTGGTCGCGGATGCCGCCGATGATCGCATCCCGGAGGATGCCCGCCTGTGCCTGCAGATGCTGGCGGCGCAGATCGATGTCGTAAAGCACCAGATCCTCGAGAACGACCGGCGCGTGCTGGCCAGTGCGCGGCGAACGGAGCTCGGGCGCAGGCTGATGGATATCCCCGGCGTGGGGCCACTTCTAGCGAGCGCGTTCGTAGCCTCGGTCGCCGATCCCACCGTTTTCAAGACCGGTCGTGACCTGGCCGCCTGGATCGGGCTCGTGCCCAAGCAGAACTCATCGGGCGGGAAGGACCGGCTTGGCAGCATCACGCGCGCAGGCAACCGCTACCTCCGGCAGATGCTCGTGGTCGGGGCGATGGCGGTGATCCGCTACGCGGAGCGGCACGGCACGAAGCGCCCCTGGCTGGTGCAGCTACTCGCCCGCCGCCCTGCAAAGGTCGCCGCAGTAGCGCTGGCGAACAAGAATGCGCGCATGGTCTGGGCGCTCATGACCAGCGGTGAACGCTATCGCGAGCCGATGACGATGGCGGCGTAGGAGCTTTGCGCGGGCGACCGCGCTGACGATGTTGGAAAGGGCAAAGAGGAGTTGATGCACAAAGCCGGTTGAAACCGCCGGATCGGGAAAACCCATTTTGGGCCGTGGCGCTTCGAGCGCGTGCTTTAGGTCGGGACCCGGTTCGCGCGAAAAGCATCATGGCCAGCGGCGCATGACACAGCCGCATCGAAAGGCCGAACACATGGCCGCCTCGACCAGCGGAATGCAGAGCTTCAAAAACCCCTTGCCAACGGAGGGCCGTCCACACCCGGCCCACATTGGGTCAGTTGGCCCGGCAGAGGGGAGGGGGCGGTGTCCTGATTGAGCCACTTGGGCGTCGATGGTCGACGCGCCGGGCTCCCAATCAGGAGTATGTCCCATGATCAAGCCGATCCCCCTGAACAAACTCGTTCAGTCGCCCCGCAACGTCCGTCGGCACGCTGATGCCGCCGCCGATGCCGAACTCAAGGCCAGCATCGCCGCGCACGGACTTCTGCAGAACCTCATCGTGCGGCCCGCGGCCAAGGGCAAGTTCGAGGTCGAGGCCGGCGAGCGCCGCCGCCGCGCCATGCTGGCTTTGGCTGAGGATAAGGTCCTGCGGCGCGACCATGCGGTCACGTGCCTGGTCCTTGAGCAAGTCGCTGAAGCAGCGGTCGAGACCAGCCTTGCGGAGAACTTCCACCGCCTGGCAATGAACCCGGCCGACGAAGCGCAGGCTTTTGCCTCGCTCGTTGAAGGCGGGGCCTCGAGCGAGGACGTTGCACGCCGCTTCGGACTCACGGTTCGCTTCGTCGAAGGCCGGCTGCGCCTCGCCAGGCTCGCACCGGTCGTCTTCGATGCTCTCGCTTCCGGCGAGATCACGCTCGATATGGCCAAGGCATTCGGCGCGACCTCGGATCAGGAGGTTCAGGCCCGCGTCTTCGAGCAGATCTCCTCGGCATACTACGCTCCCAATCCCGACAGCATCCGCCGCATGGTGCTTTCGGGCACGGTCCGGGGCAGCGATCCGCGGGCCCGGCTCGTGGGGCGTGACGCCTATGTCGCGGCCGGCGGACGCATTGAGCGCGAGCTGTTCGACGACGACGACAGCGAATCCTGGGCTGATGTTGCCCTGCTCGAGAGCCTGGCTCAGGCCCGGATGGAAGAGCGGGCCGCGGCGTTCGCCGCAGAGCAGGGGCTCGCCTGGGTCAAGCCCACGCTCGATCCCTACGCCAGCCACGATCTCGTCGAAGGGCTGGTTCGGCTTCCCGCCGAGCCCGCGCCGCTGACCGAGGCGGAGCTCGCCCGACTCGACGAGCTCGATGCCTCTTACGACGAGCACGCAGCCATCCTCGAGGACGAGGAGAGCGCCGAGGAGGCTGTCGCCGCCGCTGAAGCCGCGATCGAGGCGATCGAGCGCGAGTGCCAGGACATCCGCAATCGACCGCCCGTGCTCGCGCCCGAGCTCAAGGCCGAGGCCGGCATGCTCCTCACGCTGTCGCGTGACGGCACGCCGGTGCTGCAGCCGGTCTTCTACGGCGAACGCCAGGTCGAGGCCGGAGCCGAGAACGAAGGAATCGAGATCGTCCCGGGCGATGCGGGCGACGGCAGACGTCGCTCGGCTCTATCGAAGCGGCTTGTCGACGAGCTCGCCATGCAGCGCCGCGACATCCTCGCTCTTCACATTGCGTCCGATCCGGGCCTGGCGCTCGATCTCATGGTCTTTACGCTGGCCGATTCCGACACGCTCGATTGGCGCTCGCGGTCAGCTACGACGATCCGGGGAGGCATCCCGGCCGGCCCCATTGTCGGCTTCGAGGCAAAGGATGCGCCAGCGAGCGCAGCGTTTGCGGAACTCAAGTCGGGCCTGGATGAGACCTGGCGGGCCGGCGAGGACGTCGCCGCGCGGTTCGATCGGTTCCGGGCCCTGCCTGAGGAAGCTCGGGCCGCCTGGCTCGGTTTCGTCGTCGCGCGCGCGCTCGAGGCCAGCCTCAACATGGCCGGTGAACGGCGGATCGCCTTCCAGGATCATCTCGGCCAGCAAATCGGAATCGACACGGCACGTTGGTGGCGGCCGACCGCGGCCAACTACTTCGACCGGGTGTCGAAGCAGGTGATCCTCGATGCGCTCGCGGATGTTGGCGGCAAGGAGCTTTCCTCGCGCTTCGCCTCGGTCAAGAAGACCGATCTCGCGATGAGCGCCGAGCGCATCTTCGCCGGGACCTACATCACCGAGCCCGAAGTGCGTGAGCGCGCGCTCGCCTGGGTGCCCGAGGTCATGCGCTTCGCGAGCACCGCTGAGAACGAGCCCGAAGCCGTTCCGACGCTCGATGACGCTGAAGAGGCGGCCTCGGACGGCTCGAGCGGTGCCCACGAGGTCCCCCGCGAGCTGGCTGCCTGACCTCCTCCTGACAGGCAGACCACTCGTATGGGCGAAGCGGTCCCCTGCCTTACCGCAGGGGGCCGCTTCCTTTCTGGAAAGAGAGCGGAGGAGGCTTCTGGCTTTGCGGTCTGGTCCGGCGATCGCGCCGGCAAGCCGGATCAGGAGACCCCTCATGTCCTTTCGCAACTCGACAAGCGGCGGCCAGTCCCCCGCCGCCCGCATCACCCAGGAAATCATCTCGCGGCTCGACGCCGGCACCAGGCCCTGGGTCAAGCCATGGCGCGGCGTGCCCGTATCGCGCCCCTTGCGCGCCTGCGGTACGCCCTATCGGGGCATGAACGTATTCTGGCTGTGGATGATTGCCGACATGTGCGGCTACACCTCGCCCTTCTGGATGACCTACAATCAGGCGCAGAAGCTCGGCGGCCAGGTCCGCAAGGGCGAGAAGTCGACCATCGCCATCTTCTACAAGAGCTACACCAGGCAGGTGGAGGAGCCCGCCAGCGGCGACAGCATCGAGGAGGCGAGGCGCGTTCTCAAGGCCTACCCGGTCTTCAACGCCGATCAGGTCGACGGCCTGCCCGCGCGCTTCCACCCAGCCGCCTCCCTCGAACTCGTCGAGCCGGAAGGGCGGGAGCAGGCCCTCGATGCCTTCTTCGCTAGGATTCCGGCCGAGCTCCGGCACCAGGGGGACGAGGCCTATTACGAGCCGATCGCTGACCGCATCACCATGCCGCGCGCGCACCTGTTCTCCGGCTTCGACCACTATTACGCTACGCTCGCACATGAGCTGTCGCACTGGACCGGCCATGCAAGCCGTCTGGCGCGCGATCTCGGGAACCGCTTCGGCTCGGCGGCCTATGCCGCCGAAGAGCTTATCGCCGAGCTTTCGAGCGCCATGCTCGGAGCCGAGTTGGGGCTGCCCGTCACCCACCTCGACAGCCATGCCAGCTACATCGACCATTGGCTGAAGCTGCTCAGGGACGACGACCGGGCGATCCTCACCGCCGCCGCCAGGGCCGAAGAAGCATCGAGCCTGCTCCTGAACCTTGCCGGCCGCGAGGTCGCCGGGGCTGAAGAGCCCGGCGATGTTTCGCTGGCAGCCTGAGGGGGGTCGTTATGGGCAGATCCGTCAGCTATCCCGCTCGTGCCGTAGTCGCTTTCACCGTGCTCGAGATTGAGACGGAGGACGATTGGGAATTCGAGTACGCGTGGCTCCGCGATGACGTGCTGGACCGGGCGACACGCCACTTCCCGTCACTGGCGCCTCATGACGGCTGGCGCGGCCGCGAGGATCGGATCCTTGCGCGCAACGCGTTCGCCGACTTCGGCGTCTCGGTCTACGGGGGCCTTGTCGCGGTCTGGATCGTCGAGCGCAACGACGGTTCCTATTGGGATGCGGACTGGCGGACCGTCCGTTCGCCTCGGGCGCAGCGCTGGCTCGCGCAGATCGCGCCGAAGTTCAACGCCGAGTTCGGGGATCACGATTGCCTCGGACACATGTCGAACGGCGAGGGCGTCTATCGCAGGCGCGTCGCCTGATGACCGCGGGGCTGATTGGCGATCAGCGGGCGAACATCCTCCCGGCCCGGTCCGGCCCGGGCAGCCGCTCCTGGGCTGGCGCCATGCGAGAGAGGCCCTGGGCCAGCCGGCGGATCCCGCAACCCGGCTTCGGCAGGCCCGTGTTGGCGCGGCCTTCGGCCAGCGCCTGCCCGCGCCAGCCCGCCGAAGCGGGTTCCCCTGCGGTGCGGGCGTCCGCCTGACCGCTGGCCCTGACGGGCTCTCGCTGGCGCAGTCCATGAAGGGCGGTGCCGGCGTCAACGCCAGTCAGGAGGAAAACGCTCATGCATACGTCATTCGCCGACCAGCTCGCGGGGCTCGATCTAGCCGGATTCTCGATAGGTCCAGCGCCGGTCACCAGTACCGACTTTCCCGAGCGCCAAGCCGTCGCCCAGACGCTCGAAGCGGTCTGGTCCGACCTCTTCGCAATGATCTCGGGGACCGCGCTCGAGGCCGATGCCGAGGATCTCGGCTGGGCGTTCGTCAACATCTTCCACCGCTCGGCGGCGCGCAAATCAACAGCTCTCGACCGGGCAACCGACGAGGTGCGAGCGCTCGTCGCCACCGCCGATGGTTCGGAGGTCCAAACACACGAGCTCGAGACCCAGATCGAACGCGCGCAGTGCGCCGAAAGCGCCATGCTGGCGCTCGAGGAGATGCGCGAGGTCGCGGCAAGCCTCTACCTCAACGAGTTCGGGAGTTCCTGGAAGCCTGTCTCCAGCTCCCGCTTCAATCACAGCGCGATGCTGACCTCGGCGCTTGTCGAGGGACGCGATTTCCTGCGCGCTCGTGCCGAGGCCAAGCGCCGGGCCGCTATGCCCGAAGGGACGCCGGTTGTCTTCGCCGGGGGACGCACCCGCCACCCCACCGACGAGGAGGCTCTGACCTTCGCGAACAACGTCTGGGCGACTCTCGACAAGGTCCGCGACCGGGTGCCCGACTTGGTGCTCGTCCACGGCGGCGACACGAAGGGCGTCGACCGCCTAGCCTCGTCCTGGGCCGAGCGGCGGCAGGTGCCGCAGGTGAGCTTCTCGCTCGACATGAGGCTGGGAGCTCGGGCGGGCTTCAAGCGCAACGAACGCATGCTCTCGCTCGACCCGCGTTACGTCGTTGCCTTTCCCGGAAACGGCGTCCTCGAACGCCTGGTCATCGAGGCCAAGGCACGGCGGATCACCGTCGTCGACCGCCGGGGCCCGCTCGGGACAAGCCCCAAAAGCGCGTCCGGCGGCAGCGACTGAGGGCCGGTCCGGCCTTCGCGCCAGCGCCTGACTGGCGCTGGCGCAGCTGCGTCAGAGAAGAGGCGGGCGCCTGCCTCTGCGAGCCGGGCGAGCGACGTCCGGCCGCAGCAGAGGAGGACATTTCATGGTCGATTTTAGCGCGTCAATCGCCGAGTTCGCGGTCCGTCAGGCGGAGCGTGCAGCGCAGACCGATATCGAAATCCAGCACCTCAAGGGCGTGATTGTTCCGGCGCTGCAGACTACCGGGATAGCTCGCGTCGAGATACGCTTCGACGGCTGCGGCGACAGCGGCGCGGTCGAGGAATGCGTCTGTTACAACGTAGCTGGCGCTGCCGTTCCATGCCCCGAGGTCACGGTCGAGCCCTTCCGCGGTCTGGACGCGGAAGCGCATCACGAAGCCGAGCATCCCACGCTCGCTTTGGCGCTGGAATCACTTACCTATCTCGCGCTCGAACGCCACTATCCCGGCTGGGAGATCAACGACGGCGCGTACGGCGCGCTCTTGATTGAGGCGGCGAAGGCCAACGTCATTCTCGATTGCAGCCTGCGCTTTACCGCCACCGACGATCATTCGACCGAGCTGTAGGAGAAGGCAGATGTCGCATTGTTACTATCACGCACTCTCCTCGGTCCGGAAATGGGGCGGTGTGGTCGAAGACTATCTCCCGCTTCACCAGTGGTTCGATCAATCCAAGGCGATCCTTGCGGATCCCAGGCACCGCGCACTGCGGCACCATGCCGAGGGAATATTCATGCTCGAAGCGCTCTTCGGAGCAACCATCGTCAACGCCGACGGCCGCACGGTTCCGGTACGCCTTGTCGGGGAGCAGCACGTCCGCGAGGACTTGGGTTCGATCCCTTCGTTTGCCGATTGGGCGCGCCTAATCACACCGCAGGCCTGGATGCTCAGGGGGCACCGTTTCGACGATGCGGTTGCAGCACCGGCTGGTGGCGTTGCCGATGCCGGTGCAATTCCGTCCGGCAGTTTGCCTTCCGCCGGAGAGCCGTCGCGCATCGTGATTTGAAGCTTTCTCCGGGTGGGCAATGTGCCCGCCTGGTTCAGGCGGCTCGGGACAGTGACGGGAGCATGGCGTTCCTGCCCAGGGCATTCGTGACCAACCAGGCTTCAATGCAAACCTGTCCCTAAAGCAACCCTCGTCGAGACGCGCAACCCGGACCAGGTCCGGCCGTGTTGCCGGGCTTTGCCCGGCTGCCCGCACCACCCGAACCAGTTCCAGGTTCCCCTTCGGTGCGCTTCGCCGTGGGCCGCTTCCTGTCGGGTTTGCAGCCGGGATGGACCCGGATGCTCGATCAGGAGAAGACCCATGACCAATCTCGTTATCCTCGTCGGCCGCATCGCCCGCGACCCCGAAACCCGCACCACCAACGGTGGAACCAGCATCACCTCGATCTCGGTGGTGACCGACCGGCCAGCCCGCAAGGAAGGCAAGACCTACAAGGACGAGAACGGCTACACCGCCAAGGACAGCGAATTCCACCGCGTCACCTGCTTCAACGGGCTCGGTCAGAACGTCGCCAAGTACTGCACCAAGGGCCAGCTGGTGACGGTCGAAGGGCGCATCCACTACACCCAATGGGAGGACCAGAGCGGCGCCAAGCGCTACGGCTGCGAGATCATCGCCGACAAGGTCGACTTCCTCTCGAAGGGCCGCTCGGCCGCCAACGAAGGCGCTCCCGACATCGACGACGACTGACCAATCTGTTCCCACGACAAGGCCCCGGTGGTACGCGCCATCGGGGCCTTTTCTTTTGCTCGCCGACTTAGGCGGCGGTGCGGGGCATCGAACCCGCGCACCGCCGCCCGTTGCTCATCAGGCAGGGGCGAGGCGCTTCAACGTCTCGTCGATCCCGAGCGTCATCGATGCGCGAACGAGCTGGCGAAGTTGCGCCGGTTCGATCGTCTCGGCGCCGCACTCGACGAGCACCTTGCTGAGCTCGGCGGCCGCTTCCTCGCGGAGCCGGGCTTCCCGGGCATCAAGCTCCTCGCGCTGTTCGCGCAGCTTCTTGAGCGCATCCCGCGCGCTCGGTTTGGACCTGGCCATCATGGAATCCTTTCGCTGGCCGTTGGTCCCCTCCGCCGCTGATTCTGCCATCGTCGCGGCGTGTAGGAAAATGGTTTGTGAGGCGGCGGCAGCGCGTACCCGCAACCGTTGGAAGAGGTCTCTCTCGCAGATAGCCCAAGTCTGATGCAGGCTTTGGGTCCGCGTCAAGGACGACGGGGCCCCACCATTTTTGCCGGGGCGGGCCCCGACAAAAATCGTTTCCCCCATCGCCGCTTCGCGGCCGCGTGTTCCACGCGGTCCCTGACCCGGACCGTCACCCGCATCGCGTGAGCTCCTGATGCGACGCATCGAACATCAGGAGGACAGCCCATGTACGCTTCATCGAACATTGCCCGCGGCGGTTTCCAGGCCGATCAGGCGGCCTTCGTTGCCGCCCTTGATCAGGCCCATGCCCGAGCCTTTCACTCCTACTTCACGCAGTACGTTCTGATCGACGGCGAGGGCGGATACATTGCCGTCGACGAGGGCGACTATGACGCCCTGCCGAAGGCCATGCTGGACCGTGTCGTCGACACGGTGCCAAGCAAGCTCAGCGACGAATTCTGACCACGCCGGCGAGGAGGAAGCCCGTTCAGGGCTTCCTCCTTTCTTTTTGCTCGGCTCCCACGCGCGAAACACCAGCACAGATGCAGGAACGCCCCGTCGTGTGAGCGATAAGCGCTGGCCTTGGTACTCCTAACCTGGCGCCCGGACGTGGCCTTGTCAGCGGCCTTAGCGCCCATCGTTTGCCTCCGGTCGGACGTCGCATGATCCTCCAGTCCGGTTCAGGATCGTTCACTGGTCCTATCCTCCGAAGCGGGGAAAAGGGGCACACCGTACGCGACCAGTCGCCGGAAAAGAGTAAGAAAAAACAAGGTGATACCTGGAGGAACCTCTGGTGGCAGCTTCTCCGTCAAATCTGACTTGGAGCGCTGCTCTTCCGTGGAAGTGACCGAAGGAAGAGCGCGAATGGCGGAATTGCGCCAGCGCGGATGTTCTTGACCTGTTCTTGTTTTTGACTTAGACCATCTCCTGCCTTTCGCAGTGTGAACCGGGCTCCTGACCACAAGGAGTCCGTGCATGACACGGCCAATCTGCCTCCAGGTCTACATCTCCGACGAGCTCAGCTCGCTCATCCGCAAGGCTGCTAGAGCCAAGGGGATCAGCATGAGCGAGTGGGTCCGCTCGCTGCTCGCCAATGCCTGCGCGGAGGATGAACTCGCCTCGCGCATGAACACCTCCATCGAGCGCATTTCGCGTCAGTCGGTGTTCCTTATGGTGGGGATCGATGCGCTCCTCGCCGGGCATCCCGATCACGCGCTGCGTGACCGCGCGCATCAGGCCTATGCCCGCAAGTGCAGGGAATTGGGTCTTGCTCCGACGCTAGGCGAAGGAGGCGACGCATGAAGCGCAACCTCGTCAATTTCACCCGCGGCAGCCAGCTCCTCGGCCACTTCAGCTTCATGTTCGCAGCCGGCCTTAAGGGGCCGCTAATCGTCGCCGGCATCGTGATTGCGTGGACCTCGTGGTGGACGCTTTCGGGGAGCCTCTCGGACCACGAGATCTACCTCGTCGGGATGCGCATCTATGCGGCGATCTACGGCTTCATGGAGTTCGATCCCGAAAAGCAGATCGCACTTGAAACCGCGTTCGGCGGGACCATTCAGGTCCCCGTCGCAACGCTCGCCAGCTTCCCGCCGGTGGCGCGGGCGTGGGACCATATGCTTGCCCTGCTCGGTGATGCGTTGGCCCGATCGGCGCTGTTGCTGGTGCCCGCTTTCGCGCTCTTCTACTGGTTCGCGGCGCGCTTCGGCGGCCGCTCGAAGGAACGCAAACACGAGCGAGGCGCGCTGCTCGTCACGCTTCCCGAACTTGTCGATGAGCTGCGCGTGCACAACCGGCGTGAGCGGACCCGCGAGCTGACCGAGGCCCTCGGTTGGAAGTGGCGGTTGTGCAGCCGGCGCGAACTCGCCGCCGCCTTTCCGTATCGGCCTTCGCATCTCGCGACCGCCGTCTATCCGTGGCGGCTCGAGCAGAGCCACGCAATTCTCATCGGCACGACCGGCATGGGCAAGACGGTCGCCATGTCGGACATGATCGCGGAAGCTCGCGCAAAGGGGCAGCGCTGCGTCGTTTTCGATCTCACAGGCGCCTTCATCGAGCACTTCCACGACAGCCGCCGCGACATCATCCTAAACCCGCTCGACGCCCGTTGCCCGCACTGGAGCCTGTTCGACGAGTGCCGCAGCGAGGGCGAGTTCTGGGCGGCCGCCGAAGCCCTGGTGCCTCACGACGGAGGCGGGGAAGCGCAGTTCTGGGTGATCGCCGCCCGTGCTCTTTTCGTCGAGTTCTGCCTCAAGCTGGTGGCCGAAGGTAGGGGCACGAACGACGCCTTGGCGCGGGAGCTGATGACCGCCGATCTTTCGCGGGTCCATGCGATGATGCGGGGAACGATCGCCGATCCGCTGACCGCTCCGGAAGCGGCGCGGATGGCGGAATCGATCCGCGCGGTGTTCAACGTGAACGCGAAGGTACTCAAGCTTCTGCCCACATCAGGCCCGCGCTTCTCGGTTCGCCAGTGGGTCGAGGAAGACGACGGCAGGGGCTCGGTCGTGTTCATTTCGGCGCGCTATGTCGACATGAGCGTCTGCGCGCAGCTGCTCACGCTCTGGCTCGACATGGCGATGAACACGTTGATGACGACGGCCCGAACGCATGACTTGAAATGCTGGTTCTTCATCGACGAGCTCGGAGCGCTTCATCGTCTGCCCGCACTCGAGAAAGGGCTCCAGACTGCGCGCAATTTCGGCGGGGCGATCGTCCTCGGGCTCCATGCCTACGCCAAGCTCAAGGAAGTCTATGGAGAGAACATGGCGATGACCTTGTCGTCGCTCGCTCGGACCAAACTGATACTGGGCACGGCCGACCGGGAGACTGCGACCTGGTGTTCGGACTTCATCGGTCACCGCCAGGTCCGGGACATGGAAGAGGGCTATACCTACGGCTACAACAATGCCCGCGACGCGGTCAGCCTGACGCCGCGCAAGCACATCGAGCCGCTGCTCCTGCCCGACCAGCTGATGAACCTGCCCAGGCTGTCGGGCTACATCAAGTTCCCCGATGGCTTCCCCGCCGCACCGGTCAAGCTGAAGCCGACGAGCCGCCCGAAGGTCGCCGAAACCTTCATCGGCAGGGCCAAGGATCGGCCATCGGCGGGGACGCCGCCGGCGCAGCTGCCAGCTTCTCAATCGCCTCCCGAACCCTCGCCGCTGAAGGCGGAGCATCCGTCCGCCAACGACGATGGCGCGGGCAAGCCGGTGGTTCCCAAGCAGGGCGTTCTGGCGCTCGAACCGCACAACCCTGAAGGCAGCGTCGAGCCCCGGATGCAGGCCGGTCAGGACGTTCGATCAGGTCTGCCGGATGGTGCCGGCAGGCCCGCGGAGGCCGAGCTCAAGGACGGGAAAGCGAAGGATATCAGGGCGCACCCGGAGCGCATTGCTCCTGTCGTTCCGCTTTCCAAGGATGCCGTCCTTCGTGCCGATGCGGCGGCTACCGAAAACGACCCCGCCAGGGATGCCAGAGAGCCGGGCCGTCCGGATGCTCCGAGGGTTGGGGTGCCCGAAAGCCGGCCGCACGCTTCCGATAATGCTGCGGACCGGCAAAGCGATGCCGAGGCGCGGAAGCTGATGCTTGAGGATGGCATGCGCGAGCCCGACACGCCGACGCGCGAGGGACCCGATCTCGGCGATCTGGAGCTTTGACCATGAAGGCAGGCGCTGCCCGGCCGAGGGGTGGACCATGCTCTCGGTAGCCAATGTCCGCACGGCCGGCGGCGCCGCCAACTACTTCGCCGCCGACAATTACTACACGCGAGCCGATGCCGATCGCTCCGGCGAATGGCTGGGCAGGGGAGCGCAGGAGCTCGGCCTCGAGGGTCGGATCGAGGCCAGGCAGTTCGAGGCCGTGCTCAAGGGCCTGCTGCCGGACGGAAGCCGCGTCGGCAGCGACAACCGTGTGCACCGCGCAGGCACGGATTTTACCTTCTCGATGCCCAAGAGTTGGTCGCTCCTCGCGCTGGTGGGCGGGGACCGGCGGATCCTCGACGCCTATTCCGCAGCGGTTAGGGAGACGCTTACCTGGGCCGAGAAGAACCTCGCCGAGACGCGGATGGAGGTGAGGGGCAGGGAGCGTGTGGTATCGACCGGCAACCTCGTCATCAGCCTGTTCCAGCACGACACCAACCGCAATCAGGAGCCGAACGCGCACCTCCACGCGGTCGTTGCGAACGTGACACAGGGGCCGGACGGTAAATGGCGGGCGCTGCGGAATGACAAGCTCTGGGAGCACAACACGCTGCTCAATGCCATGACCATGGCGCGCTTTCGGTTGTCGGTCGAAAAGCTCGGCTACGAAGTCGGGGAGTTCGGGAAGCACGGCAATTTCGAAGCCGTCGGCGTGCCCCGGACTATTCGCGAGGCCTTCAGTTCGCGCCGCGCGGAAATCCTCGATCGACTGGCGACAATGGAAGGCAAGGGGCTGGCGGCGCGCAACGTCGCGAACCTGATGACGCGCGCCGACAAGGGCAGGGTCGAGGACCGCGATGCCTTGGCCGGACAGTGGAAGGAGGCCGCGGCGAAGCTCGGCTTCGATCCCGCGACCGTTATTGCCAAGGCCAATGCGCGGGCCGCCCAGGACCTCGGAAACGTGCCGGGTTTTGGCCGAACGGTGCGGGAGCTTGTCGAGCGCGGACGCTCGCTCGCCGCATCCTTTGCCGAGCGTCTCGGCCTGCGCGAGGGCGATGCGCTCGTGCCGGCGCATATGGGGAATCGGACGGCAGAACAGATCGCCGCCGTGCACGCGGTCGCCTCGGCCATCCGCCATCTGGGCGAACGCGAGGCGGCGTTTTCGCGCACCGAGATCTATCGAACGGCGCTCGGCTTTGCCCTGCCGACATCGATGCCCGAGATCGAGCACCGCGTTGATCAGTTGCTGCGCCAGGGGCATTTGCTCAAGGGTAAAGGGGCTGACCGCGAGCTTGTGACGACGCGCGACGCGATCGGTCTTGAGCAGCGCATCATCGCCGGCGTCGAAAGCGGTCGCGGGGTCGCTCCCGTCATCGTGCCGCCGGACGTCGCCGGCGAGCGGCTTCAGGCGCTCGCGCAGCTGAAATATGGGATGACGTTGAATGCAGGCCAGGAAGGAGCCGGGCGCCTGCTTCTCGGCTCGCACAACCGGATCGTGGCGATCCAGGGCATTGCGGGGGCCGGCAAGAGCACGGTCCTCAAGCCCGTCGCCGACATCCTGCGCGAGGAGGGACGGACGGTGCTTGGCCTCGCGGTCCAGAACACGCTGGTTCAGATGCTCGAGCGCGAGACCGGCATCCCCTCCATGACTGTCTCCCGCTTCCTGCGCCGGTATCGCAACCTCCTCGAAGGGGGCAATCCGGCCCAGCTCGCCGAAGCCAGGGCCGCCATGCGCGGCACCGTCGTGCTGCTCGACGAGGCCTCGATGGTCGGCAATTCCGACAAGGAAAAGCTGGTCCGGCTCGCCAACCTGCTCGAGCTCGACCGCTTCGCCAGCAGCGGCGACCGCAAGCAGCTCGGGGCGGTCGACGCAGGCAAGCCCTTCGATGTGATGCAGCAGGCCGGCGTCGAGACCGCAGTCATGAACATCAACGTGCGCGCCCGCGAAAAGGCGCTTCGCCAGGCTCAGTACGCAGCCCAGGGCGGTCACATCGATGAGGCGCTGCGGCATCTGGGGAGGCATGTCGTGGAGGTAGCGGACGGCGCAGCCGTTCAAGCCGCGGCAGCCTGGCTCTCCCTCTCACCGGAGGAGCGCGAGAGGACATCGATTTATGCTTCAGGCCGGGCCTTGCGCAGTCAGGTCAATGAGGCGGTCCAAACCGGGCTGCGCGCGAACGGGGAGCTGGGGGCGGCGAAGATGAGCCTGAACACGCTTTCCCGCATCAACGTCACCCGCGAGGAGCTGCGTTACGCCCGCACCTATGCACCGGGGATGGTAATCGAGGTCGATCGGCGCCAGCGCGGACAGAAGCTGCTCAAAGGCCAGTATCGCGTCGTCGAGAGCGATGCAGCACGGGAGCGGGTGACGCTCGAGAACGAGCGTGGCCGTCGCTTCGAGTTCCGCCCCGGTCAGCTCCGCCCGCAGGGCGAGCAGGATGCGCTGCGGCTGTTCGAAGTTCGTGTCCTCGACATTTACGCCGGCGATCGGATCCGCTGGACCGAGACCGACCACAAGCGCGGGCTTCTCAATGCCGACCAGGCCCGCATCGTTGCGATCGACGATCGGCGCGTGACGGTGAAGACCTCGCTCGGGGCCGAGCACCAGCTTTCGCGCGACGATCCGATGCTCGAACGGGTCGACCTCGCCTACGCCCTCAACGCGCACATGGCGCAGGGATTGACCTCTGATCGGGGGATTGCGGTCATGGACAGCCGCGAGCGCAACCTGTCGAACCAGCAGACGTTCCTGGTGACGATAACCCGATTGAGGGACGGCCTGACGCTCTTCGTCGACAATGCGGCGAAGCTCGAGGCGGCCGTCGAACGCAATCCGGGCATGAAGCGATCGGCTCTCGAGACGGCTGACCTGCTACGCGACGCTGCCGCCACCGGTCAGGCGAAGGGGAGGGCGCCAATCCCCGAGCGCGAGCCGCCCGAGCGCGACCGTTCGCTCATCAGGCCGTTCGAAATCGGGATCTAGCCGCGCTCCGGCCAGGCCGGCTAATCAACGCGCCGATCAATGGGGCGGCGCTTGCCCGTCTTTTCCGGAAAGCTGTGCGATGCGCCTTACGATCCCCTGCCAAGTGCGAACGCCCTCGGCATCGCCCGTCAGCGCCAAGGCTCCGATCTGCTCGGCGACATGGAAAGGAGCGTTCTCGCCGTGGGTCTGCAGCACCCGGTTGGCGCAGGCCCACAGCTCCCATTCGCTGAGCATCAGCTGAAATAGCCGACCAGACCGGCGAGTATGGCAATGAAACCATAGCCCACGAGCCCCGCGGCCAGGAGATACTCGATGTTGATCTTCGACGGCCGGGGGCGGGGCTGTCCGGCAGGCCATATCTGATCGCAGCTGACACTGTTGAATCCGGCGCGGTGCCCGACGACTTCAACCTCCTGGCCGACTAGACGGCGTGCTCGGCGGCGCGTCTCAACTTCCCACGCGCCCCCGCCGCCGATCCGAAGTACGAGACCGTAAGGTCCACGTTCAAGGCGGCCTCGCAGGTGCAGCTCGGCGCTCATCGGCACGCCGGTCCTTTCCAGTAGCGGTCCCACCGAAGGACGGTGCGCGTGCGGATCATCGCGCACGACAAGTCTGTGCCCGTGGGCAGACGACACCAGGCCGCCGTTCTGTTCCCGCCGGCAGAGCCTTCCGAGCGGCAGGTCAGCCTGGGACCTTCGACGACAACATGACCCGTCGAAATGCGTCCGCGGGCACCGCCCAGCAATCGAACAAGCGCGTCACGAGCTTCGGATGACGAGGCGTCGGGGCAGGGTTGGTTGGTCCGGCAGGTGCCGTCCATCTCGCGCGCGGCGATCCCTGCGATGCGGATGTGCGGCCCTTCCGCGCACCAAATGGGACCGTCGCCGTCCCAGACATGGGTCGGGGTGCAGGTGAAAGTCTGTCCGGCGGCAACGATCGAGGCGGCAAGGAAGGTCAACATGCGGCGGCGAGACTACTGTAGCGCGCGGCCGAACCAAAGCACCCGTCCGACAATGTTGATGCTGCGACGCTCGAGGCCCCGCCAGCTCGGATAAGCCGGGTTGTCGCTCACCACGGAAATCCTGCGGCCCTGCGGCTCGATCGCGATCCGCTTCACGTTGAGCGCGTCGTCCATGCGAAGGACGTAAATACCGTCGCGCAGCCGCGATTGGCCATCGCTAAGATCGATCATGACCTCATCGCCGTCGTGCAGGGTCGGCTCCATCGAATCGCCGTGCACGCCGATGATGGAGAGGCTCGAGGCCTTGCTGGCGGTCAGGCGACGCAGCCACTTGTCGTCGAATCCGAACTGGGCGCACTGCGATTCCATCTCGGCAAGCGCTCCGTGACCGGCGGATGCCTCGACGTTGATCACAGGGACGTGGACGAGTTCGACCACAGGGCCTGAGCGGTAGGAAGGGGCTCCGAGGACAGTCTCATCGACCCCGAAAAATTGGGCGAGGATGGCGCGGTCTCGCTCGTCTAGGTTACGCGGGCTGCCTCGCCGAATATACTGCTGGATATAGGCAGCATTGCGACCCAGCAGGCGCGAGATCGAGGCATAATTGTGACGCCCTTTATGGATCAGTTCGTCCAGCGCTGCCCGTGCTTCATCCATCGCCGTTTGTCCTGCCGATTTCGCCGAGGAAACGAATCCTAGACTCTAGGATGCCTTCCTAGTATGAACATAACAGGAACGCAAGAGCAATGCGAGTCGAGACCAATGGAGCTTCTGGAGCAGGTCGAGTCATATCTGGAGCGGACCAGAATACCGCCAAGCAAGTTTGGGCGGATGGCATTGGGAGATCCGCGTTTCGTGGACGACTTGCGAGCCGGCCGGAAATTACGGAGCAAGACGCAGGAGCGAGTGAGATGCTACCTCACGCAATCCCAAAGCGGCGTCACATAGTGGGCCGGTAACGGACAGGCGGCTTTGCAACCACGCGTCAGGAGGATTTGCTGTTCAGCACAGCATTCCAAGCAGCGAAGTCGAACAGGAGAGCCGATAGCGCGACTGGCAGGTGAATGGGCGAAGAAAGCCTATTTGGACCAGTGTCCCAGAACCCATTCCCATGCATGACGATCATAGTCCCAGCGCCAATGCGCGCGAACCCACTTGTTCTTTCCTAGTGGCTTGAGGGTCTTGGGGTTCTGCAACCGATCCGGCGGCTTCGGCGGGCGCGGTGGTCTGATCTTCTTTGGTGGCCTCATCGGCTGCTCCTTGCTTGCGCGCCTTGCGATCTTCTATCCGAAAGCGGCTGAAAAGGTCGGGTCTTTCGGGCCGTGATCCCACTCTATGAGTAGGGGCCTGTATTGATGTCTTCGGGCCAATCGCACGATCAACGGGACAGCCTCTCGCGTGTCCAAGCAAAGAGGCGGGCCCACCACGGTCGCTTCGCGCGACCTTGAAAATGGCGCGAACGGCGGGCGGCTTCCCGGTTCCGTCCGCGCGCAATCTGGGCAGGGGTCCAAGCCGGAGCCCACTCAATGGCACCATCCGAGATGACGTAATGAGAGCGGCACGGAAATTGCCAGTTGCCGATTGAAGGCCAGAGGCTCGGCCCATGCGCGCCTGCGCTTACCTCCCACTCGGTGGGTCCCAGTGGAGTGCGGACTTTGCGACCGCAAGCGCACGCACACAAATGTGCCGCCGTCTCGAATTCTCGCGAAACGTAGAGCACCCCAGGCTCTAGATTGGCCGGTATCGACCGGACTTCCTCAAGCCGCATGCGCATCGAACCCGGTCTCTCCCACCGACGACAAGTCGTTGATCGCGAACAGCAGGTGCTTGTAGGCGGCGTCCTCGCGATAGAAGCCGCGGAGCTGTTTGTAGCGCACCAGCGCCAGCGCTGCATTGATGGCATTGAGCTCGCCGATCTGAATATTGGTGCGATAGAGATCGGCGGGTCCGTCGTTCAGCTCCGCCAAGCCGAGCTGCATCATCGCCTGCGCCTCTTCCGCCGGATAGTGCGTCACGCGGAGCATCCCGGCGAGTCCGTCATGCTTGCGTTTCAAACCCATGCCGACGTCGATGAAGGCAATACCCAGCTCGGTGAGCACCGTGAAGATCGCGGCGCGGGCGGATCCCTTATCGACGCAGACGAAAGCAAAGGTCACGCCTTCGAGCTCGGCGCGCGAGGTCTCATCGATGTAGATCGGTTTGAGCGTGAGCCCATGACGGAAGTGGGCGTAGCGCTCGCGGTAGACGTCGGCCTTGAACCGGCCGAGCTCGCGCTCGTCGAGGCGTCCGGGCGAACGAAAGCTCGTGTGGACGTGGAACCGGTCGCCGTCGAACCCGCGGATCTCGCGGACCGGTGTCTTGACGAGGCCATCGAGCAAATGGCCGCCCGTTCCCCCTAGGCCAATAATCGCGACGACATCGTTCTCAAGCTTCGCGGTGAGGTCACCGATCTGAGCGCGGCTGGTGAGCGTATCCTGAAACTTGAACACCGAATGGTCGGCAACGGTCTCGCAAACGCGGAAGGTGAACGGATTCGCCGCGTATTTCTCGATAGCGGGCCCGCCGATGATAGCGACATAGCTCTCAATCTTGTCAAAGAAATCGGCGAACCGGCCCGTGATCCGCGGCTTGTTCGAGAAGGACCGCTCGACCACAACGTCGCTGCATGCTGCCGAGAGCTGAATCGTGGCGGGGCCGCCACCGAGGTTGCGGATCGCCTGCCCATCGAGTCCATGCGGCAGCGAGCCGGCGAAATAGACCTGGTGATCGTCCTGCTCGACGCGTTCGCGGTCGATAAAGACGAGCTTGGTGACGAGCGCGCCCCACGCGAGCGTGCCCGTCTGATCGAGATAGGGGACATCGCGAACGATCAGGCAATTGCTGTCGAAGGCGATCGCGTATCCCTTGTCGGCCAAGCGGCCGAGGTCGGGATTACGACTGACCAGTTTCCGATACATTGAAGAGCATCCCCTCCTTGACCTTGACGCTCGCGCCTGGCGAGAGCGTCCCTTCCGGCTTGTTGCCCTGCCCGCGCTTGTAGAGCACGGAATAGGTAATTTCGGGGTGCTGCGCATAATCGGGCACCTCCAGGGTCACGACTTCCGCGTAGCTGATGTCACCCTTGGGCCACTCGTGCTCGGTGCCTTCGACGATGATCGTTACGGTCTTTTTGTCGGGTTTCTTCACGAGCTAAGCTCCTACTTCTTGGTGCGGTTGGGACGCTGGGTCAGCGCCGACGCAGCCGCCGTCCTGGCGGCCTTGCTCGAGCGCGGATCGCGCAGGACCTTGGATGCGGCGCTGGCAGCGCGGGCGCTGGTCACTTCGGATTTACGTTTCATGGCATTCACTCCGGTTGCTTGGCAGGCCTCCTGATGATGGCACCCGGATAGCTAGATAATAGCCGTAATATAGCTAGTCAATGGCTATTGCATGGCTAATTTTTGTTGACATGGCCTCCACCTGACGTTATCTGCGCGAAGCACGGAGCAATCACATGAACGACAAGCGGACTATGACGCTGAACCTCAGCGCCATTGAGATGGACATCGTCGAGAAGCTGGCCGACGAGAAGGGTCTGTCGAAGACCGCGCTCGTGCGCCAGGCCCTGCGCCTGTACCAATCGATTTCGGATCGTATCGCGCGAGGTGAAAAGGTGTTCGTGGAAGACCCGGCGACCAAGGACAAAGCGGAACTGATGGTCCTGAGCTGAGTCCACGCGCGTGCTCGATAAACCGCTCGCGACATTCTCGGTTGTCGATCGGGAAACGAACACACCCACGGCGCTCGAGCTGTGGAGCCCGATCGCCAAACGGCACAAAGATCAATTCGTGAAGCAATGGCGCCCCATCTTCGATCGCCAGCTCGACGAGATCCGGGCCAAGGGCGGGAATGTCGACGAAGTTGTCCAGATGCGCATGATCCAGGATGCACACTGGCAATGGGCAAGCAAGGCCGATGCCCTCGAGGGTCGGCTGGACTGGGTGTCTTTCGCGCTCGAGGGCCAGGGCGTCGCGCAAGGCTTGATGTTTGCGCAGACGGCAGGGTTTGCGAAGGAAGCGTCACAGAAAGGCAAGCCGCTCGTAAAGGTCGTGCTGCTCGCGAGCGCACCGTGGAACCGGCCGACTTTGGCCGCTGTTCCTCGCTTCAAGAGCATCGGGCGGATTCTGCTCGGCGCGGCGATCTCCCTTAGTTTCCATGAGGAGTTCGCCGGGCGCGTAGGCCTACACGCCCTACCTCAGGCCGAGACCTGGTATCGCGACGTTTGCGGGATGACCGACCTCGGGGTCGACGGCACGGGCATGCGGTATTTCGAAACCACCGAGGACCAGGCAAAAGCCTTCCTCGCAATTTAGGAAAGGAGCTCGAGATGGAAATCCTCATCTCTCAGGATTGGCTCCAGCGCCGGATCGACACGGACCCCATCGTCGATACCGATGCAGGAGCGCCGATAATGATCCTTCAGGACATCGGTATGTTCTTGTCGCCCGAGCTTTGCGGCGACAATCCAGAGCGTAGCGACCGGCTCGCGCACAGCTTCGGCGTGCTCGTTCGCCAACTACGACGACGCGACAGTCTGTCGATCGAAGATCTGGCTAAGAAGGCGCGGATCGACCCCGAGGATCTACGCCAAGTCGAGCACGATCCGCATTACCGGGCCAAACCCCGGCTGATCCACCAACTCGCGGGCGTGTTCGAGATTCCGGAGCGATCGCTGATGGTTCTGTCCGGAGCCATGGTCGCCAATGACAATGCGCTCGAGGAGGAAGCCGAACGGTTCGCGGCAATGAGCGACGATATGTCGAAACTGACCCGGGACGAACGGCGCTTGCTGAATGATTTCGTCAAGTTCCTGTCGGAACGGGTCCACTGAGCGAAACATGCTTATCGGGCAAGTCGGTGAATACGAGGCGAGCGATATCGAAGCCATCGTCACTCGCCTCCTGAAGGACCTCGGAAATCCCGAACCCCCGCTCGATCTGGAATCGGTGCGCCGCCAGCTCGATCTCGATCTCAAATACTACAGCTCTAACGATGTCGGCGTGTTCGACGAGGTGGCCCACCGGTTGAAAATGGCCGGGAAACAGCTGTTCGACAAACCCACGGCACTCTTCGATGCCATCCGTAAGGCCGGCCTTTCCGCCTTGTGGGTTCCCTCATCGCGGCGGATTATGATCGACCAGGAGGTGCCCCAGCCCAAACACCGCTGGATCGAAGGGCACGAGATCGGACATAGCCTGATCCCATGGCACCGTGAATTCCTCTTCGGCGATGACAGCGTGACCCTCGACCCTTCGTGCCATGCGACGGTCGAGGCGGAAGCGAACTTCGCCTCGGCGCGGTTGCTCTTCCTCCAAGAGCGCTTCGGCGCGGAAGCCCGCGATTGCGACTTGGACTTCGACACGATCAAGATGATGGCCAAGCGTTACGGAAACACTCTGACCTCGACCTTTTGGCGGATCGTCGAAGACAGGGAGCCCGATCGACCGGTTTTCGGTATGATGACCGCCCACCCTCGCCATCCTGACATCGGGACTGGCGAGAATGGCGAGACGATCCGCTACTTCATCCGATCGAAGGCATTCCGCGAGAAATTTGCCGGGTTCAGCCCCGAGCAGGGCTACGCGCTGATCGAGAAACATGCGACCGGGCGAAGGCGGGGACCGGTATTCGAAGAAACGGACACGATCATCAATGACCGTGATGAGCCATGCGAGTTCTATTTCGAAAGCTTCTGCAACGCCTATAGCTTGCTCACGGTCGGCTCATTCTTGGGTCAGCGAGGAATCACCGTCTAACCCAACCCAGCGACCAGAAGGCCTGTCGGCGAGCGTTCGCAAACCACGCTATCAATGAGCTGATTTGATCTCGTCCCTTCACTTCGAAAGCGACGGCAGCTTACGGGAACCACGATCACATTGCTCAATGTCAGCGATTGGGGCGCACTGCTGCCATCGGGAGGGGGAGGGGGCGCTAGCCGGCGATGCAAGTGGGGAGCGAATATCGCTGAAATCGAATTCCCTCCCGTCGCTCGCAAGTTTCGGCTATGTTCTGAGGAGCAGCAAGATGAACGCAATCATGACTGATTTCCACCGTCACCGCACAGGCCAGCCAGTCCCCCGAAATTGGGAGGGCTTCGCCGAAATCGATCAGGCGATCCATGAGAATCGACTAACGGAATATCGGATCAGGAAATCGTGGGCGGACCCATTGGCGAGGAAGCTGACGATTGCGGGTACGCTCGTGATCCTGGCGGTATTCTCGTTCTTAATCGGTGCGTCTTTTGGACTATGGTGACCTGGCTCCAAATCACCACTCCTTCACATCGTCGGCCGCCTCAGCACTCGCTCCCCGGGCGCCTCTGGTGACGGCGTCGAGGCGCTCTCTCGTTCCACCTATCTGCTGCCGGCCAGCGGCCTGAACACGCCCAACCTCATCGCGGATGCCGTCAGTATCCACCTGCGGCACGCTTGAAGGCATGCTCCCGCCGATCGCAGCACGGCTTCGAACTGCTTCAGCGTCAGAGATGCTTGGGCGAGAGACAGGCTGTCCGGCAACAAGCACCAGACGATCCTCGATTCCATCGCGGAGCTGTTCAGCATAGCTTTCGATGAACTTCGCCTGCAGCGCCTGGCCTTCCGGACTGAGTTGGAACGCCACGTCGTCGAAGCGGACGTCTCCATAGAAATCCCGATTGCGCTCGATCTCAACCAGGCCCCATTCGCGGTAGGCTTGGGACAGGTTGAGGCTACCGGCCGCACTTTTGCCTTCGAAGAACGACGCCTGGTTTTCCAAACGGTTCGCAAGTTCTTCCGCGCGCCGCGCCTCGCGGCTGTAGCTTTGCGCTTCCGTCAGAGAGGCGTTCATGCCGCTCGCTGTGGTCGAGATCGATGAGCTCGACGAGGTGCTGACCGAGCGGATGAAACTGTCTCGCGTGCTCGACCAGTTACGACTGTCCGACATCTGCTGAAGACTACCCGTAATGCGGGATCGGTCTTCCGAAGCGATGCCGAGGTCGCTGTCCGTCCAGGTACGGGTGCCGCCGCCCCTGGCACCGATACTTCCGGATAGAAGACCAGCTTCTCCACCTACCTTTACGCCAGCTTCACCGCCGAGGAACCATGCGGAACTGATATCGTCCGCAGCGCGGCGTGAGAGGCCGAACTGGCGCTGCAGGTTGGTCGATGCCTGATCGACTTCGCTGAAGGCGGTCTGGATGCTGTCCGAGCTGGACTGGCCGGTGGCGGTTTCGAAGGAACTGCCGCGGCTGAATTGATCTCGGAGCTCGCGGAACCTGGTGACGGCGCTGGTCGTCGATTCCGTGGCGATGTTCGAATAGGTCTCGCTGTTGGAGCGGGCTTGCGAGGCCATCGTCGAGAGGCGCGAGGTGAACTCCTGGCCGAGCGTGGGAGTGAAGGGGTAGCTCGAATTGGGGAGCTGGTCGTAACTTGCCTCGGCAAAGCTCGTGGTCATCGAGCCGGTGTCGCTGAATGTCCGGGTCTGGCCGGCGCCGTAGGTGAAGCTCGGCGCGATCGTCCCTTGAGCGAACTGCCGGGTGAGCACGCTCGAATTCTCGAAGCTGGTATTGCCGAGCGCGACATTGCCGGTGCTCGCCTCGCGCGCCGCTTCCTCTGCGGCATTCTGGCTCGGGTTGAGATAGCTCGTCGCGTGATGCGAGATCGCCATCGCGCCCTTGGCAACCCCGCCGGCCAGGAACGGCACCGAGGCGATGAGGTAGCCGGCCAGCACGCCGATGTCGCTGTTCACGTCGGCCATGCCGGTGAAGCTGGCGAGACTGAGGCCGCTGGTTCCTGCGACCGCGGTCATGTCGGCCGCTCCCTTCACCATCAGCATCATGTGCAGAATCACGAAGAGGGGACCCCATGCGGCCAGATAGAAGAAGCCGGTGACATAACCCTTCAAGGCGAGCGGGCCGGTCTTCGGCATGAGAAACAGGGGGAAGAGGACCGGGAACAGCGCGTAGAAGAGGACCGTCAGCACGACGTTGAGCAGGGGAACCCATTTCATCGCATTGCTGGCGATCGAGCTGTAGGTCCGCTCGGTCTGAATGTCGGCGCGCGTCTGGGCGTAGACATCCACATTGCCGGCGCCGCTGCTGCCCGACATCGAATGCATGGCCTGGCTCATCGCGTTGATCGTCAGCGTCTGCTTGAAGATGTCGGCCGCATTGGCCGAGACGCCGCTGAGGTACTGATAGGCGAGCGGAAGGTCGGCGAAGAGCTTGGCCTTGGCGAGCGCCGCCGTCTGGTTGGGGTAAAGCTGGCGGCCGAACACCGTTCCCATGCCGTCGATCAGGCTCGCCCACTGGCCGTTCAGCGCGCTGTAGGCATCGCGGCAGGTGACGATATTCGACGTCACTTGTCCGGATGACGGATCGCGCGTGAGGAAGCGCTGTGCGCGGGCCTGGCTGCCCGGTGCGATCGTCGTCCAGATGTCATTGGTCTCCGCAAGCTCCTTCATGGAGTAGCGGCCGAGCAGCACGTCGTAGAACACACACTGCCGGAAATGCTCGTCGAGATTGGCGGCAAATTCGGGGTCGGAGATGCGCAAGCTGCGCGTGGCGTCGTAGAGCCGCGCTCCGTAGATAATGCCGTTCTTCGAGTAGTTGAGGTCGCCCGGCAAGCCGAAGACCACCTCGGCCGAGCCAGTAAGGTAATCTCCCACCTGGCTGGTAAAGCTCGCCATCAGTGCAAGGCCCAGCGGCACGTTGCTGACGTTGGCGGGGGCGAGGCCCGGGTTGAGCCGGTCGGTCACATGGACGTCGAGCCGCGGCACCATCAGGCACGAGTAGATCAGCGTCGCGCCGAGGAACCAGTTGATCCAGGCGCGCCAGTCCTGGTTGAACGCCAGCGTCAAGGCGGAAAGGCCAAGGCCCATCACCAGCACCACCTGGATCAGGCTCTTGTAGCCGCCATTGCCGGTCCAGGCGGCGACGGCCTGGAACACGTTGACCAGATAGTCGCCACCGCCGACCGTGAAGACCTCGACCATGGCTCGTGTCCTCGCGCGGATCAGTGGGTGAGGGAGCGGGTCTGGACCCCGCGCGACCAGTCGAGCGAGGCAGCCATGCCCGGCGACATCGAGGCGGCGAGGACGTTCTCGATGAACGCCGTCTTCTCGATGATCTGCATGATGGCATTGACCTTGAGGTGCGTGTTGGTTTGGCGGTCGGCGAGGGCCTGGCGCACCACGTTCACCTGGTTCTGCCACATCGCGATCTTGGCTTCGTCCGCGCCGATGAAGCTCGACATCGAACGGCCCGCTTCGCTGACGATCCGGTCGAGGACCGCGAACAGGAGGTCGACGCTGGCTATCTCGGCCAGTGTCTCGCGATCGTCGATCAGCATTCCGCGCCCGTAGGCGGCTTGGACGGTGAGGATCTTGTAGAGCGGCACCGAGGCGACTTGCAGCAGCTCCTTCTGCGCCTCGGTGATTGCCGTGTCATCGCGGATCGCCTGCACCATGCCGGCAATCAGCGCGACGACACGCGGGCGCAGCGCCTTGGATGCGGGAACGCTCAGTGTCTTGAACGTGGGGTTGAGGCACTGATCGGCCTCGTCGCAGTCGAAGACCTTCACGCTACTACCGGGGGTGCCATCGAGCAGCGCGGTCACCAACGTCGAAGACGCATCGCCCGCGAATGGCACGAACTTGCCCGCCTGTTCGTCCTTGGGCGGCACGTAGATGATCGTGCCGATCAGTGTCATGGAATATTCGGCGAGCTCACGGTCGAACGTGCCGTTCGGCGAGAAGAAGGCCGACTTCTTGAGGATGGTCCAGGTGTAGTTGCGCGGCACCGCGGGGTTGACGTCGGCGTATTCGCCGTCGCCTTGGGCAGTGGTGCTGGCCCGCTGGCCTTTGGTGCCACAGCCATGCTTGGCCGCGGCATAATCGGTGAAGATGCCTTCCGAGTTGCCGATCGCCTCGCAGATCGCCTTGTCGGCGAGGTCGCCTTTCGGCCAGATGCCACCGACCAGTCCCTGCGCCAGCTCGCAGCTGTTGATGTTGAGATTGTTCATGAGCTGAGCCTTCTGGCTGAACTCCTGCATGATCTTCGAGCATTCCGGGCAGACGGTGTCGATCGCCAGGCTGAAGGCGAATCCCACCGCATTGTTGGCGACTGCCTTGAGCATCGCGACGAGCTCGCTCGCATTGATGAAGCTGAAGGAGCCGGCGAAGATATCGATGCCCCCGCAGCCCGCGCGCGCCCGCGGCAGCTGCAGGTTGGCGATATTGGAGGTCTTCTGCGGAAAGCGCGTCCAGACGTTGCCGAGGCTGTAGTAGCCGGCCGACTGCCCTTCGAAAGCCGTGGGCCCGTTGACGTTGGAGGCGCCCCCCACGTCTTTCAAGAACGCATCCATCGAGCTGCCGACGCCCGCCTGCGCGGACGCCACGGGGAGGGTGATCGCCAGCAGCGCAGCGACCATGCGCTTCATTCTAATAGTCACGTCCGGCTTCCTTCGATGTGAGGAGGTAGATGCGGTCCTGGAGCTCATCGGCCGACATCACGCCGTAGCCGATGGGAATGGCCCGGCGCGTCACCGCGTCCCAGAGCACGACCGCCGGAGTTACCTTCGGCTCGAGGCCCATGCGCGTGCGCTGGTTGGTCTCGACGGTGTAGTTGGGGAAGTGGCGCGAAGGACCGCCGTCGGTGGAGATCGCGCGCACCGCGATATGCCACGTCGATGCGACGCTTTGAACGATCGGCGACATGACCTCGCATGCGCCGCAACTCTGGGCGAAGAAATAGAACAGCCCGTAGCGCTCGGACAGCTGCGCCATCGCCGCGTTGCGGTCCGCATTGCGAGCGTCTTGCCACTGCCGCTTGCCGAGCGTCGAGACGGGCCGCTGCAGCGTATAGTCGAGCTCGGGATCCTGCCAGATCGCCCGCTGCCAGACATCGCTGAACAGCGAGGCGCGATCGAGCTGCTCGCGCTGGAACCGGATATAGGCCGTGACGTTGGCCGGCGTCGGCTCGAGGATCGCCTTCGCCTTCAACTCTCGCAGCTCCGCGGTGATTGCATCAAGCTGGCTCGTCGCGCTCGCCGGCGGCGGGGCAGGGGGGTGGGGCTGCTCGACCGGCCTCGGCCTGGCGCAATAGAACCAGTAGCCGAGCCGGCGTTCCGCGCAGTAGAAGCTGTCCTGACCGTCATCGGTCGCGACGAGCGGCGGCTCCTGCGCGTGCGCCGGAGTAGCGAACAGGGGCGGGACGGTGGTCAGGGCGAAGCATCCGGCCAGGAGCCGCCGGGCGGCCTTATTGGCGTGCGCGGGCATAATAGTCCTCGATTTTCTGCTGGATTTCGCTGGCCGCCTGCAGCTCGTCGGGCAGGCGGGCGGTATCGGTGAACTCGGCGTAGACTTCGCTGAAGTCCATCTTGGAGAGATCGAGCCGCGCGAACTCCTCGATCGTGAAGCCGAGGCACTGTTCGATCTTCGGCTTGCCCCACGGCTTGTTCAGCTGCCGGCGGCCCTGCTCTTGCAGAATCCGCGAGAGCTTGGATTCAAAACAGCAATAGACCTTCTTCTTCGTCAGGCAGACGCCGAGGAAGCTGTCCGAGCAATAGCTGCCGACATAGGCGCACAGACCCTGCGCATCGCGCTGGTGAAGCAGCATCTCCTCGCGGCTGCAGCCTAGCGCCACGAGCAGCTGGATCCCCGGAATGAGCGGAAAACCCTTGCCTCTGCAGCAGTTGAGCGCGCCGAACACCTTCGAAGAGCACGTGTTGCGCGTGCCCCGGAACAGCGTGAGCGTGTCGGAATCGAACTCGCGCCTCGCCTGGTTCATCGCGTTTAGCGCGACGACCGCATCCTTGAACTCGTCATTGGCCTCGCGCTCGATCGTCTCGCACGAGCCGTCGATGCAGTAGACATCACCATCGCAGATGAACTGGTTGGTGCTGGCCGGCTGATCGGGCACCGGGCAGTCGTAGACCCGTTCCCAGGTCCGGCAGGGCTCGTCGGTCAGGCAATCCTCGCGCACGAGCGTGCAGCCCGACGTGCTTTCCAGCGTCTGGCAATCCTGCGCTTCGGTGAACTGCGTGCAGGTGTAGCTGCGCGACCAGGCCCAGCAAGGCTGGGTGACCGCCACGCCATTGATGACACGCGTGACGGGATCGCTGTCGGTGCAGGTTTCGGCGTCCTGTTGGCAGGTGCTGTCGGCGGCAAGGCTCGCGCATGCACTCTCGTCGCGCCTTGTGCTGATGACGTTCCGCGATCTGGTCGAGACGATTTCAAAGCCGGGTACAGGGGCGCTGCACCAATATTCGAGCACTGGTTCGCCGGGTTCGCTGCACCAAGGCCGTCCATTGGGGTCTCGCGACCATTGCAGGCAGCGACCGGGACGCATGCCTGCCTGGGCGCATCCGGCGGCGTCGAGAGGTTCGCAGGTGAACTCACCGCCAAAGCCACCATACGAACAAAGATGTAGATAATCGGCACCTGCAGTCACCGCTGCCACAAGCGCGATGGCGCAGGTTCGCGTCTCCTGGCTGGCGGTGTAGCCGGTGTTGCAGGTCGCCATGTAGCGGCCGGCGCTGGCCGTGCCCCGGGGCAGCGGCACGCAGCGGCCCTGCGACCCGCCGACCGCCATGCCGCTGGTATAGGACAATGGGTCCTGGCTGATGGTTCGGCTGCGCGCGATCACCGCGTCGAGATCCTGCGGCGCGAACTTGGCGCGCCGGTCCATCGACTCCCGCATGGTCCGGTAGCCGGTATTGGACGTCGCCCGGCTCGCGGCGTCCCGGCTCATGCGGTCGGGATCGTCGAAATAGTCCGACTGGCTCGGGCTCCCGTTGAAATTGGGAACCCGGTTCGCGTCGGGCCGAACCGTTGCCGCGTCCTGCGCGTCGGCGGCCTTTTCGCGGCCGAACGCCTTGCCGTCGGCTTTGGCGGCCTCGGTCGTGCTCTGGGCATGGACGCCGCCGCCGAGTACCAGGCAGGCCCAGGCAAGGGACAAGGGGACTAGCAGAAGGCGTTTCATTGAACCGGCCTTTCAAGTCGGGCGAGGTGCTGGGCGGCGAGGAGCGCACCGGGACCACCCCCGCGCGCAAAGGTCTCAAGCGCGTGCGCGGCGCTCACATTACCCGTCATGCGGTCGTGCGGCGGAACCTGCGTCGTGCAGTCAAAGCCGTCGCACAGGTCGAAGTCGCTGCTGGCGACGACATAGGTCGGTACCACCTCGATCCCGAACGCGCGGAACAGCCGCGGATCGATCCCCACGCTCGCCAGATCCTCGCCCGGCCGCGCGACTTTCGACAGCGCGGCCGTCAGCACTTTCGCGCTGTTCTGCGGCAGGCCGCGCAGAACGATCACACCGCCCGCCCGGGTGACGTCGCCGATCATCGCGCGCAGCGCAGCCGGCGGCATCGACAGCGAAGCAAAGGCGATGAAGCGCGGGGCCTCGCCCATGCTTTCGCTCGCCATCATGCCCGCATCGGCGACCATCCTGTCGAAATCGAAGGGTTGCGCCGGATCGGGCCTCGCGCTCCTTCCGGCCTGGCCGGCGAAGCGGCGGCCGTGGGCCTGGGCGTCGGCAGCGCTGGTCCGCGCCTGCTCGGCCACTTGCTCGGCCCGGGCACGCGCTCTGGCCGCAAGCGCGTCGGCTTCGCCGGCCTGTTCGGCGGCCCGCGCGCGGATCGCCTCGAGGTCGAGGTCTTGCTCGGCGGTCTGGGCCGCGGCGCCGGCGAAGGCGGCAGCGCCCGCGAGCGCGGCGATGGCGAGGAGATGGGGGAGCGTCTTCATAGCGCGCAGCAGTTCCGTTTGCGCCAGACCAGATAGCCCATGTCCTCGCCGATGGCGGGATAGACCTGGCCTGCCGACATGAAGGTGGTGGAGGCGCCGATGGGCGCGCAGGCGTAGCGTCCCTTCGTCTGCGGATTGGGGTTGGTGGCCTGGAAGCGGTATTGCTGCTTGCGCATCACCGGCATCAGATACTTGCCGCACAGCCCCCTGCTGCCCATCGTGCCCCAGGCGACGAGCTCGCGATGGAGCTTGTAGGAGAAGCGGGCGAGCGCGAGGCGTGAGGCCTGGACATGGCCGATCGTCGCCGAGACGTTTCCGTTCAGCGGATACATCGTTCCCTGGCAGCCGGCGCACCAGAACAGCTCGTCCGTCGGCAGCTTCGCCGTCGCGGCTACGCAATCGGCGGCGCAGGCAGCGAGCGCGAGCGGATTGGCGAACAGCACCGCCTCCGGATTGATGATCGCGGTGAGCTCGCTGTCCTGCCAGAGCGGATCGATCTCGGTGATGTAGAGGATGTCGACCGAGCCGGATTCGAGGCACAGGAAGTCGGCGACGAGCTCCATCCAGTAGATCAGCGGATAGGCGTACCAGTGGACGTGCCACTGCGAATTGTACTGCGTCGCACCGCCGACGGCGGATGGCCCGGCCATCGTCTTGAAACCGATGTCGAAGCCGGGGTCGAGCTTCATCCCGCCGAGATTGACGAAGCACCACGGCTTCATGCTCACATCGGCAAGCCGCACCGGCTCCCAGAACCCCATCGCGATGCCGGGCCTCAGGCCGCACAGGCACACCGGCGAGTCTGGGTTGTCGGTGTCGGGCCGGCTCGACGGCCAGATCTTCAGGGCCCCGACCGAGATCGGGAACAGGCACGACCAGCAGATGTCGGTGATCGGGTTGACGAACTTGCCGGTGCAGCGCCCGGGTCCGGCCGCGGCCTGGGCTGGCGTGCTCGCCGCCACGCTCAGGCTGACGAGGAGCATCGTCCCGCAAATCCATGATAGCAGGTGCTTTCTCTTGCTCATGATGGTGCGCGCTCCTTGCGCTCGATCGCCTGTTCGGTGACGACGAGGACGCGGCCCTGCTGCTCGACGGTCGCGGGGACAGCGCGGATGCCGAAGTGTTTCACAAGGCTGCCGCCCTGGTCGAAATAGAAGCGTCGCTGGCGGGTCTTCATCAGCTCGAGGGGCGCGCCGCGCACGAGGATCAGCTTGGCACGGGTTGGGCCGAAGCGGCGCGCCGCCCAGGCAAGCTGCGCCGGATCGTCTCCGTCGAGGAAGACGAGCGGCACCCGCAGCGGGACAGTGTCGAGCGGATTGACGCGCGTCCCCGCGGCAATGATGACCCGGCCCTTGTCGTCGGCAATGTTGCGCTCGACCGTAATGGTCGGATCGAAGCGCCAGCTGCGCGTCGCCGAGGCGGAACCAACACCGGACACGGGCTCCGGCCGGTTGACCCGCGTGATGGTGCGGCGCTTCAGCTCCTCGTTGAGCCGCGCCGTCTCGCCGGTTTTCTCCAGATGGGTCAGGCGGGCGCGGATCTGCGCGAGGATGTCGGGCTCGACGATCGGCCAGACAGCGCCCTGCTGACCGTAATCGCGGGCGAACGCCGGCGCTGCCGCGCCCAGGCAGGCGACAAGGAGCGCGATCATTGCGGGCAAGAGCTTCACAGGATCGGCCTCCCCACGCCAAGGATACGGGGAGCGCAGATCCATCCGATCGCCGCATAGCGGCTGTCGAAGCCGTCCTTGTGCGCGGTGGTGACGAAGTAGCAGCCGGCCGGAACCTGGCCGGTCGGGCCGAGCGCCAACGGCTCGCCGAGGCGGCTCGTGAGCTTCGCTTTCGCGACCAGGCGACCGTTGACGAAGAAGGCGCGATTCTTCTCGGTGACGAGATCGCCGGGCAGGGCGCTCACCCGCTTGCCAAACGGCCTGGGCTCCTTGCCGAAATGCTTCACCAGCAGGGGCGAGGTGGGCGGATCGAACAGGATTATGTCGCTGCGCTTGGGAGCGGCGCCGCGCTCGAGCCAGATCGCCCAATGGGGCAGGCTCGGGCTCGCGTTGATCATCAGCGCGTGCTCGCGCGAGAAGGCGGCCAGCGTGCTGAGCGCGAGCGCCACTGCGCCGAGGCCGCCCCAGAGCACGAGGCGTCCCCATGCCGAAGAACGAGCGAGGATGTCAGCTGCGCCCATCGGGAACGGCTCCCATGCGGCGCACGACGTCGGCGCGCACAGTCTCGGTGAGGTCGGGTGCGCTGCCGGCCACCACCGCCTCGGCGACAAGGACCGTCCGGCCCTCGCGCCCCAATTGCTCGACCGAGTCCTCGACGGCCTTGAGATAGACCTGGACGCGCTCGCGGGTTTCTTCGGGCGACCGTCCGGCCCGCGCCTCGGCCTCGATGAAGTCGCCCATGATGCGGCTCAGCTGGACCGTGACGACCTCGCGCTTTTCGAGCGCGAGAAGCTTGTCGGTCGCCCAGACGCCCCAGAGCGTGGAGGCGATCATGCTCAGGCCGAGCGCGATTGCGGTGAGATTGATGCTGAATCGGCGCGCCGACAGGGCTGATGTTGCCAATATGTTCTTCACAGCTTTTCCTCCCGGAGACCTTCGGCGACCTCGCACAGGAAGCGCGGCATCCGCAGGCAGGCGACCAGCGTTGCAAGACCGATGAGGCCGAACTTCAGGTCGTTGACGAAGCCGACCTGGCGTGTCGGATCGGCGCCGATGAAGCGCTCGGCGAAATTGGCGATCTGCGCGAAGAACAGCTCCACGTTGCCGCCCGAGACCATCAGGAAGAACAGGAGCGGCAGCCCGAGTGTCATGAGATAAGTCGAGGCGAGGAAACCGCCCGCCTTGACGAGAATGTAGCAGGTGTCGGCAAGGTGGCCGCGCCAAGTCTTGTCGGGCGGGGGTGGATCGAAGCCGTCGTCCCCGCCCGATAAGAGCGCGCGCTCCTGCGCCTGATCGAAGGGGCCGACAAGATGAAGTGGCATGGTATCGTGGTCCTTGATTGGAGGGTGGATTCAGGTGCGGCCCGCGAAAGCGATCCGCTCGATCGCATCGGCGAGCTGGTGGCCGCGGGCGATCTCGGCATCGATCGCAGCGAAAGTCTGGGGTGAACTCGAGAACAAAGTCGCTGAATAGTCGTCGAGCACGAGCCGGCCGATCGCCTCGGTTTCCGGTCCCTTGATGAAGACCTCGGAATAGTCGCTGCCCGACCGCTTCAGGCTGCGGATCAGCGTCTCGGTGCGGTCGTCCATGTCGAGCCGCTTGGAGGCTTTGAAATCGGCGATCGTCTCGGGCTTCTGCTGGAGGATCAGCATCCAGTCGCTGTTCTCGAGCGCCGCCGTCGCCCCGTCGGACTTGTAATAGTCGTTGAGCGACTGGGTCGCGGTCGCCAGCGCGCCGCCATATTTGCGGCAGGTGCGGGCATAGGTCTCGACGAACTCGCCCATCGAGCCGCCCTTGAGCATCGACCAGGCCTCGTCGATCAGCAGCAGCTTGCGGACCTGGCGGGGCGAACGCGTCATCGCCTGGCTGGTCATGAACATGATTGCAGAAAGGACGACCGCCCTCAGCTCCTCGCGGCTCGCAAGGTCGGACATCTCGAAGACGGTGAAATCGGCATCAAGGTCGAGGCTTGCCTGGCCCTCGAAGAAGGCGCCGTAGGTGCCGCCGGCCATGTAGGGAGCAAGCGCGGTCGCAAGGTCGGTTGCGGCCTCGTTCGCGAGACTCGCGAGAGCCTCTCCCACGCCGGTGATGGTCGCCGCCACGCCATGCTCGCTCCAGACGGCATTGACCGCCCGGTCGATCAGTCCGCGCTCGGTGTCGGAGAGCTTCGCGCTGTGGCGCGCCATCTGGCCGACGATCGCCTTGACCATGGCAAAGCAGTCCAGGCGGTAGTCTTCGTCCTCTGCCGCGCGCCCCGCGTCGATCATCGAGAAGGGATTGAGGCAGAAGCCTGCCTTCATCGTGAACTCGACAAAGCGGCCGCCCTGCAATTTGACCGAATGCTCAAAGCTACGCCCGTCGTCGATGACTACGACCTGCGCGCCGGCGCCGCGCAGTGCCGCGCACATCTCCTGCAGGAGCACCGACTTGCCCGAGCCCGACTTGCCGCAGATCGCTACATTGTGATTGCCGGCGTCGTTCTCGAACGGCGACCAAAAGAAAGGCTGGCCGCGGCGGCCGACGAACAGCAGGTGCGGGTGCGCGCTCCCCAGATATTCGCCCTGCATCGGCGCGATGTTGGCGGCGGTCGTCGAGAGCACCGTCTTGAACCGCTTCAGGCGCTCCATGTCGGCGCCGAGCCCGTCGGCGAGCGTCAGCGGCATGGCCGCGAGCAGTCCCTGCACCTGGAGATAACGCTCGTCGGCAAGATCCCAGCCCGCCGCCTTGTAGATCGACTTTATCGCCCGCTCGTGCCGGTCGCCGGCGCCAAGCGGGGAATAGGCCGTGATCCCATAGAAGACGCGGACGAGCCGGCGGCCTTCCTGGAGCTCGGCCTGGACGTGCTGCCATTCGGCCGCCTGCTCGCCGATGCGCGGCAGGAAGCGGGCGCTCTTCGTGCCCGCAAGGCTCGTCGTCCGCATGAACTTGAAGCCGGCCTTGGCGCTGGCCGCTTCCTGATCCGGGTAGACGAGGCAGAGCATCGTCGCGGCCGGGCAGGGAAAGCGCAGCTTGTCGGTGAACAGATCGCCGATGAGCCGTGCGCATTCCCACGGCGCCCAGCGCTGCGGCATGTTACGGACGGAAAAATGCCGCACGTCGAAGGCGTCGGGATAGACGATGCCGATCTCGGGCACGCCGTCATTTGTCCTGCCCGTCGGGCGGAAACGCTCGGTGCGCAGGTGCATCCGGTCTTCGTGGACGACGAGCTCGATGTCGTGACGGATCGCCTGGGCCGCGATCGGGTCGTTGGCGTTGTAGGGAACCGCGTCGTCCTGCGGCGCTGTGGTCGGCGAGGTGAGGTCGTCGAGGATGGCGATGAGTTGCTGCGGCCCCACCTCCGCGACGCCGAGGTTCAGGGATTTCAGCATGGCGATGAGCCCGTCGCGGGTCTGCTTGAGCTCCTCGTTGCTCACCGTCTTCGCTGCGGGAACGCCGACCGAGACGATCACCTGGTGGTGCCGCGCATGGAATGGCGCGTCCGCCGAGCCCGATTCCCAGACGAGGCCATAGAGCCGCTTGGCCCGGTGGCGGGCGATGGCCTCATAGACCCCGCCCTGGACGTAGCGCGGGGCAAACCAGGGCGCGACGATCCGGCTGATGCGCGGGGAGGCGAGATGCAGCACCTGGAGGCAGGCGCCGGGCGGCAGGCCCTCGGAGAAGAATGCCCCGAGGATCTCACCGGTGCGCTCGTCCGCGCCGATCAGCGGGGTCACCGAGAGGATGAACCCCTTCGAGCGCGCGTTGAAATAGAGCCGGCTTGCCGGATCGTAGACTCGGTAGGGCAGCCAGTCCGACAGCATGTCGAGCATCAGCGGAGGCCGCCGCTTCTCGGCGTGCTCGGCATCGCCGAGAAGCCCGCGAAGCACTCGGTCCAGAATCGTGTTCAGCCGCTCGGCCATCACTTGGGCTCCTTGTCGGGTGCCGCGGGCGTGTAGGTCTTGCCGGTCACCGCCTTGGCGGCCTCGATCGCCTCGATGCTTGGGAACGTGAGCGGCTTTTCGCCGCCGCCAGGCCGAGGGGTCCGATCATGCAGGGGAGGGGACATGTCGAACCCCTCGACCGCCGGTGCCTTGGCACCGGCGACGGCCTCGCGCGCCGTGGAGGGGAGGACCAGCGGCGAGGCAACGGGGGAATCCTGGACGGGAGGGACAGCAAGCGAGAAAGGGGAAGTCAGGTCGGCGGCATCGCTCTCGTCGCTGGCCTTTTGCGCGGCCGGGTCTGAGGCGGCCTGGACGGCCTTGAGCTGCCGGCTGAGCTGGCGCAGCAGCGGCGGCGCCGCCCCTTCGCCGGGCTTGCGGCGCAGTTCCGCGGCCCAGCGGGGATTCTCGACCACCGCCCAGGCGACAGCTTCGTCATGAAGCGTTCCGGCTTCATCGACATGCGCCGGGAACACGATCCGGAGCGTGCGCTCTAAGGTTCGGCCCGTATCGCCGGCAGCAACTCCGGCCCGGACCCGCGCAAGTTCGTGGGAGGAGCCATTGCGCTCCAGCTCGGAGGTCGCGTGGGCGTCGATCACATGGCTGGGAGCGCAGTCGCCCTTGGGCGCGCGACAGCTGAAGTCGCCCTGGACATTGGTGCCGAACGTGGTGCAGCCGGTTAGCACTGCCGCGAGTCCGGCGCTGACGATGAGGCGCTTGGAAGGGGACATAGAGGTCATCCTTTGCTGGTCTGGCGGGGAGCGGCCGCGAGGAACTCGCGGAGGGCGGCGGCAGGCCGATAGCCTTCGAGCACAGCGCCGTCGGACGGCCGCACGATGACCGGCGTGCCGCCGAAGCCGTGCGCTTTCGCAAAGGCCTCGTTGGCGTCGAGGCCGGTCGTGTCGCAGGGCTTGGGATTGGCGAGCGCCAGGCCCGAATAGGCCATGCGCAGCGACATCTCCGGACGGGATGCACAGAGTACTCGCTCGGCCAGCTGGCGGCTTTCCGCACCAAAGATCGAGATCGGCCGTTCCTCGACGCGTGCGCCGATCGCCTTCAATTCGCCTTCGAGCTTCTTGCAGTAACTGCAGTTGAAGTCGGAGAAGACGACCACCTTTGGCCCTTCGGCCGGACCCCAGGTGATGGCCCCGTTTGCCGGGAGACCGGCGAGCGAAACCCGCGCCGGGACGCTCGGGCGCTGCTGGGGCGGCTCGTCCTCTCCTGGCTGGCGCCGGGCGGCGCCGGCGGTGAGCAGGTCCGGGTTCAGAGCAAGCAGCCGCGCGGCCGTCAGATCCTGGCGGGCCTCCATGTCGTAGACACGGCCGATCACGAGATACTTGGCTGCCCGGTCGACGTAGAACAGGGTCGACTTCGAAGCGACTTCGCACAGGCCGCCGAGCCCCGAGCAGTCGATCGCGTCGATCGGCGTCTTCGGAAGCCTGAGCTTGAGCGCCGCCCGCACCTTGGCGCTATCGGGAGCGGTCGTCGGCGCGGCGAGGCTTGCGACGCCCCAGCCGGTGGCGGCGGACAGGGCGATGACGGCGGCGAGCCCTGCCGCGGGCCGCAGCCAGCGACGCGCTGGAGAATTAGGTGCTCCGATCACTGGGAATTCCTCACGTAGACGCCGTCGAGGAACACGATCTCAACATCGATGCCGGTCGGCATCTCGACGACAGGTTGGTACTGTTCGGCGCGTTCGATCAGATATTTGCTGACCGTATCGGCCGCGTCCGCGGCGCCCTGGCCGAGCCCTCCGCCGAGAATGTCGCCGGGCGACAGCTTGGAGCGCGTTCCGTCGGCGTTGGTCGTGACGCCGGAGAAGATGCTGTTGGCATTGGCCGAGAAGCCGCGGCCGAAACCGCCGATGATCCCGGCGAGCAGCGCCTGGCTGACAAGGCTGCCTTCGCGGCTGACGACGCGGCCGCGCACGCCGGACTTGCCGGCAAAGCTGATGAAGCCCTTGACCTCGCTCACCGCCACGCGCCCGCCGGGCTGATCGCAGGTCATGCGGGCAAGCTTCACATAGACCTTCTCCGAGGAGAGATCGCCGCGCGCCGCTCCGTTGACCACGCAGCCCTGAATCCGGGTGGTGAGCACCTTCCCGTTCTGCATGACCGAGCGCGCCGGGCCGGTGATCCTCAGAACCACGGGCAGTGGATCGGTCTGGCTGGCAACGCCGGCCGAGGCATCGACGCCAACGATCACCCGCGCCGCCGCATAGGAATTGGGCGGCAGGTAATCGGGGGAGTCCTCGACCACGACCGGCGGGGCGTCAGGGCGGGCCGAGCGGCGGCCGGTCGCGCCCGCCTTCTCCGAGGTGAAGCTCAACAGCTTCACTTCGCCGGGAGACGGGACCAGGGCGTCACCGCCTGCTGTCGCGCTGCCGGGCTGCGGCGCTGCGGCTGGACGGCCGCGCGCATCGTAGCCGCCCGCCTGGGGCCCATAGGCCGGCGCGGTCGGAACCGGAGCCGGCGCGGCAGCCTGCGTAGCAAGCCGCGACTTGAGGTCCGCATTCTCCGCCGAGATCGCATCGATCGCCGCCTGCCCGTCAACCCGCATGGCCTGGTTTTCGGCCTTGAGCGCCGCGAGCTGCGCCTCGACCTCGCTGCGCGGGACAGCGGATTCCCGGAGCGCCTTCTGCTCGCGCGTTACCGCGTCGAGCCGGTTGCCATAGCTGGCGACGAACTCGCGCTGCGAGAGGTCGCGGTTGACGAGGCCGGCCGTATCGATGGTTTGCGCAGCTTGCGCGTCGTCCGACGTGCCGTCCTCGTCGCCGCCAAGGATGAACCAACTGCCGCCGACGAGCGCGAGAGCGCCGATGCCCCCAAGCAGCAATCTCTGCCGGCGCGCCGTTCGCGCGTTGAGCCCGGACACTTCGGACGGCGAGGCTGGCTCGGCCTGCAGCGGAGCGGGATTGTCGCTGGTATCAGTCATGGCTGCTTTCCCCGTTGGCGCCGACCACGAAGGCCGTCGTGCTGGAGCCGGGATCGAGCGCCGGGTTGACGATCGAGACGGCGAGGGTGTCCCGGGGCGCGAGGTCGCGCTCCGCGAGAGTGATGGACTTGCGTCCGCGGTTGGTGATGCGGATGACCTTGCCGGCGAGGTTCGCGCCCCGATAATCGGCGACAAGCTGGATCTCGAGGTCGCCCACGCGGGCGGGCAGGGCGGTAGACTGCCGCACCTCGTAACCCTCGATTGTCCGGTCGTTGGCCATCGCCTGCACAAGCCGGACAGCGCTGGTGTCGAACGGGGTTTCGCTCTCCCAGTTCGCCGCCTGGCCCGTCGCGATCGCGGGATTGGTGATGAACACCTGCGCCGCCTCGATTGGCTCTACGCGGCAAGCGACCTTGTAGACGTAGCCCTTCTTGGTCGTCGCAAAGAAGCTGATGCTCCTGGCCGCGTAAGTCTCGGGCACCGAGACGTAGATGTCGCCGCGCAGCGGTTCGTTCGTGACGGCAAAGTCGTTGTAAGGCGTGCCGGTCGAGATCTTCGAAACGCTCGCGAATTGGTCATTGATGAGCGCGAAGCGGGTGAGTTCGCGGGCCGAGACCGAACATTCGATACCCGCGCCATCGGCCGCCCGCTTGAACTGGTCGGCTGCTCGGGCCGGGCCGCCTGAGAGCGCGAGCAGAGCGGTCACGCTCAGCAGCGCCGTGCGCGCACGCCTTGCACGTTGGTAAGCCATCACTGGGGCTCCTTGGTTTTGTCCTGGGGTGGCAGCTGGGCGAATCCCGAGAGCGCGAGCCGCAACCCCCGGTAGGTCCAGCTGAAGCGGAAACGGCGCTCGTCACTGGCGATGACCTGCGCGCCGACGAAGGTCTTGAGCGTGCCTGAGACCTCGGACGTGAGGCCTTTCGGGTCGACGGTCATCGAGCGGATGACGAAAGCCTGGGTGACGTCCGAGCCGCGCTGCTCTTCGACGATGCGTACGAGCTCGGCTTTGAGGCGGCCGTGGCTGGCCGGATCGGCGAGCTTCAGGATCTCGTTCATCCAGTAGTCGAGCCCTTCGGGGCTGCGATTCAAGAGGACGAGCGCGGTGTCACGGGTGACGAGCTCGAGATAGTCGGCTTCGACGCCCGCGCTGCTCACCGTCAGCTGCTTGGGCAGCGTCGGTAGGAGCACCACCTCGCGGTCGCGGGTCGCGGCAAGGCTTGCCGTCACGGTGAGCGCGACAGCGAGGCCGGCGCTGGACAGCGCGAACAGGTTGCGCTGCCTCAGCAGCGACTGCTGGCGCTCGTGTGAAATGTCGGCGAACATGGCTTTCTCCCCTCAACCGGCAAGCAGGCGGCAGTGGGAAGGCGGCGTCGCCCGGAGGCCCAGAAATCCGGCCGGCAGATACCAATATGCGGCATGGGTGAGCCAGGAGCTGGCGCGTCCTGCTTTTGCCTTTCGCAGCGCGAACCAGGCGCCGAAAGCGACAACGATGCCGATGAAGATATGCTGGCTGAGGATTCCCCAGGTGAAGGGAACGATCATCCCGGCGAACTCGTCGATGGTCCAGAAGCCGATGAGCTCCGGATCGTCGAGCCGACGGGGAATGATGTACCGGTCCGCCATGACGACGCGCCTTCCCGTGCCCGATCGCCTCAGATGACCGCGGTCACGACCGAGGTGACGATCGGGACACCCGTGCCCACGCCGATGCCGACGCCGACCGGAACCGCGACCTGGCTAAGCGAGAAGCGCCCCGAGGCGAGGCCGATCAGGCCGCCCGCGAGGCTGAGGACGGTGATGATCTTGCCGCCCGAGCCTTCGAGGAAATCGGTGAACTTGGTCAGCGCCGGGGTGAAGGTCGTATCAGCGCCGGCGTAAGCGGCGCTGGCCGCGAGCGCGGCGATGGCGACGGGAATGGCAAGATTGACGGCCTTGCCGAAGCCGTTGGCGCTGTGGCGCCGAGGGAGGGTGAGAGACTGCATGTGAAGCTCCGCTTCGAGGGATGAAGGCAGCGTCCTTTCGTTCGCTGTGTGTTCCACATGCATCTAGGAAATGGGTGTAGGAAAGGCTTTCCAGCCATCGCGGCACCGGCGCGGACGCATACGGATCGATGGCAATGTCGCGCGCCGGAGAATCCAGCCTAGCGCAGCTACTTAACCGGGGTTCCTTGACGTAGGACTCCGCCAGGGCGGCTGGATTGCTGCGGCGAATCGGTCTCTCGGCGCGTGTCGCCTATAAACGAGATGTTCCTGATGTGTTCTTTTCGTTTTCCTACAAGGGGCTGTCGCGATATGCCTGCGAATCACCGCATCAACCGAGAGTCCCGCCATGCATCGAACGACGCCCATGAACGGTCATGCGAACGACTGTATCGCGCGAACCCTCGCCTACGCTGTTGAAGAAGCCGACAAGCCCCGGCACCAGATTGCCCGCGAGGTCGGGATGCATCGAGAGACGTTGCTGCGGGTCCTTCGCGGCGAACGTCCGATCGGCCTGGATGAGGCAGCCCGCATTCTCGATGCCTGCGGCGCCTTCCCACGCGCGACCATCGTTCTCGCTCTGGCGGGCCAGGAAGACCTGGCTTGCGAGTGGATGCGTAGCGAGATGGGTGAGTTCCTCGAGGAATTCTTCAGCGCGTTGCCGGGGCAGCTTGAGCGCACGCTCGGCCGGCGGATCGAGGACGTCAGGCCGCGCTGGGCCAATGGCACGTCGCAGCTCGTGGCGCGCATGCTGGCCAAGCATATCGATGACCTGGCCAACCGCGACATTTCAATGTCGCTTAGCCGTTGACGCGACCGACCTCGGAGGGGACCGAGTTCGTAAACGAAGTAGGAAAAACCGATGGCCACCGTCCCCCAGAGCAATGCTTCTGTGCCTCCGTTCGTCCAAACGGAATCCTCACCGCCTCCGCCGGCGCGGCTCCTGCGATTGCCTGAGGTTATCGCGCGCGTTGGCCTGAAACGGTCAGCCATTTACCAGCGCATGAGCGAAGGCAGATTTCCGAGGTCGCGCTCACTCGGTCCGAAATGCGCCGTCTGGGTCGAGTCCGAGATCGATGATTGGATCAACGGGATTGCGCTGAAATAGCTTCGCTCCAAGCCGCCGCTTGCTGGGAATTCACTTCCGGCTAAGTTGCCATGATGGCGTCCACTGATCCTCTCCATCCTGAAGTGTTTGAAAGATAAGCAGCGCCGACTGCGGGATGGTTTTTCGACCCCGTTGACGCTTCGCGTGCACCGGTCCCTGTCGTGGCTGCGCCGCGCGCAAGGCGAGACCGATGATCTCGATGTCCGCTTCATCCTGCTTTGGATCGGTTTCAACGCCGCCTATGCGGGCGATATTGAGGCCTCGGCCGTCTCACCCGCGGAGGGCGAGCGTGGGCTGTTCCAGGCTTTCTTCTCGACGCTGGTCCGGTTCGATAGTCGGCACCGCGTCTACGACATGGTGTGGGAGCGGTTCAGTCAGGAAATTCGGCTGCTGCTTGGCAATAGCTATGTCTATCACCCCTTCTGGCAGCATCAGAACGGTGTCCCCGGGTACGCCGATTGCGCGGAAAAGCTGAGCGCAACAGGACTGCCATCAATCACGCACTGCGCGAGCACGATACGGTCATGATTCTCTCGATCCTCTTCGATCGCCTCTATGTTCTGCGCAACCAGTTGGTGCATCGCGGCGCAACGTGGAACAGCGACGTGAATCGCGACCAGGTTCGGGACGGACCATCTCCGCAGGGATGTCCGCTTCCGATCCCCATCGATCTGATATGGACGGAATTCGTCTATCTCTCCTCGGTTGCTGGCCACGCCGTACGGACATCTCCGCGCCAGATAAGTTTGAAAAGGTCCATTCAAAGACTGCGCGAGCTCGAATCGACAGCACCAAACCGACCGGCTCATCGAGATCTGAACTTTCGTCTCAGGAACACCCAAACGACCATTGCCGCTGCCACGCCCGCACTCAGAATTGCCAGCAAAGGTAGGTGATCAGCCAGGATGGCCGCAGAAATGAGCAGGGCGGCAGGGATGATCGGAGGTTCCGAGCGTCGGTCGCGCCGCCCAATTTCCCCAAGTGCTCGCAAATCCTTTGCATTGATGCTCACCGGGATCGTTCCGGTTCGCGCCACCTTTTCGAGCTGACCGACGATCTCCGGCGTGCTCAAAGCTGCGCGGCCCAGCGCCGCAGCCAGCTTGCGCCCTTCCTTTCGCAGCCGAACGAGGCTGGTTCGTTCCGCGATCAGCTCGCGGGCTATAGGCGCGAGCTCTGCTGCAATGTCGAACGAAGGGTCGATGCGTCTGACAAACCCTTCCGCGGTCAGCAGCGTGCGGAGGACCAGCGCCAGATCCGGAGGCAGAGCCAGCTGGAACTCGCGCAGCAGCGCGAAAACCTGCTGGAAGGTCTGCGTAAGGTCGATCTGGTCGAGAACAACATTCTTGAAGCCGTCGATCAATTGACCAAGCGCGAGCTCGAGCCGCGGCCGCTCGACATCCGGATCACCCGCCCACAGCATGAGAATGTCGGCGACGCCTGCGACATCGTCCGCCGCAATCGCCAGAGCGAGCCTTACCAGTTCGTCGCGCCGCTGCGGCAGTAGCGTTCCAATGGCCCCGAAATCGATGAGCCCCAGCGATCCGTCGTCGAGCAGGATCACATTGCCCGGGTGCGGGTCGGCATGGAACTGACCGTTGAAAATGATCATCCGCAGCATCGCCTGGGCGTAGGACCGCGCAATGGCTTGGAGGTCCAGGCCCGCGGCCCTTGCCGCGTCGAGATCGGTGGCGGCGATGCCCGTCAGCCGTTCCTGCACGTTGACCCGTCTGCCGGTGATCTCCCACTCGAACCAGGCGGTGCGAACCCCCAGCGGAGCAAGAAAGGCGCCGATCGAGTCGCTAGACCGACCTTCGGCCGAGAGATCCATTTCGCGGTCGAGGCTTTCGGCGAAATAGCGCAGGAGCTCGTCCGGCTTCAGCCTGGCAACTTCCGGAATGCGCCGCTCGGCAGCGCGCGCCAGCCTGCGCAGCAGGCGCAGGTCGGCGTCAACGACGCGGTCGATGCCGGGTCGCCGCACCTTGACGATGACCGAACGCCCGTCGAGCAGCGTCGCGGCGTGGACCTGGGCAATCGACGCCGCGGCCAGCGGCACCCGATCGAAGCTCGCGAAACAGCTTTCCAGCGGGCCGCCCAAGGCGTCAGACACCACCGGCTCGATATCTTCGAAGGGAAGCGCCGGAACCCGGTCCTGGAGTGTCGATAGGGCGCGGATCCATTCGGGTCCGAGCAGGTCGCTGCGCATTGCGAGTATCTGACCGAACTTGACGCCGACCGGCCCAACTTCTCGCAAGACCGCCACCACCGCTTCCGGCCGCGCCGATTCCAGCCCTTCATCGCGGCCACCTTGCAGGCCGAGCCGGGCTGCCAGTCCGCGCAGGCCGTGGCGTCCCAGCAGGCCGACGAGCTGGGCGAACCGGTCGCGCTCGCGCAGCCGGCCCTCGTCAGGTGCGTGGCGGGCTTGGGGCGTGATCACGGCGCAGGGTTCTCCACAAGCGCGACCGCCGCATCGACTTTGGCAAGCAATGCCGAGAAATCCGCCAACTCCGCGTCTCCAAGCACTCCCATCGTTTTCCCCAGAATGCCCTCGTAAAGAGGCTGCGCGTGGGACAGCAAGGCCTCTCCTTCGTCGGTCAGTTCGATAAGCTTGGCCCTGCGGTCGCCCGGAACCGGAACCCGGCGGATGCGCCCCGCCGCTTCCAGCGCATCGATTGCCTGGGTCACGGTCCTCGGAGCTTGTCCGAAGAACGAAGCTATGTCGGTCGAGCGCCTCGGCCCCTCGGCGACAAACGCGAGCAGACGGATTTTAGCGAGCGAGGCCTCGTGGCGCGACAGGCTCCGGTCGATCAGCCGCTGGAGCCGCAAATAGACCCAGGCGAACTGCTTCGACACTTGGAAGACTTGAGAATAGTGAGGTTCCATATGATATGCGCTTGCAGCAATTTCGCGGTTAGGGCAAGGGCATTCCGAATCGCCATGCGATTCCTCCGGTAACGAAAGGCAGTGATGGCCACGCAAGTCATGGAGGCAGCGGAAAGTTCCGGGGCCGATAATTCTCGGAGCTCGCCGCTCCGATCGCGAAAGGTTCGGCTTGGGCTTTTGATCGCAGCGCTCGCTGCCCTGCTTCTGGGGCTCTGGTGGTACCTCGACTACGAGTCGCACGGAAGATACCAGCAGAGCACCAACGACGCATATATTCAGGCCGACTCGGTCGTCGTGGCGCCCAAGATCGGCGGCTACATCGACCGCGTGTTAATCGCCGAGAACCAGTCTGTCCGCGCCGGCCAGCCGCTCGCGCTTCTCGACCCGCGCGATTATCGCGCGCAGGCATCGCAGGTCCAGGCACAAATCGAGGCGTCGCGGGCGACCGCGGACACCGTCCGCGCGCAGGTCGGCGAGCAGCAGGCGGCCGTGGCACAGGCAGAGGCGCAACGGAATGCAGCGCAGGCGGAAGTCACGTTCGCCCGTCAGCAGCTCGATCGATACGAACCGCTGGCCGCCTCGGGTGCCGAACCGCGCGAGCGCGTGACGCAGCTACGCAACCAGCTGCAGCAGGCGCTCGCGAAGGCGGAATCCAGCCGCGCGGCGGTCCTCGCTGCCCAGCGCCGATTCGGGACCCTGGACTCGCAGATCGAGCAGGCGTTGTCGCAGGCGCGGGCTAGCCAGGCCCAGCTGGAAGCAGCCAACGTCATTCTCGAAAGCACGACGCTGCGCGCCAGCATCGACGGTCGGGTCGGCGATCTGACCGTCCGCGTCGGCCAGTTCGTTCAGCCTGGAACTAGGCTGATGACCATCGTTCCGGTCAACCAGATCTATGTCGAAGCCAACTTCAAGGAAACCCAGGTCGGCCTCATGCGCGTCGGCCAGCCTGTTTCCATTGAAGTGGATGCGCTGCCTGGCGTCGAGCTGAGAGGCAAGGTGGCCAGCTTCGCCCCTGGAACGGGAGCGCAATTTTCGATCCTGCCGCCGCAGAACGCCACCGGGAACTTCACCAAGATCGTTCAGCGCATTCCGGTGAGGATTGCCATCGAGGCTTCCCCCGCGGTGCGGCGACTGCTGTCTCCGGGTATGTCGGTGGAGGTCAGCGTGGACACACGCTCCGCGCGTGGCGAGCTTGAGCGGATACGCGAGTCGCAGGAAACGAAGCGGTAGCAGGCGTGGCGACCTCCGCTCTGCCAGTCGCTTCTCACGCCTTGGAGCCGCGTGCGGACCTTACCGCCTGGCTGGCGGTGATCGCCGGCGCGCTTGGGGCGTTGCTTGCGACGCTCGACGTGTCGATCGTGAACTCGGCACTGCCTACGATCCAGGGTGAGATCGGCGCGACCGGTACCGAAGGCACCTGGATCGCCACTTCATTCCTCGTTGCCGAAATCATCATCATCCCGCTCAGCGCCTGGCTGGAGCGCTTGCTCGGGCTGCGGACGCTGCTGTTTGTCGCCGTGACCACGTTTACCGGCTTCTCGATCCTGTGTGGACTTGCCGGCGATCTGACAACGATGATCATCGGCCGGACGGGTCAGGGCATCACGGCCGGGGCCCTGATTCCGACCGCAATGACGATCGTCGCGACGCGCTTGCCTCGTCGCCAGCAACCCGTCGGAATGGCGCTGTTCGGGATAACCGTCATCCTCGGCCCAGTGCTCGGGCCGGTGCTAGGCGGTTGGCTGACTGAGAACCTGAGCTGGCATTACGCCTTTTTCATCAACGTGCCGGTGTGCATCGTGCTGCTGCTTTTGTTGTGGCTCGGCCTTCCTCACCAGCGTCCTGATTGGAGCTATCTGCGCGAAGGGGACTGGTTCGGCATTTCGGGGATGATCCTGGGCTTGGGCGGACTGACGGTGGTCCTGGAGGAAGGCCATCGCGAGTATTGGTTCGAATCGTCGCTGATCATCTGGCTGACCGTCATCACCGTAATCGGTTTCGCGTTTCTGCTGTTCGGGCAGATCTATGCGCGCCGCCCGGTGCTCAAGTTGCGGTTGATCCTGACGCGACAGTTCGGAAGCATCGTCGTCATGGCGCTTGTCATCGGCATGGCGCTCTACGGCACGATCTACGTGATCCCACAGTTTCTTGCACTGATTGCCCACTATAACGCCTTGCAGACCGGCTACGTGATTCTGTTGATGGGTCTGCCGGCACTCCTCCTCATGCCGATCGTGCCGTTTCTGGTGACACGAGTCGATATCCGCCTGGCTGTCGGCGCCGGCCTGGCCCTGATGGCGTTGAGCTGCCGGGTCACCACCGACCTGACTGTCGAATCCGCTGGGGGGGATTTCACGGTGGGGCAGCTCCTGCGGGGTGTCGGCATGATTTTCACCATGATGTTCCTCAACCAAGGCGCGATCGCCTCGGTGTCCAAGGAAGATGCGGGGGACGCGTCCGCGATCTTCAACGCCGCTCGCAACCTCGGCGGCTCCTTCGCGCTCGCAGCGCTTGCCACCGTCCAGGATGAGCGGCTGTGGCACCACAGCCGGAGGATGGAGGAATCCCTGTCCGCGAACAGCCCGGCGGTCCAGGATTATCTGACGAGGCTGGAAATGCACCTCGGCAGCGCCGAAGCGGCGTTCAGGACCCTTGCCGGAACGATCCAGCAGCAAGCCTTCGTCATGACCTATAATGACATCTTCTTCGTGATGACTGTGATCATCACCCTGTCCATCCCACTCGTCCTGTTCTTGCGTCCGCTGCCCAAGGGCATGGCGCTCAGCATGCATTGAGGTTCTGATGCGCACTTCCCTCCTGTCTATAGGCGCGATTGCCATTCTCGCGGGCTGCACCGTCGGTCCCGATTACAAGGGTCCGGCGCCGCTTCCGCCGGCGGCGCGGCCAGGTCCGTCATTCGTTCGCGCGCCCGCGTCGACATCCGCCGAGGAACCGGTGCTGGCGCAGTGGTGGCTGGCGCTTGGCGATCCCGTGCTCAACACGCTGGAAGCGCGTGCCCTCGCCGGAAACCCTGGGCTCGAAGCCGCTCAGGCGCGCATCGAGCAGGCGCGCCAGAATGTGCGCTATGAGCGCGCACAGCGCCTGCCGACCGGAGCCGCGCAGGGGACTTACATCCATGCCGATCTGCCGGGGCTGGACCTGGGACCCGAGAATGGAGGCTCGACCGGCGGCACGCCCGGCCAGCCGGCGACCGGTGGTTCGTCTGCTCCAGTGGATACGACGATCAGCTTCTTCAATCTGGGCCTCAACGCCAACTGGGAACTCGACCTGTGGGGCAAGCAGCGCCGCATCGCCGAGTCGGCGAATGCCCAGCTCGGGGCGGCGGTCGCCAGCGCCGCCGACGCCCAGGTCCAGCTTACCGCGGAGGTCGCGCAGGCCTATCTCAACGTCCGTGAGCGCCAACACCGCCTGGCCTCGTTGGATCGCGCCCGCGACATGCGTGCCAGGCAGCTCGACCTGGCCGAGCAGCGGTTTCGCCGCGGAACGGTCGCGGCATTCGAGGTCGAACGGGCTCGGACGCAGCTCAATGCCACGGATACCGACCTTGCTTCGGTGACGGCCGAGCTCGAATCCTATCTCAATGCGCTGGCCGCCCTTACCGGCGCCGCGCCCGGAGCAGTCGACCCGCTGCTGGCCGGACGCGCGGCAATTCCCTTGCCGCCCGCCAGTGTGCCGGTGGGAGATCCCGCCTCGCTCATCGCCCGCCGGCCCGACGTGCGCGCCGCGGAGCGAAATATCGGGGCGGCCAATGCGCAGGTCGGCGCCGTGGAAGCCGCGCGGCTTCCGACGATCAGCTTCATGGGCATTCTGGGGATCGGTGGGCCGGACGTCGGCGACCTGCTCGATCTCGGAAATATCAGCAAGATCGCCATCCCCCGTATCCAATGGGGCGTGCTCGATTTCGGCCGCAGCCTGGCCCGCCTGCGGCAGGCGCGCTCGGCTCGCGACGAAGCGGAAGCGAACTATCGCCAGGCGGTCCTGGGAGCGCTCCAGGACGTGGAAACTTCCCTGTCGCGCTTCGGGCATCAGCGCCGGGCGGTGGCCGCCCTGGCCCAGGTCGCGGCTTCGGCAGACCGCTCGTCAAAGCTCATGCGTCAACGTCATGATGCCGGCGCGGCGTCGCTTTCGGACGCGCTTGATGCCGAACGGCAGGCGCTGGAGGCCGAGCGCAATCTGGCCGCGGCGACCGCGGCGCTGACCGGCAGCTTCGTCGCAGTGCAGAAGTCGCTCGGCCTCGGCTGGCAGTTGCCATCAGCGGCGCCTGACTGATGGAAACGCGTTCCAATATCCTGTTCATGGCAATCGTTCGAGGCATGCTGATCGTCGGGTTGCCTTGTAGTCGGGGGCAGATCCTAGGATGCCCGCTATGATATCTGGTTTCAGCAAGAGCGTGTCCGGCCTGGGAGTAGGGCGCTGCGGTCACGATGTCGGGCGTCACAGTCGACCGCGTTAGTTCCGTTCGCCCCGCTCCGTGAAATCCAGAAGATAGTCTGGTTACCGTTGGGCGGTACATCGTCGTCAGGTGGGGCGGAGAGATCGACTGGTCCGTTCCGCGATCGATGTCCGATTCGCTGACAGTCCACCTGGAAAGATGGGAGGGGGTGGGCCAGAAGTTGAGGCTGGGGATGCAGGCCTAGCACCGATGCCAGCTCGCCTTGGGTGCCACTCCGGCCGGTCAACTTCGGCTCATAATGGTTCGCGGCACTTGACGTTCTCCCCTGATTGTTGCCAGTCAGAGGTAGTAGGGTCTCGCTCCTTCATGATGGTTGTTTGATGGGATGGCGTTCGCCGGCGATCACGGCCGGGGTCTTCCCGCCCATTTTCGAGTGTGGCCTGACCGTGTAGTAGTCGTGCCGCCATGCGGCGAGGACGAACCGGGCATGAGCCATTGATGTGAACAGCGTCTCGTTGAGGCATTCGTCACGCAGACGCTCGTTGAAGCTCTCGACGAAGCCGTTCTGCATCGGCTTGCCTGGTGCGATTAACGCCACTCGACCAGCCGCTCCTGCGACCAGCACAGGATGGCCGACGAGGTCAGCTCGGTGCCGTTGTCGCCAATTACCGTGTGTGGCTTGCCTCGCAGACCGATCAGACTGGTCAGTTCGCCAGCGAGCCGCGCGCCGGAGAGCGACGTATCGGCCCCCAGCACTTCAAGCGCTTTGGCGAGCTGACCTGAGCGCCGGGCAGCGTCGGCACAGGTATGACGGTGGATCAGACCTTCGACCGACCAAGACACGATCTCGTCGTCGCCATGATATTCAGCCGCATGCTCGATAAGCTGTGAGATCAGCAACGGGCGGTCCATCATCAGACCCAACATTCGGATTCCCTCTTGATATTCAGTTCCTCCGTTAAGAAGCGCCCGATCGAGCCTAAAACCGGTAAGAGACTCCGACGTTCGCCAGAATCGGGTCGATGTCCAAACTCGTCCGGACAGGCACTCCACCCAGCGAACCGGTAGCGTGCGTGGAGAAGGGAACGTATCGAACGTCAGCGTTCAGCATCCATGCTGTGTCAAGCTCGTACCGAACACCCACCTGAGCCGCAGGCGCCCAACTGTCGTCGATGCTGAAATTAGCCAGAGCCCTGTCACGCTCATTGAGAAAGACGATCCGCCCGACGCCAACCCCCAGATAGGGATGAACCTTGCCAAGATCGTTGAAATGGTACTGGGCCGACAAGATGACTGGCCCATAGTTGACTTTGGCGAGTGTTCCGATCGGCTCAAGTGAGCCGGCGCCGTCAATTTCCGCGGTCGCCGGTACGCCGAGAAACAAATCCGCGGCAATATTCGGCGTGAAGAAATATCCGATATCAACGGTCGCCGACGTGGCGTTCCCGATCCTCACATTCGAGCCGGGGACAGGCCCCCCCGCCAAGGTGATGTCGGGGGCATCCTCATCCACGAAGACATGGGTTACATTCAGGCTTACGGCCCAACGCTTGAATTCTTCCGAATCCTGCGCCCACGCGGCCTGGGACGCGAAGGCCCAGAGCAGGGCGAACCCCGCGGCGAATTGCAAAGGCCTTGCGGAGACGGGCCTGGCTTTGTCAGTCATGAAACGATCCTCCCTGTTGTACGCCGTCGCTTGGCCGGACGGCATTGGTGATGGTCCGTGTTGTTTCGAGGTCCGCGAAGCCCGCGCGCTCCCGAGCGGCGCGGCGGCTTCGCCTTGCCGGCCAGGCTAGGCCGCCGCCTCCCTGGCGCGCGCGACGCCGGCTTCCTGTTCGCCGAGAATGATCCCGGCGGCGCGTTCCGCGATCATCATCGTCGGCGCATTGGTGTTGCCCGCGACCAGCGTCGGCATGATCGAGGCGTCGACCACGCGAAGCCCCTCCACGCCGCGCACGCGCAGCGATGGATCGACCACCGATTCGGAATCGCGGCCCATGCGGCAGGTGCCGACGGGATGGTAGATCGTCTCCGCCCGCTGGCGGATATCTGCGATGATCTCCGCCTCGCTCTGGACCGACGGCCCGGGCACCAGCTCGGTCTTCGAAAAGGCCGCCATGGACGGGGCCGACAATATCTGCCGCCCGAGCCGCACCGCCGCGACCATCGTCTCGAGATCCTCGGGCGCCGAGAGATAATTGGGGTCGATCAGCGGATCGTCGAGCGGGTCCGGGCTCTGCAGCCCGATCCGGCCCCGGCTCTTGGGCAGGAGGTCGCAGACATGCAGGGTATAGCCATATCCCAGCGCGATTTGCCGCCCATGATCCTTCAGCAGCGTGGGCAGGAAATGGAACTGGAGGTTCGGCCGGCTCCGTGAAGGCGAGCTTTTGATGAAGCCGCCCGATTCCGCGACGTTGCTCGTCAGGAAGCCCTTCCGGAGGAAGGCGTAGGAAAAGGCTCCGGCCAGCGCCCGCGGGATGAAGGAGGGCGCGATTCCGATCGGCGTGCGGTCGTTCGCCTCATGCATGATCGTGATGTCGAGATGATCCTGCAGATTCTTTCCGACGGCCGGAAGATCGACGACCACCGGAATGCCGAGCGCGTTCAGCTCGGTCGCGTCGCCGATGCCCGAAAGCTGCAGCAAGTGGGGGGAATTGACGGCACCACCCGACAGGATGACCTCGCCCTGGGTGCGAACGTCGAACCTCTCGCCGCCCGCCGAATAGGTGACGCCGACCGCCTTGCGGCCCTCCAGGATGATCCGGGTCGCGCGCGCGCCGGTGACGATCCGCAGGTTCGGCCGGTCCCTGGCCTTGGAGAGGAAGGCGCGCGCCGAGCTCCAGCGCCGGCCGCGATGCTGGGTGACCTGGTAGAAGCCGACGCCTTCGTGAGTCTCGGCGTTGAAATCGGCGCTGTACGGATATTGGAGCTCCCGGCCGGCCTCGACGAAGGCGTCGCTCAGGCGGTTGCGGGTCGGAAGGTCGCAGACATGCAGGTCGCCGTTGCCGCCATGATAGTCGCAGGTGCCGAATTTCGCATTGGTCTCCATCGCCTTGAACAGGGGAAGCACGTTGTCGTACGACCAGATCGGACCCGCCGCCTCGGCCCAGGCGTCATAATCGTCGCGATGCCCGCGAATATAGACCATCGCGTTGATCGAGCTCGATCCGCCGAGCGTCTTGCCGCGCGGCCAGAACAGCCGCCGACCGTTCAGATTGGCCTGGGGCTCGGTCTCGAACGCCCAGTTGAGCGTCTTGTTCTTCGAAAGGAGCGCGATCCCGATCGGCATGTGGATCAACAGGCTGCGGTCCGCCGGGCCGGCCTCGAGCAGGCAGACCTTGGTCCGGGGATTGGCCGACAAACGCTCCGCCAGCAAGCAGCCGGCTGACCCGGCCCCAACGATTATGTAGTCGAACATCTAAATCTCCGGGCTGGTGCTTATCGGGACCGCTCCCCTGTTTTCGATGATCACCCGAGGATGCGGACGGTGAGATTGATCAGCTTCTTCACCAGCGGCGTGTAGGGCGGGAAAAGAAGGGCGAGGATGGAGAACCTGTCGCGCAGGATCGCCCGCTCGTGGGAAAATGCCTTGAAGCCGTAAAAGCCGTGCGCGTTGCCGAGGCCGCTATTGTTGACGCCGCCGAAGGGCAGGTTGGGATGCAGGAAATGGACAACATTGTGGTTGATGCAGACCCCGCCGGAACTGGTCTGATCGATGATGTCCCGCCACGAAGCCGCGCTCTTGCTGAAGATATAGAGGGCGAGCGGCTTGGGCCCCGCGTTGATCGCGTGCACCACGCGGTCGATATCGTCATATTCGATGATCGGCAGGACCGGGCCGAATATCTCTTCCCGGGAAATCGCCATTTCGGGCGTGGTCCCGCCGAGCAGGGTCGGCGAGAAATAATTCTGGCTGGGATCGCGCGCGCCGCCTTCCACAATGGTCGCGCCCTGTGACGTCGCATCGTCGGTGAGCGCGCTCAGCCGTTCGAAATGGCGCGGATTGACGATCCGGCCATAATCCGGGCCGCTCTTGCGCTCGGCGTCGCTTCGCCCGTAGGTCCGGGCGATCTGGCGCCGCATCGCATCGGCCAGGGCCTGCGCCCGGCTGCGGTCGACATAGATATGGTCGGGGGCGATGCAGGTCTGGCCGTTGTTCGAGAATTTGCCCCAGATGATCTTCTTCGCCGCATCCTCGATATCCGCCGTCGAATCGACGATCGTCGGAGACTTGCCGCCGAGCTCGAGCGTCACCGAGGTCAGGTGCTTCGCGGCGGCCGCCATCACGATCTTGCCGACCTGGGGGCTGCCGGTGAAGAAGATGTGGTCGAAGGGCAGGTCGAGCAGCGCCTGGGACACCGCAGCGTCGCCCTCGCAGACGGCGACTTGGTCCTGGGGGAAGGTCTCCTCGACGATGTCCCGGATCAGGGCGGAGGTGGCCGGGGTCAGCTCCGAAGGCTTGAGGATGACGCTGTTTCCGGCCGCCAGCGCCGACGCCAGGGGGCCGAAGCTCAGATTGAGCGGATAGTTCCAGGGGGCGATGATCAGGCAGACGCCCTTGGGCTGGTAGCGCACCTCCGCCGCGGTTCCGAACATGCCGAGCGAGGCGGGGACCGGGCGCGGCCGCATCCAAGCGCGCAAGTGGCGCTTGGCGTGGGAAATTTCCTGGTAGACCGGGAAAATCTCGGTCAGCCGCACCTCGGATTCGGGCTTGCGGAAATCCGCGTGGAGCGCCCGGATGATGTCGTCCTCCCGGCGCCGGATCGTCTCCTTGAGCCGCGACAGGCTGGCCAGCCGGTCCTTGCGGGTGAACCGCGCCCGGTTCCGCTCGGTCGCTTCGCGCTGGCGGGCGAACAGGCTTTCGATCGGGCCCGTATCGACGGGGCGGGCGGGCTCGACACTGGTCAATGCATGCACGCTCATCGGGCTTTCCTTCGAACGATCATCGGGGGGACGGCGAGAGGGCTGGCGAGGCGGTCGTTCACGGCTCGATGCGCTCATAAGCTTCCTTGGTCGCGCCGCAGTCGGGGCAGTACCAATCGGCGGGCACGTCGGCCCATCGCGTGCCCGGGGCTAGGCCCGTCTCCGGGTCGCCGAGCGCCTCGTCGTAGATGTGGCCGCACGTCACGCAGTGCCATTTCGTGAACGGCGCCGCTTCCCCCGACGGCTGCGGGGACCGGGCCTGGTCGTCCCAGCTCACGCCGCGACCCCGCCGATCCCGCTCATGCCCAAGGGGATGAAATCGGGCTTGTCGCGCACCGCGCAATCGGGGCAGGCCCAGTCATCGGGAACCTGCGCCCAAGGCGTGTGAGGAGGGAAGCCTTCATGGGCCTCGCCCTTTTCCTCGTCGTAGACGTAGCTGCAATCGGGACATTGATATCGCGCCATGACGCCGCTTTCCTTCCTGGACATGAGTTGCGAAGATGCCGCCGGCAGGGCGGCCGCTGGGAACGATGCGATCGGCCCCTGCTCCCCGGCCGGACCCGGCCGCGGGGCTCGCTGGGGCTCCCTCGGGGAGGCACGGACGCCTCCCCGAATCGCCAGATCGGCCAGCCTATTCGGCCGCGATCCGCGCGGCCTCGCGCGCTCGACCGTATTTGCGGGTGATCCGCTTCCGGCTCGCCGGATCGATCTGGATCTTGCCCAGGTCGCCGCCCGCCCATGCCACGACCCGCCGGTCCATCACCGACCAGAAGATCGGCGGGACCATCGCGATGAAGAACATGCCGGGATAGCCGGTCGGCAATTCGGGCAGGTCCCTGAAGTCCCGCAGCGACTGATAGCTGCGGGTCGGATGCGCATGGTGATCGGAATGCCGCTGCAGGTGGAAGAGGATCAGGTTCGAGGCGATGTGGTTGCTGTTCCAGGAATGCCGGGGCTGGGCGCGCTCGTAGCGTCCGTCCGCCATCTTCTCGCGCAGCAATCCATAATGCTCGATATAGTTGGCGCTGGTGAGCTGCCACCATCCGAATGCCATCTGGATGGGCAGGAAGACGAGCAGCTTCGGATCGGGCCCGAGCACGAGGATCAGCGTCGTGTAGATCGCCACGCTGAGCAGCAGCGGCGGGATGATCTCGTTGCTGAGGCTCCATTCGCTCTTGCCGACGCGCTCCAGCCGCACCTTTTCCAGATTCCAAGCGCGCCGGAACGCGCCCGGAATCTCGCGCAGCGAGAATTTGTAGATGCTCTCGCCCATCCGGGAGGTGGCCGGATCCTCGGGAGTCGCCACGTCGCGATGGTGGCCCTTATTGTGCTCGATGAAGAAGTGGCCGTAGCCGACCACGGCGAGGACGATCTTGGCCATCCACCGGTCGAACGCCCGCTTCTTGTGGCCGAGCTCATGGCCGGTGTTCAGCGCGAGGCCGTTGACGATGCCCAGGGAGAAAGCGAGGGCGATGACCTCCCACCAGGCCATGGGCTGGGTCGCGACCCACCATGCCGAGACGATCAGCGAGGCATAATGGACCGGGACGGTGAGATAGGTGAGGATTCGGTAGTAGCGATCCGCCTCGAGGCGCGCCACCGCCGCTTCCGGGGGATTGTTCGGATCGTTTCCGAACAGGCCGTCGAAGATCGGGATGATCCCGTACCAAATGATCAGGGTGAGCGCGTAGAAGATGCCCCACCCCGTCTGGCTGACAAGGTACAGTCCGATCAGGGGCGCCGCCGGCCAGATGACCGACAACATCCAAAGATAGCGCTTCCTGTCGACATAGCGATCCGGCGCGTTATCGGCGGACGGATTTCGTGCGATAGTGCTCATCCGGCGTTCTCCTCATCCCAAGGAAGACACATTCACTGTGTTCCCAAAATCGGTTCTGATTGACCGTTCCGAGCAAATGGGAGTTATCATGGTCACGGAACAACCCCACTAAAGTGTGGTTTTTAACCTCCTTCGAATCCCCTATCTGAAACGGGCGCGCAGTCGCGGCTGGTGTCTGGAAGTCCACACGAGGCGCTCGGTTTTGGAGAGGGCCCCTATGAGCGGACCGGACGCACATGTGTTGATCCTGGGCGCAGGCCATGCCGGTGGAACGGCCGCCGCCCTGCTTCGCCAATATGGATTCGCCGGCGCCATCACCCTGGTCGGCGAGGAGCCCGTCGCCCCTTATCATCGTCCGCCGCTGTCCAAGGCCTGGCTGAGGGACGGCGCCGCCGCGCCGCTCCCCTTGAAGCCGGCGGAATTCTACGCCGCCAACGGCATCGATTTCCGGCCCGGCATTCGCGCCGAAAAGCTCGATCGCCCGGCCAGGATGGTGACGCTGTCGACGGGTGAAGTCCTCACCTACCATTTCCTGATCATCGCCACCGGCGCCCGGCCGATCAAGCTGCCGGTTGCGGGATCGGACCTGGAGGGCGTGCTGGAGCTGCGAACGGCGGCCGACGCCGAACGGCTCCGCGCCGCGCTGGGGGCGGGCCGGCGCCTGGCGGTGATCGGCGGCGGCTATATCGGGCTGGAGGTCGCCGCGTCCGCGCGGGCGCTCGGCGCGGAGGTGACGGTGATCGAGCGCGAAGCACGGCTGCTCGCGCGGGTCGCCTGCCCGGAGCTTTCTGCCGTCTTCCTCGATTATCACTGCAAGCAGGGCGTGGGTTTCGAATTGGCGGCGACGGTGTCGGGATTCGAGGGGCAGGATGGACGCGTGAGCGGAGTCAGGCTCGACGACGGCCGCACCATCGCCTGCGACGCCGTTTTGATCGGAGTCGGCGCCGCCCCCAATGACGAGCTCGCGCGGGACGCGGGGCTGGACACGGCCTGCGGCGTCATCGTTGATCTGGAAGCCCGGACCGCGGATCCGGCCATCTTCGCCATCGGCGATGTGGCGCTCCGGCCCATGCCGATTTATGACCGCATGTTTCGCATGGAGAGCGTACCCAACGCCCTGGAACAGGCCAGACAGGCCGCCAGCGCCATCGTCGGCCGCGCCCCACCGCCGGGCGAGGTGCCATGGCAGTGGTCCGACCAGTACGATCTGAAGCTGCAGATCGCCGGCTACGCCTTCGACGTCGACCGCGTCCTTCTGCGCGGCGATCCCGCCACCGCCAGGTTCGCAATCTTCCATTTGAAGGGCGATCAGGTCCAATGCGTCGAGGCGCTCAACTCGCCGCAGGATTTCATCTTCGGCAAACAACTGATCGCCAGTCGCAAGTCGGTTGACCTCGGCAAGCTGGGCGACCCGGCCATCGCCCTGAAAGAGATCGCGGCCTGACTGCCCAATGGCAGGAAACTGAAATTTGGCGATCAGGGACGCTTGTCCTCGAACGCCGACGAGCGGCGAGCGAGGGCCGCGGTCTGCCGGCCCAGCCGGCCCAAAGCCCACACTAAAGAGTGGTTCTGGTTTGCGCGCCGGCTGGCCCGCCATTATGGTTCCGCCCCGATGGCGCATCCAAAAGCAGATGATAAAGCATCGACGGACGTGCGAGGCATTCGAGCGGATGAGCCTGGGTCCCAGCCGCGATCTGCAACACGGTCTCCGGAGACAGACCCTCGCCCCCGACAAAGCGCACAGCCTCCGGCGGGCTCCGTCAAGGAGCGGGTGGCGTCGTTGGCGTCGGGATGCCTTCCACGCCCTCGCCTCTTCGCTATCGACAAGCCGACGCGCTGCTTTCTCCTTCGCGCGCCCCGGGGCTACGGGAAAAGTGTCGCGATGGCTCAGCACTGGGCCGATCGCCGGCACGCCGGTGCTGCGGCGGCCTGGGTTCCCATCAAGGAATGCCGGCACAATCTGCAGCTGCTCGCGGAACGAATCTGCGCGCAGCTCTCCGCAACCTGCGAGGCCGGCGGCCGCGACACGCCGCCTGCACCGCCCACGGAAAGTCCTCCCAGCCTCTATGACCTCGCCGACTGGCTCCGAGACACCAGGGATCGGCTGGGATCAAAGGTTGTGATCTGCCTCGACGACCTTGAGTTTGATCTGCGTTCGCTGGAACAGATCGAGGATTTTATGCTGGCGGCGCCGGCCGGAGTGGAATTCATCGCGGCGACCTCGTCGGACACCGGCTTTGCGCGAATGAAAGCCCGGCAAGAAATCCAGGAGTTAAGGACTGATGCGCTTGCCTTCACATTCGAAGAAGCAAAAGCAGCCGCTTGCGGTCGGGAAGGGCCAGCAGTCTCGGAAGCAGAGATATATTCGCTTTGGAAGCGCACCAAAGGCTGGCCGGAAGTCTTTTGCCTTTTGATGCAAGCGGCATCGGAAAGCCGGCCCTCGCCCGACCGCCTTATAGCCGACCACGTCACAGGCAGAGACATCGACCTGGATAAATACTTCCGGATCACAATCCTGAACTCACTCGCCGATGACGTTCTGGAGTTTTGTGTTTGCGCATCAATTCTTGGATCGATATCCGCAGACTATTTCAACCATGTGTTCCGTAGGAACGATGGGGCTTACTATATCGACAAACTTTCCGCCGACCAGATGGTTTTGCGAGCGCTGGACCGATCCCAGACGGCGTATGAATTCCACCCGTTGCTTCGCGAATTTCTCGAGCACAGATTCTCGGTAGAGCATCGCGGCTCGAAGCCAAACCTGCTCGCCCGCGCCGCCCAATGGCAAAGACAAAACAACAACAGTCGCGAAAGCATCAGCCTTTCCTTACGCGCGGGCGAGAACGAATCGGCCGCTGAGGTCGCATCTGAAAACATGATGGATATTGCGCTGCGGCAGGGCGAGATAGATCAAATCCAATCATGGCAAAGCAGTTTTTCCGCTGCTGTCGTTTCTGGCGCTCCAACAATCGCTCTTGGCCTGGCCTGGGCCCAGATTTTTAGTCACGACCACCAGCGGGCGGGCGGCCTGTTGGCCGATTTGCGCGCCATTGACCTCGGCGGTCTTGATCAACAAGCACGCCGACAAATGGAGTGCTGGTGCGACCTTATCACCGCCATTGGCGAGGCGACCGGCGACAATCTGACGGAAAGCCGGCGTCAGTGTGAAGCCTGGATAAAGGTCTATGACGAGGCGGATCTCGTCTGCAAAGGCGCCATCCTCACATGTCTTTGCTTCATTGCGGCCAGTGAACACCGGTTTGATGATCTAAGGAAGGCGTGCTTGGAAGCATCATCGGTAAACAACATCGCCGATCACCGCTACGCGCTGGGCTGGCTTCACAGCGCTATGATTTTCGCCGAGCTTTCTAGGGGCGATATGCGCGCGGGGGCTGCGCTGCTCCGAAAAGCTCGTGACGACGACACTGCTGAAATCAATACGACCCCGTTTTCCGTAAACCTCCTGAACACGCTGGAACTTGAACTTCAATACGAGGTCAACCAACTGGACGGCCTGGAAACACGCGTCGATGAGATCCTTGATTTTGTGCGGCAGCATGGCATCGTCGATTTTACATTTTCGGCTTATCGTACCGCGGCAGCAATTGTCCGACGCAATGGCGATCTAAAGGGCGCAGTCGAACTTCTTCAGGATATGCGCGTGATAGCGGGAGAATTCGGCTTCTTCCGGCTTGACGTCCTGGCGCGCTTGACGCTCGCGGATCTGTTCGTTGTAGAGAGCGCGGAGCAGGCGACCGCTATTTTGCCGAACCGCGGCCACCCTGTCTTTCTCACGTCTCACGGGCCGTATCTGCGCGCACGGCAATCGCTGACCGAAGCTCGCATTGCGGCGCGACAGGGCAAATTTCACCTTTCCAACCGCCTAGCGAACGTCGCTTTAGACCATGCGCGCCGATCAGAACTGGGCAGGCTGGAGGTTGCGGCGCTGCTCTGCACCGCCGTTGCTTGGGCGGGGACAGGACGAGCCGCCCTCTCCGAGCAACGCGTAGCCGACGCGATCGATATGGCTTCCCGACTTGGGTGTTATCGCACGCTCCTCGATGAGCGGTGGCATCTGCAGGCACTTGGATCCATCTCGACGCCGCTGTTGAACCTCATTCCGAGCCAGGAGGAATTGGGGTGTCGCGAACCTGCGCCGGGCGACCATCGCGTACGCTCGCCGAACAGCGAGGCTTCCGTTGTGCTCACGAGAAAAGAACTGGCAATGCTTCACAGGATAAGAGAAGGGCTCTCTAATCGTGATATCTCGATCAAGCATCGAATAAGTGAAGACACAGTGAAATGGCACATTCGCAATATTTTTTCTAAGTTGATGGTCAGAAACAGAGTTCAAGCGCTTCTAAAGGCAGAGCGAATCGGTATTCTACGATGAACGAAATGTTGTTGCATGTAGTCATTGCGACCAATAGGCTTTGTGGGGGTAGGCTCACGATTGTTCTGCCGAACTTTCTCACACCGCGAAAGATCCGACAATCATGCCCGTGAACACACATCTCACTGATAACCACTGGGTTGAATTGAGCGGAGACATTGTCGTAGCGCGGCTACGCGGCCCGGTGACAGAGGAAGTGCTCGCGATCCTCCACGAACGCGTTGTCATGCTCCTCCAAAGCACCGCCTCACGCAATGTGCTTTATGACGCCCTGGAGATGGACCCGCCCACGGTGGAACTCACCCTCGTCCAGCAGCGGATGAGCGAGGCCGTTTCCCAAAAGAGCGGTCGCGTCGCAATCCTGGTACCCAGCACCCGAATCGCATACCTGTCGAGGATCGCCTTCGGACGAAGCGAGCACCGCGTATTCTACAACGATCTCGCGAACGCGATCGCCTGGCTCAATGACGCTGCGGAGTGATCCCGAACAAGTCGGTGTTTGAAAGCTATTCGTTTGTAGGATATTTGGCCTTCTTGGCCATTTCTTCCATTGCCTCCAAAGCTTTGACAGCCGCTCTTTGGCTGCCGCCGCTGCTTTCTGAGCCGTGACGAGCAGTCCTTTGCTTTTTAGTCCAATCGGCCTCCATTGGTCAGGCGGGCGTCGCACTCTGCGCGAATGCGTTGATCGAAAGGCTGAGAGCCGGGACGGATGAAAGGGCGGGGCAGTTCATCCTGACTGCGCAGCATTCGACGATGTTCGCGATCTTGAAAGCGGTGGAGCGGAGCGATTGCGAGCCTCGCGATATCGTTCGGCATGCCGACGTTCGCCTGAGCCTGGCTCGGCTAATCAATTTGCGAAGTGGACCACGCATACCTCCATGCAAGATACCTCCATGCAAGAACGTTCGAACCGATCGCGTCTGCTCCCGAACGCGTGTCAGATTTCACTCGCCGTCCCCAAGTGACGCGGACGAGTCCCACTCCGCCTCGTTTTTTGCAAACTCAGCCCTTCATTGCATAGGCCCCGCGGCCGCTGGCGAGGAGCTTGCCGGTCTCCCCGCTAACGCGCACCTCGGCGACGCTCAGGCGCTTTCCAATCCGCACAATAATCCCGCGCGCCGTCAGCGACTCCCTGCTGGCCGGCCGATGATAATCGACGTGGATGTCGGCGGTGGAGGTGCAGACGTGACCCGCGGCGAGTACCGTATAGAAGCCGGTCAGATCAATCAGAGCAGCGAGCACGCCGCCATGCATAGCCGGCAGAGCAGGGTTAGAAATCATCTCTTCCCGCCAAGGCATCGCGATCGTGATCCCGTCGGGGCCGCTCTCGCGCAAGCTCACCCCTAACCACTGGTGAAATGGTGCTACATGGAGCGCCTGTTCGAGCAACTCAGGCGTCATGCTCTGCCGATGGGGGTGACAAGCCCCAGGCGCAGCGCGGTGCTTGGCGCCATCAGTACTGCTGCGCGGGCACGTGCAGAACCAGGCCATCGAGGTCGGCCTCGAGCGCGATCTGGCAGGCGAGCCGACTGTCTTCGGTTGCGCCCTCGGCAAATTGCAGCAGTTCGGATTCCATGCTGCCTTCCGCGAGCCGCCCGACTCGGTCGATCCAGGCCGAATCGACGTGGACGTGGCACGTAGCGCACGCACATACCCCGCCGCAGTCCCCGTCGATTCCCGGCACATCGTTGCACAGCGCCGCATCGCGGGCCGAGGAGCCGGCCTCGATATCGACCGGGTAGGTTCGGCCATCGGCGCCGACGAAAGTGAGCTTGACCACGGTTCTCGTCTTTCTCGTAAAGGTCAGTGGGCGTGGAGCCGTACCGGAAGGCGGGTTAATCCGCGCACGAAATTGGACAGCAGGCGCTCGGGTTCGGCGACCACCTCGACGAAGCGGAAGCGTTTCTGAATCTCTTCCCAGATGATGCGCAACTGCAGTTCGGCCAGCCGATTGCCCATGCAGCGATGGATGCCATAGCCGAAGGAAAGATGATGGCGTGGATTCGGCCGGTCGACGATGAATTCTTCAGCGCGATCGATCACCGTCTCATCGCGGTTGCCCGAAAGATACCACATAACGACCTTGTCACCTTTGCGGATGCGCTTGCCGCCGAACTCGGTATCTTCGAGAGCAGTGCGCCGCATGTGCGTGAGCGGCGTCTGCCAGCGGATGATCTCCGGCACCATGCTCGCAATCAGCGAGGGGTCTTCGCGAAGCTTGCGGTACTGGTCGGGATGGCGGTTGAGCGCCAGCACCCCGCCGCTGATCGAATTGCGGGTGGTGTCGTTGCCGCCGACGATGAGCAGCAAGAGGTTGCCGAGGAATTCGAGGAACGGCATGTCGCGGGTTGCCGGGGAGTTAGTCATCATCGAGATGAGGTCGTTGCCTCCCGGTTTGTCGATCCGCTGCTCCCACAGGTCCTTGAAGTACATCGCGCACCCGATCAATTCCTCGCGGCGCTGCTCGTAGGATTCGACGATTCCGGAGCCCGGAATAGCTGTGGTGACGTCGGACCACCGGGTTAGTTTGGCCCGCTCCTCCCAGGGAAAGTCGAATAGCGTCGCTAGCGTCATCGTGGTCAATTCGACCGAGACGCTTTGCACCCAGTCGATGTCCTCGCCGACGGGGAGGGAATCGAGGATCTCCGCTGCGCGCTCGCGGATGACGGGTTCGAGCAGGAGCAGGTTCGACGGCGCCACCGCCGGGGTCACCGCCTTGCGCTGCGCATCGTGCTTGGGCGGGTCCATCGCGATGAACATCTCGAGCTCGAGATTGCTCTGGTCGCGGTGCATGTCCTCGATAGCTATGCCACCGAGCTTGGCCTCGGACGAGAACACCTTGTGATTGGTGTCCACCGCCATGATGTCGTCGAACCTGGTCACCGACCAGTAAGGCCCGTAGGCGCTCTCGGCGCAGTAATGGACGGGATCCTCGCGTCTCAACCGTTCGAAGAACAGCCCGATCGTGTCGTTCTGGAACAGGCTCGGTCGGGAGACATCGATCTCCTCCAGCGGGATGCTGGACACCCTCTGAGGCGTGTCCAGCTCCGGCGCGAGACTCTCATTCGCCAACGTCGCCATGACCGCCTCCTGATATTTCCCCACGAGTGCTCATTCTAGCGCAGCGGGAACAGAAACGTCAATAAAGATGATAAGGTTTAAAAGCGAAGAATGCAGGGCGGCTTCCGATCAAGCGGGACTGGACAGGGTAGATCGCCAACTCTTATAAGGTTTCGATGGCAGAGGCACTGGAGCCCACCACACAACGGGCGCCCAACGAGCGCACGGGCGCTTCCAAAGCAAAGCGCGCGCTCGTGCTCGCACGCGAGATTGTCGACGACATCGAAGCGAACGCGCACGGCCCCGGCGATCGGCTGCCGCGCGAAGAGGACATGCTTGCCCGTTACGAGGTCGCCCGAGCTACCCTGCGCGAGGCGTTGCGATTCCTCGAACTTCAGGGAGTGATCCATCTCCAGCCAGGCCGAGGTGGGGGGCCCGTGGTGGCACGGCCGCAGACCGCGGACTTCGCCAGTTCGATGGCTCTGATCCTGCAGTTCATGGACACCGATTTGCGCTCGCTCCTTGACCTGCGCGAGGCAGTCGCCCCAGCAGTTGCTCAGCGAGCGGCCGAGCATGCCACTGCGGCCGACCTCGCGGCGCTGGAAGATTGCCTGGCCCAGCTCGAGCGCGAGCACGAGGCACCTGAATTCGAAGAGACCAACCGGCGTTTTCACGACCTGCTCGGGTGGGCCAGCGGTAATCCGGCCTTCGGGCTGCTAGTCTCGGCGCTTCACCTGCTGACGCGCAACATGTCGATAAGCCTCGGGTATTCGGCGCAGGAGCGCGCCGCGCAGCTACGCTGCCTCGGCCGCGTGCTTCATGCCGTCCGGATGCGCGATGCGGCAGGCGCGCGCGCCCAGATGGAAAGGCTGACCGCTGGATCGACCCGATACCTGACGGAGCGAAGTCCGGGAATCGTCGCGCAAAAAGTTCGTTGGGAAAACGCAAGCCGCCAGGCTTGAGGAAAGGAACAGCATGGCTCTGCACAGCCGAATCTGCGATCTGCTGAAGATCGAGTACCCAATCGCCTTGGCCGGAATGGGCGGCGCGAGCGTGCCGGCGCTGGCCGCGGCGGTCTCGAATGCGGGGGGCTTGGGCGTGCTGGGAGCAGCGGCCTGCACGCCCGAGCGGTTGCGAGACTGGATCCGCGAAACTCGCGAGCTCACCGACAAGCCGTTCGGTGTAGATACCTTGCTTCCGGCTTCGGTGCGCCGGGGCCCGGCTCCTCAGGCCGGCGGCGCACCGGTCGACCCTGTAGCCTTGCTGGAGGAATATCGGCAGTTCGCGCGGGAATTCATGGAGCGGGAAGGGCTTCCTCCGGTCGAACGCGCCGCTGCGATGCGCGCCGCGGGCGAAGCCGCGACCCAGGGCGGGCCGGCGCTGTTCTCCAAGGAATTTTTCGAGGCGCAGATGGAAGTGGTGATCGAGGAGAAAGTGCCGGTCTACGCCGCGGGCTTGGGCAACCCCGGGCCGTGGATGGACCGCCTCCACGCCAACGGCGCGATCGTGATGGCGGTGGTGGGCAAGGTCAAGCACGCGCAGCAGGTGGTGGAATCCGGAGTCGACGTGATCGTGGCGCAGGGCCACGACGGGGGCGGCCACAACTCGCCGATCGGCACGATATCGCTGATCCCGCAGGTGGTCGACGCCGTCGGCGATCGCGTGCCGGTGCTGGGCGCCGGCGGCATTTCCGACGGGCGCGGGGTGGCCGCCGCGCTGATGCTCGGGGCCGAAGGCGCGTGGGTCGGCACCGCGTTCCTCGCGACCGACGAGGCGGGCATCGAGGACTTCCAGAAGCAGGCGATCGCCCAAGGGGTCGATGCCGACACCGTCGTCAGCCGCTCGATCACCGGCAAGCCCGCGCGCATGATCCGCAACAAGTGGGCCGACGCGTGGGTCTCGGCGGGCAAGGAGCCGTTGCCGATGCCCTACCAGTCGATGGTTTCCGGGCCAGTGCTGGCTGCGGGAATAGCCGCCAAGCGCCAGGACATCATGCCCGGCTTCGCCGGGCAGGGGATCGGGTTGATCCACTCGGTGCGTCCGGCAGCCGAAGTGATGCGCGGCCTGGTCGCAGGGGCCGAACGTGCGCTGTCCATTGCCGACAACTTCCGGTGAGTGGGCGCACTCGGGGTGAGCGGATTCTCGGACAAGGCGGCGATAACCGGAGTCGGCGAAACGGACTTCGTGAAGGGCACCGATCGCACCGCGGTCGACATGATGCTCGAAGCCTCGCGCCGGGCGATCGCAGATGCCGGGCTCGAACCGTCGGACATCGACGGTATCGTCCCGCCTCCGATCTATACCTCTTCCGAAGAGCTGGCGGCCAACCTTGGGATCGACCTCCTGCGCTACGCCGCCACCGTCCACATGGGGGGGGCAAGCCCGACGACCGCGTTGCAGAACGCCGCGATGGCGATTGCTGCGGGGCTGTGCGACCACGTCCTCGTTACACTCGGCTGGAACGGGTTCTCGGCCCTGCGTCCCAAGCCGGGCGCCCCGCGCACCCGGCCGATGAACATGAACACCCTGACCAACACCATCCAGGGCTATTACATTCCCTACGGGGTGTTCCTGCCGGTGCAGATGTACGCCTGGCTGGCGATGCGCCACGCCAAGCTCCACGGGGTCGGCGCCGAAGCGATGGGCGCGGTGGCGCTCGCGTGTCGCAAGCACGCGCAGCTCAATCCCAAGGCGTTCACGCACGGCCGCACCCTAGACTGGGAGACATATTCGAACGCCCGCTGGATCTCCGAACCGTTCCGGCTCTATGATTGCTGTCTCGAGACCGACGGCGCGTGCGCGGTGGTGGTCTCGCGGGTCGACCGCGCGCGGGACATGCCGCACGTGCCGGTAACGATCGCCGGCGCGGCGGAGGGGCACCCCTATCCGGCCGACGACATCCCCTCGCGCCCTGATCCGTTCAAGATCGGGCTGTCCTATGCCGCGCCCAAGGCCTTCGAGATGGCCGGGGTGAAGCGCGAGGACATGGACTTTCTCCAGATCTACGACTGCTTCACCTACGTAGTGCTGCTGCAACTCGAGGCGATGGGCTATTGCGAACCGGGCGGTCAGCTCGACTTCGTGCGCGACGGCCAGATCGAGCTTGGCGGGCGCTATCCGGTCAACACCCACGGCGGCCTGCTGAGCGAAGCGCACGTATGGGGCCTCAACCACGTGGTCGAGGCGGTGCGGCAGCTGCGCCACGACTGCGGCGAGCACCAGGTCGAAAACGCGCAGACGGGACTGGTGACCGGCTGGGGCGATCTCGGCGACGGCAGCATCGCCATCCTGCGGAGGTGCACATGAGCGACGAGGCCGACCTTCCGCCCAAGCAGCGCATCGATCCGCAAGCCCTTCCGCCCAAGCCGCGCCCGCGCCCTCAGGACCCGGTCGAGCAGGAATTCTGGGAGCGCTGCCAGAGCGGCCGGCTTCATTTCCAGCGCTGCTCCGCCTGCCACGCATGGCGGCATCTTCCGCGATATATGTGCGCCCGCTGCGGCTCGCCCGATTTCACCTGGCAGCCGAGCAGCGGCAAGGGCACGCTGTTCTCCTGGACGGTCACCCACCAGGCGCTGCACCCTGCGTTCGCCGCCGAGGTTCCCTTCGTCGCCGCGGTGGTCGAGCTCGACGAAGGCGTGCGGATGGCCACGCGCCTGGTCGGGTGCTCGCCGGGCGAAGTTACGCTCGACATGCGGGTCGAACTCGATTTCGAACCCCTGGGGGACGACTTCCTGCTGCCGGTATTCCGGCCGGCCGAGGCGGAGGACAGCCGGAATGAACCTTGAATACGGGCCGGAATACGACCGCTTCCGCGCCGAGGTGCGCACGTTCATCGAGCGCCATCGCCCTCTTGCGCCCAAGGCAGGCGGGCGCGCGGCGCGCGCGTCGTCCGAAGCGGTCGCCTGGCAGACGCTCTTGCTCGAGCACGGCTACACAGCGCGTACGATCCCGCGCGAATACGGCGGCTACGGCGCCGAGCCGGACATCCTCAAGTCGCGCATTATCGCGGAGGAGTTCGCCCGCGCCGGAGTGCCCGGCGGCCTCGCCAACCAGGGCATATCGATGCTGGTGCCGACGCTGCTCGAGCTGGGCACCGAGGAGCAGAAGCGCCGCTGGATCGCCCCGACGCTGCGCGGCGAGATCGTCTGGTGCCAGGGCTATTCGGAGCCAGGCGCGGGCTCCGACCTGGCTTCCCTCACCACCAGCGCGCGTGAGGAGAACGGCGAGTTCGTCGTCAACGGGCAGAAGATCTGGACCAGCACCGCCCGGCAGGCCGACATGATCTTCTGTCTGGTGCGCACCGAGCCCGAGGCGCCCAAGCACGCCGGCATCTCCTATCTGATCTTCCCGATGGACACCCCGGGGATCGAGGTCCGCCCGCTCAAGACGATGACGGGGCACGCCGAGTTCAACGAGACGTTCTTCACCGATGTGCGTGTGCCCATCGACCAGATCGTCGGTCGGCGCGGGCAGGGCTGGTTCGTCGCCAACGCGACGCTGGGTCACGAGCGCGGGATGCTGGGCGATCCCGACGCGCTCGAGAACCGGCTACTGGCCCTTATCAAGCTGATGCAGGAGGAGCGGGTCGGCAGCGAACGCGCCCTCGACAATCCCGTGCTCCGCGACCGTTTGGTGGCGTTGCAGGCGGAAGTCGCGGCGATGAAGTACAACGGGATGCGCGTGCTGTCGAATCAGCTCAAAGGCGAGCCCGGCGGCATGGCCAAGCTGATCGTCAAGCTGCAGAGCTGCGAACTGGCGCACCAGATTTCGGCGCTGGCGATCGACGCCATGGGAGAGATGGGCATCCTCTACGACGGCAGCCCGCGCGAGCGGGAGGGCGGCGCGTGGCAGTGGAACTACATGTTCCAGCTCGGCCTGATCATCGGCGGCGGCACGGCGCAGATCCAGAAGAACATCATCGCCGAGCGCGGGCTCAACATGCCGCGCGAGCCTCGGCTCGAGCCGTCGGCAGCCACCAGCCGGAAGGAAGTCGCCTGATGGATTTCGGTCTTTCTTCCGAACAGCAGATGCTCAAGGATGCGGTCCGCCGCTGTCTGGCGGACAACTGTCCGCTCGACCACGTGCGCGCGCGCGCCGACGCCGGGAGCGCGGTCAGCGAACCGGCCGCTGCCGCGCTCCACGCGATGGGGCTGAGCGGGCTGATGGTGCCCGAGGCGCACGGGGGGCTGGGGATGACGCTGCTCGACGCGGCGGTGGTGGCCGAAGAGCTCGGCCGGGCAGTGGCGCCGGTCCCGTTCCTCGCCCGCAGCGTGCTCGCGCCGCTGGCCTTCGTTCTCGCGGGATCGGACGCGCAACGAGCCGCCTGGCTCCCGGCGATCGCCGCGGGCGAGGCCCGCTTCGGCGTGGCAATTTTGGGCATCGTCGAGACGCGCGATGGTTCGGGCGTCCTTGCAGGCGAAGACGGGCTGTCGGGCACCGCATTGTTCGCGCTCGACTTCGAGGGCGCGAACCATTTTATTGTCGCCGACGACGCGGGCCGGCTCCATCTGGTCAACGCCGAAGCCAACGGGGTCGAGCGCGTCGCGCTCAAGACTATCGACGCGACCCGCAGCGTCGGCGAATTGCGGTTCGACGCAGTACCAGGCGAGTCGCTGGCGGATGACGGCGGCGCGGCCGGGCGGCGCCTGCGCGACGCGGGCCGGGCGTTGCTCGCCGCCGACAGCCTCGGGGCGGCCGAGGTGATGATCGAGAAGGCGGTCGCCTATGCGGGAGAGCGCGAGCAATTCGGGCGGGTGATCGGCAGCTTTCAGGCGGTCAAGCACATGTGCGCCGAAATGGCCGCGCGGCACGAGCCCTGCCGCGCGCTCGTGTGGTACGCCGCGCACGCCTTCGACGCCGTTCCGGACGAAGCCGCGCTCACCGCGTGTCACGCCAAGTCGCACACCGGCGAGGTGCACCGCTTCGTCGCGCGCACCGCAACCGAGGTCCATGGCGGGATGGGATTCACCGATCTGCTCGGGCTGCATTACTGGTTCAAACGGATCGGGTTCGACCGCCAAGTGCTGGGGGGGCCGGACAAGGTCAGGGCCGAGGCGGCGCAGCTCCAGGATTGGGCCGCCGCGGCGGCGTGAAAGGTCAGGAGAGACAACGATGACCGAATGGAATTTCGGCGACATTCTCGACGCGATCGAACCAGCGCTGCCCTCCGACGCGCCCGCGCTCATCCACGGGGACCGGCGGGTCACGTGGCCCGAGATGGCTGCGCGATCGAACAACCTCGCCCGCGCGCTGCGCGACCGCGGGGCCGGCGCCGGAGCCAAAGTGGCGTTGTATATGCGCAACCGGCCGGAATATGGCGAGACGATGGCAGCCTGCTTCAAGGGGCGGTTGACCCACGTCAACATCAACTACCGCTACACGCCCGACGAGGTGCTCTACATCTTCGATGATTCCGACGTCGAAGTGGTCGTTTACAGCAGCGAGTTCCGCGACAACATCGTCGAGCTGAAATCGCGTCTCGCCAAGGTCCGGACGTTCGTGGAGATCGGCGACCCGGCCGCCATCGCGCCGTTCGCCGACCCCTATGAAACGCTCGCCATGCAGGGAGATGGAGCGCCGCTAGGCATCGCGCGCTCGCCCGACGACATGCTGTTCATCTACACCGGGGGCACCACCGGCATGCCCAAGGGGGTAATGTGGCGGCACGACGACCTGCGCAAGGCGCAGCTCGACGCCGCGGGCTTGCTCGGCCCCGCGCCCGGCAACATGGAAGAAACCGTCGCGATGATCCGCAGCGACGGACCCGGCCGGGTCACCCTCCCGGCTTGCCCGATGATGCACGGCACGGGCCTGCTCACGGCGCTGGGCGCGATGGTCGCCGGCGGCTGCATCGTCACCCTTGAGAGCCCCACCTTCGATCCGGACGAGCTGTGGCGGGCCGTGGAGAGATATCGGGTGCAATCGATCGCTATCGTCGGGGACGCCTTCGCCAAGCCGATGCTCCGCGCTCTCGATGCCGCCCCCGGCCGCTACGACACCTCCAGCCTGATCTCGATCGTCTCTTCCGGCGTCATGTGGAGCCGTGAGATCAAGGAGGGGCTCGTGCGGCACGTCCCGCAAGTCGCCCTTATGGACGCCTTTGGCGCGTCGGAAGGTCTCGGTTTCGGCTTGTCCGTGACCACCGCGCAAGGATCTACCAACACGGCCAAGTTCGCCATCGGTGAACACTGCACGGTGTTCGACGAGCACGACCGCAAGGTCGAACCGGGCAGCGGCACTCCGGGCTTCATCGCCCGCAGGGGGGCAATCCCAATGGGCTACTACAAAGACCCGGAAAAGAGCGCCAAGACCTTCCGCACCATTGAAGGGGTGCGGTACTCGATCCCCGGCGACTGGTGCCGCGTCGAAGACGACGGTTCGCTGACCCTGCTGGGCCGCGGCAGCGTGTGCATCAACACCGCTGGAGAAAAAGTGTATCCGGAGGAAATCGAGGAGGTGCTCAAGACCCATCTCTCGGTCGCCGACGCGCTGGTGGTCGGCGTGCCCGACGAGGAGTGGGGCCAGGCGGTGACCGGCGTGGTCCGGCTGGAGCCGGGTGCCGAGTTCGACGAGGCGGCGCTCAAGTCGCATGTCCGCGGCCGGCTCGCCGGCTACAAGACCCCCAAGGCGATATACCCCGCCGAGATTCCGCTGCGGGCCTCGAACGGGAAGGCCGACTATGCCACGGTGCGCGACTTCGCAGTTCGCCGGAGCGAGGCCGCGTGAGCGCCGCCGCGCCGGCGGATTGCGATGCGCTGATCGTCGGCGCCGGGTTCAGCGGGGTCTACCTGCTGCACCGGCTGCGCGAGGCCGGGTTTGACGCGCGGCTTTTCGACGGCGCGGCCGAGCCCGGCGGGATCTGGTACTGGAATCGCTATCCGGGTGCACGGGTGGACTCGCAGGTGCCGATCTACGAACTGTCGCTGCCCGAGGTGTGGCGCGACTGGACCTGGAGCGAGCGCTTCCCCGGCTGGCGCGAGCTGCGCAGCTACTTTCGCCATGTCTGCGACAGGCTCCAGTTGTGGCCCCATATGACGATGGGGACCCGCGTGACGAGCGCGACCTGGGACGAAGAGCGGCGGCTGTGGCGCATCGCTGCCGATACCGGCGAGGTGATCACCACGCGCTTTTTCCTGCCTTGCCTGGGCTTTGCCGCAAAGGCCTATATGCCCGAGATCCCGGGCCTCGAGACCTTCGACGGCCACTGGCATCACACCGCGCATTGGCCGCAGGAAGGGGTGGAGCTGGCCGGCCGAAAGGTGGCGATCATCGGCACCGGGGCGAGCGGCGTGCAGGTCGCGCAGGAAGCCGCCCGCGAGGCCGCCCAGCTCACCTTACTGCAGCGCACGCCCATCCTCGCGCTGCCGATGCAGCAGCAGCCGCTGACCGCCCCGCAGCAGGAAGCGGAAAAGGCCGAATATCCGGCGATATTCGCGGCACGCCGGTGTACGAGCGGCGGGTTCGACGAGCAGAACCGGGAGGAATCGGCGCTCGAAGTGGAGGCGGCGGAGCGGCTCCGCGTCTACGAGGCGCTGTGGCAGGCCGGCGGCTTGCGCTTCTGGTACGCGAACTTCGCCGACCTGCTGACCGACCATCGCGCCAATCGCCTCGCCTACGATTTTTGGCGCGACAAGGTCCGTCCGCGCATCGCTCCCAATCTGCATGAAGTGCTAGCGCCGACCGAACCGCCTCATCCTTTCGGCACCAAGCGGCCCTCGCTCGAGCAGGACTATTACGAGATTTTTGCGCAGGACAATGTTGACCTCGTCGATCTCAGACGGGCTCCGATCGAGCGAATTGCCGCGGAGGGCATCGTCACCTCGGAAGGCGTGGTCGAGTGCGACCTGATTGTTTTCGCCACGGGTTTCGATGCCGGACGCGGCGGATTGATGCAGATCGACATCCGCGGGGGGGACGGGCGGAGCCTCGCGGAAGCCTGGCGCGAGGGAGTGTCGGCCTATCTCGGCTATGGCGTGCACGGCTTTCCCAACCTCGCCTACCTCTACGGCCCGCTAAGCCCGTCGGGCTTCGCCAACGGGCCCACTTCGGCGGAGGTTCAGGGCGACTGGGTCGCCGAGTTTCTTATCTGGCTGCGCGAACACGGGATTTCACGTTTCGAGCCCGAACTCGCCGCTTCGGCCGAGTGGACGGCGCACGCCGCCGAATTGGGGGCGATGACTCTCTTTCCGGAGGCCCGGTCCTGGTACATGGGCGACAACATCCCGGGCAAGCCGCGCCAACTGCTCAACTACCCCAGCCTGATCGGTTACGCCTCGATTTGCGACGCGGTGGCGGCCGAAGGCTATCGCGGTTTTCATCTCGATTGAAGCGAGGACCGTTCCGAATGTCCGCACCCTCGAGCGATATCGACCCCGCCTGGGCCGCCGAACCGTCACGGCTGCCGGAATGGTTCGTTGCGGCGCTTTCGGTTCCGCGCGAAGAAGGGTTCGTCACCGTCGACGGGGTGCGAATGCACTACTTCGCCTGGGGAGACCCGGCCGCCCCCCCGGTGCTCATGACGCACGGGTTTCTTTCGCACGCGCGGTGCTTTGCCTTTGTCGCGCCATTTCTGGCCGGAAATTACCGTGTCGTCGCCTACGACCTGTCGGGCATGGGCGACAGCGAGCTACGCGCGAACTGCGACATGCGCGCGCGCGGGCGCGAGATGATCGGCGTCGCCGAGGCGCTCGGGCTGTTTGGTCATGTCCGCAAGCCGATCGTCGTCGCTCACAGCTTCGGCTCCGCGGTGGCGCTCACGGCGCTTTCGCTCGTGCCGGACGCGTTCGCCGGGGCAGTGATCTGCGACCTGATGGTGCTGCGCCCGGTGCGCCTCGAGGCCTTCTGGGCGGGGGGACATACCAGCCCGGGCTCAGGCGATCCCAACCGGCCGCACCGCCGCTATCCCGATTTCGCGAGCGCGCGCGAGCGCTATGTCCTGTCGCCGCCTCAACCGGCGGGCGAAGCGTTCCTGATGGACTACATGGCCTATCATTCCCTCCGCTGCGACGAAGGCGCCTGGACGTGGAAGTTCTCGCCGGCGGTGTTCAAGCGCGACAATGTGCGGAGTGAGTGGCTCGAGATCGGCTCGCGACTGGTTGCGGCGCCAGGGCGCAAGACGATCATCCACGGAGAGCAGAGCCTGTTGTTTACCCCGGATTCGCGCGATTATGTCCGTGAGCTAGGCGGCGGCCAGATTCCCGTGATCGCCATACCCGAAGCGCGGCATCATCTGATGCTGGATCAGCCGCTGGCGTTCACTGCCGCGTTGCGAGCCGTTCTGGCCGAATGGAGCGCCGAGTAATCAGATCGGCTCTGCCACCTCGCCATAACCGGCATCGGCGGGGATCGTCAGAAGTCTACGGCCATCGCGCTCGATCAGTTCGGGGTTCACCGCGACCAAGGGTCGAGCCCGAGCGCGCGCCACCGCATTGCTGGCGCTGTGCGATTCCGCCAGCAGCTTGAGGTTCATCCGCGTGGGGAAGATGATCGTGCGTTCGCCGGTTTCGGCAAGGCGCAGCGCTTCGGCGGGCGCGATCCATTCGGCATCCACCGCCTCGTGTCCGTCGCAAGCTGCGACCTGGTCGGCCGGGGCCGTCACCGCGTAGAAGAAAGTATCGAACCGCTTGGGCATGATTGTCGGCGTGATCCAGCGGGCGAAGACCGTCAGGGCGTCGAGTGAAAGGCGCACGCCGAGCCCACGAACGACATCGAGAAATGCCGCATCACCCCTGTCGACAGCCGCGCGGGTGGCCGGGTCGCATCCGTCCGCGAACGGCCGGCCATCGGCATGGTCAGCAAGCAGGATGCCGGCTTCTTCGTAAACCTCGCGGATCGCGGCGACCCGAAGCCCACACTGAACGGGGTCGAGCGAATCCCAGCCATTGGCATGGCTCTCCCATTCGGGATCGGCATCCCCTTCGTGAGTTTTGCCTCCCGGAAAGACCAGCGCGCCCGAGGCGAAGTCGATCTGGTGATGGCGTTTGATCATCAACACCTCAAATTGCGGTAGATCACGCAGCAACAGGATAGTGGCGGCCGGCCTTGGCGGTGCCGTATCGTAGTTCATTGTAGATCCGGCCATCCCTTTTCCGCCCCAGTTCGATCCGACAGCGCCACGGCATCGAGAACATTCGCGACGGGGTCAAGGATTGACATCCTGCTCGTGCGGGTTCTGGCATCACGCCCATGCATGGGCATCAACAAGGTCCCAGGCTCTACTCATAGGTGGATGAGCGTGGGGGCCCAGGCCAAAAGAACTGTATCAGCAGACCCTCTACAGGGCCGCAATGCCGGCGAGCGGATGTTCTGCCGGTGCAAGGACTGTCGACGCCCCGCCACCCGCTATGGCAGGGTCGTCAACAACTTCCTCGGAATATAACACGCGCCCGCGGCCATCATGTGGTGATCATGAACCCGGCCCTAGGAAATCCTTAACGATAGTGTTGAACCTGTGAGCATGTTCGAGTTGCGTCCAGTGACCGCATTTGCCGAACATGTGGAGTTCTGCATTGGGCAGCAGCCCAAACAGTCTCAGCGCCACTTCGGGGGGAATCACCCTGTCCTCGCGACCATGTACGATGAGCGCCTTCTGCTGAATCGAGGCCACAGTCTCATCGTCCGTCGCCAAAGCGTCGATCGCCTCTTGCCGAGGAGTGGGAAACAATCGGGCGAAGCTTTCCTGAAAGCCGGCTCTAACGCTGGCCTGGTAGCGTAGCTCGGCTAACTCGTCGGTAACAATGGTCCGATCGTAAGCGAAGATATCGAGGAGCTCTCGCATCGCTTCGAGGGAAGGCTTATAGCCCCAAACCGCATCTAGACCCTCGGTCAGCGGAAATGAGAGGCCCACGCTGCCCATCAGCACCATCTTACCGACCCTTTCTGGGTAGAGCGCCGCAAACGCGAGTATTAGGCCGCCTCCGAAGGAGTTCCCTACGAAATCTGCTCGTTCTATGTGCATCGCATCCATAAAGGCTGCCAAATGGCCGAGCCAAAGTTCCTTTCTGTAGACGGCATTCCGGGGGCGTTCCGTGAAACCAAAGCCAACCATGTCGGGAGCAAGAACACGCCGGTGCTCGGCCAGAATCAGCATGTTGAGCCGCCAATTTGCCCAAGCCGAAACGCCAGGACCCGATCCGTGGATCATGATAACTGGTTCACCGGATCCGTGGTCATGATAATTGGTGGTGATGGAGCCGGCCTGGACTGACCGGCCGATCTCCGGATTTTTGTCTGCGTTTTCCACCACTTCCTCCTCGCCTTCTCAGTTGTTGTCGGGCGCGCCGGTTAGGATCACCGCGAGGGTCGCGCTAGCGTCGGAGCGATTGCGCCACGCATGCCGGGTTCCGTTCTGAATGACGCTGTCGCCGGGGCGCAGCTCAGTGAGACTGCCGTCGCCAAGCTCCAGCCATAATGCCCCCGCCAGAAGCACCGCATAATCGATCGTCGAAGTTCTATGCATACCCGGTGCATCGGGCTCGAACAGCTCGGCAAAGCCGGGGAGGAGGTCCAGCATCTCCTGGCCCGCGGCGACGGGATCGAAATCGGCGGCGAACATTACCGCATCGGGAGGAAAGTCGATAATGATGAAGGTTGACCCTCCCGGCGCTGGAACGATCGGCCCTGCCGCGGGGTCGGGACGCGCCGCATTCGCGTCGCCCGAGATGCGGGGCGGCGTCGCTGCCAGGAAGGTGGTCCGGAAGCCGGGAATGTTCTTGAAGATTGTGGGCGAGATCTGCGCATCCGAAACGAACCGCGACTGTTCTTTCCCGTCCGAGCCTGTGACAATCCGCCTATATGACCCTTCCACCGCCGCCTCCTTGATCCATACGGAGACGAATGGTAACTGCTCAATCCAGCAATGGGAAGTTCCGACTGAGCGAGGCGCAATGCCTGTGCCCGGAAGAAGGCATGAGGGTCGCGGTCCGCTTCGAAGGACCGATCGGGAGCGGAAATGGCGGCTATGTGGCCGGCCATCTTGCCCAAGAACTCGGCGGGCCGGATTGGACGGTCACGCTCCGGGGCGCGTCACGCTCAACCATGACATGCGAATTACGATGGAGAGCGAAGAAGCCGCATTGATGGACGGGCGACCTCCTGGATCGGCGCCCCGCGCTGGCGCTCGACGTGCCGGTGCCACCGACCTTGACGGAGGCGGAGGTGGCGAGGGACCGCTTCAGCGGCAGTGACAAGCATCCGGTACCGGCCTGCTTCGTCTGCGGGACCATGCGCGAGGAAGGGGATGGCCTGCGCATTTTCCCAAGGCCAGTCGGGGCCGGGTGATGCTCGCCGCGCCATGGATCGCGGTCGCCAGCCTTTGCGAGGTGGACGGTCGCCTGGACACCGAATATCTGTGGGCCGGCCTCGACTGCGCAGGATATTTCGTGATCGAGGATCGCGTGGCCCTCGCAACATTGGGGCGGATGACCGCGCGGATCGACGCGCATCCCCGTGTCGGCGACACGGTTATCGTCAGCGGCTGGCCGATTGCGAGCGAGGGCCGCAAGCACAAGGTCGGCACTGCGATCCACGATGTCGACGGACGCCTTATCGCCTCAGCCGCCGGCCTAGGATTGCGCTGGAGGTCTGAGGGTTTTAGATCAATGGGACCCGAGGTAGCTAGGATAGGGTCCAAGCCTCCTCAACAGAAGGGCGGCGACCACCAGCATAGCGGAGGCTAGGAGCAGATAGGCGAGGTAATCGCCGGTGCCCGAATATAGGCCGCCGATGATGAACGGGCCGGCGACCCCACCCAGCATGGTGAAGGCATATTGCCAGCCATAGATGCGGCCATAATGAGCGAGGCCGAAATAGCGGGATACGAGGTAGGCGACGAGATCGTATTCCGCGCCCATCGCCGCCCCGACCAGGACGATGCCGATCCCCGACCTCAGCGCTCCTCCCCCGGCGGCGATCAGGAGGAAGCCGACCGCCCCCGCCGCGCAGATTATCTGGAAGACGAGCGGCGCGAAGACCCAGTCGACGATATACCCGCACAGGAGGCGGCCGAAGATGAGGCCGACGCCCATCAGGGACTGGAGTAGGATCGCCGTTTCGGTGCTGAGGCCGCTGTCGCGCAGGATCGGCATCATGTGCCCGATCGCGGCAAGAATGGCGGTGCTGGTGAGGAAGAAGCCTGCGCCCATCAGCCAGAAGCCGCTCGTCCGCACCGCTTCCGAAAGGGAATGGCTGGAGAGGGGGGCAGCGGGGCCTTTCTTCTCCGCTCCCTCGACAGGTGGGTATTTCATCGGGTCTTTCAAGCCGAAGAACAATAACGGAAAGATCGCCAGGGAGAGGAACGAAAAGGCGATCCAGCTCCCGCGCCAGCCATGATCCTCAATGGTCGCTGCGACGACCAAAGGCGTGAGGAGGCTGGCGAGCGCGGTGCCCGTCACCGCGATACCGAGGGCGAGGCCGCGTGCGCTCTGGAAATGGGCGCACACGGTCTTAGTGAAGGCGATGGGCGAGGTTCCAGACCCCGCGAATGCGAGAAGGGCGTAAGCGGCGTAGAGCGTCCAGATCTGCTCCTTCACCAGCGAAGTGGCGGCGAACATGGCGGCGAGGAGGAAGAGCGAGATCATAGCCGGCGCACGCGAACCGAACCTGTCGATCAACCGGCCAGTGATCGGAGCCGCAAGCACCATGGCGATAGTGAAGCTGCTGTTCGCAATACCAATTGCCGGACGCGACCAACCGAATTCCCGGTTCCAGGATTCCATGAACAGACTCACGGAATAAACGGGAATTGGGAGTAGCTCGCCGCCCAGCAGCGCGGTCAGGAGGAGCAGCCAGTTCCGCCGCAATTCTTCGCTTTTGGTCAGCGTCCGATCCTTTCCAACGGCAGGTGCATATCCTTCTTGATACCATACCCATGCGAATGGTAACTCTTCAAGATGTAAGAAGAGAGGGCCAATATGCTGCGCAACGTGACACTGGAGGACAAATTCCAGTTGGAGCAGGAGAGGGTGATGATCTCGGGCACCCAGGCGCTGACGCGTGTCCTCATCCACCAGCGCCGTTCCGACGTCAGCCGCGGCCTCCGGACGGCGGGCTTCGTCTCCGGCTATCGCGGCTCGCCGCTCGGCTCGATCGATGCCTCCCTCTGGGCGGCCCAGAAGCAGCTGGATGCGCACGGGATCGTCTTCAGGCCTGGCGTGAATGAGGAGCTGGCGGCGACGGCGGTCTACGGGACGCAGCAGGTTGGCTTCTTCGCGGGAGCCCGCCATGACGGCGTCTTCGCCGCATGGTACGGCAAGGGTCCTGGGGTCGACCGCGCCGGCGATGCGCTGAAACATGGAAACCTTGCGGGCACGTCAGCGGCTGGCGGAGTGCTCATCTATGCCGGGGACGATCATGCGGCGAAATCCTCGACCACTGCGCACCAGTCCGAGCAGGCGTTGCTGGCTGCGCTGATTCCGGTCCTGTACCCGGCCTCGATCGCCGACATTCTGGAATATGGCTCCTTCGGCTTCGCGCTTTCCCGCTATTCGGGCCTCTGGGCGGGGTTCAAGTGCGTCAACGACACGGCCGACGCGACGGCCATCGTCGACACGGTCCATCCCGGCAGAACCTGGGCGCTGCCAGAGGATTTCGAGCTGCCGCTTGAGGGGCTCAACATCATCAAGGGCGAATCGCAGCTCTCGATGGAGCGGCGGACGGTGGATTTCCGGCTTCCGGCCGCGCAGGCCTTCATCCGCCGCAACCGGCTCGATCGCGTGCTTCGCGACAGCCCGCGCCGGTCCTTGGGAATCGTCACCGCTGGAAAGGCCGCGCTGGACGTCGTCCAGGCGCTGAATGCGCTCGGCCTCGACGAGCGCCGCTGCGAAACGCTCGGCATCCGGCTCCTCAAGCTTGCAATGACCTGGCCGGTCGAGCCGATCACCTTGCGCGAATTCTGCGCCGGTCACCGGCAGGTCCTCGTGGTTGAGGAGAAGCGTGCCTTCATCGAACCGCAGGTGGCGACGATCCTCTTCCACGAGCCGGCTGATCGCCGACCGGAGCTGATCGGCAAGACGGACGCCTCGGGTCGCCCGCTCCTGTCCCAAGTCAACGAGCTTAACCCGCCGCTCATCCAGGAGTCCGTGATGCGGGTCCTCGAGGCGCTCGAGCTCGTCGACAACCCGCTCCGCGCCCGCTCCGCCGAGCTCAGCCAGCGGATGCGCGACATATCCGGGCCGGCTACCGAATTCGGGCGGATGCCCTTCTTCTGCTCGGGCTGTCCGCACAACAGTTCGACGAAGGTTCCAGAAGGATCGGTCGCGCTGTCGGGAATCGGCTGCCACGTCATGGCGACCTTTATGCCGCACCGGCCGCATATGTGGCCGGTCCAGATGGGCGGCGAGGGCGCGAACTGGATCGGCATTTCGCCTTTTATCGACGAGGACCATGTCTTCCAGAATCTGGGCGACGGCACGTTTTTTCACTCGGGCTTCCTCGCGGTGCGCGCCTCGATCGCGGCCGGAGTGAGCATCACTTACAAGCTCCTCTACAACGATGCCGTGGCGATGACGGGCGGACAGCCGGTCGAGGGGCAGCTTGCGCCCTGGCAGATAGCCGCCGAGCTGCTTCAGGAGGGCGCTAAGAAGGTCGTCATCGTCGCCGATGATGTCGACAGATATGAAGGCGCGCCTCTCCCTCCAGGGGTTGCAGTGCGGCCCCGCGAAGAGCTCGAGCCGGTCCAGCGCGAACTCCGCGACACGCAGGGCGTGACAATCCTCATCTACGATCAAGTCTGCGCTGCGGAAAAGAGGCGGCGGGGCAAGCGCGCCGCCCAGCCCGCACCTTTCAAGCGCGCTTTCATCAACGATCTCGTCTGCGAAGCGTGCGGCGACTGCTCGGTCAAATCCAATTGCGTCAGCGTCCAGCCGCTTGAAACGGAATTCGGCCGGAAGCGGGTGATCGACCAATCGAGCTGCAACACCGATTATAGCTGCGTCGAGGGCTTCTGCCCGTCCTTCGTGACGGTGACGGGAGGTTCGCTGCGGAAGAGGAAAGCGGACCCGGCGCTCGACGTTTCCAAGGTGGCCCTGCCAAATCCTCCGCCAGCCGCCGAGGGAGACCGTGCCGTCCTGATCGTGGGCATCGGCGGCACCGGCGTCGTCACGATCGGTGCCATCCTCTGCATGGCCGCGAACCTGGAGGGCAAGGCCGGGAGCGTGATCGACCAGACCGGCCTTTCGCAGAAGAACGGCGCAGTCTCCAGCCATTTGCGAATCGTCTCCGACCCTACCCGCCTGGCCGCTGCGCGCATCGCCCTCAGCGAGGCAGACCTCATCCTCGGCTGCGACATGATCACTGCGGGCGGCGCCGAGGCGATGAGCCTGCTTCGCCCCGGTGTGACTGCGGGCATCGTCAACCAGAGCCTCACCGCGACCGCCGCCTTCACCATCGACAACGGCATCGACTTCCAACAGAGCAGGATCCTTGAGCGGCTGAAGGCGGTGCTGGAGCCGCAGCGCTCGCTCTTCATCGACGCCACGGAGGCGACCGCGCGCCTCTTGGGAGACACGATCGGGACCAACATGTTCGTCGTCGGCGCCGCGTTACAGCGGGGCCTGCTGCCGGTTTCGCTGGATGCGGTGGAGAAGGCGATCACGCTCAACGGTGTTGCCGTCGAGTTCAACCTTCAGGCCCTTCGCCTCGGCCGCCTTGCCGTGGCGGATCCCAGCGGGTTTCAGGCCTTGCTGGGCGGTGGCGAGACGCCCGAGGCGGAAGTCTCCACCCACTTCTCCTCGTCGGTCGAGGAACTGGTGGTGCGGCGCGCGGCCTTCCTGCGCGATTATCAGGACGAGGCCTATGCCCGCCAATACGAGGAGCACGTTGCGGCCGTCCGGGTCGCCGAGGCGCGAGCGATGCCGTTCTCCACCGCGCTCACCGAGGCCGTCGCGCGCAATCTCTTCAAGCTCATGGCCTATAAGGACGAATATGAGGTCGCCCGGCTCTACACTTCGGGCGAGTTCGAGACGAAGCTGAAGGCCCAGTTCGCGGGCGACTACAAGCTCTCCTTCCACCTCGCGCCGCCGCTACTTGCCCGGCGAGACCCGGTGAGCGGCCATCCGCGCAAAATGGTATTCGGCCCTTATATGCTGCCTTTGTTCAGGCTGCTCGCAAAGGCGCGGAAATTGCGGGGAACGCCTTTTGACCCCTTCGGCTTTACGGCAGAAAGACGGACGGAGCGGCAGCTGGTCGAGGACTATGTGCGGCTCCTGCCGCACATAGTCGCAGAGCTGGAGCCAGCCAATCACGAGCGCGCGGTGAAGCTTGCTTCCTACCCGGACAAGATCCGGGGTTACGGCCACGTCAAGGCGCGCGACCTGCCCGCCGCGATGGACGAGCGAGAGCATCTCCTCAAAGCCTTCCGGAACAGCAAGGCGCAGGAGCTCCAAGCCGCGGATTAAGGCCGCCGCTCAGTCCGTACAGTCGATCCAGAGGTCGGCGAAGCCCTTCATCCGCAGCGTGTAGCGGTGCCCGGCGGCGATGGGAGCGAGCGGGCCGAAGGCGCCGGAAAGGACGAGGTCGCCGATCGCAAGCGGACGGCCGACGACCGCCATCTTCCGGGCAAGCCAGGTGAGCGCGGTTACGGGGCTTCCGAGACATGCGCTCGCCAATCCCGATGAAACCATCCTTTCATCCTCAAGAAGCTCCATGGACAGGCCGTCCGCCGCCGCGCGGTCGAACGGCCGGTGGTCGCTCCCGACCACGAACATGCCTGACGAGGCATTGTCGGCAATCGTGTCGACGAGCTGGATCTGCCAGTCGCGCACGCGGCTCCCTACGATCTCAATGGCTGGCGCCATCCACTCTATCGCAGCTTCCACCTCGGCCTCCGTCGCATCGGGGTTGCCGAGGGCTGCCTTGAGACCGAAGGCAAGTTCCCCTTCCGCACGCGGCTGATGCACGCTGGCGACGGAGAAGCTTCCCCGATCGGGCACGCCCATATCCTCGAAGAGGATGCCGTAGTCGGGTTCATGCACGCCAAGCTGGGATTGGACGGCCTGGGAGGTAAGCCCGATCTTGCGCCCAACGATCTTGCGGCCCTGAGCTTCCCAGAAGCGCGTGTTGATCTCTTGAACCTCGTAGCCGAGCTCCGGCAGGTTTTCGAGCAGCCGCTCGCGGATTGGCTCCACCGGCTGTGACTGATAGGCGTCCCGTAATTCCCGGGCAGCCTGTTCGATCGCGCTCCTCTCCATAGGTCCCTCTTCAGATCCTCGCCAATAATCCGCCGTCGCTCACGATGATGCTCCCGGTCATGCCGCGCGAATTTTCGCGCGAAGCGAGGAGGACATAGAGCCCGGCATGGTCCTGGGGCGCGGCCGCGAAGCCGAGCGGCGTCGCCGTGCCGATTGCACTGATTATCCGCTCGTCCTCCCCGACCTCGCGGCTTCCCGTGCCGAGCGCGTCGAGCCCCGACAGCGAGGTGACGGTACCGCCCGGCGCGACTCCGTTCACGCGCACGTCCGGCGCCCATTCATGGGCAAGCTGGTAAACGAGGCCGCGCAGCGCGAATTTGGTCGCGGTATAGAGCGCGCCGCCCCCGCCGCCGCGGAAGCTGGCGGTCGAGCAGGTGAGGGTCAGGCTTCCGCCGCTTGCCTTGAGCGGGCCATAGGCCTCGCGGGCGAGGTGGAGGTGGGACGTCACGTTGATCGCGAAGATTTCCTTCGTCGCCTCCCCGAGCTCGACGGCCGTCATCTTGTCGAGGCGCTTGTGCCAGTCGAAGACGCCGACATTGCCGATCGCCGCATCTAGGCGGCCGAAGCGACCCACGGCGGTCGCGACCGCACGTGCGACGGTCTCCGGGCTGGTGGCGTCTCCCGAAATGGTGATGCATTCGGAATCGAGCTCGTCCTGGAGCCCGGCGAGTCTTTCCTCGTTGCGGTCCAGCACGACCACCGAACCGCCCTCCTCGACGAAGCGCGTGGCGACCGCGCGTCCGATGCCGGAACCGCCGCCGGTGACGAGGGCGATCTGCCCGTCCAGCCATCCCATATTCACCCCCCACAATCTCGATTTCACAAGGAACATACGTTTACGTATTGACCCGCGCAATGCAATTAGAGCAGGAGTTTTCGCTATCACACCACTAGGCGCGGGATTGACAGGTGCACATGCGTCGCTAACTTCAATACCGTAGAGTATGGGAAAGCCTTATGACTGCTGATCTCCCGGACGTCGGACGCTCGATCGAGGTGGACGGCATTGTCACCAACTATCACGAGCAGGGCAGCGGACGGCCGCTCATCCTGCTGCACGGATCGGGGCCGGGGGTCAGTGCGTGGCAGAACTGGCAGCGGGTCATTCCCCGCCTCGCGGAGAAATATCGAGTCATTGCGCCGGACGTGGTCGGCTTCGGCTTCACCAAGCGGCCAGACGAACGCGAGCCCAACATCAAGTTGTGGGTCGCGCATCTCGCCGGGCTCCTCGAGGCGATGGACCTCGACCGGGTCACCCTGGTCGGTAACAGCTTTGGCGGCGCACTTTCCCTGGCGATGATGGCCCGGCATCCGGGGCGCGTCCAGTCGCTCGTCCTCATGGGCACTCCGGCCGGCGAATTCGAGCAGACCGGCGGGCTTGCCGACAGCTATAATTTTGAGCCGACGCTTGAAAATATGGAAGCGATGATGATGCGCTTCCCCTACGATCCGTCGATCGTCACGCCCGAGATGGTCAAGTCGCGCTTGGCGGTGGCGCAGGTGAACAGCGGCATCGACACAATCCGCAAGCTCCAGCCTAAGCCCTCCGACGGCGACAAGCCGCGCATCGTCCGCGGCGTGCCGCTGGAGCAGCTTAATGCAATCACGGTGCCGACCCTCATCCTTCATGGTCGCGAGGACCGTGTCATCCCGCTCGACGTTGCAGTGCGCATGCACCGTCACCTCGCAAATTCCGAGCTGCACGTCTTCGGTAAATGCGGCCATTGGGTGCAGCTGGAGCGCGAGGACCGGTTCGTCGGCGAGTTGGACGCTTTCCTCGAAGGAGCGGCGGCACTATGAGCTTGAGCGGCCTCGAACAGATTCTCTTCGATATCGGTTGCTCCGGAAAGGCGCGACGCAACTATGCGGAGCAGCCTGAGGAGCTTCTCAGCCGCTACGCCCTCGACGAGAACGAGCGGCGCCTGATCGCCGAGGAAGATGTCGCCGAGCTGTTCCGGCGCGGTCTCAATCCGATGCTTCTGATGGGCTTCTACATGGGGCTCCACGGCCCCCGCTCCATGGCCGAATATCTCGGCAAGATGCCGACGCTGCAGTCGCAGCTGGAGGCGGTGCAGTGAGCGCGATCGTAGGTGGCTTCACCATGCCTCATGATCCCCTAGTGTTCATCAACCCGGGCAAGAAGGATGCCGCAGCAGTCCTCGACGCCTATGCCGAGATCCGGCGCCGTGTCACGGAGCTGCGGGCGAGCTCGGCGATCATCATCGGCGCGGACCATTATATCCTGTTCAGTCCCAAATGTTTGCCACCGCTCCTCATCTGCCTCGGCGAGATTAACGGGCCGGTCGACCAGCTCCCGGGCGTTCCCAACAAGCCGATCCCGCATAATCCGGGACTTGCGCGGCACATCTTCGAATACTCGCAAAATGCCGGTTTCGACCTTGCCGTCTCAAAGGGCCTGGGCGTCGATCATGCGATCGGCGTGCCGGCGCAGCTTTGCCTTCCGGAAGACGGATCGGTGAAGACCGTCCCGGTCTACATGGCCAGCGGGGTGGAGCCGTACATCCGCCTCGAGCGCGCCTATCGGTTCGGCGGTATGCTGAAAGCCGCGGTGGAAGCCATGGAGGGCGACGAGCGCGTCGTGATTTTCGGAAGCGGCGGCATCAGCCATTGGGTCGGCACCGGCGAGATGGGAAAGATCGCTCCCGATTTCGACCATTTCGTCCTCGACGCGATCGAGGCCGGCGACGCCGAGTCGCTCCTCACTTTGACCGACCGCGAGATCATGCTGCGCGGGGGGAACGGCGCGATGGAGATACGTCATTATCTCGCGGTGATGGGTGCGCTCCCCGGCGCGCTCGGCGAAGTGCTTGCGTATCATCCGTGGGAAGGCGGCGTGACCGGGCTCGGTTTCACTCAAATCCACGCCGCTGGGCCCGTCGCCGGCCAAGGCGCGTTCCAACCATCAACCGTCGAGGCCTGAAATGTCGTTCTCTCACCCGCAGTCCCGCCAGACCGAGGACGCCGACGCGCTGCGCGGACTCGTCGACCCGAAACAGGGCTGGCTCGACCGCAGCATCTTCTGGGACCCCGCAATCTACGCGGTGGAGCTCGAGCGGATCTTCGCGCGCAGCTGGATCTTCGTCGCCCACGACACCCAGGTTCCCAATGTCGGCGACTTTCTCACCACCTATGTTGGGGAGGACGCGGTGATCGTGTCCCGCGCGCGCGACAACAAGGTCCATGTGTTCATCAATTCCTGCAGCCATCGCGGCAACCGCGTATGCTTCGCAGAGGCCGGAACCGCGAGACGCTTCACCTGCAACTTCCACGGCTGGTCCTATGGTCTTGACGGGGCGCTGAGCGGAGTGACTGCCGAGCACCTCTACAAGAACAATCCGACCTTCGACCGCAAGAAGCTCGGGCTCCACAAGGCCCGGGTCGAAAGCTATGGCGGAATGCACTTCGCCAATTTTGACCCGGACGCGCCCTCTCTCGCCGACTATCTGGGTGACTTCCGTTGGTATCTCGACATCATCCTTGACAATGACGAGGGCGGCATCGAGTTCATCGACGGCAATATCAAGTCGCGCCTCAAGTGCAACTGGAAGTTCCCCGCTGAAAATTTCATCGGAGATGCCTATCACGCGACTTGGACCCACAGTTCGGCGCTGCTGGCGCTGTTCGGCAAGGTGCCCGAGATGCATGCCGACCGATCCTACCAGGTGAATGCGAACGGCCATGGCTGGGAGTTTGGCACTGATTTCGTGGGCAATGCGGCGACTCTCTGCGAGCCCGAGATCGTCGATTATCTTCGCGAGAGCGAGGCGATGTTTCAGGAGCGGCTTGGCAAGACACGCAGCCGCATGGTCGGCTCCCTGAGCTCCGCCACCGTCTTTCCGAACCTGTCCTTCCTCGCGGGCCACAATACGTTCCGCACCTGGAACCCGAAGGGGCCGACCGAGACGGAGCTTCACACCTGGGTGTTCCTCAATCGGAATGCGCCGGACGCCTTGAAGGAAAAGTATCGTCGCGGTGTCATGCTCACCTTCTCGCCCGCCGGAGTATTCGAAATGGATGACGGCGAGAATTTCGAACATTGCACGGCCTCCAATGCGGGCGTTGTGACCCGGCGGCGAAAGCTCCACACCGGTCTCGGCCTCGGTTCAGAGATCGATCATCCAGAGCTGAAGGGCCATGTGCATCAGAACCAGATCAATGAGGCTAATCATCGCGCTTTCTACCAGCGCTGGGTCGATCTCATGACGGCGCCCATCTGGGCGGATGTCCCGGCGCGCTGAGGTCGAGAACGGATGGACAGTTCTAACACCGTTGAAGCGACCGTCGACGCACCGCTCGTCGATCGCGACCTCGCCTACGCGATCGAGCAGTTCCTCTATCGGGAGGCGCGGCTCCTGGATGGCGAGCGGTACGAGGAGTGGCTGGAGCTGATGGCGGAGGACATCCATTACTGGATGCCGGGCATCCAGGCGCGCTATCGGGCTGACAAGGTGGCAAAGATCAGCCTCAGCCGTATGGCCTACTTCGACGACGACCTCGATTATCTGCGCAAGCGGGTCGAACGGGCGCGGCAGACCACGGCCTGGGCCGAGGATCCGCCTACGCGCCATTTCCACATGGTCACCAATATAGAAGTCCAGCCGACCGAACGTCCGAACGAATGGACGGTCCACTCGCTGGTCTTCAACCTCCGGCACCGCAACGAAGCGGAGCAGCTTGAGCTGACGGCGCGGCGCCGGGATCTCATCCGCCAGGAAGCGACTGGTGTACTCAAGATCGCTCGACGTTTCATTCAGCTTCAGCAGACCGTCCTCCAGGCCAAGAACATCAACACCTTCCTATGACCCATGAGTCTTCATCCGGCGGTCGGAGCGCCGTTCTCCTGGGCGGCGACCCCGCGCACCGGCGCGAGACCTTCGCCGACGCCGTCTCTATGTTCTGGCACGCCGTTGACCATGCGGGGGATAGGACAGCGCTGATCGATGGTGACCGCAGGATCAGCTATTCCGAATATGGCCGAGCCGTTGCCGCGGTCGCGCAGCGGCTGATTCGGATCGGTGTCGCCGGCGAACGCGTAGCGGTCCTCATCCCCAATTCGATCGAGGCCAATATCGCGATCCTCGCCTCCCTTAGCGCGGGCGCCCAAGCGACGATGCTCAACCCGGGCTATACCGCGTCGGAGCTCGCGCAACTCCTGCAGTCGGCGGAGCCGCGGGCGATGCTCGTGCGCGCGGGCTTCGAATATCAGGCACCGGCCGCGGCCCAAGTGCACGGCATCGCGGACGTGGTTACGCTTGGGGAGGGTGACCTTGCGCTGGAGGCTCTGACCGCGGCGGAGGCGGATCGGCCTACCCTCCCTATCACGTCCGAAACGATGGCGACCCTGATGTTCACGGGCGGGACGACGGGCAAGCCCAAGGGCGTTGAGCGGCCGCACCGCACCTTGATTAACATGGTCGTCGGGATGGACCAGGCCTGGCCGACCCGGCTCGATGACGAAATATGGCTCAATGTCGCGCCGGTCTCGCACGTTTGGGGCTTTCTCATGGGCTGCATGAATCCGATCTACAGCCGCTCGCCGCTGGTGATTATCCCGAGGTTCAAGCCGGACCTGGTCCTGGAGGAGGTGGAGCGCAACGGAGTGTCCGTATTCAGCGGCGGCCCGGCCGCGATCTATGTCGGCCTCCTCGCTTCCGATCGCCTTGCCTCCACCGACCTTTCGGCCTTGCGCGTCTGCCCGGGCGGCGGCTCGTCCTTCCTCCTCGAGACGCTGAAGGCCTGGGAACAGCGGGTCGGTGTGCCGATTCTCGAAGCATTCGGTTCGACCGAAGCCGGTCCCATCACCGCAAATCCGGTCGATGGCTCGCACCGCTTCGGAACGGTGGGTCGCCCGCTTCCGGGCATCGAGGTGGAAATCGTCGACATCGAGGAACCGGAGAAGCTGCTCCCGACTGGATCTGTAGGAGAGATACGCATTCGCGGACCGCGCGTGGTCAGCCGTTATCGGGGCGACGTTGAGGGGCATCCCGCAGGATGGCTCTACACTGGCGATGTCGGCGTACTTGACGATGACGGGTTCCTGCGCCTGGTCGATCGCAAGAAGGACATGCTGATCGTCAACGGCTTCAACGTCTATCCGCGCGAAGTGGAGGAAGTGCTTGCCCAACATCCCGCCATCGCCGAGGCGGCGGTCGTGGGGATACCAGACGAGCGCAAAGGCGAGGTGCCGGTTGCCTTCGCCATGCTGCGCAGTCCGGGTGCGGCGAGCGACGAGGACCTCCTGCGCTTCTGCGCCGAGCATCTCGTCGGCTATAAGCATCCGAAACGGGTCTTCCTGGTGGACGCCATCCTGAAGACGCCGGCCAACAAGGTGGACCGCAAGCTCCTCGCCGAGATCGCGATCGGGCTCGATGCCGAGGGGGAAGCCCGGTGAGCCAGATCAAGGCCGCCATCATCGGCTCGGGAAATATCGGTACCGACCTGATGATCAAGATGGTCGAGCGGCCGCGAAGCCTGGAACTGGTCGCTTTGGTCGGCATCGACGAGGCGTCCGAAGGCCTCGCTATCGCCAGGGAGCACGGGGTGGAAACAACGCATGAGGGGATCGAGGGCCTAACCCGGATGGCAAGCTATCCGGACATCGGCATCGTCTTCGACGCGACCTCCGCTTATGCGCATCGGAAGCATGATGAGATCTTGCGGCGGGACGGCAAGCAGCTCATCGATCTGACGCCGGCGGCGCTCGGGCCTTTCACCGTCCCGTCGGTCAATGCTGGCGCGCATCTCGACGCCCCCAACGTCAATATGGTGACCTGCGGCGGACAGGCGACGATCCCGATGGTCGCCGCCGTCGCCCGGGTCGCGTGCGTGCGCTATGCGGAGATCGTCGCATCTGTCTCCTCGCGCTCCGCCGGACCCGGCACACGGGCCAATATCGACGAATTTACGCGGACCACGGCGCGCGGGATCGAGGTGGTCGGCGGCGCCGAGCGCGGCAAGGCGATCATCGTCCTCAACCCCGCCGAGCCGCCGATGATCATGCGCGACACGGTCTTCACCCTGTCCGACATGGCCGACGAGGAGGCAGTCCGCGCCTCGGTCGAAGCGATGGTGGCGCAGGTGCAGACCTATGTGCCGGGATATCGCCTGAAGCAGGACGTGCAGTTCGAACGGTTCGGCTCGAACCGCCCGCTCCACATACCGGGCCATGGTGATTTCGAGGGGCTGAAGACGACCATCTTCCTCGAGGTAGAAGGGGCAGGCGACTATCTCCCCAGCTATTCCGGCAATCTGGACATCATGACTGCTGCCGCCAAGGCCACGGGAGAGGAGATTGCGGATCGACTGCTCCAGGCCAGGGCGTCCGCATGAGTTTCGACCCCACCGTCACCAAAATCTACGTGCAGGACGTGACCCTGCGCGACGGCATGCATGCCATCGGGCACATGTACGGCCTCGACCATGTGCGCGCGATCGCCAGGGCGCTCGATGAGGCCGGCGTCGATGCGATCGAGGTCGCCCATGGCGACGGCCTCTCCGGCGCGTCGTTCAATTACGGCTTCGGCGCCCATACCGATTGGGAATGGATCGGCGCCGTCGCCGAGGTGCTCGAACGCGCGGTGCTGACCACCCTGATCCTGCCGGGCATCGCCACTGCGGACGAACTGCGCCGCGCTTACGATCTCGGCGTGCGTTCGGTGCGCGTTGCGACCCACTGCACCGAAGCCGACGTGTCGAAACAACATATCGGCATCGCCCGCGAACTCGGCATGGATGTCGCAGGCTTCCTGATGATGAGCCACATGATCGAACCCGAAAGGCTCGCAGGGCAGGCGGTGCTCATGGAGGAATATGGCGCGCAATGCATCTACGTGACCGATTCGGGTGGCGCGCTGGACATGGACGGAGTTCGGGAACGGCTGAGGGCCTATGACCGCGTGCTGAAACCAGAGACGCAGCGCGGTATCCACGCGCACCACAACCTCTCGCTCGGCGTCGCGAATTCGATCGTCGCGGTGCAGGAGGGGGCCATCCGCGTTGATGCGAGCCTCGCCGGCATGGGCGCCGGCGCGGGCAACGCCCCGCTCGAAGTCTTCGCCGCCGCCGCCGACCGCAAGGGGTGGAGGCATGGCTGTGATGTGATGAAGCTGATGGACGCAGCGGAGGACCTCGTCCGTCCGCTACAGGACCGGCCGGTGCGCGTCGACCGCGAGACGCTGACGCTCGGCTATGCCGGGGTGTATTCGAGCTTCCTTCGCCACGCCGAAAGGGCGGCGGAGGATTACGGGCTCGACGCGCGCGAGATCTTGGTGGAGCTGGGCCGTAGGGGCATGGTGGGTGGACAGGAGGACATGATCGTCGACGTAGCACTCGACTTACGCAAGGCGAAGGCGGAGGCAGGCGCGGCGGGGGTGCTTCCATGATAACGTGCGGACGCCTCTTGGTCGGCCCAGCGGACGCGCTCCCACTGGGCGAGGCGCGCAAGATCTGCGTGGCCGGATCGGGGCCCATTGCCGTCTTCCATTCCGACGACGGCTTCCACGCCCTTGCCGATACGTGCAGCCACGGCCAGGCTTCGCTTTCCGAAGGCTGGCTCGAGGGACATGAAATCGAGTGCCCGGTCCATTCCGGACGCTTCGATATCAGGACCGGGGTACCGCTCTGCTTTCCGGTGACCGAGCCGGTCGCTGCCTATCCGACGCAGGTCGAGGACGGTCTCCTCTACGTGCTTCTTCCGGAACCATCGGCAGACTGACCCTTCTCCACCTGAGCCGCCAATTCCCGCTCCCTGAGTGCCAGCTTTGAGACTTTGAGATTTTCGTTCTTCGGGATTTCCGCGACAACCTCTAGCTGTTTGGGGATCTCCATCGGTGACAGGCGGCTGGAGAGGAATTGGTGTAACTCGCCAAGGTCCAGCTCTCCTTCGCGAAGGCTTACAATCGCCTTCACCGTTTCGCCGCGATAGCGGTCCGGAACGCCGATTACGGCCGCTTCTCGCACCAGCGGATGCTGCAGGATCGCATTCTCCACATCGGCCGGATAGATGTTATAGCCGCTGGCGATGATCATGTCCTTCAACCGGTCGAGCACCGTCACCACGCCGTCTTCGGACATGCTGCCAATATCGCCGCTCCGGAAAAAGCCGTCGACGAAAGCGCTCTGCGTTTCCTCCGGGCGCTGCCAATAGCCGGCCATAACCTGTGGACCGCGGATGCAGATCTCGCCGGGTTCGCCGACCGGCACGCGACGAGTCGGATCAGCAGGCGAACGAATTTCGACGTCCGTCATCGGCAGCGGGATCCCCGTCGCCCCCGCATGTTCGGGAAGAGGCAACGAATAGATGGCCGCGGGCGACGTTTCTGTCATTCCGTAGACCGTCGTGATCCAGATGCCGGTCGTCTTCTGGAATCGTTGCTTCAGCTCCAGCGGCACCGGGCTCGCGCCGCATTGCGCGCTGCGGATGTTCGTCCAGTCAAATTCCCTCCCAGCAGAGGCCTCAAGAAGCGCGACGTACATTGTCGGGGGAGCGAGCAGCACGCTCACATTGCGCTCTCGGATGAGGCGGAGCGCTTCCTGCGGCTCGAAGCGCGGCATCCATACAAGTTCGCCGGCGAAGCGCGTCGTGAAATTTTGGAGGGGGCCCACGCCCACCACGTGCGTCACCGGGGCCGCGGCGAGAATGACCTCGCGCCCCGGCTGGAGCTGCGGAAACCATGACGTCATCTGCAGCGCGTTGGTGGAAAGATTAGCGTGCGTAAGGATCGCAGCCTTTGGATTGCCAGTGGTGCCGCCTGTATATTGGAGAGCCGCCGGGTCGCCCGGCTCCACCGTCGCGCGTTCAACGTCCGTGGAACCGCTGGCGAGGTCCATGAGCTTTACCATCCACCGCGCCTCGGTGTGCGGAAGCAGTAGGCTGTCGGCGGTGGGGTCGCAGCGCCTTGCGTTTGCTGTGACGATCGGGATGGGACGGGGGAGGGAGGCGGCCACCTCCGCCGCTTTGCGGAGCATCGCGGGATCGTCGAGCGTCAGGATTGCGGAGAGCCCTGCGTCCAGCGCCTGCCCCGTAAGACGCGGAACGGAATAAAGCGGGTTCATTCCGACGTGCATGGCGCCCAGATGCCAGAGCCCGAAGCAATTGAGTGTGAAGGCCGGATGCGCCGGGCCCATATAGCCGACCCGATCTCCCTTGCGAATGCCGAGTTCCGCCAGACCCGCGGCGAGCCGCTTTATGAGGCGGGCCGCGTCCGAATAGCTGAGCGTCTCGTCGCCGAGCGTGAGAAACGGCCGGACGCCGTAGCCTGCAACCGCATCGTCCAGAAGCGTCGATAGGGGAAAGGGATGGGGTTCGGCCAAGGCCGCAGCCTCGGCATGGTAGAACTGGCGCCAGGGGGCACCGTCGTCACTTTGTCTCTGCATCCTCTCGCCTCGATTCGCGGCTTGCGCAGGGTCACAACATACGACACCGTATCCTGATCGGAGGCAAGTGGGCTTTATGCAGATGATGAAGGCGTGGGTTGTTGAAAGGTGGGGATCTCTCGACGATCTTGTGCTGAAGGCCATTCCCCGCCCCGGTGCGGCAGAAGGATCGCCCGTCGTCCGCGTGAGTAAGGCGGGCCTCAATTTCGCCGACGGGATCGCGGTCAGGGGCCGTTACCAGGTTAGGATCGAACCGCCCTTCGTCCTGGGCAGCGAAATTGCAGGCGTGATCGAGGAGGCACCCCCGGGCTGCGGCTATGCGCCCGGAGATCGGGTGATGGCGCAGGTCCCCGCCGGTGCCTTCGGCGAATATTGCGCGGTCGAGACCTCGCGGCTCGTCCGCCTCCCAGAAGCGCTTGGCTTCGCCGACGCCGCCGCGCTGCCTGTCTCTTACACCACCGCCCATGTCGGCCTGTTCGCGAAGGGGCAACTGCGGCAAGGCGAGACGATTCTCATCCACGCAGCGGCGGGGGGCCTCGGCATTGCCGCCACCCAGCTCGCCAGATGGTGCGGCGCCCGCGTGATCGCCACTGCGGGATCCGATGAGAAATGCAGCCTTGCCCTGGAGAACGGCGCCGAGCACGCCATCAATTATCGCGACGAGGAATGGCCGGAGCGCGTCAAGGCACTGGCGCCGGAGGGAGTGGACATGGTGTTCGATCCGGTCGGGGGTGAAACCAGTCTGCTCAGCATCCGCCGGCTCGCCTGGGGGGGCCGCCTGATGTTGGCCGGCTTTGCCAGCGGGGCGCCGGCATCGATCCCCGCCAATCATCTCTTGGTGAGGGCCGCTTCCGCGATTGGCGTCTTTTGGAGCTTCGACAATGAAGCTGCGACCATCTCGGCAATTCAGAAGCAGCTTGTCGATCTTGCCGTCGACCGACATGTCCGCCCCCATCTCTGGCGACTTGTCGATCTCTACAACTTGAAGCATGGCCTCGAAGCGCTGGAGAGCGGCAGGACCAGCGGGAAAGTCATTCTGAATGTGTCCGAATTCTGATTCATTGCGTATCGGATAGCGCCACCGGAGCTCATTAGCCGGAACCGCTTCCGGATTGGGGGTAAGAAAATCAGCATGGCAAAGCGTCTTGCGAACGGGGCCGAGCCGGACAGGCTCACCAAGCGCGACTGGGTCAGTGCGGCGCTTGCCGAAGTCGGCCGCGGCGGCGTCGCCAACGTCAGGATCGAAGCGATCGCGCGGGAGCTGGGGGTCACGAAGGGCAGCTTCTACTGGCACTTCAAGGACCGCGATGCTCTTCTCATAGAGATACTCCGCTTCTGGCAGGAAACTTCGACCCTCCGTGTCGCCACGTTCATTCAGACGAACATCCAGGACCCGCGTGAAAGATTGTCCTTCCTCATGAGAGTCGCGTCCGAAGACAGGGCCGACATCCCCGGAGGCGCGATCGAGCATGCCTTGCGGGAATGGGCGCGCAGCTCCGATTTCGCCCGCCGCACCCTCTCCGAAGTGGACAGCGAGCGCCTCGCCATCATGACGGAAATCTACGTCGATCTCGGAATGTCGCTGGCGCGTGCGAAGGCGGCGGCGCTTCTCGCTCTCTCGCACCTGATCGGCGTTAACGTTATACACCGCGACGTCGGGCGGCAGGCCCTGCGCGCGCAACGGGAAATCTGCCTCGAATTTCTGCTGAACCTCCCCGATGCGATGCGTTGAACCGGCATCGACGATTTCCGGCCCGTCCCGCGGGGCGCTATGAGCGCAGAGCGAAAACCCTATCGGGAGGTACGCTCGCTGGAGCGCGGCCTCGCGCTGTTGGATGCAATGGCGGACCTCGGCTGGTCGAGCCCTTCTGAACTTGCGCGCAGCACCGGCATCGACCGTTCCACCGTCTACCGGCTGCTCAGCACGCTCGTCGCCGCCGGCTATGCGGTGCGGCGATCCGATGATGGCCGTCATTTCCTCGCCGCAAAGCTCGGCAGCATCGGCTTGGGGATCAGAAGCGACGATGTCGTCCTCCAGATCGCTCAGGAGGAGCTCGACAGGCTGGTGACGGACATCGGCTGGCCGAGCGACTATGCCGCCCTGGTCGCGGGACGTTTAACGATCCTCGCCTCGACGCATCGGCTGACGACGATGACCTTCTTCCGTAGACTGGTCGGTCAGCATCGCCCGCTCGTTCGCTCCGCTCTCGGGCGCGCGCTGCTCGCAGCAATGTCCCTGTCCGAGCTCGACCAGGCGCTCGACTCCGTGCGTGCGGTCGGCGGCGAGGACGCGGCAGACATAAGCGACCCGAAGGCGCTGCAGGACATATTGGAGCGGGTACGGGAGCGCGGCTACGGCTTTAGTGAGGGCCTGATCGACTCCCACATCAGCGCAGTCGCGCTCCCCGTACGCCGCAGGTCGAGGGCGGTCGGCACGGTGAACATTGTTTATTTTCGCTCCGCCCTATCCACCGAAGCCGCAGCCGCGACCCTGCTTCCACCGCTGCGGCGCTGTGTAGCTGGGATCGAGGGGCGATTGGCCGAGCAGTCGGACATCCCCTGGCGGCGTTCGCATAGTGAACAATCGCGAATCTCCGGTTGAAGTCGGAGCTGACCGGGAACAGCCTGTTCGAACGAAGCGGATTTCAACGCCTTCGAATGGAGTGGACGGCCGGCATGGGTGTGAGGAGCGGCACGGATTATCTGGAAGGGCTGCGGAAGAGTGCTCGGGACGTCTGGGTAGGCGGAGAGCGCGTTGCGAACGTGGCCGATCACCGGGCATTCGCGGCAGTCGCGCGGCAGCTCGCCGCCCTCTACGACATGCAGCAGAATCCCTTGTACGCGGACCGCCTCACCGGAACAGACCCGGAGACCGGCGAGCGTTGCGGCATTTCCTTCCTCGAGGCGCGCTCGGTCGACGACATCCGCCGTCGCCGCGAAGGAATGCGACTATGGGCCGAAGCGAGTTTCGGCCTGCTCGGTCGGTCGCCCGACTTCATGAACGCGACGCTCCTCGCCCTATGGGAAAGCCGCGACTTCTTTGCGCAGGATGGAGGGCATTTCGCGGGCCATCTGGATGCTTACTACCGCTTCGTGCGGGAGAATGATCTTTTCCTGAGCCACGCCCTCGTCACTCCGCAGAACGACCGCACCAAGGCGAGCCATGAACTGGGCGATCTGCATCTTCGCGTCACGGGCGAGGTCGAAGGCGGGATCATCATGAACGGCGCGCGGATGATCGCGACGCTCGGGCCGGTGGCCGACGAGATCCTCATGTACAATCTTCCAGGCCTGAAAGCGGGTGACGAGGACCATGCGGTCATCTTCGCCATCCCGGCCGATGCGCCCGGACTGCGCCAGATCTGCCGCGAACCCTATACACTCGACGGCAGCCGCACAAGCTTCGACCACCCGCTTTCCACCAGGTTCGAGGAGAATGATGCGCTTCTCGTCTTCAAGGATGTGTTCGTGCCTTGGGAGCGCATCTTCTGCTATCGCAACGTCAAGGCGGCGGCGGAAATGTATCCGCGCACCTCCATCCGCAACCACACTGCCTACCAAACGAATATCCGGGCGCTCGTGAAGATGCAGCTTGCGACCGGCCTCGCAATGTCCGTCGCACGCGCCACGGGCTCCGACACATTCCTCCATGTCCAGCAGATGCTTGGTGAATGTATTGGCTTCGTGGAGCATTTGAAGAGTGGCCTCGCACGCGCGGAGGCCGAGGCCGAAAGATTGGCATCGGGTACATGGCGGCCGGCGTTGGCCCCGCTTCACAATCTGCGAATCATGATGGCCAAGGCTTACCCGCGGGTTATTGAAGTGCTGCAGACGATTGGGGCCGGCGGGTTCATGCTGATGCCGTCGGGTGCGGATTTCGGTGTGTCGGAACTCGCGGATGATACCGGAAAATATTATTGCGGAGTCAACGTCTCCTCCCTCGATCGCGTTCGCCTCTTCAAGCTGGCTTGGGACCTTGCAGGTGAAGCTTTCGGGCAGCGGCTCGTCCAATATGAGCGTTATTATGCGGGCGATCCCATCCGCAATCTCGCGGGTGTCTACCTCGCAGTGGACGACACCGATTACCGGCGCCTCGTGGATGCCGCACTTGCGCTCGCAGGAGATCCGGATGGTGAAGCGCAGCAGGTGGAGTGCGCGGCGTGACCGGGGCGGGTCTTCGGGCGGGGATGTCGGTCTCGGCTATCGATCCGGCGCTGTTCCGCTCGACCATGGGCCATTTCCCGACGGGCGTATCCGTCATGTCAACGCGGGACGGGGAGGGAAGGCCCTACGGCATCACGGTCAGCTCCTTCGCCTCGCTCTCGCTCGATCCGCCACTGGTGCAATGGAGCCTCGGCTGCAACGCCTTCTCGTACCCGCTTTTCAGCAAGGCCCGCCATTTCGCGGTCAGCATCCTCGCTGACGATCAGGAGGAGGTTTCCCGCCGCTTCTGCGCCAGCGAGGACCGTTTCGCAGGCGTAATGCATGAGGAGGGGCTGTTTGGGCTTCCGCTGCTGGACGGCGCACTTGCTTGGATTGAATGCGAACTCGTGAATGAGTTCCCGGGCGGAGACCACGCCATTTTCATCGGTGAGGTGTTGCGCCTCCGGCACTGGCAGAAGGAGCCGCTTTTGCACTGGCAGGGAAAGTACCACCGCCTGTCGGCCCAAGGGTCTCACAATTTTGCAGATTGCGGCCTTCGCGCCGGGAGCAGCCAATGAGCCACGAAAGCATCTGGGCGGACCTTATTGGAGTCGAATTCCGTCAGGGTTATCTTGACGCGGAGGGGGTCAGGACACGCTATCTGATGAGCGGCTCCGAGGACAAGCCGCTCCTCTTACTCCTCCACGGCACAGGCGGGCATGCAGAAGCCTATGTCCGCAATTTGCGCGCGCATGGGGAGCATTTCTGGACCGTTGCCTTCGATGCGGTGGGGCACGGCTATAGCGACAAGCCGCGGATCGAGTATGAGATTCCGCAATATGCCGCACACGTCTTGGCGGTGATGAAGGCGCTGGGACGCAATCGCGCGCTCTTATCGGGGGAGTCACTAGGAGGTTGGATTGCCTCCTATATCGCCATTCACCATCCGGGAGCGGTCGAGCGGCTCGTGCTCAACACGACTGGTGGTTGGACCGCCCATCCGGAAGTCATGGAGCGGATCAAAAGCCTGTCGATGAGGGCGGTCGAGCAGCCCGATTGGGAATTCATCCGGAAGCGACTCGAACTGCTGATGCACGATCCGGCGAAGGTAAATGACGATCTGATCGCCGCCCGCCAGACCATCTACTCGCAGCCGGGCTATTCCGAAGTGATGAACGACATCCTCTGCCTTCAGGAGATGGAGATAAGAAGGCGGAACATGTTCACGCCCGAGGATTATGCGCGTGTTGCCGCTCCGACTTTGGTGCTCTGGACCTCGCACGATCCGACCGCCAACCCGATTGAGGGCAAGCAGATCGCGGACATGATCCGGGGCGCGCAATTCGTTGTGATGCCCCAATGCGGGCACTGGCCGCAGTTTGAGGATCCTGACACGTTTAATCGCATCCATATCGACTTCCTGCTCGGCCGCCCGGTCGAACCGATCGGCTGACGGCGGTGTCATTCGCGCTCGCCTGCGCTTCTCACTCTCCGGTGATGCTGGACCGATCACTCGCGGACGCGGCAACTTGCGAGGCTGTTCGCGGTTCATTCGATCGGATGAAGACCTTCATCGAGGGATTCTCGCCGGAGCTTATCGTCCAGTTCTCGCCCGATCATTTCCACGGCTTCAGTTATGCCTTGATGCCGAGCTTCTGCGTCGGCGCCGAAGCACGTGCCTATGGCGACTGGTCGATCCGCGCCCAGCCGCTTCCGGTTGCCACGGACAGCGCCCTCGCCCTTCTCGAAGCCGTGCGGGAGGCAGAAATCGACGCCGCTCTCTCCTACGACATGGTCGTCGATCACGGTTTCGTCCAGATGTGGGACCTGCTGTTCGGCCGCTCCGATACCTATCCGCTCGTCCCGATCTTCGTGAATTGCGCGGCGCCGCCGCTTCCCACCTACCGCCGCGCGAGGTTGCTTGGGGAGGCGGTCGGCCGGTTTGCGAGGAGCTATGGCAAGCGCATTCTCTTTGCGGCGTCAGGGGGATTGTCGCACGACCCGCTGGTGCCGAGGATCGAAAGTGCACCGCCTGACATACGCGCCCGTCTTGTCGGGGCCGTGCACTTGACCCCTGCGCAGCAGGCGCAGCGGGAAGCGCGCATTGCGTCGGTGGCGGCGGCGGCGCTGAAGGGCGAGGGGCCGGTGAGGCCGCTAAACCCGGTCTGGGACGCCGAGGTTCTCGGCTACCTCACCAGGCAGGACTGGGCGACTCTTGACGCCTTCGACGCGGACGAGGTGGACCAGATCGCAGGGTCGGGGGCCAACGAATTGCTCACTTGGGTGGCAGCCACGGCGGCAATGTCGAGCGCTGCGCCGTTCGAAGTGGTCCAGCGGGACTATGCGCCTGCTCCGGGCTGGATCGCCGGAGTGGCACATTTCGGGGGGCGCTCGCTGTGATCGGCAGGGGAATTCCGCTTGACAGTCATCGAGGCTATTTGCAACATACGGGACCGTATAGTCAGTCATTCTGAGAATACCGCAGCCCAGAGGGGAGCCGAGACATACGGGTGATGGAGGCTTCAGAGGAGGCCTAATGGGAGGAATAATAGATGCGTTTCCGGACTGTCGCGTATTCAGCAGCCTTCTTGTCTTCCGTCAGCGTCAGCGCCATGGCGCTCGCCCAGGCTGCGCCGCCCGATCCCGCTGGCGAGCAGGGAGCCACCGATGTCGCGACCACGCCGGCCGCGCCGCCGACTGAGGCGAGGGAGAGCGGCATTGCCGACATTGTTGTCACCGCGACCCGCCGCGAGGAGCGTCTGCAGGACATTCCCGTCACCGTCACTGCCATTGCAGGCAGCAGTATAGCCGAGGCTGGCGTGCGCGAAGTCCGGACTCTCACGCAGGTAATCCCGAATTTCAACGGTGGCCGCAACCAAAACGTCATGCAGCCGAGCATCCGCGGCGTCGGCTCGAGCGGCACCTCCGTAGGTGACGAGGCGAACGTCGCCGTATATGTCGACGGCGTCTACCAAGGCGATCCCTATTCGACTCAGATCGACCTGGTCGAAGTCGCGCGAGTAGAGGTGCTTCGCGGTCCACAGGGCACCGTCTTCGGCCGTAATGCAACCGGGGGCCTCGTTAACGTGATCACTCCGGACCCGAGCTTCCAGACCCGAGGCCGGGTCTCAGCTCGGTACGGACGCATGCGCGAGGATGCGAGCGACATAGACCTGCGCGGCTACTTCACCGGCGCCCTCAGCGAAGCCGTCGCTGCGGATCTCGCCCTTCTTTACCGCAAGAACGACGGCTACATCACCAACCTGACCGGTGGGGAGCCATTCGGTGAGACGCGGGTTGCATCCGTGCGGGGCAAGCTTCTCTTCGAGCGGGATGGGGCCAGCGCGGTTATCACAGCGGCCTATGTCGATAGCGATGATGAGACCGCATCTGCGCAACCCTTCCGAGGAAATACAACGGGTGCGGCTTTCGCAGGCGTGATTGTGCCGACGGAGCCCTGGAATGCCTCACTCAGCGCGTTTCCTGTGTCCGACTATAACCGCCTCGATCTCTCCCTGCGGATGCGCTTTGAGCTTGGTGCGGTAAACCTGGAAACGACCAGCGCCTATATGAAGACGCAGGTCCACCAGGTAGCCGATTCCGACGCGTCCAATATCCGCCTCGGTGACACGGACATGCGTGTTTTTCCGCGCACACTAACCCAGGAAATTCGCCTACTCTCTACCGGCAATGGTCCGCTAACCTGGATTACTGGCCTTTACGGCTATTTCTTAGACGGAACTCAGCCGGTCACCATTGTCAACAGGGCGTCCCCGACCGCTCCCATAGTCCCGCTCAAATTATCGCCGACAGCCGGGACTGCCTCCTATGCGGCGTTTGCGGAAGGAACCTATCGCTTTGGTACCTCACTATACCTAACGCTCGGCGGCCGCTACACAACAGAGGAGCGTCGCTTCTCCCAGAAGGTGAATGGCAACCAGTTGCCCTTCGGCGAAGTCGATGCCAATTTCAACAAGTTCACATATCGTGCGGCCGTTCGCTATGAGTTCGCCGAGGATGCTAATCTCTACGCTAGCTACGGCACCGGCTTCAAAAGCGGGGTCTTCAATACCTTTGGCACGTCGCCCACCGCGGTTCGACCCGAAACCATTGAGGCGGCAGAGATCGGCCTGAAGGCCGATCCAACCCGATGGTTGCGGACGAATATCGCGCTCTTCCATTACAACTATGATGACCTGCAAGCGACGGCCCGCGCGGCAGATAACTCGTTTATTCTTCAGAATGCCGCGACCGCAAAAATCTACGGCGGCGAGTTTGAAGCGACCGCCGTCCCAGTGGACGACCTAACCTTGCGCCTAGCGCTTGCCTATACTCACGCCGAATATGAAAAATTTCCGAACGCGCAGGTCTTCACGCCGCGACCGACCGGCGGGAATATCGTCAGCTCTACCGACGTTTCCGGAAATCGTCTCGTCCGTACCCCGGAATTCACGGTCAACCTGGGCGGAAACTATGGCTTCGACATGGGAGGCGGACGCGGGCACATCGCCGGCAATCTCTTCCGCAGTTCGCGCGTTTATTACGACTATCTGAATGCGCTTTCGCAGGATCCCTACACGATGCTGTCGGGCGAGGTTGGCTGGACCACGGCCGGAGAGCAGGTGACCTTCCGCTTGTTCGCCAGCAACCTCACTAATGCCAAGGTCGCACAGCAGATCTCACCAGGTCCGCAGGGCACCTACATCATCTACGAGCGCCCCCGCCGCGTGGGCATCGGGATCGACTATCGATTCTGACCCGGGAGCGCGCTCCATCCCCTGGGGTGCGGCGTGCGTGCTGAACAGGCCCCGCCGGTGCCTTTGGGGAGACGCCAGGGTGATCCACACCGTCACCATCATCGGGGCCAGCCTTGCCGGCAGCCGAGCCGCTCAGGCCCTGCGCGAGCGCGGTTTCGATGGCCGGGTCGTCCTGATCGGCGAAGAGCCACAGTACCCTTATCAGCGGCCGCCACTGTCCAAGGATTATCTGTGGCCGGGCGCGAATGAATCCGCGATCCTCTTGCACAGTGAGGATTGGTATGAAGCCAATCGCATTGAGACGCTGCTCGGTGCCAAGGCCGACCGCATTGACCTTCGCTCGCGGACAGTCCGGTTTTCCGATGGGCGAAGCCTGAGGACCGATATTATGCTGCTCACAACCGGCTCCCGCCCGCGTCGGCTGGCGGCGCTGAATGGTGCTGGGAACGTCCATTATCTGCGCACGCTCGACGATGCGGCAAGGCTGGGAGCGGCCCTGAGACCGGGTGCACGTATCGTCGTTATTGGAATGGGCGTGATTGGCGCCGAGGTCGCCGCGACCGCCACACGGGCCGGCGCAAGTGTCGTGGTCGTCGAACCGGCGGCGACCCCAATGTTGCGTAGCTTAGGGAGCATTGCCGGCATCTGGCTCGCTCGCACTCATGCCGACCGCGGAGTGAAGGCCTTTTTCAAGCGAAAGCCCGATCGCTTCGACCTCGAGGGCGGCATGGTCCGCGCCGTCCACCTCGATAGCGGCGAGCGGCTCGACTGTGACGCGGTCCTCGTTGGCATTGGGGTGGAGCCTGCCAGCGAACTTGCCGAGGAGGCGGGGCTGGAGGTCTACAACGGCATCGTCGTCGACACTCGTTCGGCGACTTCCAATCGGTCCGTCTTCGCAGCGGGGGACGTTGCGAACCCGCCAGGCTTTTTTGGTGGCCGTGCACGGCTCGAGACCTTCCATAATGCGGCTGCCCAGGCTGAAGTCGCGGCGGCGTCCATTCTCGGCGAGGATGTGGATTGCAGGCAGCCTTGCACATTCTGGTCGGACCAGTTCGAATTCAACATTCAGTGCTCAGGCCGCGTCCGCGACGAATCCGACGCCGTTGTCCGCGGCAACGTATCGGAGGACGCGTTCTCTATCTTCTACCTTGCCGGAGGAATCCTGGAGGGGGTGGTGACAGTGAACCGGCCTGCGGACATGGCGGTCGCAAAGAGGATGATCATCGGCCGGAGGAGCTTCGATCCAGGTGCTCTCGCGGATGCGTCAATACCACTCCGGGCACTTCTGACGTTACCAGCCTCTTAGGGAATTGTATACCTCGTCTGGGCGATCTGATCGACACTCGTTTGAACAGGCTTTGGGCGGCGGAGTGGACGAGTCAGCCGATCCCGCCCTTGACCCCGCCCACCCGGACCTGAGCATTGAAGATGCTTGCGCCATTGCGAAGCTGACGCGGCGCCATCGTGGACGACGACAGCTCGGCTATGAGCTTGGCTATACCAGTTCGGCGATGCGCGTGCAGATGAACACGGCGAGGTCCGCTGCAAGGCCGGGATGCAGCGAAGCGACGTTCTACATCCGGCACACGAAGACAGGGGCGTGAGGCCCTAAAGTCCGCTCACCGGATGGGGTAACATTGTCAGTGCATCACACGGAGCGAATTCGGCAGGCCTGGAATTTCCATTTTTCCCATGCCGGACAACGGTAGTGGATCGCGATTGAAATCCCGCGTCCAAGGCGGCCAGTTTTCTTGGGACGAGCTCCTGGCTTGGACTTGGCTCAACGGATAGGCGCAGCTGTAGGGCGGCTCGGCGCAAGAGGGCGGATTGGGGGTATCGATGGGGGTATTCAGTGCCTCGGCTGAGACGGAAAGATTTTTTTCCAAATAGATACTGCCCGAATAAGGGTCCCTCCTCCGCTACCAGCCAGATCAATCCAGGCGCGTCCGGGTTGCATCGCCAGGGCGGGCAGTGGCTACCGAGC
>JAIETR010000005.1 GCA_019745075.1 Qipengyuania sp.
CCTCCCCTGAAGGGGAGGGGCTGAGTTGTTCAATCGATCACCTGCACCATGTGGGGCAGCTTGGCGATCGCGCCGCGAACCTCGGGCGTGTCCTCACGCTCGACCACGCGGTGCATTTTGCCGAGGCCCAGACCGACGAGGATCTTCCTCTGGGCTTCGGGACGACGGATCGGCGAGCCGATCTGCTTGATCTTGATGGTCTTCTTGGTTTCCTGGGCCATATCGCTTACTCCACCAGCGCCGCGGCGTCGGCTTGGGCCTCGGCCTCGCTGGCGCCACCGCGGCCCAGCAGGTCCGCGACCTTCTTGCCGCGACGCTGCGCCACCGACTTCGGCGAAGTCTGGTCGGACAGCGCGTCGAAGGTGGCGCGTATCATGTTGTAAGGGTTGCTGGTGCCGACGGACTTGGTCACCACATCGGCAACGCCCAGGCTCTCGAACACGGCGCGCATCGGACCGCCGGCGATGATGCCGGTTCCCGCAGGGGCCGAGCGCACGGTGACCTTGCCGGCGCCAAAGTGGCCCTTGCCATCGTGATGGAGAGTGCGGCCCTCCTTGAGCGGCACGCGGATCATCTTCTTCTTGGCGGCGGCGGTCGCCTTGGTGATCGCCTCGGGCACCTCGCGGGCCTTGCCGTGGCCGAAGCCGACCCGGCCCGAGCCGTCGCCGACAACCACCAGCGCCGCGAAGCCGAAGCGCTTGCCGCCCTTCACCGTCTTCGAGACGCGGTTGATGTGGACCAGCTTCTCGATGATGCCGTCGTCCTCTTCCTCGCGGCGGTTGTCGCGACGGTCGCCGCGGCCACGGCCACGGTTTCCGTCACGGCCGCCACCACCACCGCCGCGCCCGCCCCGGCCGCCGCGGTCGCCACCCCGGCCGCGGGGAGCGTCGTCGCCGCCCCGCGCCGGAGCGACGGTTGCGGGCGTGTCGGCGATCGCCGGCTCGGCGTGAACCACCGCGTTCTCGGTCTCGACCGAGGCGGTTTCGTTGCTGGTCTCGGGTGTTTGGTTCTCGGGCATCATCAGAACTCCAGCCCGCCTTCGCGGGCGGCGTCGGCCAGCGCCTTGACGCGGCCGTGGAACAGGAAGCCGCCGCGATCGAACACGACGGTGGTCACACCGGCCTTCTTGGCCGCGGCGGCGATGTCGCTGCCGACCTGCTTGGCGGCATCGACGTTCGCGCCCGAAGCCTTCCCGCCCAGGGTCGAGGCGGCGGCGAGCGTCTTGCCCGCGCCGTCGTCGATGACCTGCGCGTAGATGTGCTTGCCGGTGCGGTGGACGGACAGGCGCGGCTTGCCGCCCGCACGGCTCTTGAGCGCGGTGCGGACGCGGCGGCGGCGGCGGACGAAGAGGGAGAGCTTGGCCATCTTACTTCTTCTTCCCTTCCTTGCGGAAGATGTACTCGCCGCGATAGGCGATGCCCTTGCCCTTGTAGGGCTCGGGCTTGCGCCAGCGGCGAACCTCGGCCGCGAACTGGCCGACCTGCTGCTTGTCGATGCCCGAAATCTCGACCGTCGTCTGATCCGGGGTCTTGACCTCGATGCCTTCGGGCACGTCGAGATCGACGTCGTGCGAATAGCCGAGCTGGAGCTTGAGCTTCCTGCCCTGGGCATTGGCGCGGTAGCCCACGCCCTTGATCTCGAGCACCTTGACGAAGCCGCCGGTGACGCCTTCGACGAGGTTCGAGACCAGCGTGCGCTGCATGCCCCAGTGGCTGCGTGCCGCCTTGGTGTCGTTGGCGGGGGCGACCTGGATCGCGCCCTCCTCGAGCTTGTAGGTGACGAGGTCCGACAGGCCCATCGCGAGGGTGCCCTTGGGGCCCTTCACGCTGAGCTGCTTGTCTTCGATGTTGGCGGTGACGCCGCTAGGGATCGCCACCGGCTTTTTGCCGATGCGGCTCATCAGAACACCTCCGCCAGCACTTCGCCGCCGACGTTCTGGGTGCGTGCCTCGGCATCCGAGAGCACGCCCTTGGGCGTCGAGACGATGGTGATGCCCAGGCCGTTGCGCACGGTCGGAAGCTCCTTCGAGCCCGAATAGACGCGGCGGCCAGGCTTCGAGACGCGCGCGACGTGCTTGATCGCCGGCTCGCCTTCGAAATATTTCAGTTCGATCCGCAGCGCCGGGTGCTTGCCCGAGCTGTCGTCGCTGTAGCCACGGATGTAGCCTTCGCGCTTGAGCACTTCGAGCACGTTCGCGCGCAGCTTGCTGGCGGGCGACAGGACGCTGTCCTTCTTCGCCTGCTGGCCGTTGCGGATGCGGGTGAGCATGTCACCCAAGGGATCGGTCATAGCCATCGGTCAGATCCTCACCAGCTCGACTTCGTCAGGCCGGGGATCATGCCCTTGTTGCCAAGGTTCCTGATCTCGATCCGGTTCAGGCCGAACTTGCGGTAGTAGCCGCGCGGGCGGCCGGTGGTTGCGCAGCGGTTGCGCAAGCGGGTCGGGTTCGCGTTGCGCGGCAGCTCGGCGAGCTTGAGGCGCGCGACGAGACGCTCGGTCTCGCCGAGGGCCTTGTCGTTCGCGACCGCCTTCAGCTTCTCGTACTTCGCAGCATACTGCTTGACGAGCTTCTTGCGCCGCTCGTTCTTGTTGATGGAACTCAGTTTCGCCATGGACTTAAGCTCTCTTCTTCAGGCGGCTCACGCCGCCTCCTTCGTTTCGGTCTCGGCCTGCGGCTGAGGGAACGGGAAGCCGAACAGGCGGAGCAGCTCGCGCGCTTCCTCGTCGGTGTTCGCCGTGGTGGTCACGATGATGTCCATGCCCCGCACCTTCTCGATCTTGTCGTAGGAGATTTCGGGGAAGACGATCTGTTCCTTGAGGCCCATCGCATAGTTGCCACGACCGTCGAAGGAACGCGGGTTGAGGCCGCGGAAGTCGCGGATGCGCGGCATGGCCACGGTCACCAGGCGGTCCATGAACTCGTACATGCGCTCGCGGCGAAGCGTCACCTTCGCGCCGATCGGCATGCCTTCGCGCAGCTTGAACTGCGCGATGGACTTCTTGGCCTTGGTGATCACCGGCTTCTGGCCGGCGATCAGCGCCATTTCCTCGGCGGCGGTCTGGACCTTCTTCTTGTCCTGGCTCGCCTCGCCCACGCCCATGTTGAGCGTGATCTTCTCGAGCCTGGGCACTTCCAGGGAGTTCCTGTAGCCGAACTTCTCGGTCATCGCCTTGACGATGTCGGCCTGGTACTTCGCCTTGAGGCGCGGGGTGTAGCTCTGCTCAGCCATCGATCTTCTCCCCGGACTTGACGGCCACGCGGACCTTCCTGCCGTCCTTGCCGGTCTCGAAACGGACGCGCGTGGGCTTGCCCGACTTGGGATCGGCCAGCGCGACCTTGGAAATGTGCATCGGCGCCGGATTGCGGTCGATCCCGCCCTGCGGGTTCGCCTGCGTCGGCTTGCGGTGGCGCGCGGCCACGTTGATGCCGTCGACGACGACCTTGCCGTCCTTGGGGGAGACCTTGGCGACGGTGCCGGTGCGGCCTTTGTCCTTGCCGGACAGGACCACGACGCTGTCACCCTTCTTGATACGGGCGGCGGACATCACAGCACCTCCGGAGCAAGGCTGATGATCTTCATGAAGCCGCGGCCGCGCAGCTCGCGGACCACGGGGCCGAAGATACGGGTGCCGAGCGGCTCCTCGTTCTTGTTCACCAGCACCGCGGCATTACTGTCGAAGCGGATCACGCTGCCGTCGGGACGGCGCACGTCCTTCTTGGTGCGGACGATCACCGCGCGGTGAACGTCGCCCTTCTTGACCTTGGCCCGCGGCTGCGCCTCCTTGATGGAGACGACGATCACGTCGCCGACGCCCGCGGTCCGGCGCTTCGAGCCGCCCAGCACCTTGATGCACTGGACGCGCTTGGCGCCGCTGTTGTCCGCGACGTCGAGATTGGACTGCATCTGGATCATCGATCCGGTTCCTTCACTCTACCTGGTCGCTTCGCGGTCGGGAAAACCGGTGCCCACTTTTCCCTGCGAAACTTCCCGTTGGCTTGCCGGGACGTCTGCCCGGCAGTTCCTATCGTCTATTTGCTCAGTTGCCGGCTTCGGCCACGTCGAGATTGGCTTCGACCGCCTGGACGCCGCCCGCGACCACCCGGTCCTTCACGGCCCAGGCTTTGGTCTTGGAGATCGGCCTGGTCTCCTCGATCCGCACGACGTCGCCGAGCTGATACTCGTTGGCCTCGTCGTGGGCATGATACTTCTTCGAGCGGCGGATGATCTTCCCGTAGAGCGGGTGCTTCACCTTGCGCTCGACGAGCACGGTCACGGTCTTGTCGGTCTTGTTCGAGGTGACCGTGCCGATGAGAATGCGCTTGGGCATAGTGTTTTCCTTACGCCTTCGCTTCGGCGGCGCGGGTGCGCTCGCCCTGCAGCGTCTTGATCTTGGCGATCGTGCGGCGAACCTCGCGGATGCGCGCCGGCGCCTCGAGCTGGTTGGTGGCCGACTGGAACCGCAGGTTGAACTGCTCGCGCTTGAGCGTGGTCAGTTCCTCGCCCAGCTGGTCGTCCGACTTCTGACGCAGGTCCTCGGTCTTGGAGGGCTTCTTGGCCATTATTCGCCTCCCAGATGGCTGGTGTCGCCCAGGCGGGCGATGACCTTGGTCTTGATCGGCAGTTTCATCGCCGCGCGCTCGAAGGCTTCGGCGGCGAGCGGGCCGGGAACGCCGTCGAGCTCGAACAGGATGCGGCCCGGCTTCACCCGCGCGGCCCAGTATTCGACCGAGCCCTTGCCCTTGCCCTGGCGGACTTCGGCGGGCTTCTTCGACACCGGCACATCGGGGAAGATGCGGATCCACAGCCGGCCCTGGCGCTTGATGTGGCGCGTGATCGCGCGGCGCGCGGCTTCGATCTGGCGCGCGGTGACGCGCTCCGGCTCGAGCGCCTTGAGGCCGTAGGAGCCGAAGTTCAGCGCGGTGCCGCCCTTGGCTTCGCCCTTGATCCGGCCCTTGAAGGCCTTGCGGAATTTGTGCTTTTTCGGTTGCAACATGGCTCTTGCTCTACCTTAGCGGCGATCGGACATCGGACGGACGCCGGAGGTCTGGGCCTCCATCATCAGCCGGTCCTGAGCGGTCGGGTCGTGGGCGAGAATCTCGCCCTTGAAGACCCACACCTTGATGCCGATCACGCCATAGGCGGTCAGCGCCTCGGCCTCGGCGTAGTCGACGTTGGCGCGCAGCGTGTGGAGCGGCACGCGACCCTCGCGATACTGCTCGACGCGGGCGATCTCGGCGCCGCCGAGGCGGCCGCCGCACATGATCTTGATGCCCTCGGCGCCCAGACGCATGGCGGACTGCATCGCGCGCTTCATCGCCCGGCGGAACGCCACGCGGCGGATCAGCTGATCGGCGATACCCTGGGCGATCAGCTTGGCGTCGATCTCCGGCTTGCGGATCTCGACGATGTTCAGCTTGACGTCGCTCTTGGTCATCGAGGCGAGCTTGCTACGCAGCTTCTCGATGTCCGCACCCTTCTTGCCGATGATCACGCCGGGGCGCGCGGCATAGATGGAAATGCGGCACAGCTTGGCCGGGCGCTCGATCACCACCTTCGAGATCGCAGCCTGGGGCAGCGTATCGACGATGTATTTGCGCAGCGCGATGTCTTCCTTGAGCAGCTGCGCATAGTCGCGCCCTTCGGCGTACCAGCGGCTGTCCCAGGTGCGGTTGATCTGCAGACGCAGGCCAATCGGATTGCTCTTGTGACCCATGGCTTACGCCTCCTCGCTTTCGCGAACCACGATCCGCAGCCGTGAGAACGGCTTGAGGATGCGGGTCGATTTGCCGCGACCACGTGTGTGGAAGCGCTTCATGGTGACCGCCTTGCCGACCGAGGCTTCCGCCACGATCAGCGCGTCGACGTCCAGGTTGTGATTGTTCTCCGCGTTGGCGATCGCGCTGGCGAGCACCTTGCTGGCGTCCTTGGCCATCCCCTTCTTCGAGAAGGCGAGGATGTTGAGGGCTTCTTCGGCCTTTTTGCCGCGGATCAGACCTGCGACGAGGTTGAGCTTCTGCGCCGACCCACGGATGGTGGTGCCGACGGCCAGCGCCTCGTTGTCCGCGACGCGGCGGGGTGCTTTCTGCTTGCTCATCAGCGCTTGCCCTTCTTGTCGGCGGCGTGGCCCGGGAAAGTGCGCGTGGGCGCGAACTCGCCGAGCTTGTGCCCGACCATCTCTTCCGAGACGGCGACAGGGATGAACTTGTGGCCGTTGTAGACGTTGAACGTCAGGCCAACGAACTGCGGCAGGATCGTGCTGCGCCGCGACCAGGTCTTGATCGGGGCGCGGGCGCCCTTGTCCTGCGCATCCTCGGCCTTCTTGAGCAGGCTAAGTTCGACGAACGGGCCCTTCCAGACGGAGCGTGCCATGTCCGATTACCTCTTCTTCTTCGCGTGACGCGAACGGATGATCATCTTGTCGGTCGCCTTGTTGTGGCGGGTCCGCGCGCCCTTGGTCGGCTTGCCCCACGGAGTGACCGGGTGACGGCCGCCCGAGGTGCGGCCTTCGCCGCCGCCGTGCGGGTGATCGACCGGGTTCTTGGCGACGCCGCGGGTAAGCGGCTTGACGCCCATCCAGCGCTTGCGGCCGGCCTTGCCCAGGTTCTGGTTCTGGTTGTCGGGGTTCGAGACCGCGCCGACCGTGCCCATGCAGTCGCCGCGCACGTAGCGTTGCTCGCCCGAGTTGAGGCGCACCATCACCATGCCGCGGTCACGGCCGACGAGCTGGACATAAGCGCCCGCCGAACGCGCGATCTGGCCGCCCTTGCCGGGCTTCATCTCGACGTTGTGGCAGATCGTGCCGACCGGCATCGTGCCCAGCAGCATGGCGTTGCCCGGCTTGGTGTCGGTGCGCTCGCCGGCGACGACCTTGTCGCCCACGGCCAGGCGCTGCGGCGCCAGGATATAGGCCAGCTCGCCGTCGTCGTACTTGATCAGCGCGATGAAGGCGGTGCGGTTGGGATCGTATTCGATCCGCTCCACGGTGCCCTCGACGTCCCACTTGCGACGCTTGAAGTCAATGTAGCGGTACTTCTGCTTATGACCGCCGCCGATGCCGCGCGAGGTGACGTGGCCCTTGTTGTTGCGGCCGCCGGTCTTGCGCTTGCCCTCGGTCAGCGACTTGACCGGCTTGCCCTTGTAGAGCCCGGACTTGTCGACGAGGATCAGGCCGCGGCGCGCCGGGCTGGTCGGGTTGTAGTTCTTGAGTGCCATCGTTCGTTCCTAGGTCCCTGGCCTCAGATCCCGCTGGTGACGTCGATGGAATCGCCGTCCTTCAGCGTCACGATCGCCTTCTTCTGGTCGGTGCGCTTGTAGGGCTTGCCCTTCCACCGCTTGGTCTTGCCTTTCATCACCAGCGTGTTCACGCCGGTGACGGAGACACCGAAGATCGCCTCGACCGCTTCCTTGATCTGCGGCTTGGTGGCGTCGCCCGCGACCTTGAAGACCACGGCGTTGTTCTCCGACGCGAGCGTCGATTTCTCGGTGATGTGCGGCGCGGTCAGCACGTCGTAGTGACGCGCGTCGACCTGCCTTGACTGCTGCTTAGCCATTGAACCGCGCCTCCAGCTTCTCGACAGCGTCCTTGGTGAGGACCAGCGTGTCGTGCTTCAGGATGTCGTAGACGTTGGCGCCGATCGCCGGCAGCACGTTCACGTTCGGCAGGTTGCGCGCGGCCTGGGCGAAGCCGGCGTCGACGCTCTCGCCGCCGATGACCAGCACCTTGCCGTTCCAGCCCGCCTTGTCGAGATGGCCCTTGAGCGCCTTGGTCTTGGCGTCCTTGAGCTCGAGGCTGTCGAGGATCACCAGACCCTGTTTGGCCTTGCTCGAAAGCGCCATGCGCAGGCCAAGCGCGCGGATCTTCTTGTTGAGCGACGGGTTGAAGTCGCGCGCCCTCGCGCCGTGCGCCTTGCCGCCGCCGATGAAAATCGGGGCCGCGCGGTCGCCGTGACGGGCGGTGCCGCCACCCTTCTGGCGGCCGAACTTCTTGCCGGTGCGCGACACTTCGCTGCGCTCGCGAGTGGGACGCGCGGTAGCCCGGCGCTTCTCGAGCTGCCAGGTGATCACGCGGTGGAGGATGTCGGCGCGCGGCTCGAGACCGAAGACATCCTCGTTCAGCTCGATATCCCCGGACGCCTTACCATCCAGCTTCTGGACCTTGACCTTCACGCGTCTGACTCCTTGCTCTCGTCCGCAGAGCCTTCGCCCCCGGTCGTGGTTTCGGTCGCGTCGGTTTCGGCATCAGCGCCGGCCTGCTGCGTCTTCACCAGCTCGGCCTGGTGCTCGGCATCGACCTGCTCGCGCACTTCGTGCTCGGCGGCGGCCTCGACCATGCCGGCGGGCGCTTCCTCATGCTCGGGCTGGGTGCTCTTCTTCTCGAGGATCGCGCCGGGGAACGGCAGGCCCTCGGGGGCGGGCAGCTTGACCGCGTCGCGGACCAGCAGCCAACCGTTCTCGGTGCCGGGCACCGAGCCCTTGACGAAGATCAGGCCGCGGGTGGCGTCGGTCCGGACGACTTCGAGGTTCTGCTGGGTGCGCTGACGGTCGCCCATGTGGCCGGCCATCTTCTTGCCCTTGAATACCTTGCCGGGATCCTGACGCTGGCCGGTCGAGCCGTGGGCGCGGTGGCTGATCGAGACGCCGTGCGTCGCGCGCATGCCGCCGAAGCCCCAGCGCTTCATCGCGCCGGCGAAGCCCTTGCCCTGCGTGTGACCGGTGACGTCGACCTTCTGGCCGGCGATGAAATGCTCGGCCGAGATGTGCGAGCCGACGGGGACGAGACCGTCCTCGCCGTCGACGCGAAATTCCGCGACGCGCATCTTCAGGCCGACATCCGCCTTCGCGAAGGCTTCGCGTTGCGGCTTGTTGACGTTCTTCTGCTTGGCCTCGCCCGCGCCGAGCTGGACGGCGAAATAGCCGTCGCGGTCGGCGGTGCGGTGCGAGACGACCTGGCAGTCCTCCAGCGCGAGAACGGTCACCGGCACGTGCCGGCCGTCCTCCTGGAAGAGGCGGGTCATCCCGACTTTCTTGGCGATCACGCCAGTGCGCATCGTCAAACTCCTCAACAGAGGCACATGGGGACCATTCCCCAGGTGCTTGCTTGGCCCTTGAATGATGCGTCGCCCCGTCCGGGCCAAAGTGCTTCCCGAAGAAAGCGAGACGGGGGACGCAGACCCGGATCGAAACCCGGCGGTATCCCTTGTGTCGAGTCCCCGCCCTTCGACGCCGCCTGCGGCGGCGCTCAGGATAAACCACCCAAGGGGTGGCCGGGGACCTCAGGCCGATATGGACGACCCAGAACCCTGAGATCCCCGCCTTCGCGGGGATCGTCGATCAAGCTTGCTTACGCCAGCTTGATCTCGACGTTCACGCCCGCGGCGAGGTCGAGCTTCATCAGCGCGTCCACGGTCTGGGCGTTGGGCTGCACGATATCGAGCAGCCGCTTGAAGGTGCGCACCTCGAACTGCTCGCGCGACTTCTTGTCGATGTGCGGGCCGCGGTTCACGGTGAACTTCTCGATACGCGTCGGCATGGGAATGGGGCCGCGAATGAGCGCGCCGGTTCTGCGTGCGGTCTCCGCGATTTCGCCAGTGGCCTGGTCGAGCACGCGATGGTCGAACGCCTTCAGGCGAATGCGGATATTCTGAGCTTCCATGTCCTGAACCGATGCGAAAGAGCCGAGAGAGGCCTGAGCCGCTCAAAAAAGAAAGGCCGGCCCCGCTCCTGCCCGGTTTTCCGGAAAGCGGGCGGCCCCTCGAATCTCGTAATGCCGAAGACGAATCCCCGGCTGCGGGGCGGGCCTATACGGAGGAGACCGGCATCTGGCAACCCCCGAATTCGGATGTCGCAGCGAACCGGAACCCGAACAGGCTCCCTACACAAAAAGGGCCCGGCTCACACCTGCGAGCCGGACCCTTTGGCGCAGCACCCGAAGGTGCGCGAGCTTACTTGGTGATCTTCGCCACCACGCCCGAGCCGACGGTGCGGCCGCCTTCGCGGATCGCGAAGCGCAGGCCCTCGTCCATGGCGATCGGGGCGATCAGCTTGACGCCGATGGTCACGTTGTCGCCCGGCATCACCATCTCGGTGCCATCGGGGAGGATGACCTCGCCGGTGACGTCGGTGGTGCGGAAGTAGAACTGCGGGCGGTAGTTGGCAAAGAACGGGGTGTGACGTCCGCCTTCGTCCTTCGACAGCACGTAGACCTCGGCGCTGAACTCGGTGTGCGGGTTGACCGAGCCGGGCTTGGCCAGAACCTGGCCGCGCTCGACCTCTTCACGCGCCACGCCGCGGATCAGCGCACCGACGTTGTCGCCGGCCTCGCCGCGGTCGAGCAGCTTGCGGAACATCTCGACGCCGGTGACGGTGGTCTTCTTGGTGTCCTTGATGCCGACGATCTCGACCTCGTCACCGACGTTGACGATCCCGGTCTCGATGCGGCCGGTCACCACGGTGCCGCGGCCCGAGATCGAGAACACGTCCTCGATCGGCATCAGGAACGGCTTGTCGACCGGACGCTCGGGCTGCGGGATGTGATCGTCGACCGCCTGCATGAGCTCGATGACCGAGTTCTTGCCGATCTCGTCGTCGCGGCCTTCGAGCGCGGCCAGCGCCGAGCCCTTGACGATGGGAATGTTGTCGCCGTCGAAGTCGTACTTGGAGAGCAGTTCGCGCACTTCCAGCTCGACGAGCTCGAGGAGTTCTTCGTCGTCGACCTGATCGACCTTGTTCATATACACCACCAGCGCGGGTACGCCGACCTGGCGCGCGAGCAGGATGTGCTCGCGGGTCTGCGGCATCGGGCCGTCGGCGGCGTTCACAACCAGGATCGCGCCGTCCATCTGCGCGGCGCCGGTGATCATGTTCTTCACATAGTCGGCGTGACCCGGGCAATCGACGTGGGCGTAGTGGCGCGCGCCGGTCTCGTACTCGACGTGAGCCGTCGAGATGGTGATGCCGCGCTCGCGCTCTTCGGGGGCCTTGTCGATGTTGGCGAAATCGACCGCCGCACCGCCATGCTCACCGGCCATCACCTTCGTGATCGCCGCGGTCAGCGTGGTCTTGCCATGATCGACGTGACCGATGGTGCCGATGTTGCAGTGCGGCTTGTTCCGCTGGAATTTTTCCTTGGCCATTGTCTTTCCTTATGAGGCGCGCCGCCAGCCACTGGCGGGCCATGATCGTCACACAAACTGCGCTTTGGAACGGGGCCGTCCCCAATCGCCAGCACCGACCGGCGCGGGCCGGTCGCTTGCGAGGGCGCGCCGATAGCGAATGTGGCGCGCGCACGCTAGTCTTAAATTGCCGCCGGGCCGGCCCAGTTTGGCTGCGCCGGTCGCGATCCGACTCGGGCCGCGGCAGCGCGGGTCAGATAAGCGCCTTGCCCATCCGTAACAAGGGCACGGTAACGCCGTCCACCTCGGCATCCTCGCCGGCGCCCAGCGGCGCGTAGCCACATGAGCGATAGAGCGGCACACCCGCCGCGGTCGCCATCAGCTCGACGCGGGCGAAGCCGGCGCCGCGCGCCGCATCCTCGCACAGCTCGAGGATGAGCCGACCCACTCCCCGGCGGACGAAATCCGGATCCGTGTACATCGCCCGGACCTTGGCCACGTCGCGCGCCGGGTCGAGCCGCGCGGGTTCGCGCCCGACAATGCTCGCGTCGCCGCCGTAGAGCGTGGCGCGAAAGCTCCACCCGCCGCAGCCGGCGATATTGTCGCCATCTTCGACGAGGAAATAGGTCCCGTCGCGCACCAGCTGGCTGTCGAGCCCCATCACCTTGTGGCTGGCGGCGACCTGGGCGGGATCGAGAAAGCCGGCCTGGAGCGTTTCGATGGCGCGATTCATCACCCGGTGCAGCGCCGGGATGTCGGCCTCGCGGGCCACCCGCCACGAAAAAGGCGGCGGAGCATCGCCCCGCCGCCCGTGTTCCTGCTCGTGCGAAGCGATCAGTAGGTCACCCGCAGGCGGACATAGTAGAACCCGCCATTGATGCCGAAGGGTCCGCCCGAGCGCGGATAGATCTGGCCGTCGGCCAGGCTGTCCGTCAACGCATAGATCGGGTTCGTGGTGCTGGGCGCAATCCGGTCCGGATAGGTGTTGAAGATGTTGTTCGCGCCCACGGTCAGTGTGAAATGCTCCCTGAGCGTATAGCTGAGGTCGAGATCGACCGTCGCCTTGCCGCCGAACCGCTGGCCCGGATATTCGAGCTGGTTGGCCCACGAGCTGTAGTAGTTCACCCGCGCGTTCGTCTGGAAATCGCCGAACTGCCAGTTCGCCGAACCGTTGATGCGGTGGCGCGGCGGCAGGTTGGCGATGTTGAACGCCTGCGCGTCGCTGATGAGAGGCTGGCCATTGGTGCCCAGTCTGCGGAATGTGACCTTGCTCTCGTTGTAGGCATAGGCGACGGTCAGGTTCAGACCGCCGTCGAGCAGCCGCGTGCGGTAGTTGGCGACCGCGTCGATGCCCTGTGTCCGGGTGTTGAAGCCATTGGTGAAATAGTTCACGTCCCCGCCCAGGCCGACGATCGCGAGAGCAGGCAGCGCATTCAGGTTGGCCTGCGTCACGGTAAAGGTCTGCGAAATGCCGATACGATCGCGGACGTCGATGATGTAGCCATCCACGGTGAGCGTGAAGGCGTCGAACGGCTTGAGAATGAAGCCCGCGCCGTAGTTTCTCGACTTTTCGGGCCGGAGCGAGCTTGCCCCGTAGAACTGCGCGATCGAGCTCGTCACCGGGTAGGTGCCCGTCTGCACCTGGCTGCCGCTGCGGAAGCTGGTGGTGACGATCTGGGTGTTGTTCTGGCCCGGCGAAGGCGCGTGGAAGCCGGTGCCGACGGTGCCGCGGACCGAAAAGGCCGGGGTGACTTCGAACAACCCATTGGCCTTCCAGACAAAGGCGTCGCCGAATGTGTCGTAATTCTCATAGCGCCCGGCAACACCGAATGTCAGCGCATCTGTAATGTCGGCTTCCGCGCCGGTATAAACTCCGAAACTGCTTTGGGCATTGGCCCCGGCGAACACCGGGCTGACGCCGCCGTAACCGCTGGCCGCGGGCGATTGGGTGGCGATGCAGATCGGCGGCGCCGACGGACTGCTGTTGAAGCGCGGACAATCCGCCGCCGTGTTGGGCACCGGTTCGTATCCCCCGCCCGCGGCCGGGCGATAGAGCGGCTGGCTGGCGAACGGTCCCGAAGCATAGGACTGAAGATCGCCGACGGTCTTCTCATACTCCTCGCGGCGATATTCGGCGCCGCCCGACAGAGTGATCGCGCTCGCGAAACCCACCTCCAGCGGGTAAGTGAGATCGAGATTGTAGGTCTGCTCGCGCTGAATCAGATCGCCAAAGTAGAATCTGGTCTGACTCTGCGGTCCGAACGAGGCGCTGAGAGAATCGGTCATCGACAGCGACAGCGAATTGCGCGCCAGCGTCGCCGACAGATCGTAAGTCAGCCCGCCATCGCCGAGTTCGCCCTTGAAGCCCGCCGTGCCATACATCTGCTCGACATCGCCGATGAACCGGGGCGTGAAGCCGGCCGGATAGATCGACGCGAAATTGAAGGTGGAGCCGGTTATCAGGAAACCGCCGGCGGGACAGCTCGGCGTGGCCGCGGGGCACGGGGTGGTGTAGATCGTATTGAAGGAACCGTTTCGGCCATTGGTGCGCGTGGGAGAGGTCCCGCTTCCATCGTTCACCGCCAACCCCGTGGCGGTGATCGAGGGGCGGTAATTGAAGCTCTGGTTGGCGGTGCTGGTGGCGTAGTTGCCGGTAAAGTAGAGCTGGACGTTGTCGGTCAAATCGATCCCGCCGTTAAGGAACAGCTTCCAGCCGTTGCCGGGCGACGAGCCCCAGATCTGCGCCGGGCGCGGATAGTTGGGAATGCTGCTCACCAAGCCCGGGTTCTGCTGCGCGAACACCACAGCGGTCGGACGGGTGGCGCCGCGGCTGGTGCCGTCGTCGGTATAGTACTCGGCCGCGACGGTGAAAAAGCCGGCATCGCCCAGACGTGCGCCGCCGAAGAGGCCAAACTGCCAGCGGTCGCCATCGCCTCGGTAGGTCTGGCCATAGAGCGCCTGGGCTTCGAAGCCCTCGTCGTCGCGGATTTGGTAGTTGATCACCCCGCCGATGGCGTCCGAACCATATTGCGCGGTCGCGCCGTCGCGAAGAATCTGCAGGTTCTTGACCGCGATCGCCGGGATGTTCGAGATGTCGGCGCCCTGCGAACCGTAGGACAAGGCGGTGTCCGCGCCCGAATAGACCTGCACCAGGGCGGCGCGGTTGTAGCGCTTGCCGTTGATCATCACCAGGATCTGGTCGGCGCCGAGCCCGCGTAGCGACGGTGCGCGCACAAACGTCGAAGCGTCCGAGATCGTGTTCTGCGGCACGAAGAACGAGGGCACGAGATTGCGCACGGTCTCGAGCATATTCGCGCTCGGCTGCGTCCCCAGTTCGGTCGCGCCGATCACGTCGATCGGGGAAGCTGAATCGGTCACCGAGCGGTCGGTGCGGCGGGTGCCGATCACCACCAGTTCCGGCGTGCTCTCGGGCTCGGTGGGCGAGACCTGCTCGCTTTCCAGCGGATCGTTGGCGGTGTTGTCCTGCGCGAATGCCTGCGCGGGGAGCAGCGTGAGCAAGGCAACGCCGCAAGCAAGACCGGCCATACCGCGGCGAGCACGAAATTCCACCATGTGTTCCTCCCGAGAACAATAACAATCCCACGCCGGCAGCCGAAGCACCGACGTTGCGCGATGTAGCGCGCTCGCAGTCGCAGCAAAAGCCGTCCCGCCGCTTTTTGACCGTTATGTGGCAATATCGCCGCAGTGACTTCACGGCTGAATCGGCGCGGAAAAACGAACGGCGCGGTGGGCCCGAGCCGCACCGCGCCGCCGCGTCGCGGAGCGCGCGCTCCGCTTTTCGTGTCAGCCGGCCCGCCCGATCAGGCGAGCTTCTCCTTGACCTCGGCCGCGACATTGGCCGGGACCTCTTCATAGTGGCTGAACTGCATCGTGTATTGCGCGCGGCCCTGGCTGAACGAGCGCAGCTCGTTCACATAGCCGAACATGTTGGCGAGCGGCACCATCGCCTCGACCGACTGCGCGTTGCCGCGGCTGTCGGTGCCCTGGATCTGACCGCGCCGGCTGTTGAGGTCGCCGATGACGTCGCCGAGGTAATCCTCGGGAGTCACGACCTCGACCTTCATGATCGGCTCGAGCAGCTTGATGCCCGATTTCTGCGCCACTTCGCGCATCGCGCCGCGGCCGGCGATCTCGAACGCGATCGCGCTCGAGTCGACGTCGTGATAGGCGCCGTCATAGAGCTCGATCGAGAAATCGATGATCGGGAAGCCGATGAGATAGCCGCTCTCGGCCTGCTCGCGGAAGCCCTTCTCGATCGCCGGGATGAACTCCTTGGGGATGTTGCCGCCCTTGATGTTGTCCTCGAAGACAACGCCCTGGCCGCGCTCGCCCGGAGTGACCTTGACCTTGACGCGGCCGAACTGGCCCGAGCCGCCCGACTGCTTCTTGTGGGTGTAGTCGACGTCCACCGGCTTCGCGAGACTCTCGCGATAGGCCACCTGCGGCGCGCCGACATTGGCCTCGACCTTGAACTCGCGCTTCATGCGATCGACGATGATGTCGAGGTGGAGCTCGCCCATCCCCTTGATGATCGTCTGGCCGCTTTCGTGGTCGGTCGAGACGCGGAAGGACGGATCCTCCTGCGCCAGGCGGTTGAGGGCGACGCCCATCTTCTCCTGGTCGGCCTTGGTCTTGGGTTCCACCGAGAGCTCGATCACCGGGTCCGGGAACTCCATGCGCTCGAGGATGATCGGCCTGGCCGGATCGCACAGCGTGTCGCCGGTGGTGGTGTCCTTCATCCCGGCGAGCGCGACGATGTCGCCGGCGAAGGCCTCGTCGATGTCCTCGCGGTTGTTGGAATGCATCAGCAGCATGCGGCCGATCTTTTCCTTCTTGTCCTTCACGCTGTTGAGGACCTGGCCCTTGGCGAGCTTGCCCGAATAGATGCGGGTGAAGGTCAGCGAGCCGACGAAGGGGTCGTTCATGATCTTGAACGCGAGGGCCGAGAACGGCGCCTCGTCGCTCGAGGGACGCTCGTCTTCCTCGTCGCTGTCGGGCTTGACGCCCTTGATCGCGGGGACGTCGAGCGGGCTCGGCATGTAATCGACCACGGCGTCGAGCAGGGGCTGGACGCCCTTGTTCTTGAACGCGCTGCCGCAGGTGATCGGCACGAAGGCCTGGTCCATGGTGCCCTTGCGGATGAGGCGCTTGATGGTCGCGATGTCGGGCTCCTCGCCCTCGAAGAACTTCTCCATCGCCTCGTCGTCGAGTTCGACGACCGCCTCGATCAGCCTGGCGCGGTATTCGGCGGCCTTGTCGGCGAGCTCGGCGGGGATGTCGATGTATTCGAACTCGGCGCCCAGGCTCTCGTCCTTCCAGACGATGCCCCGGTTGTTCACCAGGTCGACCACGCCCTTGAGGTCGCTCTCGGCGCCAATCGGGAGGTAAAGCACCAGCGGATTGGCGCCGAGGCGGTCGACGATCGACTGGACGCAGTAGTAGAAATCGGCGCCGGTGCGGTCGAGCTTGTTGATGAAGCACATCCGCGGGACGCGGTACTTGTCGGCCTGGCGCCACACGGTTTCGGATTGGGGTTCCACCCCGGCGACTCCGTCAAAGACCGCCACCGCGCCGTCGAGCACACGCAGACTGCGCTCGACCTCGATGGTGAAGTCGACGTGGCCGGGGGTGTCGATGATGTTGATGCGGTGCTTGGGGCCCTGGCCGTCCTCGGCCTGCCAGAAGGTGGTGGTCGCCGCCGAGGTGATGGTGATCCCGCGCTCCTGCTCCTGCTCCATCCAGTCCATGGTCGCGGCGCCATCGTGCACCTCGCCGATCTTGTAGGACTTGCCGGTGTAATAGAGGATGCGCTCGGTGGTGGTGGTCTTGCCGGCATCGATGTGCGCCATGATGCCGATGTTGCGGTAGCGCTCCAGCGGATATTCGCGGGCCATGATCTGTCTCCAGTGAATCTAGTTCCGCTCGCCCCGAGCCTGTCGAAGGGCGACAGGCGGTGTGCCAGCGTGCCTCGACAAGCTCAGCACGAGCGGGAAATGGTAAGCGTCCGCGATATTACCAGCGGTAGTGCGAGAAGGCGCGGTTGGCGTCCGCCATGCGGTGCGTGTCCTCGCGCTTCTTCACCGCGTTGCCGCGGTTGTTGGCGGCATCCATCAGCTCGCCCGACAGCCGCGCGGCCATCGTGGTCTCGGCCCGGCCGCGCGCGGCGGAGATGAGCCAGCGGATGGCGAGCGCCTGGGCGCGCTCGGGGCGCACTTCGACAGGCACCTGATAGGTGGCGCCGCCCACACGGCGGCTGCGCACTTCCACCGCCGGAGCGATATTGGTGAGCGCGGTGTGGAACAGCTCGATCGGATTGGCCTTGGCCTTGGTCTCGACCGTTTCGAGCGCGCCATAGACGATGCGCTCGGCAACCGACTTCTTGCCGTCGAGCATGAGGTTGTTCATGAACTTCGACAGGATCCGATCCTGAAACTTGGGATCGGGCAGGATTTCCCGCTTCTCGGGACGACGACGACGTGACATGGCACGAATTCCTTATCTCTTGAGCCCTTGCCGCTCCCCCGCGAAGGCGGGGGTCTCGGGCGGCGGGGCGAACACCTAACCGGTCGACCAGGAGGCATGAGATCCCCGCCTGCGCGGGGATGACCTGTCCCCCGGACAGGTCACTTCGGCCGCTTCGCCCCATACTTCGAGCGCGACTGCTTGCGGTCCTTGACCCCTTGCGTGTCGAGCACGCCGCGCAGCACGTGGTAGCGCACGCCGGGCAGGTCGCGCACGCGGCCGCCGCGGATCAGCACCACCGAGTGCTCCTGCAGATTGTGCCCCTCGCCGGGGATGTAGGAGATGACCTCGCGCTGGTTGGTGAGGCGCACCTTGGCGACCTTGCGGAGCGCGGAGTTCGGCTTCTTGGGCGTCGTGGTGTAGACGCGGGTGCAGACGCCACGCTTCTGCGGGTTCTGCTCCATCGCAGGGACCTTGCTCTTGGCCTTCTGCGGAACGCGGCCCTTGCGGACCAGCTGGTTGATCGTCGGCATATGAGTCTTTCTTCTCTTCACCGTGTGGCAGCGCCACTGGACCGGATGGAGAAGATCGGGGTCGCCTAGAGGAAAACCGTCACCCCGGACTTGATCCGGGGTCCAGCTAGACAAAACGCCGCGCGAAGCGCGACCGCCTGTCCTCTAGCACGAGCCTGAAACGCTCCACCCGGCACGGACACCGGGTTACTCTGACGGCTGCCCCGCGAAGGCGGACCGATTCTCACCCCGTTCGTGCCGAGGCGCCGGAGCCGAATGGCGGAGGCGTCTCGAAGCACACGAGGAGCAAAACCCGAACCGCCCCAATAGAAAAGAGCCCGCCGCGCGTGCGCTCCAGGCCCCGGGACATCGCCGGCAATGTTCAGCTCTATCTGTCCGAGGCGGAAGTCCGATTGCTCGGGCCCTGCCGCGAATGCGCGGGCCCTTAGCGGGGGATGGGAGCGGGGTCAAGGGATTGGAAGACACGTGACAATGACGGTGGAGACTTCATCCGGTTTGGGCCAGAAAGTGAACATCGCGCGGCGGGAACGCGCACAACGGGCGGGGGTTCTCCCGCCATGCAGCAAAGCCTCCCGCCCTCCGACATCGTCCAGCCGGCCGAGCCGCCCATCCCCGCCGAAACCCTGCGCCTGCCCGAGCGCGGCTTCGCGGTCAGCCGGCCCAAGGCGCTCGCCGTGTCGCTGGTCTGCTGGGCCGGCTGGGGCGCGACGATCTGGGCGGTCCTGAACCGGCGCACCGAGCCGCTCGACACCGCTGGCCTCATGTGGTTCCGCAGCGGCCCCGATCTCGCCGCCAGCGCCCCCGGCTATGTCACCGAGGCGGTGCGCGACACGACCGCGCTGGGCGGCGTGTTTCTGAGCACGCTCGCCACCGTCGCCGCGGTGGTGGCGCTGCTGTTCCTCAAGCTGCGACGCGAGGCGGTGCTGTTCGCCGCGACGGTTTTCTTCGGCTGGATGCTCAACAACACCATGAAGGCATCGATCGGCCGCGAACGGCCCAATCTGGTGCCCTATCTGACCGAGGCGGTCGGGATGAGCTTCCCCAGCGGCCACGCCTTCGCCAGCGCGATGATCTACATCGGGATGGCGCTCGCCTTCGCCTCGATGAGCAAGCGACACTCGGTGCGCTACACGCTGATCGGCACGGCGATGGCGATCTCCGCGCTGATCGCGTGGAGCCGGGTGCTGCTGGGCGTGCATTATCCCAGCGACGTGATCGCCGGCTGGCTTGGCGGCGCGGCCTGGGCCTTCCTCGCCGCGGCGCTGCTCTACAAGCCCGCGCGCGCCGCCGCCGACAGCGAGATTGCGCAGAAGCTCGATCCCACGCAGCATGTGGGACAAGCGACACGTTAGCGGTTTGAGAACCGGCGACGGCGCGGCTATGGCCCCGCCATGCGCCCGGGCACTCTCGACGACGACACGCCAAGCGGATTCGACGCGCCCGATCCGGACGCCGACTGGAGCCTGCCCGCCTGGCTCTACAACGATCCCGAGTATTTCGCGCTCGAGATCGAGCGGGCGATCCGCCCGAGCTGGCAGATCCTCTGCCACGAAAGCGATATCGCCGAAGCCGGCGCCTATCGCACGCTCGACTACCTCGGCGAAAGCGTGCTCGCGGTGCGCGGCACCGGCGGCGAAATCCGCGCCTTCGCCAATGTCTGCCGGCACCGCGCGATGCGTCTGGTCGAGGGGCCGAGCGGCTGCGCAAGGAAACTGACCTGCCCCTATCACGCCTGGACCTATGAGCTCGACGGGCGGCTGAGTGGCGTGCCGAGCAAGGGCGACTATCCGGCGCTTCGCCTGGAGGACAACGGCCTCGCGCCCGTCGCGGTCCAAATCTGGCGCGGCTTCGTGTTCGTGCGGCTCGAACCCGGCCCCTTCCCCTCGGTCGCCGCGATGATGGCGCCCTACGATGCCGAGATCGCGCCCTATCGCCTCGAGGACATGCGCGGCCTCGCGCCCGAACGGCTGCGCGAGCGGGCGGTGAACTGGAAGCAGGTCGGCGACAACTATTCGGACAACCTCCATATCCCGGTGGCGCATGATGGGCTCACCCGGCTCTTCGGCAAGAGCTACCGCATCGAGGCGCGGCCCTGGGTCGACCGGATGAGCGGGGCGATCGACGAGGGCCACAAGGGCAATTTCTGGGAGCGCTTCTACCGCGCGCATCTCCCGCGGGCGGGGCATCTGCCCGAAGCCTCGCAACGGCGCTGGCTCTACTACAGGCTGTGGCCGAACATGGCCTTCGATCTCTACGCCGACCAGATCGACTTCATGCAGTGGCTGCCGCTCACGCCGACCACCTCGGTGCTGCGCGAGATGGCTTATGCCCTGCCCTCCGACGACCGCACGATGAAGCTGGTCCGCTATGCCAACTGGCGGATCAACCGCGTGGTCAACAAGGAGGACACCTGGCTGATCGAACGCGTCCAGCGCGGCATGGGTTCGGCGAGCTACGAGGTCGGCCCCATCGGCCGCAGCGAGGTCTGCCTGCGCAGCTTCGCGCGCAAGATCCGCGCGCTGATCCCCGAGGCGCGGCAGCACCGCGCGCCCGCGGCGGGATGGTCCCGCTCACCATGAACCAGTCCCGTTCGTGTCGAGCAGCGAGCCGCAGGCTCGCGCCCGTCGAGACACCCGGCGCAGGTATCTCGACTACGGACTTCGTCCTCCGCTCGATACGAACGGGGTTTGGTGAAAGGATGAGATGAGACAATACGACGCACTGATCGTCGGCGGGGGCCACAACGGTCTCGTCTGCGCCTTCTATCTCGCCCGCGCGGGGCTGAAGGTGCGCGTGCTCGAGCGGCGCGATGTCGTCGGCGGGGCGGCGGTGACCGAGGAGTTCCATCCCGGCTTCCGCAATTCGGCCGCCAGCTACACCGTGAGCCTGCTGCGCCCCAAGGTCATCGCCGACATGGGGCTGCACGAACGCGGGCTGCGCATCGTAGAGCGCGACCTAAGCAACTTCTTCCCCTTCGCGAACGACTACCTCAAGCTCGGCGGCGGCATGGCGCGCACGCAGGCCGAATTCGCGCGTTTCAACGCCGCCGACGCCGCCGCCTACCCCGCTTACGACGCCGCGCTCGACAAACTGGCGCAGGTGCTTCGCGATCTCACGCTGCTCACCCCACCCAACGCCGGGGGCGGGCTCGCGGCGCTGGCGGCGGGGGCGCGGCAGGGCTGGCCGATTGCCAAATTGCCAATCGAAACCCAGCGCGATTTGCTCGATATCTTCATCAAATCGGCGCGCGATTTCTTGGGCGGCTGGTTCGAGGACGACCGCATCAAGAGCGCCTTCGCCTTCGACGCGGTGGTGGGCAATTACGCCGGCGTATCGACCCCGGGCAGCGCCTATGTGCTGCTCCACCACGTCTTCGGCGAGGTGAACGGCAAGAAGGGCGCCTGGGGCCACGCGGTCGGCGGCATGGGCGCGATCACCCGGGCGATGGCGAGCGCGTGCCGCGACGCTGGCGTGGAGATCAGCCTGGAAGCGCCGGTCGAGCGGGTGTTGGTCGATGGCGGCAAGGCGGCGGGGGTGCTGCTCGAAAGCGGCGAGGAGATCGCCGCGAGGGTCGTCGCCGCGAATGTCGGCCCGGCGCTGCTCTACCGCCGCATGGTCGACCCCGCCGATCTCCCGGCGGACTTCCGCTGGCGGATGAGCAAATACAAGACCGGCAGCGGCACTTTCCGGATGAATGTCGCGCTGAGCGAACTGCCCGATTTCAGTGTCTTGCCGGGCACGGTCGAGGCCGAACATCACCGCGCCGGCATCGTGATCGCGCCCAGCCTCGATTACATGGACGCTGCTTTCGACGATGCACGCAAGTTCGGCTGGTCGAAACAACCGATCGTCGAGATGCTGATCCCGAGCACCGTGGACGACAGTCTCGCCCCGCCGGGTCAGCATGTCGCCAGCCTGTTCTGCCAGCAGTTCGACCCCGAGGCCGACTGGGACACGCACCGCGAGGAAGTGGCGGACCTCATCGTCGATACCGTCACCGCCCACGCGCCGAACTTCAAGGCCAGCGTGATTGCGCGGCAGATCCATTCGCCGCTCGACCTCGAGCGCAAGTTCGGCCTTGTGGGTGGCGACATCTTCCACGGCCACATGAGCCTCGACCAGCTGTGGTCGGCGCGGCCGGTGCTGGGGCACGGCGACTACCGCTCGCCGATCAAGGGGCTCTACATGTGCGGATCTGGCACGCATCCCGGTGGCGGCGTGACCGGCGCGCCGGGGCACAACGCGGCGGCCGAAATCCTCAAGGATCGTTCGCTCAGGAAGCGATTGCTGGGCTGAGTGTGTGACGGCAATGGATTGAGGCCTGAAGCCAACCACATCTAGCCATCGTCACCCCCGCGAAAGCGGGGGCCCAGTAAACTCTGTCGCGCATCAGACTCGACTGGGTCCCCGCTTTCGCGGGGATGACGAAATGAGGGAAGTGGCGCTTCGTCTCTCCTTGCCACGAATTCGGAGGGTCTTCTGTAGAACGGCAGGCCCGACAGCATCAGCGCGATGCTCAGCAGGCTGATCCACCCCCCGGTCCCCCACATCACCGCCAGCGTGAACACCAGCCCGAGCGCGGCCGGCGCCATCGCGATCCGCAGCCGCAGCGCGGTCACCGCGATGGCGAGGTAGAGCCACAGGCTGACCGCGGTGGTGAGGGTGATCGTGAACTCGAGCACTTCGGCCAGCCCCTCGCCGAGCTGGGTCAGCACCAGCGCGATCGCCAGCGCGCTCGATAGCAGCATGGTGCCGACCGGCACTCCCGCGGCGTTGCCGCGCGCGAACCATGCGGGAAGCACCCCGGTGAGCGCCATCGTGCGCGGCACCTCGCCCTGGAGCAGCACCCAGCCGTTGAGCGCGCCCACCGCCGCGAGCGCGGCGCAGGCGGCGATCGGCGCGGTGCCGCCATCGGCGGCGAAACGGTCGAACAGCAGCGCGAAGGGCGCGGGCGAGGCGGCAAGCTCCGCTGCCGGAACCGCCAGCGCGATGCCGGTGCTGAGCAGCATGTAGAACCCGCCCGCGATCAGCAGGCCGGCGATGGTGGCGCGCGCGACATTGCGCGCCGGATCGCGCACCCGCGCCGCCGCCACGCTCGCCGCCTCGAATCCGAGCAGGGCGAACATGGCGGCGGTGAGCGGCGCGAACAGGCTGGTTTCGCCGAGATCGGCCGTAAGCGGCTGCGGTTTCTGCCCACCGGCGAAGATCGCGATGAGAAGCCCCGAGGCTACAATCAGCGGAATCAGCTTGGCCACGGTCGCGACCACCTGGAACCGGCCCGCCGCCTTCGTGCCGAGGATATTGAGCGCGGTGAGGAGCGCGATCAGCAGGATCGCGAACAGACTTGCCGCGGTGTCGTCGCCCGCCAGCGCGGGCACGAACACCCCCGCATAGCTTGCCCCCGCCAGCGCCATTACCGCATTGGTGGCCACGATCGAGAGCCAGTAGCTCCACCCCACCAGCATGCCGCCGAGCGGCCCCAGCCCGATCTCGCACAGCGCCACCGCGCCCCTGGCCTCGGGCCGGGCGCGGTGCAGCGCGACGAACACCAGCGCGAGCGCGAGCGAGCCGAGGATCGCCACCACCCAGGCGCCCACGCTCCACCACCCGAACGGCGCCAGCTGCGCCGGCAGCACGAAGATGCCGGCGCCGATCATCCCGCCCACCACCAGCGCGGTCGCTGTCCAGACGCCGAACCTTTGATCGTGCCGGGTAATGCTCCCACCCCCTTCTCGTCACCGTTCGTCTCGAGCGAAGTCGAGAGACATTGCCGAGCCCTTCGTCCGCCCGCAGGGCGGGCCCTCAGGATAAACTTCCGCCACGGGCGGAAACCGAGGCATTCACGCGCAAGAGGTTCTCGCCCCGCTCGAGCTGGTCCCTCGACTACGCTCGGGACGAACGGAAGTGGTGTCAAGGAGGCGCAATCGCGCCGGTTGCGCTTTGCCGGAGCGTGGGCGAAGGCGCGATCATGAGCGAAGGCGCGCCGACCGAGATTCTTTCAGCGCTCGAAGACGCATTGGGCCGGGTTTTGGAGCCCATCGCGCAGGCCTGTTCGATCGACGGGAAGATCGACAGCGAGCGCACCGATAATTGGCAGGCCGCTCTCTACGACCTGGCGGTCACATATGCCGAGCTTCGCGCTGCCCGCGTTCTCGCCACCAAATGGGCCGAGCTTTCGGTGACCGATCGGCAACTTGCGCAGATTTTCACGCGCGAAGCGGCGGTCGCTGCGCTCGACAGGCTGGAGGGGGCACATGCCGACACCGGCCTGCCGTTCGACCCACTGTTTGCGTTGCGCGCCTTCCCAGCGATGACCGAACTACGGGTGAACTGCCGCTATGACCAAGTGTTGGGATCCCTGATCGCGGCCGGGTTTGATGACTACGGCCAAGTCGCGCTCGCGGAAGACACCAACCTCGCCGCCGAGGCTTTCCGCCGCCTCGCCACCGAGGTGGTGGCGCCGCAGGCCGAGCGCATCCACCGGGAGTCGCTTACAGTGCCCGAGAGCGTGCTCCAGCCGATGCGCGACATGGGCGTGTTCGGGCTCACGATCCCGGCCCGCTACGGCGGCAGCGCGGGCGAAACCGACGACACGCCGCTGATGCTGGCGGTGACCGAGGCGCTGAGCGAGGCCTCGCTGGCGGCGGCGGGCAGCCTGATCACCCGGCCCGAGATCCTCACCCGCGCGCTGCTGGCGGGCGGCACCGAGGCGCAGAAAACGCATTGGTTGCCGCGCATCGCGGCGGGCGACCCGCTCGCCGCCATCGCCATCACCGAACCCGACTACGGTTCCGACGTCGCCTCGCTCATGTTGCGCGCGACGAGAACCCAAGACGGATGGCTGCTCGACGGAGCCAAGACCTGGTGCACCTTCGCGGGCAAGGCCGGGCTGCTGATGGTGGTGGCGCGCACCGATCTCGACCGGGGCAAGGGCCATCGCGGGCTCAGCGCGATGCTGGTCGAGAAGCCGAGTTACGAGGGCCACGAATTCTGCTTCCAGCAGGCCGGCGGCGGTGTGCTGACCGGCCGAGCGATCCCGACGCCCGGCTATCGCGGGATGCACAGCTTCGACCTCGCCTTCGATCGCGTCTTCGTGCCCGATGCCAATGTGATCGGCGAAGAGGCCGGGCTCGGGCGCGGCTTTTACCTGACGATGGCGGGATTGACCGGCGGGCGCATCCAGACCGCCGGCCGCGCGCTTGGCGTGATGCGGGCGGCGATCGACGCCGCGGTCGCCTATGTCGGCAACCGGCGTGTGTTCGGCGCGCCGCTCGCGGACTATCAGCTCACCCGCGTCAAGCTGGCGCGGATGGCGGCGCGCTACGCCGCGTGCCGCCGCTTCGCCTACGCGGTCGCGCGAGAGCTCGACGCCGAGAGTCGCGGGGGCGGCGACAGCGCGGGCGCCAGCCTCGCCAAGCTGATCGCCTGCCGCGCCGCCGAATGGGTGACGCGCGAGGCGATGCAACTCCACGGCGGGATGGGCTATGCCGAGGAAAGCGCGGTCAGCCGCTATTGGCTCGACGCGCGCGTGCTTTCCATCTTCGAGGGCGCGGAGGAAACGCTGGCGCTCAAGGTGATCGCCCGTCGCCTGCTCGAGGACGCGCTTCAGACCGGCAGGCCGATGTAGTTCTCCGCGATCGCGGTCTGGGCGGCGCGGCTGCCGGCGATGTAATCGAGCTCGGCCACCTGCATCGCGCGTTCGAACGGCCCGTCCTCCGGGAAGCGGTGCATCAGCCGGGTCAGCGACCAGCTGAACCGCTCGGCCTTCCACACGCGCGACAGGGCCCTGGCGGAATAGCCCGCGAGGGCGCCAGCATCGTTCCGACCGAAGAAGCCGGTCAGCGCCTCGGCGGCGTAATGCACGTCGCTGGCCGCGAGGTTGAGCCCCTTGGCCCCGGTCGGCGGCACGATATGCGCCGCATCGCCGCACAACAGCAGGCTGCCGTGGCGCATCGGCTCGAAGACGTAGCTGCGCAGGGGCGCGATGCTCTTCTCGATTGCGGGCCCGCGCGTGATCCGCGCCCCCGCATCGGGGCCGAGGCGGATCGCCAGCTCGTCCCACAGCCGCTCGTCGGGCCACTCCGCGACCCGCTCGGTCAGCGGCACGTCGATGTAATAGCGGCTGCGCGTGCGGCTGCGCATCGAGGCGAGCGCGAAGCCGCGCTGGTGGTTTGCGTAAATGAGTTCCGGATGGCATGGCGGCACGTCGGCGAGGATGCCGAGCCAGCCGAACGGATATTCGCGGCTGTATTCCCTCGCCGCGCCGGCGGGGATGGCGCGGCGGCTCGGCCCGTGAAACCCGTCGCAGCCCACGATGAAGCGGCAATCGACGCGGTGCTCCTTGCCGTCCTTGCGGTAGGTGACATAGGGCGCATCGCTCTCGATCGCGTGCAGCGCGGCGTCGGCGGCGCTATAGATCGCCTCGAGCCCGCGGCTCTCCGCCGCCTCCATCAGGTCGCGGGCGATCTCGGTCTGGCCATAGACCATGACCCGACCGCCCACCAGATCCTCGAGATCGAGCCGGATCAACCGCTCGCCGTCGGCCAGGTTGAAGCCCGCCTCCCACAGGCCCTCGTCCTTCATTCGCGCGTCGAGCCCGAGCCGCTCCATCAGGTTGACGGTGATCCGCTCGAGCACGCCCGCGCGGATGCGGCCCTGGACGTGATCGGGGGTCTGACGCTCGATCGCCACGCACTCGATCCCTTCCGCGCGGAGCAGATGGCCGAGCAGCAGGCCGGCGGGCCCGGCGCCGATAATGCAGACCTGCGTGCGCATGATTCTCCGTCGCGCTGGATGAGACCGGCCGCTCTCCTGCCGCGCCCGTGCCGGTTGCGCAATCGCCGAGGGCGCGGGAAATCGGGATGGGCGAATGCCGCGACCTATCTTTTTGGCGAGCCTGGCCGTAGCCCTGTCGAATCCGATTGAATCGCAGAGGAAACTCCATGACCGCCCGCCCGCTCGCCGCGCCGAAGCCAATCTGGGCCGCACTCCTGCTTGCCGGCTCGGCTCCGCTGGCGGCGCAGAGCGCGCCCATCGTCCTGCCCGGCGCGCCCGGCCAGCCTTCGCGCACGCTCACCGCCGCCGAGGCGATCCGGCTCTCGAACACGCGCTACTCGCCCGCCGACGCGATGTTCATGCAGATGATGATCGTCCATCACCAGCAGGCGCTCGAGATGGCGAAGCTGGCGCGCAGCCGCACGAACAATGCCGCGCTTCTCAAGATCGCCGACCGCATCGAGGCGGGCCAGAAGGACGAGACGAAGTTCATGTCCGACTGGCTCGAGGAGCGGGGCGAGGACCGCGCGATGGCGGGCATGGGCCGCGACCATCATAACATGAAGGGCATGGCCAGCCCGGAACAGATGCGTGCGCTCGCCGCCGCGAGCGGCACGGCTTTCGACCGCCAGTTCCTGCAGCTCATGACCGCGCACCACCAGGGCGCGGTCGATATGGTGGACGAGCTGCACAAGACGCCGGGCACCGCCTACGAACCGGTGCTCTACGAATTCACCACCGATGTCGTGACCGACCAGAAGGCGGAGATCGACCGCATGAACGCGGTCGCCGCGACCCTTTCCACCGATCCGCGCGCCACGCTGGCGGCCGGCTTCCGCGACGCCGGGCAGGCGATCGAGCACCTGCGCCTGGTGACCGCGATGGCCAAGCCGGCGGGCTTCTTCGACCCCGCCAATCCGGCGCAGCTCGCGCCCGCCAAGCCGAAGAAGCAAGGCGACAAGCCCAAGCCGAGCAAGGACGGCGAACCGCCCAAGCCCGAGTTCGGCGAACGCGGCTCGCTGCTCGATTTCGCCAACACCGACATCGCCTTTTCCGGCGATATGATGGTCGCGGGCAACTACCACGGCTTCAACGCCTATCGCCTCGGCGCCGACGGGGTGCCTTCGCTGGTCGGCTCGACGGTATGCCCCGGCGGCCAGGGCGACGTTTCGATCGTCGGCAAGCTCCTCGTCATGAGCGTGCAGGACCGCCGCGCGCGCAAGGACTGCGGGCTGCAGGGCGTGAGCGACATGGTCAGCGCCGAGCGCTTCCGTGGCATCCGCATCTTCGACATCTCCGACTGGCGCAATCCGCGCCAGGTCGGCCAGGTGCAGACCTGCCGCGGCAGTCACACGCACTCGATCGTCTCCGCCGACGACCGCAAGATCGTGCTCTATAACTCGGGCACCAGCGGCGTGCGCGACGAAAAGGAGCTGGCCGGCTGCTTCGAAGCGGGCGGCGACAACACCGCGCTGTTCAGCATCGACGTGATCGAGATTCCGGTGAACGATCCGGGACGCGCGCGCATAGTCGACCGTCCGCGCGTCTTCGCCAGGGATGGCGAGATCGCGGGGCTATGGCGCGGCGGCGACCACGGCGAGGGGACTCAGGACACCGAGCGGACCGACATGTGCCACGATATCACCGTGTTCCCCGCCAAGAAGATCGCCGCCGGCGCGTGCTCGGGCAACGGCATCATCCTCGACATTTCGGAGCCGCTGAAGCCCAGGCGCATCGACGATGTGACCGACAAGGGCTTCGCCTATTGGCATTCGGCCACCTTCAACAACGACGGCACCAAAGTGCTGTTCACCGACGAATGGGGCGGCGGCAGTCGGCCGCGCTGCCAGGCGGGCGATCCCGCGACCTGGGGCGCCGACGCCTTCTACACGATCGAGAACCGCAAGCTGGTCGCCAAGGGCAGCTACAAACTGCCCGCCCCGCAGAGCGACAAGGAGAACTGCGTCGCGCACAACGGCTCGATCGTCCCGGTGCCGGGGCGCGATATCTTCGTCCAGGCGTGGTATCAGGGCGGGATCAGCGTGATCGACTTCACCGATCCCGCGAAACCGTTCGAGATCGCCTATTTCGACCGCGGTCCGGTGGACAAGGACCAGCTCGTCACCGGCGGCTACTGGTCGGCCTATTGGTACAAGGGCCGGATCTACGCCACCGAGATCAGCCGCGGGCTCGACGTGTTCGCGCTCGAGCCAAGCGAGTTCCTGACGGCCGAGGAGATCGCCGCCGCCGAGGGCGCGATCTATCCCGGCGATGGGTTCAACCCGCAGACCCAGACGCAGGTCACCTGGCCCAAGGAGCTGGCGGCGGCGGCGGAGGCGAGCCGCAGGGGCGGCTGAGCGCGATCAATCGCTCCAGTAGAGCCGTTCGGGGTTCGCCACGAGCAGCTTGTGCTGGAGCTCGCGCGTGGGCGCGATGCGCGGGATCATGTCGACGAGGCGCCCATCGTCGGGCACATTGTCCTGCATGTTGGGGTGCGGCCAGTCGGTCCCCCAGATGCAGCGGTCCGGGTAGTCGGCGACCAGCGGCGCGACCGCCTCGGCGAAAGCGTTCCAAGGGAAGCCGGTGGGATCGAGGCGGTCGGGGCAGGTCGGCTTGAACCAAACGTCGGCGCGGCTCTCGAGCAGGCGGCGGAAGGCGCGCATGTCGGCCCCGTCGGGCCCCTGGGTCACGTCGGGCCGGCCCATGTGATCGACCACCACCGGCGCCGGGATCGCGGCGATGAAGGAGCGCAGCTCATCGAGAATGTCGGCCTCGAAATAGATCGCCACATGCCAGCCCCTGGGCAGCCGGTGCGCGAGTTCGAGGAATGCGTCCCTGGGCGCATCGTCGACGAGGCGCTTCAGGAAATTGAAGCGCACCGCGCGGATGCCGCCTTCATGCAGCGCGGCAAGCTCGCCTTCCGAAATGGCTGGATCGACGACCGCGACGCCGCGCGCCCTCCCCTCCGACCGCGCGATGGCATCGAGCGTGGCGGTGTTGTCGGTCCCGTGGCAGCTCGCCTGGACGATGACATTGCGGCTGAAGCCGAGCCGGTCGCGCAGCGCGAACAGCATCTCGGAGGTGGCGTCCGCGGGCAGATATTTCGCCTTCGCGCCGAACGGGAAGCGCGCCAGCGGCCCGAACACGTGACAATGCGCGTCGACCGCGCCCGGCGGCGCGACGAAGCACGGCTTCGACGGGCGCGTGTGCCAGGAGACGATGCGGTCTGTCATGGGGCTGGCCTCGGCGCGGGTCCTTCGACAGGCTCGGGACGAGCGGATGTTGTTTTATCCCACACCCGCTCATGCTGAGCTTGTCGAAGCATCATCCGAACACCACCCCGTCCATCAGCTTGCGCGCGGTGCGCAGCAGCGCGGCGCTGGTCACTTGCCCGCCGTCGCCGACCTCGAGCACGCAGGTCATCTCGCCGGTCGGATGTTCGACGCCGAGCGTCTTGCGGCCGCCCGCGGGCACTCGCGCCACTTCGGCGGCAGGCGAGCCCTCGACGAGGCAAGCGGTGGCCACGGTCACCGCGCCGAGCACGCCGATCGAGGCGTGCGCGCGGCGCGGGATGAAGCTGCGCACGCTGACCGCCCCGCCCTGGCGCGGCGGCGCGACGAGCATCATCTTGGGCACCGTCTTCTCGGCCACGTCGCCGAGGTTCATCAGCGGGCCGGCGGCGAGGCGGATCGCCTCGATCCGGGCGCGCATGTCCGCGAGGCTATCGCCTTCCAGCTCGTCGCGGCTTTCATAGCCGGTGGCGCCGACATCGGCGGCCTTGATCGCGATGCAGGGCATGCCGTTGTCGATCAGCGTGCAGGCGACGCCCTCCACGGTATCGACGGCGTTGCCGGTCGGGAGCAGCGCGCCGCAACTCGACCCCGCGGTGTCGCGAAACTCGACCGGGACCGGCGCATGCGTGCCGGGGACGCCGTCGATCCGGGCCGTGCCCTCATAGGTCGGCAGGCCGCCCGGCGTTTGCACACTGGCCACCGCGACTTGCCCGGTGTTCTCCATGTAGATCGTAACCCGCGTCTCGTCTCCGCGCGCCGACACCAGTGCGCGCTCGATCGCGAAGGGCCCCACACCGGCGAGGATATTGCCGCAGTTCTGCGCCTCGGTGACGATGGCCCGGTCGACGAAGACCTGGAGGAACAGATAGTCTACATCGATCCCCGCGCGCGCCGATTTGCGCACCACCGCGACTTTGCTGGTGAGCGGGTCGGCCCCGCCCATGCCGTCGATCTGGCGCGGATCGGGGCTGCCCATCGCGCGCAGCAGGAAGGCGTCGCGCGCCGCCGGCTCGGCGGGCAGATCCTCGGCGAGGAAGTAGCCGCCCTTGGAGGTGCCGCCCCGCATCCACATGCAACGTACGCCGTTCAACGCCTTGCTCCTTGCGCGCGCATCTCCGGATTCCGGACCGCCATTGGCATGCGATTCTCCCGTTCGCCCGCCTGGCTTGACCGCGACCGGGCCAGTGGGTCAAGCTCCGACGAACTTGTAAGTCCCACTTACATTTTGTAGAGGCTGCGCCAAGAGAGATGCCGAAACCGCGATGACCCGCACGCTTCCCACTACCGCGCTCATCGGATTCGGCGAGGCCGCCAGCAGTTTCGCGCGCGCCGGGGGCTGGGGCGATCGCGCGATCGGCTGGGACATTCTTCCCCGGCGCCGCGCGGCGATGAGCGAGGACGGGGTCAAGGCGGCGCGGGCGGCGCCGGAGGCGATCGTCGGCGCGGACATCGTGCTCGGTCTCGTGACGGCGGACGCCGCGCTGTCCGCCGCCCGCGACTACGGCCCTTCGATCGATCCCGGCCAAATCTGGTGCGACATGAACTCGGTTTCGCCCGATACGAAGCGGCTGGCGGCGCAAGCGATACGCGAATCCGGCGGACGCTATGTCGATGTCGCGATCATGGCCCCGGTCCTGCCGGGTCGCCTGGCGGTGCCCTTGCTGATATCGGGTCCCGCAGCCGAAGAGGCCGACCGCCTGCTGCGCGAACTTGGCTTCGGCAATACCCGCGTGGTCGGGAGCGAGATCGGGCGCGCCAGCGCGATCAAGATGATCCGGTCGGTGATGGTCAAGGGGATCGAGGCGCTGACCGACGAGATGATGGCCGCCGCCGAGGCGGCGGGCGTGGCCGAGGAGGTGCTCGCCTCGCTCGAGGCCAGCGAGCGGGCGATGCCCTGGCCCGAGCGGGCCGCCTACAACCGCGAGCGCATGGCGGTGCACGGAGCCCGCCGCGCCGCCGAGATGGCCGAAAGCGCCGCGACGCTGCGCGCGCTCGGCGTGGAACCGGTGATGACCGAGGGCACCGTGCGCCGCCAGCGCGAGGCCGCCCGGCCCTCCCCACCCAGCAAGGACGCGGCATGATCATCGACTGCCACGGCCATTACACCGTGCTGCCCGAGGCGCACGACGCCTGGCGCGAGGCGCAGGTCGCCGCGTTCGCAGCGGGACGCCCGGCCCCGCCCTATCCCGAAATCGCCGACGACGAAATCCGGCGGACGATCGAGGACAACCAACTCAGGCTCATCGGGGAGCGCGGCGCGGACCTGACCATCTTCTCCCCCCGCGCCAGCGCGATGGCGCACCATGTCGGCGACCAGGCGGTGAGCGTAGAATGGGCACGCCGCTGCAACGACCTCGTCTATCGTGTCACCCGGCTTTATCCCGAGACCTTCGCGGGCGTGTGCATGCTGCCGCAATCGCCGCGGGCCGACCTCACCGAAAGCGTGCGCGAACTGCGCCGCTGCGTCGAGGATCTCGGCTTCGTCGGCTGCAATCTCAATCCGGACCCGGGCGGAGGCCATTTCACCGCCCCCCCGCTGACCGACGCTTACTGGTTCCCGATATACGAGGAAATGACCCGGCTCGACGTTCCGGCGATGATCCACGTCTCGGGCAGCTGCAACCCGGCGATGCATGCCACCGGCGGCTTCTACATCGCCGCCGACACCGTGGCCTTCATGCAATTGCTCCAGGGCGATCTGTTCTCGCGTTTCCCGACCCTGCGCTTCATCGTCCCGCACGGCGGCGGCGGCGTGCCCTACCACTGGGGCCGCTATCGCGGCCTCGCCGACATGCTCGGGCGGCCCGGCCTCGACACCCATCTGATGAACAATGTGTTCTTCGACACCTGCGTCTATCACCAGCCGGGCATCGACCTGCTCGCCGAGGTCGTCGACGCGAAGAACATCCTGTTCGGCAGCGAGATGGTCGGCGCGGTGCGCGGGATCGATCCCCAGACCGGCCATTATTTCGACGACACCAGGCGCTATATCGATGCGCTCGACATTCCGGACGCCGACCGCGCGGCAATCTTCGAAGGCAACGCCCGGCGCGTGTTCCCGCGGCTCGACGCCGCCCTGAAGGAGCGCGGATTATGAGCAGCGAGATCGGACGGGCGCCGACCGCTCACGCCAGCCGCTATCTCCAGCAGCTGGCCAAGCACTGGGCCCACGACAACCAGGTGACCTTCGACACGTGCCAGGCCGATATCGCGCTGCGCGGCAACCGGGTGGAGCTGCGCGCCGAGCCCGACGCGCTGGTCGCGACGCTCACCACCGGCCCGGAGGGCGACCCGGCCCGCCTGCGCCAGGTGTTCGAGGACCACATCGACCGCTTCGCCTTTCGCGAGGCGCCCCTGCCGTTCGAATGGAGCGCCGCATGACACAGCCGCCGGCCCGCCCGACCACCGACATCCACGCCTATCTCGAAGAACTCGAGGATATCCCCGGTACGCGCGTCTACACCGCCGCGCGGGCGCGCAGGGGCTATCGCATCAATCAGTTCGCGATGAGCCTGATGAAGGCGGAGAACCGCGCGCGCTTCAAGGCCGACGAGCGCGCCTATCTCGACGAGTGGGACTTGTCCGAGGAGGCCAGGGCGGCGCTGCTGGCGCGCGATTACAACGCGCTGCTCGACATGGGTGGCAATGTCTATTTTCTCGCCAAGCTGTTCTCGACCGACGGCATCGGCTTCGCCGAGGCGGTGAGCAGCATGACCGAGCACGATTTCGAGAGCTACAAGGCGATGATGGCCGCCGGGGGCCGTTCGCCCCAGGGCCAGCGCTCCAAGAAGGCCAACCGCGCCGCCGAAGGCGCCGCGGACAACGAAGGGACCTGTTAAGATGGCCCGCATCACCGCCGGGGTCGCCTCGAGCCACGTGCCGCTGCTCGGCGTCGCGCACGACCAGGGCAAGGACCGCGACGAGTATTTCGGACCGATCTTCGCCGGCTACGAATGGACCCGCGCCTGGGAGAAGGCGGAGAAGCCCGACGTCGTGATCCTGGTCTACAACGATCATGCGAGCGCCTTCGACATGAAGATCGTGCCGACCTTCGCGATCGGCTGCGGCGAGCGCTACAAGCCCGCCGACGAAGGCTGGGGTGCGCGCCAGGTGCCCGATGTGATCGGCGACCCCGACCTCGCCTGGCACATCGCGCAGAGCCTGATTCTCGACGAGTTCGACATGACCATCATCAACGAGATGGACGTCGACCACGGGCTGACCGTGCCGCTGTCGATGATGTTCGGCGCGGTCGAGCAATGGCCCGCGAAAGTGATCCCGCTGGCGGTCAACGTCGTCACCTACCCGGTCCCCACCGGCAACCGCTGCTGGGCGCTGGGCGAAGCGATCGCGCGCGCGGTCGCGAGCTATCCCGAGGACCTCGATGTCCAGATCTGGGGCACCGGCGGAATGAGCCACCAGCTCCAGGGCCCGCGCGCCGGCCTGATCAACCGCGAATGGGACAATATGTTTCTCGACAAGCTTGTGGGCGAGACCGACGAGCTGCGCTGGATCCCGCACATCGAATATCTGCGCGAGACGGGCAGCGAGGGGATCGAGATGGTGATGTGGCTGATCATGCGCGGCGCGCTCGGCAAGGCCACCCGCCAGCTGCACCGGCACTACCACGTCCCCTGCAGCAACACCGCGATCGGCCATCTCGTTCTGGAGCCCGCATGACCCCCCGCACACCTTTGCGTATTGCCCTCGCCGGCGCCGGCGCCTTCGGGGAAAAGCACCTCGACGGCCTCATGAACATCGACGGGGTCGAGATCGCCTCGATCACCAGCCGCACCCTCGAGCAGGCGGAGGCCGCGGCGAAGAAATACGGCGCCGCGCATTTCGGCGCGGAGCTCGGCGAATCGCTGGAGCGCGACGACGTCGATGCGGTGATCCTGTGCACACCGACGCAGATGCACGCCGAGCAGGCGATCGCCTGCATGGAGGCGGGCAAGCACGTCGAGGTGGAAATCCCGCTCGCCGACAGCTGGGGCGATGCCGAGGCGGTCATGCGCAAGCAGCAGGAGACCGGGCTTACCTGCATGGTCGGGCACACCCGTCGCTTCAATCCGAGCCACCAGTGGGTGCACGATCGGATCGAGGCGGGCGAATTCGCGGTCCAGCAGATGGACGTCCAGACCTATTTCTTCCGCCGCCAGAACATCAACGCCAAGGGCGAGCCGCGCAGCTGGACCGACCATCTGCTGTGGCACCATGCCGCGCACACGGTCGATCTGTTCGCATACCAGGCGGGCAAGATCGTCTCGGCGCACGCGGTGCAGGGGCCCAGGCACCCCCAGCTCGGGATCGCGATGGACATGTCGATCCAGCTCAAGAGCGAGCGCGGCGCGATCTGCACGCTCAGCCTGTCGTTCAACAACGATGGGCCGCTCGGCACCTTCTTCCGCTACATTGGCGACACCGGCACCTATATCGCGCGCTACGACGACCTCGTGAACGGCAAGGAACAGCCGATCGACCTCGGCGGCGTTGCGGTGAGCAGCAACGGCATCGAATTGCAGGACCGCGAGTTCGTCGCCGCGATCCGCGAGGGGCGCGAGCCCAACGGCTCGGTGGCGCAGGTGCTCGACTGCTACCGCGTGCTCGGCGAGCTCGCCCGCCAGCTCGAGACGGACGACGGCTGGTCCTGACACGAATGGGGCGGCCCCGCGGAACCGCCCTTCCCTGGCCGGCGAGGCTCAGAACTTCTTCCTGACCGTCACCGCCCATTCGCGCGGCGCGGCCGGCAAGGCCTTGTCGAAGCCCGCTCCCGCGCCGAGCAGGTTGAACCGGCTGAGGTAGTAATACTCATTGGTGAGGTTGGTCACCTGGGCCGAGATCGAGACGTCCTCGGCCTCGTTCTGCCAGGTCAGCCGGGCGTTTACCGTGGTGAAGCTGGGCAGGAAGTTGAGCGTACGCACCCCACCGACAACGGTCGGTCCGGTATATTGCCTGTCCTGATAGGCGAAGTCGAAACGGGGGGTTATCGACCCCGCTCCGCCGAGGTCGACGGCATATTGCGCGCCGGCAAGATCGAGGCCGGCACCGTGTGGGGCAATTGCCACGCCATGATCGACACCGCCCTGCCCTTCGGCGGCTACAAGGAAAGCGGGATCGGCCGCGAACAGGGCCGCCAGGGCCTCGAGGCCTCTCTCGAGACCAAAACGGTCATCATCCAGATGTGACCACGCGGCGCGCCAGCCCCTAATTAGGGACAGTCCCTAATTAGGGGCGGCCGGCGCGACGCGTGAAAGCAGCGAGCTAATTAGGGACTGTCCCTAATTAGGAGGAGCGAGGATGCCCATCGACCTGTCGAAAATCCGCGCCATCGACGTGCATGTCCACGCCGAGGTGAGCTGCCACGATCCCGAAGACCCGGTGATGGCCAGGTTCTTCGACGCCGCCAGCGCCTATTTCAAGGCCCCGCGCGAGCGGCCCAGGATCCCCGAGATCGTCGAGCTTTACCGCGAGCAGAATATCGCGCCTCCTGCCTGTTCACCGTCGATTGCGAGAGCGCGATCGGCGCGAAGCGGGTGTCGAACTACGAGATCGCTGACTACGCGGCGGCGAACAGCGACATCTGCATCCCCTTCGCCTCGATCGACCCTCGCAAGGGCAGGCTCGGCGTCCGCGAGGCGCGCGACCTGGTCGAGAACCACGGCGTACGCGGCTTCAAGTTCCACGGCATCATGCAGGACATCGGCGGCGCGGACCGCATCGCCTATCCGATCTACGAGGCGATTGCCGAGCACAAGCTGCCCGCGATCTTCCACACCGGCCATTCGGGCATGGGCACGGGCATGCGCGGGGGCGGCGGGGTGCGCCTGAAATGGGGCCAGCCGATGCCGATGGACGATGTCGCGGTCGACTTCCCCGACATGGTCGACCGCATGTTTTCCGAGCTGGAGGTCGCGGCCAGATATCCGCGGCAGGTCGCATGGCGCGAGGCGATGACCGCGCGCCCGGCGGTCCAGCGCGCGCTCGCGGCCGAGGATAGGACGGCGCCGGGCCTCGGAACCTGGACCGTCCACGCCCGCTAATTAGGGACAGTCCCCAATTATGGCCCTCGTCATCTCCATCGTCGTCTCGGCGGCGACGCCAATTGGGGACTGTCCCTAATTATGCTGATCGTGGCGTCCTTCGTCCTCATCCACGGCAGCTGGCACGGCTGCCGGTGCTTCGACCCGGGGGCCGAGCGGCTGCGCGCGGCCGGGCACCGCGTCGTCGCGCCCGACCTGCCCGGCATGGGCGGCACCGAGGAGGATCTGGCGGCGGCGCTGATCGGGTCGATTCCTGCCCCCCAGGTAACCCGTTCGTGCCGAGGAGGGAGCGAAGCCGAAGGCTGAACGGCCGTCTCGAAGCACCGGGGCCCTTCGAGACGCCTCAGCCTTCGGCTTGGGCTCCTCAGGACGAACGGAGGTTTGACGATTACGTCCTGAACACCACGGTGCGATCGCCGTTGAGCAGCACCCGGTCCTGCAGATGCAGCCGCACCGCCTCGGCCAGCACGCGCCGCTCGATATCGCGGCCCTTGCGGACCATTTCGCCGGCGGAGTCGGCATGGGTGACGGTCTCGACATCCTGGTGAATGATCGGACCCTCGTCGAGATCGGCGGTGACGTAATGCGCGGTCGCGCCGATCATCTTGACGCCGCGCGCGTGCGCCTGGTGATAGGGCTTGGCGCCCTTGAAGCCGGGCAGGAAGGAATGGTGGATGTTGATGCACCGCCCGGACAGGAACCCCGCCATGTCGTCGGAGAGGATTTGCATGTAGCGCGCCAGCACGATCAGCTCCGCCCCGGTCTCCGTCACGATCGCCTTGATCCGCGCCTCTTGCCGCGGCTTGGTTTCGGGCGTGACCGGCAGGTGGTGATAGGGGATGTCGCCGATCAGCGAGATGCTGAGCGCCTCGCGCGGGTGATTCGAGACGATCCCGACCACCTCCATGCGCAGCTCGCCGATGCGGTTGCGGTAGAGCAGATCGCCGAGGCAATGGTCGAACTTGCCGACCAGCAGCAGCACCTTGCGAGGCCGCGCCTTCGCGCGCAGCTCCCATCGCATCGCGAGCTCGTTCGCAAGCGGCTCGAAACCGGCCTGCAACGCCTCTGCGTCGCCGTCCAGAGCGAACTCCACACGCAGGAAGAAATGCCCGCTGACCGGATCGTTGTATTGCTGGGCCTCGAGGATGTTTCCGCCATTCCGGAACAGGTGACCGGTCACCCGCGCCGTGATTCCCGGTTGGTCCTCGCAGGACAGGGTCAGCACCTGAACTTCGGCCATCGCGGTATCTCCCACACTGTTTTCGTTTGCGCCCGCCTATCAAACGAATGTATGCGTTGCATACAAAAAAGCGCGACGAAGGGATTAGCAAGGATGGCCGAAAGTCTCGAGCAACTGCTCGCCCGCCAAGGCAACATCGTCGAGATGCTGCGCAATTCGCAGCTCGGCGCCTATGTCTACCCCGTGGTGGCGCCCGAATTCTCCAACTGGCGCAGCGAGCAATGGGCGTGGCAGCACGGCGCGGTGCTGTTCGACCAGTCGCACCACATGGTGAACCTCTATATTCGCGGCAAGGACGCGGGCAAGCTCCTCGGCGACACCATGATCAACAGCTCGAAAGGCTGGGCGGTCGACAAGGCCAAGCAATATGTCGCGACCACGCCCTATGGCCATGTTATCGGCGACGGCATCGTGTTCTGGACCGAGGAGGAAAGCTTCACCTATGTCGGCCGCGCCCCGGCCTCGAACTGGCTGCGCTTCCACGGCGAAACCGGCGGCTACGATGTCGAGATCGAGCTCGACGACCGCAGCCCGATGCGCCCGATGGGCAAGCCGGTCACCCGCAAGGAGTGGCGCTTCCAGATCCAGGGCCCGAATGCCTGGGCGGTGATCGAGAAGCTCCACGGCGGCCCGCTGGAACAGCTCGGGTTCTTCAACATGAGCACGATGACCATCGCCGGCCGCAAGGTCCGCACGCTGCGCCACGGCATGTCGGGTGCGCCGGGGCTCGAGATCTGGGGGCCTTACGAGGAGCAGGAGGAAATCCGTGCCGCGATCCTGGAGGCCGGCAAGGAATTCGGCCTGATCCCCTGCGGCAGCCGCGCCTACCCCTCGAACACGCTTGAATCGGGCTGGATCCCCTCGCCGCTGCCGGCGATCTACACCGGCGACAAGCTCAAGGCGTTCCGCGAATGGCTGCCCGCCGCGGGCTACGAGGGCACCGGCTCGATCGGCGGCAGCTTCGTCTCTTCCGACGTCGAGGACTATTACCTCAACCCGTGGGAGCTCGGGTATGGCGGCTTCGTCAAGTTCGACCACGACTTCCACGGCCGCGAGGCGCTGGAGGCGATCGGGCCCGAGGAGCAACGCCGCAAGGTCACGCTCGCCTGGCACCCCGAGGACATGGCCAGGATCATGGCCAGCCTGTTCGATCCCGACGGCGAGCAATACAAGTTCTTCGACGTCCCGCTCGCGAACTACGCCAGCTCGAACTACGACCGCGTGGTCGATGCCGGCGGCCGGACGGTCGGCTTCTCGATGTTCACCGGCTATTCCTACAACGAGAAGCAGGCGCTGAGCCTCGCCACCATCGATCCGGAAATCGCGGTCGGCACCGAGCTCGGCGTGGTCTGGGGCGAGGAGAACGGCGGCACCCGGAAGACCACGGTGGAGCCGCACAAGCAGATCGAAGTGCGCGCGGTGGTCGGCCCTGTTCCCTACAGCCGCGTCGCGCGCGAGACCTATCGGCAGGGCTGGCGCACGGCGCGGGGGTGATATGAAGCCCTTGCCCACATCGGTTCGTGTCGAGCGAAGTCGAGACACCTCGCGCGGGGTGTCTCGACGGGCGCCCGCTGCGCGGGCTGCTCGACACGAACGGACGTTGGCGAGTTGATGACGAAGCCACTCATCCACCCCGCCTGGGCGAACCCGCCGCAGGGGATTACCGAGGGTTTCTCGCTCGAGATGACCGCCAAGGATGCGGGCTCGCTGGCCGAGGCCGCGCCGCTGATCCCTCCCGACACGCCGATCGCGGTGACGTTCCTGCCCGGTGAGGAGCAGCCCGCGCGCGTCGCCGCGACCAGGGCGGTGCGCGACCTCGGCTTCGAGCCGATGCCGCATTTCTCGGCTCGCCGCATCCGCAGCGAGGATCATTTCGAGGATTATCTGGAGGCGGTGGTGCGCGCGGCGGGGGTACGGCGCTGCTTCATCGTCGCCGGCGATCCGGCCGAGCCCGAGGGACCCTATTTCGACACCATGGCGCTGATCCGGACCGGCGCCTTCGAGGCGGCGGGAGTGCAGGCGATCGGCGTCGGCGGCCATCCCGAAGGGCATCCGCATATGACCGGCGACCAGCTGTGGGCGGTGCTCGAGGCCAAGCTCGCCGAGATCGACCGGCGGGGCATGGCGGGGCTGGTGGTGACCCAGTTCGGCTTCGACCCCGACGCCTTCCTGCGCTGGCTCGAGGAAGCCCGCGCGCGCGGAATCGACACCCCCGTCCGCATCGGCATCCCCGGGCCCGCGGGCATCAAGCGCCTGTTGAGCTTCGCCGCGCGCTGCGGCGTCGGCGCATCGGCCAGCGTGATGAAGAAATACGGCGCCAGCATCGCCAACCTCCTCGGCACGGCCGGGCCGGACAGGCTGGTGGACGCCTTCGCGGAGAAGCTCGGCGAAGAGCACGGCCGCGTCCGCCTGCATTTCTATCCCTTCGGCGGAATGGCCAGGACGGTCGAATGGATCGCCGACTACAACCGCCGCCACGGCATCGGCGGCTAGAGCCGGTTTGCTCAGATGGCGCCGCGGGCCGCGGCGCGCGCCGCCTGGTAGTTCTCGCGCCGCATCGCCTCGATCCCGATGCGCTCGTCGTAACCCGCGTCTCGAGACATCGACGCGCACGCCCATCGCCGGCTGATTGTCGAGGCTGCCGAGCGCGCGCTCGATATGGTGGCGATCGCGACATTCGCGCCTTCCCTCGGCAGCGCGCGGACCAGCCCGATGCCGACGCCGTTGGCGCCCCCGGTGACGACGGCCGTGCGGCCCTTGAAGTCGATCGTCGCGAATGGCTCCTCTGCCCGCCAATTGGGGACGGTCCCCAATCAGCTTGGTGACCTATTTGCCGCGGGGGGCGGCTAATTAGGGACTGTCCCTAATTGGCGCCTTGAGCTCCTGCTGACGGGCGATCTCGGCGGCCCAGATGGGCGAGTTGAACAGCATCGCGAAGGTCCCCTTGTAGCCCTCGTTCCGCGGGCGCCGGGCCGGAACCGCGGCGATCGTTGCGTTCGCGCGGTCGGTCACTCCTTCGAGAAATTCGGCGTGCGTCAGGATGTACAACTCGTCGTTCAAAATGCCCTCCGGCACGCGCTCGCCCACCTCCTCCTCGATCCTGTAGAGATGGACGTGGTCGCCGCCCGACTGGTGCCGCTTGTCCGCCTCGGCATGGCCGGTATCGGCGAGATCGCCAGGCCCCGTCGTCTCCGGCCTGACAATCGAATTAGGGACTGTCCCTAATTAATGCGATCGGCAGATCGGGGGGAGAGGCAGCGGCGTCGATTGGGGACTGTCCCTAATTTAGAGTGCTCTCGCGCGGGGGTGCGCGGGCGCCTTTCCCAGCATCAGTTCGCCGAGCGCCCACACCATCGCGTCCGCGCGGTCGGGCGAACTGCCCGGTCCCTCGTAGCGCCCGCCCGGGACCAGCCCGCACAGCTCGTCCTCCAGCGCGGGAAAGGCGCCCGCGAAGCCCGCGCGCCCGCTTTCGAACAGCGCCGCCACCGGCTCCGCCCGCGCCGCCTTGCCCGCGCTCGCCGAAACGCGCCGCACCGGCATCGCCACGTCCGCGCCGCGCAGCACGCTTTCCACCATCGCGCCGCCATTGTTGGCCTCGGCGATCACCCGCTGCGCGCGCCACCCCTCCGCCGCCGCCGCCACGGCGCGGGCCCAGCGCTCGGGCGAGGCCTTCGAAACGCTGCAATCGGCGAGCACCCAGCCGCGTCCCGATGCGTCCAGCCCCGCGACCACGATCCCGCACGTCCCCGCCTCGCCGGCCGGCGGATCGACGCCGACGACGATGCGCCGCATCGTCCCGGGGGCACCACGGCCGCGCTCGATCAGGTCGCGCGTCCACAACGCGCCCTCCAGATCGAGCACCAGCTCGCCGAGCAACTCCTGCCGTCCGAAGCGCGTTGTGCCATGCTCCGCCACCATCGCGTCGCGGAAGGCGCTGGGCAGCAAGGGATTGTCGATGGTTCGTCCGCCCGTCCGCGCGACCGCCGAATCTTCGAACAGCCGGCGGATCGCGGGTGTCGGACGCGGCGTCGTCGTGACCAGCGCGCGCGGACAGGCGCCGAGCCGCAGCCCGAGCTGGAGATTGTCCCAGGCGGCCTCGCCCCGCGCCCATTTCGCCAGCTCGTCGCACCAGGCGAAGTGGTGCTGGAAGCCGCGCAGCCTGTCCGGATTCGCGCCAGAGAACAGCCGCGCCGACGCGCCGCCCGGCCACGCCAGCCGGGCCAGCGAAGCGTCGAAGCGTGGCCGCGCCTCGGCGCGGGCGACCGCAAGCACGCCGCTCTCGCCCTCGACCATCACCGCCCGCGCCTCCGCCATCGTCGCCCCCACCAGAGCAATCCGCGCGCCGGGATGCGCGGCGGCAAGCGAGCACACCCAGTGCGCGCCCATCCAGGTCTTCCCGAAGCCTCGCCCGGCCAGCGCCAGCCAGACCCGCCAATCGCCCGGCGGCGGGCGCTGCTCGGGGCGCGGCGCGGCCTGGAGGAGAGCGAGGCGGCGCAGGTCGGCGGTGTCGAGCGCACCCAGCACCGCCGCCCGCTCCCCGGCGGAGAGCGCGAGGATGGTGTCAATCATCGCTTGCCTTCCAAATAGGGCAGTCCCCAATTCAAATAGGGACAGTCCCTAATTAGCCGATACCGGCGGACGCGCCGCCGACGGCATTTTCCCGCTAATTGGGGACTGTCCCTAATTAGCCCTGACTAGCCTAGTCAGCGCGGTTGGCGCTGCTAGCGGGTTCCTTGTCCGCGTGCCGGCCCATCCACTCGCGGTGATCGGCCAGGCGGTCGAAGGTCTCCGCCACTTTCCGCCGCAGCTCCTCCTCGTCGGCGATCGCGGGACGAGCCTCGCGCGCGGCGCGGATGACGGCGACACGCCGGGCGTGCAGGGCGAGTAGGTTCATACCGAGTTTGTTCGAGACCTCGCGCAGCTTCACCACCTCGCCGCGCGGGCTCATCACCTCGCGGATATAGCCCTCCTGCGCCCGCTGGAGCAGCGTCGCTTCGAGCAGCGCGTAGCCATGCTCCAGCGCGGAATCCCATTCCCGCGCGAAAAGCTCGTCGCGCCGGCGCAGATAGTACAGCCCGGCCTCGCTCATTCCCGTCTCGCTCAACGCCAGCCTGACGTTGCAGGTTTGGGCCAGCGTGGCGAGGAATGTCTCGCGGCGCGCGGGCGTCCAGGCATGCTCGCGCTGCCTGCGCTGCTGGATCCCGCCGTTGCACCGCTGCGCGATGCCGGCAGCCGGCGCGCGATCGGCCTTGCGCGTGCTCATGATGCGGACCTCCATGCAAAAGGGGCCGCGCGGTGCATGCGCCGCGGGCCCCATCCGGATTTTTCGACGATGGCGGCGTTGTATCCGATCAGCGTCACGCTGTCAAGACATTTTTACCATATAGGTTCAAACCGCCGAATAGGGAAAGTCATTTGCCAAATAGGGACAGTCCCCATTTGCTCAACTGTCCCTAACGACGCGCGGCGCCCCTGCGAGGACGGTCGATCATGCCGCGCTCGGCTTGCGGCCACGCCGCGCCGGGGCCAGCCGTCGCCCCAGCATCGCGGCGAGCGCGTCGCGCCATTCCGCCGGGCCGAGCGGATAGCCCGACCGCCCGGCCCGCTCCACTTCGTCCGCTTCGTCCGCCGCTTCCAGCCCGCGCGCGAGCATGGCCCGCCAGTTCGCAATGTGCTTGCCGAGCCCGCCGATGTCGGTGAGGCCGTCCGCCGCTCCGGTGACATGCGCTCGCGCGCTCGACCACGGCCAGTCCTCGGCCCGCGCCACCAGCCCGGCCTTCACCGGATTGTTTTCGATGTATCTCGCGGCGACGTACAGATGGCCGTCGGCCATCGGGTAGCTGGCGAAGCGGCCCTGGAAGAGATGGCCGCCGAGCCCCTGCGCGGCATTGACGCGCTGCGAATAGACGGTGTGCGCCGCGGCCAGCGTCGCACGCAGCCCGTCCGCGGTTTCCGGCACCAGGATCAGGTGAACGTGATTGTCCATCAGGCACCAGGCCAGGCAGCGAGTGCGATGGCGCCGGCAGTAGAGGGCGACGAGATCGCGGTAAGCGCGGCGGTCGGCGTCGCAAAAGAAGATCGGCTGGCGGCGATTGCCGCGCTGGGTGACATGATGCGCCAGACCCGGCACGACGATCCTCGATCCGCGTGGCATGGCCCCTCCCCCGCGCCAATTAGGGACAGTCCCTAATTCCGGGGCGGTCCTAAGGTCCGAACCGCCCGATGGCAAGCGAATTGACCGCTAATTAGGGACTGTCCCTAATTAGCGGTCACGCCGCCAGGCCCCGCCGAAGCGCAGGCGGATCGGCACCTGGACCGTCGCGATCGGTCCCTTTTCGATCTCGAGCGCGTCGAACAGCAGCAGGTCGCTTCTGTGCTCGGCGAGGCGGTTGCAGACCTGGACGATCCAGCCGTCGCCCTCGGGCGCGTCACGCCCACGCGGGATGAAGCAGGGTTCCCGCAGGGTCGAGGTCGGGCCTACCCACCAGCGGTGTTCCGCGCCCGTCTCCAGATCCTTGAGGAACAGGCAGTTCATCGGCGCCCCGCCCACGCTGCCGCCGACTTCCTCGACCGGGCGCCGGAAATCGACCTCCAGCCCCCAGGTATAACGGTTCCTGCGCCCGCCGAAGTTCTCGTAGCCGACGGTCTCCATCGTGGCGGGGTCCATCGCCAGCGCCGGCTGTCTTCCTTCAGGGCCCACGGCTTGCCGCCGAACAGCCAGGCGTCGGTGTTGGCGGTGCCGCGGATCCGGCCCTTCACCGCCGGGTCGTCGGTGAGCGGGTTGCGGTAGGCGCCGAACAGGCCCTTGCCCGCCGCGTTCTCGAGCTTCCACTTGTCGGTGCGCGCCCAGCGCTGGCGGAAGTCGCAGCGCCCGTCGTGAAAATGGAAACGGCCGATCATGCCGTCGCCGTTGAAGGAAATATCGTCGCCCAGGCGCGGCGGGAATTGCGGATCGGGCTGGACGCGGTAGAACGCTTCGTCGAGTTCGCGGGGGATTTCACCTTCATGCGCCAGATCGGCGATGTCGGCCTCGATCCGACTCGGCGTGTTGAAACCGGTGAAAGCAGGGGTCTGCGGAAAGGTCGCCATTGCATCCGTCCCCGAATCTGATTGTATGTGCCGCAAACAATCGCGCGAGAGGACGGCGATGACAAGGCCGAAAGAGTTCCTGGTGCCGACCACCCCGCATGTCGAGGGTGACGAGGACATCGGAGAGATCCGCGATATCGTCGGCTTCCACATCCGGCTGGCGCACGGGGCGGTTTACCGGCATTTCACCGACAGCTTCGCCGATCTCGAACTGACGCAGAAGCAGGTGTCGGTGCTGTGGCTGGTGGGCGATCATCCCGACATCGCGCAGACCGATCTCGCCAAGCGCATGCGGATGGACCGGGCGACCACGATGGCGATCGTCAACCGGTTGGAAGCGCGCGATTACCTGGTGCGCGGCCCCTCCGCGTCGGATCGCCGCAAGCAGACCCTGAACCTGACCAAAGCCGGGCGCGAAGCGCTGGTGGTGGCCAAGCAGGCGATTCGCAGCCACGAGGAATGGCTGAAGAGCCGCTTCAGCGAGGGGGAGGTCGCCCTGCTGATCGAGATGCTGAGCCGGATACACGAATAACACGCCCGGCAACGGGTCGAGAGGATGGACATGGCCGAAACTCCGCACCGCGACCCGCGCGCGCTGATCGACGATACGCCGATGGGCTGGCGGCAATATCTGGTCGTCGTCATCATGGTGGCGCTCAATGCGCTCGACGGCTTCGACGTGCTGTCGAGCGCTTTCGCCGCGCCGGGCATTTCGGCGGAATGGGGCGTCCCGCGCGAGGCTCTGGGAATCGTGCTCTCCGCCGAGCTCGTCGGCATGGGCTTCGGCTCGCTGCTGTTCGGCGGGATGGCCGACAAGCTCGGTCGCAAGCCGACGATGCTCGCCTGCCTGGCGGCGATGGCGGTCGGCATGTATCTGGCCCACGCGGCGGGCGGGGTCACCCAGCTGACCGGCTGGCGTTTCATGACCGGCCTGGGCATCGGCGGAATGCTCGCGGCGACCAACGCCGTCACCGCCGAATCGACCAGCAAGGCCGGGCGCAGCGTGTCGATGGCGCTCTATGTCATCGGCTATCCGCTCGGCGGGGTGATCGGCGGCTTCGCGGCGCAGACCTGGCTGCTCCAGCTCTATGACTGGCGCGCGGTGTTCCTGTTCGGCGCGGTGGCCACTGCCGCGATGATCCCGCTGGTCATGCTCGTCGTGCCCGAGAGCGCGGCGTTCCTGGACGCCACCCGGCCCAGAGGCGCGCTGGAGAAGACGAACCGAACGCTCGCCGCGTTCGGCAAGCCTCCGGTCGATGCGCTTCCCCCGCTCGACGAGGCCGCGCCGAAGCCGAGGGTCTGGGAAATCCTCTCGAACCCGCGGCTGCGCCCGGTCACGCTGCTGCTCGCCTTCGGCTACATGTTCCACACCATCACCTTCTATTACATCCTCAAATGGGCGGTGAAGATCGTGGCCGATTATCCGCCCGGCTATTCGCAGCCCGACGCGGCGAGCGTGCTGACCTTCGCCAATATCGGCGGCGCCATCGGCGGCCTGCTGTTCGGTATCCTGATGAAGCGCTGGAGCATCAAGGGGCCGACCGTGGCCATGCTGCTGCTCGGCATCGGCGCGGTGACCGCGTTCGGCGTGGGGTTCGACAGCCTGTGGGGCTGGCGGGCGGCGGCGATCGTGGCGATGTTCTTCACCAACGCCGCGATCGTGGGCTATTACGCGGCCTTCGCGGTCGGCTTCCCGGCGCATGCGCGGGGCACCGGAACCGGCTTCGTGCTCGGCGTCGGACGCCTGGGGGCGGCCGGATCGCCGATCATCGCGGGCTTTCTGTTCAAGACCTTCGGGGACGAGGCGCTGCTGCCGGTATCGTTTCTGATGTCGCTCGGATCGGCGGCCGCGCTGGTGCTGTTCCTGCTGCTGCCGATGCGCGATGGCGATGCGGAACGCGGCGCCGCGTCCTAAAGCCCCATTTCCTCCAGCGCCCGCGCGCGCAGGAGGTGCTTCTGCACCTTGCCAGAAGCGGTGCGCGGGATGGGGCTGCCGATCACCGCGCTCCTGGGCACCTTGAACCTGGCGAGCCGTGCGGTGCAATGCGCGATCACCTGCTCGCCGGTCAGCGCGCAGCCGGGGGCGAGATTGACATAGGCCCGGCCGACCTCGCCCCAGCGCGCGTCGGGCACGCCGACGACCGCCGCCTCGGCCACCTCGGGCATCTCGGCGAGCACCGCCTCGACCTCGGCCGGATAGACGTTCTCGCCGCCGGAGATGTACATGTCCTTCTTGCGGTCGACGATGAAATGATAGCCTTCCTCGTCGCGCATCGCGGCGTCGCCGGTATGGAACCAGCCGTCGCGGAATGCATCGGCGGTCAGTTCGGGCTGCTCCCAATAACCCATCGCCACGCTCGGCCCCGCGATCAGCAGCTCGCCCTGCTCGCCGGGGCCGAGTTCGCGCCCTTCGTCGTCGACCACCTTGGCCCGCACGGTCATCAGCGGCAGCCCGCAGCTTCCGGCATGGGCAAGCATCGTTTCGAGATCGAAAGGGGGAATGGCGAAATTGCTCCCGGTTTCGGACATGCCGAAGCCCTCCGAAATCCGCACCCCGGCGCGCAGGTAGCGTTCGGACTGGGCCTTGGGATTCGGCGCGCCGCCGATCGCCCAGGCGACGATCTTGGCCAGCTTCCCGGTATCGAACTCGGGCCGCTGCCACAGCGTCGCCGCCATCTGCGGGACCGAGAAATAATGCGTCACGCCGAGCGAAGGGTCGGTCATCCGCGCCAGCGTCGCTTCCGGATCGAAGCCCTCCGAGATCAACACCGTTCCGCCCGCCAGCAACGGCGTGCGCGTGGCGGCTTGCAGGCCCGCGGTGTGGAACAGCGGCATGTCGCACAGGAAGGTGCTGTCCGGCCCCACCCCATTGCCGTGGATGAGATTGGTGCACCCCCAGAAGACATTGCGCTCCGACAGCATCACACCCTTGGGCCGCCCGCTGGTGCCCGAGGTGTAGAGCAGCGTGCTCACCGCCTCGACATCGCGCCGGGCCGTCACCGGCGGGACATCGCCATCGCCGCCGAGCCCGAGCATCTCGGCGGTGTCGAGCGTGCGCGGCGCGTTGCCGGGCGGAGCGAAGCCCGGCTGGCGGAACAACAGCTCCGGGCGCGCATCGGCGACCAGCGCCTCGAGCTCGGGCAGTGCCAGCCGCCAGTTGAGCGGCATGAAGATCGCGCCCGCGCGGACGCAGCCAAGCTGCAGCACCACCATCTCGGCGCTGTTCTTCGACAGCACCGCGATCCGCTCTCCGCTGGCCGGACCGAACTCGCGCGCGAGCCACGCCGCCAGCCGGTCGACCGCGCGGTCGAGCTGGGCATAGCTCCAGCGCCGCCCGCTGGCGAGGTCCACCACCGCGAGGCGAGCGGGCATCGATTTCGCATAGGTGGCAACCGAATCGAGCATCGACGAACCTTCTCAGCGCTCGATCTTGCTGGTGTCGAAGGCGCCCAGCCCCGGCTTGAAGCTCTTCTCGTCGAGGAACTGGCGCGTCGCCTCCTTGCGCGCCGCCACCCCGCCGAAGCTGTGGAGCGCCTCCTGCGCGCGGATCAGATAATCCTCGGCATTGGCATAGGTCATCTCGGTCATGCGGCGCACCGCCCATTTGGTGGCGCGCAGCGTGTTCGGATCCTTCTTGAGCAGCGCCGCGGCGATCTCGCCGACCCGGGCCTCGAGCTGCCCGGCGGGCACCGCCTCGGTCACCAGCCCCTGCGCCTCGGCCTGCTTGCCGCTCAGATTCTCGCCCATCATCGCGTGATAGACCGCCTTCCTCAGCGGCATCAGGTCGGCCACCACCTTGCTCGCTCCGCCGCCGGGCAGGATGCCCCAGTTGATCTCGCTGAGGCCGAACTGCGCGTCCTCCGCCGCGATCGCGATGTCGCAGGCGAACAGCGGGCCATAGCCGCCGCCGAAGCACCAGCCGTGGACCATCGCGATGGTCGGCTTCTCGTACCAGCGCAGCCGCTCCCACCAGCTATAGGCCTCGCGCTGCGCCTTGCGCACGGCGTGCAGCCCCTCCTCCTCGGTGGCGCGGAAATATTCGCGCAGGTCCATGCCCGCCGACCAGGCCTCGCCCTCGCCCGCCAACACCAGCACGCCGACATCCTCGCGGAACTCCAGGCTCTCGATCACGCGCAGCATCTGGCGATTGAGCCCGGGGCTCATGCAATTGCGCTTCTCGGGCCGGTTGAACCGCACCCAGGCGATCCTATCCTTGACCTCGACGGCCACGGTGTCTTCTTCGGCGCGGTCGCTCATGACTGTCCCTTCCCTCTCGCCTATGCCCTCGCCAAACCGTATGCGACACTTACAATTCTAGCAAGCAGGATGACCCACATGGCCGACGCCCCCGATGCCGCGATGAACCAGCCCGCCGGCTATGTCCCGCCCAGGGTGTGGACCTGGGACCAGCCGAGCGGCGGCGCCTTCGCCAATATCAACCGGCCGGTCGGCGGCGCGACGCATGACAGGAACCTGCCGGTCGGCGATCATCCCATCCAGCTTTATTCGATGGGCACGCCCAACGGAGTCAAGGTCACCATCCTCCTCGAGGAGCTGCTGGCGGCTGGCCATTCGGGCGCGGAATACGACGCCTGGATGATCGAGATCGGCAAGGGCGACCAGTTCGGCAGCGGTTTCGTGGCGGTCAATCCCAACTCCAAGATTCCCGCGATGGTCGATCGCTCGATCGACCCGCCGGTGAATCTGTTCGAATCGGGCTCGATGATGCTCTATCTGGCCGAGAAGTTCGGCGCCTTTCTCCCCACGGAGGTTCACGCCCGCGCCGCCACCGTCAACTGGCTGATGTGGCAGATGGGCAGCGCGCCTTTCGTGGGCGGCGGCTTCGGCCATTTCTTCGCCTATGCCCCGTTCAAGATCGAATATGCGATCAACCGCTATGCGATGGAGACCAAGCGCCAGCTCCATGTCCTCGACACCCAGCTCGCGACGAACGAATATGTCGCGGGCGGCGCGTACACGATCGCCGACATGGCGGTCTGGCCGTGGTACGGCTCGATCGCCAGGGAAGCCTATGGCGCGCAGGAGTTCCTGGGGGTCGACGAGTATAAGAACCTGATGCGCTGGGTCGAGCAGGTCGGCGCCCGCGAGGCGGTCAAGCGCGGCCGCATGGTCAACCGCACCTTCGGCAGCCCCGAGACCCAGCTGCGCGAGCGCCACTCCGCCAGGGACTTCGAGATCAACCGCGAGGACATGGTCGAGGCGCGAGGAGGCGAGCGCGTCTAACCGAGGCGCGCGCCCGCGATATCCGCCCCTTCGCGCAGGCTGCGCAGCTTCTTCCAGGTCACCTCCGGGTCGATCTTGCCGTAACCGGCGAAGGTGCCGAAGCCGCAGTCGGTGCTGGCGATCACCCGCTCGGGGCCGACGATCGCGGCGAAGCGCTCGATACGCTGGGCGATCAGTTCGGGATGTTCGACATAGTTCGAGCAGGTGTCGATCATGCCCGGCGCGAGGATCTTGTCCTCGGGAAGGTCCGCGTCGCGCCAGACGGTCCATTCGTGTTCGTGGCGCGGGTTGGCGCTCTCGAACAGGATGGTCGCCGGACGCGCCTTGAGAACGGCGCCGAGGATCCTGGCGAGATCGATGTCGCAGTCATGCGGCCCTTCGTAATTGCCCCAGCAGATGTGCATCCGCATTCGCTCGGGCGGGATGTTGGCGGTCGCTTCGTTGAGCGCGGCGACATTCGCCTCGGCAAGCGCGAGGAATTCGGCGTCGGACAAGTCCTGGAAGCCGGTGTGGCGGCTCATCGCGAGGTCGGGACAGTCGAGCTGGAGGAAGAACCCGGCCGCGACGATCGCTTCGTATTCGGGGCGCATCGCCGCAGCGAGATCGGCGAGATAGGCCTCCTGCGTCGGGTAGTGGCGATTGAGCTGGAAGGCGCTGACGAGGCCGGGCGAAGCGGCGTTCATGAAAGCCTCGGTGTCGGGCTTGGCGTGCTTCGCCAGCGCGGCCGCGAAGCGGCGGATGTCGTCGCGGAGCGGCTCGAGCGTCACCAGCTCGACCTTGTCCACGCAGCTCGCGCGGACGAAATCCTGGCTGCCCATGATCGCCGCGAGCTTGCCGGCGAGGCCCGGATGCGCGGCCAGATCCATGGCGGGTTTGCGGTCGACATGGCCGCCGAAGCCCGAAAGGCGCTCGATCACATAGGTCGAATAGCCGATCTTGCCGATCTCGCCGTCGCTGACGATGTCGACCCCCGCCTCGATCTGGCGCCTTACCGCCTCGTCCACGGCATCGCTGACCAGCCGGTCGAATTCCCCGGTATCGTATGGCTCGCCCTTGTCGCGCGCTCCCAGCAGCGGCACCAGCTCGTCGCCGCGCGGCAGCGAGCCGACATGCGTGGTCCGAATGCGCCCCATGGCCCCCAATTCCCCTCTTGCATTTTGTAAGTGTTGCTTACAAACTTAGCGCGATGATTGCGGGCCGGCAAGCGGCCGCGAGGGAGAGACCGACAGCATGACCCAAAGCCTTCAATCGGTGCTCGACGGCGCGGGCGACATCGTCGCGTTCCTGCGCAACCAGCAGGTCGGCCCGAACGTCTATCCGGGCGTGCCGGCGGAGTTCTCCAACTGGCGCGACGAGCAGCGCGGCTGGGCCGAGACCTGCGTGCTGTTCAACCAGAGCTACCACATGGCCGAACTCATGATCGAAGGACCCGGAGCCTTCGAATTCCTCCACGGCCTGGGCATCAACAGCTTCAAGGGCTTCGTCCCGATGAAGGCCAAGCAGTTCGTGCCGGTCACGCACTATGGCCATGTGATCGGCGATGTCATCCTGTTCTATCTCGCCGAGGAAAAGTTCAACCTCGTCGGCCGCGCGCCCACCCTCAACTGGGCGATGTTCCATGCCGAGGGCAAGCAGGGCGTCGCCGTCACCTACGACGAGCGCACCGCCGCCCGGCCCGATCCGGCGAACCGCCGCCACTACCGCTACCAGGTGCAGGGGCCAAATTCGAACGCGGTCATCGAGGACGCAACCGGCCGGCCGGCGCCCGAACTCAAGTTCTTCAACATGTGCGAGCTACAGATCGGCGGCAGCACCGTGACCGCGCTGCGGCACGGCATGGCGGGCCAGCCCGGCTACGAGCTGATGGGGCCGTGGGCAGATCGCGACGCGGTGCATGGGGCGCTGGTCGAGGCCGGCAGGAAGCACGGCATGAAGCTGGTCGGCGGACGGACCTACTCCTCGAACACCATCGAATCGGGCTGGATTCCCTCGCCTCTCCCCGGCATCTACACCGGCGAGAAGCTCCAGCCCTATCGCGAATGGCTGTCCGCCAGTCACTACGAGGCCAAGGCCTCGGTCGGCGGATCGTGGGTGCCGGACAGCGTCGAGGGCTATTACCTGACGCCCTGGGACCTGGGCTACGGCGCCTTCGTCAAGTTCGACCACGATTTCGTCGGCCGCGAGGCGCTTGAGGCCATCGCCGACGGCCCGCACCGCCGCAAGGTCACCATAGCTCTCGACGATGCCTCGGTCTCGGAGGCCATCTACGGCCAGTTCGGAAAAGGCGAGTTGCGGCCCAAATACATGGAGTTTCCGAGCGCGGTCTATGCGATGCACCCGTTCGACCGCGTCGAGGTGGACGGCCGGCTGGTCGGCCTCTCGACCTGGATCGCCTACAGCGCGAACGAGGGCAAGATGCTGACGCTGGCGATGCTGGACGAAGCCCATGCCGAGCCCGGCACCGAGGTCGATCTGATCTGGGGCGAGCCCGATGGCGGGACCAGCAAGCCGACGGTCGAGAAGCACAGGCAGATCGCGATCCGGGGCGTGGTCGCACCGGTGCCCTACAGCGAGGTCGCGCGCACCAGCTACGCGCCGAGCTGGCGCAATCAGGCCGCATTGGCGGAAACCGCGTCATGAGCGCGGACCTTGAAGCCCGCCTCGCCCGGCTCGAACATGGTCTCGGCATCCAGCAGGACATCGAGGCGATCCGCAAGCTGCAGTATACCTACGGCTATTTCATCGACAAATCGCAGTACAGCGAGGTGGTGGACCTTTTCGCCGAGGACGGCGAGGTCTGGTTCCTGGGCGGCGTGTACAAGGCAAGGCGGGCGTTCGCCGGCTCTATATCGAGCGCTTCCAGACCCAGTTCACCCAGGGACACAACGGGCCGCGCTATGGCTGGCTGCTCGACCATCCGCAGATGCAGATGGTGATCGACGTCGCCGACGACCGCACGACCGCCAGTGTGCGCGGCCGCTCGATGATGCAGGCGGGCCTGCACGAGAGCGCCGACGGTCCCCAACGCGCGTGGTTCGAAGGCGGCATCTACGACAATCGCTACGTCCGCGAGGACGGCGTATGGAAGATCGGCCGCCTCGGCTATTTTCCCCACTGGCACGGCAGCTTCGAGGAAGGCTGGGCCAGGACGCCGATCGATTTCATCCCGATGGCGACCAGGGACCAGCTCTATCCCGGCGATCCGCTCGGCCCCGACGCGCTGCTCGAGCCGATGCCGCGGCTGTGGCCCGCGACCGACACCGTGCCCTTCCCCTATCCGCATCCGGTGACGGGCGAGGCAATCGTGCTCGACAACAGCCGGGCGCGCGAAGGCTTCAAGGATTGAATGGGATGCTCGCAAAGCCCCTCCCCTTCAGGGGAGGGGTTGGGGTGGGGCCTGTCCCCGCGGCCTTGCGCCTTGTCTCGATCACAGCCCCCACCTCCATCCCCTCCCCTTCAGGGGAGGGGCGATGAACCTCGACCGCCTCCTCGCCGAACGCGAGATCGAGCGGATGATCGTCGATTACGCCGCCGCCAGCGACGCCGGCGAGTGGGGCAGGGTCGCGGCGATGTATGCCGAGGAGGGGCGGATGAACCGGCCCACCGCGCCCGACGTTTTCGTCGAGGGGCGCGCGGCAATCCTCGCCGCCTTCGAGGCGCGGCCCGCGCGGGTCTCGCGTCATATCGTCGCCAATATCCAGGTCGATGTCGCAGGAGATGAAGCCTCGGCAACCAGCCAGATCCTGCTGTTCACCGCCGCCGGGCAGCCGCCGCTGGTCGGAAGCTACCAGGACCGGCTGGTCCGCACGCCCGAGGGCTGGCGGTTCGTCGAGCGGCGCGGCAGCCTGGACTTCGCGCAGTGAGCGAGGCTGGCGCATCCGTCACCGCCCGGATCGACTATCTGGTGCCGACCAGCAGGATCAACCGCCGCTTCTGGGCGTACAATACCGGCCAGTACGCACCCCACGAGATGGTCATCCGCAACGCGCGGCTCGGCGGGCCAGGGTTTTCCTTTCCGTTCGTGCTGAGGAGGGCCCGAAATCGCAGATTGAGGGCCCGTCTCGAAGCACTGCGCGAGCCCTTCGAGACGCCTCAGCCTGCGGCTTCGCCTCCTCAGGACGAAACGGAAGGGAGAGATTTTGCCGCAGCGGTGAGGGAATCAGGCGAACCAGTAGGCCACGGCGCGCATCTCGATGCTGGCGCGCGGCGGGGCGCCGGCCGGCACGTTCGGGTCATCGAATGCGACGTGCGGGACGACATTGCCGAATTCCGAATCGCTGCTCTTGAACACGATCGCTTCGTCGCGCGTCATGTCCGAGAACCAGTACCAGCGGTGGCCGGGATTGTGCGCCACCAGCCAGCTCTCGAAGCTCCATTCGGGCGCGCCGCCGGGCGGGTCGAAGATCGCGTCGGCGCTCAGCAAATCCGCCTCGGCGACCGAGCGCGCGTCGCACAGCGCCAGCGGGACATCCTGCGGCGCGCCGCTGAAGGCTCGCCAGACGTTGTAATGGGCGTAGCGCGCGATCTTGCGGCCCTCGGGCATGCTCCTGGCCGCAAAGCCGGCCGAGGTCGCGGCGGTGGCGTCGATGTGAGCGAAGCGCGCGGGGTGCGAATTGTCGAGGCTGCCGGCGCGGCCCGAAGCCTCGGAAAATCGCAGCACGCCGGGAGAGGCGACGATCGCCTCGTCTGCGCCGGTCACCCGTTTGAGCAACGCGACGATTTCCTCGGGATGCTTCACCGCGACCTCGGCCTTGTCGGTGAAATCATGCACGCCGCTCACATGCGGAACACATATGAAGCCCTCGCGATCGAGCGATTGATCGGAACCTCGGGCGTCCGCGATCGGCATCGGATAGGGCGCCACCACCACCGTGTCCCGACTGTGGTCGTTGGCATGATAGCGCTGCCGGAATTCGGTCCGCGCTGCATAGGCGATCGGCGCCTCGATCGCCCTATCCGGCATCTGAGCCTCCGCTTTCGTGCGCCGCGTTGAATTCGGTGGCGCGAGTCTGCGGCGGCGGCTCGTTGCCAGTCGCCAGCAACCGCAGCGCCCGCTCCGCGACCGGAGAAAAGTCTGCCCCGCCTAGCAGATCGGCGGAGATCGCCCGCAGGCGCGGGTCCCAGAAATGCGCGATGTGATCGGCCGTGGCGAGCGCCGCGTGCTCCTCGTCGAGATGGGCGAAATTGCGTGCGATCTGGTTCGCCATCCGGACCACCGACTGGGCCGTGCCGCTCATCCGGCCGCCTCGGCCTCGATCCGCCGGCTGCGCTCGGTCAACTCGGTATAGTCCTCCTGCCAGTCGCTCGGGCCGTTGCTCGGCGTCACCTGCACCGCGGTAACCTTGTATTCGGGGCAGTTGGTGGCCCAGTCGCTGAACTCGGTGGTGACGACATTGGCCTGCGTGGCAGGGTGGTGGAAGGTGGTGTAGACCACGCCCGGCGCGACCCGGTCGGTGACCTTGACCCGCAGCGTGGTCTCGCCCGTGCGGCTGGCGAGGCGGCTCCAGTCGCCGCTCTTGAGGCCGCGGTTCTCGGCATCGACGGGGTGCATTTCGAGCAGGTCCTCGGGATGCCACACGGCGTTGGCGGTGCGCCGCGTTTGCGAGCCGACATTGTACTGGCTGAGGGTGCGCCCGGTGGTCAGCAGCAGCGGATAGCGCGGACCGGTGCGCTCGTCGGTGGGGACGTATTCGGTGACCACGAACTTGCCCTTCCCGCGCACGAAAGCGTCCACGTGCATGACCGGCGCGCCATCGGGGAACCGGTCGTTGACCGGCCATTGCAGCGATCCCGCCCGCTCCAGCCGCTCCCAGCTCACGCCCGCGAAACTTGGGGTCAGCCGCGCAATCTCGGCGAGTATCTCGCTGGCATGGCCGTAGCTCCAGTCGAGCCCCATTGCCCGCGCCAATGCCTGGGTGACCTGCCAATCCTCCATCCCATTGGCCGGCTCCATCACCTTCCGCACGGGCTGGATGCGCCGTTCGGCATTGGTGAAGGTGCCGTCCTTCTCGAGGAAGGTGCTGCCCGGCAGGAAGACATGCGCGTAGTTGGCGGTTTCGTTCAGGAACAGGTCGTGGACGATCACGCAGTCCATCGCCGCCAGCCCCGCCGCGACATGCTGCGTGTTGGGGTCGGACTGGAGGATGTCCTCGCCCTGGATGTAGATGCCGCGAAACGCCCCGTCGATCGCGGCATCGAGCATGTTGGGGATGCGCAGCCCCGGCTCGCTGTCGAGCGGGACGCCCCAGTCGGCCTCGAACAGCGCGCGCGTCTCGGCGTCGGAGATGTGGCGGTAGCCCGACAGCTCGTGCGGAAAGCTGCCCATGTCGCAGGCGCCCTGGACATTGTTCTGGCCGCGCAGCGGGTTCACCCCCACCCCCGGCCGCCCGATGTTGCCCGTCGCCATCGCGAGGTTGGCGATCGCCATTACCGTGCTGGAGCCCTGCGAATGCTCGGTGACGCCGAGTCCGTAGTAGATCGCGCCGTTGCCGCCGGTCGCGAACAGCCGCGCCGCGCCGCGCAGATCGGCGGCGGGCACGCGGGTGACCGCCTCCAGGGTCTCGGGCGAATGGCGCTCGCCGGCAACGAACCGCGCCCAATCCTGGTATTCGTCCCAATCGCAGCGTGCGCGAACGAAGGTCTCGTCCGCGAGTCCCTCGGTGACGATGACATGCGCCAGCGCGGTCAGCACCGCGACATTGGTGCCCGGCTGAAGCGGCAGGTGAAAGGCCGCCTCGACATGCGGGGAACGCACGAGATCGATGCGGCGCGGATCGATCACGATCAGCCGCGCGCCCTGCCTGAGCCGCTTTTTGAGCCGGCTGGCGAAGACCGGGTGCCCGTCGGTGGGATTGGCGCCGATCACGATCACGACATCGCTATGCTCGACGCTGTCGAAATCCTGCGTCCCCGCGCTGGTGCCAAAGGTGGTCTTGAGCCCGTAGCCGGTGGGCGAATGGCACACCCGGGCGCAGGTATCGACATTGTTGGTCCCGAACCCGGCGCGGACCAGCTTCTGGACCAGGAAGGTCTCCTCATTGGTGCACCGGCTGCTGGTGATGCCCCCCAGCGCGCGCGGCCCGCTCTCGGCCCTGATCCGGTTCAATCGCTCCGCCGCGAACCCCAGTGCTTCGTCCCAGCCCACCTCACGCCAGGGCCGGTCGATGCTCTCGCGGATCATCGGTGTGGTGACGCGGTCCCGGTGGTTGGCGTATCCCCAGGCGAAGCGGCCCTTGACGCAGCTATGCCCGCGGTTGGCCTTGCCGTCCTTCCACGGCACCATCCGCACCAGCTGCTCGCCGCGCATTTCCGCGCGGAACGTGCAGCCGACGCCGCAATAGGCGCAGGTGGTGACCACCGCGCGTTCGGGTTTGCCGATCTCGACTACCGCCTTTTCCATCAGCGCCGCGGTCGGGCAGGCCTGCACGCAGGCGCCGCAGCTCACGCAGTCGCTGGCCATGAAATCGTCGCCCGCCTGCCCGGCGCTGACGGCGGAGCCGAACCCACGCCCGTCGATCGTCAGCGCGAAAGTGCCCTGCACCTCGTCGCAGGCGCGCACGCAACGGCTGCAGACGATGCATTTGTCCGGCGCGAAGGCGAAATAGGGGTTGGAAAAATCGGTCGCGCTACCGAGGTGGTTGGCGCCCTCGTAACCGTAGCGCACGTCGCGCAAGCCTACCGCCGCGGCCTCGTCCTGCAGCTCGCAATCGTTGTTGGCGCTGCAGGTCAGGCAATCGAGCGGGTGATCGGAGATATAGAGCTCCATCACGCCGCGCCGCAGCCGGGCGAGCCGCCCGGACTGGGTAACGACCGCCATTCCTTCCTCGACCGGCGTGGTGCAGCTCGCGGGCGTGCCGCGCCGCCCCTCGATCTCGACCAGGCACAGCCGGCAAGACCCGAACGCCTGCATGTTGTCGGTGGCGCAGAGCCTGGGAATGTGGCCGCCGGCCTCGCTGGCGGCGCGCATCACGCTGGTCCCGGCGGGAACGGTGACGCTGCGGCCGTCGATGGTGAGTGTGACCTGCTCCTCCGCTGGCGAAGGCGGCGTGCCGAAATCGGCCTGGCGCTCAAATCCCATGAGTTTGCTCCGCCATCCCCTTACCAGATTGTGGCGCGAGGCCGAAATCCTCTGGCCAATGCTTCAGCGCGCTCAGCACTGGAAAGGGCGTGAACCCGCCCAATGCGCAGAGCGAGCCGTAGGTCATGGTCTCGCACAGGTCTTCGAGCAGCGTCACCTCCTCGGCCTGGCTACGCCCGGTCTTCCGCGAATTGTGCATTTGCGGCGCGCATTCGAGCCCCTCCGGGCTCCGACCGCCCGCGCGGATGCGATCGATGACCGCGACCCCGCGCACCGCGCCGATCCGGCAGGGGGTACATTTGCCGCAGCTTTCGGCGGCGCAGAATTGCATCGCGAAGCGCGCCATCGCGCCCATGTCGGTCCTGTCGTCGAAGACGGTGATCCCGCCATGCCCGATCAGCGCGTCGGCCGCGGTGTAGCTTTCGTAGTCGAAGGCGATGTCGAACTGATCGGGATGGAGGTAGGCGCCGAGCGGCCCGCCCACCTGCACCGCCTTGACCGGGCGCCCCGAGGCCGTTCCCCCGCCGATGCCATGGACCAACTCGTCGAGCGTGACGCCGAAGGCGGTCTCGTAAAGTCCGCCGTGCCTGATGTTGCCCGCGAGCTGGATCGGCATCGTGCCCCTGCTGCGCGCGAAGCCGAGCCCGCCGTAGTGCCCTGCCCCGCCCTCGGCGAGGATATGCGGCATAGCGGCAAGCGTGAGCACATTGTTGACCACCGTGGGGCAACCGAACAGCCCGGCGATGGCGGGGAGCGGCGGCTTGGCGCGAACCTCGCCGCGTCTGCCTTCGAGCGAGTTGAGGAGCGAGGTTTCCTCGCCGCAGATATAGGCCCCAGCCCCAACGCGGACCTCGATTTCGAACGGCGAGATACGGGGCGCGGCGAGCGGGATCGCGGCTTCGAGCTTGCGGATCGCATCGGGGTATTCGCCGCGGACGTAGATATAGCCCCGCTGCGCGCCCACCGCCAGCGCGGCGATGGCCATGCCCTCGATCAGCGCGAAGGGATCCCCCTCCATCAGCATCCTGTCGGCGAAGGTGCCGCTGTCTCCCTCGTCGGCGTTGCAGACGATGTATTTGCGGGCGCCGGGGGTGTCGGCAACCGTGCGCCATTTGATTCCCGCCGGGAAGCCCGCCCCGCCGCGCCCGCGCAGCCCGGAGGCGATGACTTCCTCGACAACCGTCGCCGGTCCGATCGCCCTGGCGCGTTCGAGCGCGGCCCAGCCCCCGGTCGCGGCAAAGTCCGCGAGGCTCAGCGGCCGCGTCTTCCCGGCGCGCGCGAACGTCAGCCGCTGCTGGTCCGCCATAAATGGGTGATCGGCAATGCGGTCGATTGCCTTGTCGCAGGTTCCGTCGAGAATGGCCGCGACATCGTCGGCAGTCACCGGGCCCCAGCCCTCTCCCTCGATCTCGACCAGGGGTTCGAGCCAGTGCATGCCCCAGCTGGAGACCCTCTCGACCGTGGCGCCGCGCCGTGCGAATTCGGCCGCCACCGCGTCCGCGCCGCAGGCGCGCGCCAGCGCGTCGTCGGAGATGCGGACCGTCCTCATGCGGCCTCGATCAGGCGGCGCAGGCCCTCGGCGTCGAGCCGGGCATGGAGCGCATCGCCCACCCGCGCGCTCGGTCCGACACTGCACAGCCCCAGGCAATAGACCGTCCTCAGCAGCACTCGCTCCCCCGCCGCCGCTTGCGCCCCGGAAATGAGCGCCTCGACCCCGCGCGCCTGGCAGGCCTCGGCGCGGCAGATCTGCACCTCGGGCCTTGGGTCGCGCTCAGCCGCGAAGTCGTGGTAGAAGCCGACCACGCCATGCACTTCGGCGCGGCTCAGGTTGAGCGCCAGCGCGATTGCCGCCTCGCTGGCCGGACTGACGCAACCGAAGGCGACCTGCACGTCGCGCAGGATCGGCAGCAGCGCCCCTTCGCGGCCCAGGTGGCGCGCCAGGATGTCGTCGAGATCGGCCCCGGCCATGATCGCTTGTGCTACCTCTTCCCGCTCCCAGATGAAACCTTTGCCCTTGCCGTGGCAAGCGGAAATTGTAAGTGTTACCTACAAATCAGGAGCAACCCGGACCGGAGGATGCCCGCGATGGCGCCGAACAACACGATCACCTTCTTCGATCTCCAGCACGCCAGCGGCTGCACCACCAGCCCCTTCGTGTGGGCGACGAAATATGCGCTCAAGCACAAGGGCTTCGACCTCGACGTTATCGATGGCGGCTTCACCGGCATCCCGGAACGCACCGGCGGGCGCAGCGAGCGGCTGCCGGTTATCGTCGACGATGGCGAATGGGTGCTCGATAGCTGGCTGATCGCCGAATATCTCGACGACAAATATCCCGACCGTCCCACGCTGATCGGCGATCCATCGGTCAAGCCGCTCACCCAGTTCCTCGAAACCTGGCTGTGGCAGACCGTGGTCGGCCCCTGGGCGCGGGCTTTCGCGGTGCAATACCGCGACCGCTGCAAGCCCGAGGACATCGGTTACATCGTCGAATCGCGCCAGCGGATGTGGGGCGCGCCGATGGAGGAACTCGTGAAGGGCCGCGAGGAGGTGTTCCCCCAGGTGCTTCCCAGGCTCGACCTGCTGCGCAACATCATGAAGGACAGGAAGTGGCTCGGCGGCGACACGCCGAGCTACGCCGATTACCGGGCGCTGTGCGTGTTCCTGTGGGCGGCCAGCGTCGCGGACACGCCGCCGCTGACCGAGGACGAGCCACTGCGCGACTGGATCGAGCGGGGTTTCGATCTTTACGGCGGGCTGGGACGCACCCCCGGTATGAGCCCGCTGTTCGGCCTCGAGCTGAGAGAGGGCGATCCCGAGCCCTTCGCCAAGGGCCCCACGCTGGTCAGCGGCCTGGTCAGCCGCAACACCGGCCCGCAGTCGACTGCCGCCGAAACGGCGAAGATCGCGGGCAAGGCATGACGGACAAGCGGATGCTGGCCGGGCGGAAGGTCGATTCGATCGGCCTGGGCTGCATGAACCTGTCGTGGGCCTATGGCGAGCCGCCCGCGCGCGAAGACGGCATTCGTCTGCTCAATGAGGCGCTCGACCTCGGCTACGACCATCTCGACACCGCCAACATCTATGGCTTCGGGAGCAACGAGGAGCTGCTGCGCGAGGCGGTGATGCGCCGCCGGAGCGAGTTTCTGCTCGCCAGCAAGACCGGAATCATCGTCGACGGGCCCCGCCGCGGGATCGACTGCTCGCCCGCCGCGATCGCGCGTTCGCTCGAGGAGAGCCTGGCGCGTCTCGGCGCCGACCATATCGACCTGTTCTACCTGCACCGCTTCGATCCCAACGTGCCGATCGCCGACAGCGTGGGGGCGATGGCGCGGTCGATCGAGGCGGGGAAGATCGGCGCATATGGTGTTTCCGAATGGTCCTCCGCGCATATCCGCGAGGCGCATGCGGTGCATCCGATGGCGGCCGTGCAGACCGAGTTCTCGCTATGGACCCGCAATGTCGAGCTCGGCGTGCTCGACACCACGCGCGAGCTGGGCATCGCGCTGGTCGCCTTCTCGCCGCTGGCGCGCGGGGCATTGGGCGGCGAACTCAAGGATCCGAAGGCGCTCGGCGAAAAAGACCTGCGCTGCTCCATGCCGCGCTTCTCTCCCGAGCACTGGCCCCGCAACCGCGCGCTGATCGACCGCTTCGACGCGCTGGCCGCCGGCGCCGGGCTTGCTCCGGCGCAGCTCGCGCTCGCCTGGCTGCTGGCGCGGGGCGAGCATGTCCACGCCATCCCCGGCACCACCAAACGGTCGCATCTGAGCGAAAACTTCGCCGCCCGCGCGCTGACCGTCGCGCCCGCCGTCCTCGCCGAGGCCGGGACGATCCTCTCCCAGGACACGGTCTCGGGCCATCGCTATGCCGAAGCGATGCGCGCCACGATCGATACCGAGGACTATTCCTAGCGATCGCCGGATCGCTTGCGAACATGCTGCATAGCAGCATAAGGTCGCACCCGTGCGTATTGCGATCATCGACACCAGCAGCTCGCGCGCGGCGATCATCGTCGATGGTCTGCGCGAAGCCGGGCTGACCGACGTGGTTCCGATCGACCCCGCGTCGGCTCTGCTTGCCCAGCTCGAACGGGCGCACCCGGAAGTGGTCCTGGTCAATCTCGAAAACCCAGGGCGGGACCTGCTCGAGGACTATTTCGCGATGAGCCGCGCGCTTGCCCGGCCGATCGCGATGTTCGTCGATCAGAGCGACGAGGCGGCCACGGCGGCCGCGGTCGATGCGGGCGTGTCCGCCTATATCGTCGACGGCCTCACCAAGCAGCGGATCAAACCGGTGATCGACCTGGCGGTGCGGCGGTTTCAGGCCTTCGCGCGGTTGCAGGAGGAGCTGCGCGAGGCGCGCAGCGCGCTTGCCGACCGAACCGCGGTGGACAAGGCCAAGGCGATCCTGATGAAGCGCCGCGGGCTCGACGAGCCCGCCGCCTATGCCCTGCTGCGCAGCCACGCGATGAGCAGCAATCGCCGTATCGCCGAAGTGGCCGAGGCGATCGTAACCAGCAACGCATTGTTGGGGGACCTTCCTTGACCCGATTTCGCATCGGCTTCCTTCCGCTCGTCGACGCGGCGCTGCCAATCCTGGCGCATGAGCACGGGTTCGCGGCCGCCGAAGGTATCGCGATCGAGCCGGTGCGCGACACCACCTGGGCGACGGTGCTCGACCGGCTGCTCTACGGCCACACCGACGCCGCGCACATGATCGCCCCGCTGGCCATCGCGACGACGCTCGGCCGCGGCCGTCCCCCGGCGCCACTGTCCGTGCCCTTCGTGCTCGGTCTCAATGGCAATGCGGTGACGTTTTCCGCCGCGCTCGCGCGGGCGTGCGGGCTGGGGAACCGACTTGCCGATCCCGCCGAGCTGGGTGCGCGCTTGCGCGAGGTGGCACAGGCGCGCGTCGCCGCGGGCCGCCGGCTGCGGTTCGGGGTGGTGCATCGATATTCGAGCCACAACTATATGCTGCGCTACTGGCTCGCCGGCGTGGGCATCGGGCCCGACGCCGATGTCGAGATCGTGGTCACCAGCCCCCCCTTCGCCGCCGACGCGCTGGCGGCGGGCGATGTCGACGCGATTTGCGTGGGTGAGCCGTGGAACAGCATCGCGGTCGATCGCGGTGTGGGGCGGATCGCGCTGGTCACGGCGCAAATCTGGCGTCGCGGCGTCGAAAAGGTGCTCGCGCTGCGCACCGCGACGCTGGACGAACGCGGCGAGGAAGTCGCGGCGCTGCTACGCGCGCTCCACGCTGCGGCGATGCACTTCGTCGAGCCCGATGCGGCCGAGGAGAACGCGGCGATCCTCGCCCGCCCCGAATATTGCGGCGCGCCGGTCGAGACCATCATGCGCGCGATCGCCGACCGGCTGCGGCTTCGTCAGGGCGCCTCGCCGATCCATTTTCCCGATTTCATGTTCCAGTACCGCGAGGCGGCCAATTTCCCGTGGCGCAGCCAGGCCGCCTGGCTCTACGCGCAGATGACGCGCTGGGACCGAACGCCGTTTTCAGCGGCCGAAGCCGAGATCGCGCAAAGCGTCTTCCGCCCGGATGTCTATCGCGCCGCGCTGGCCGGCTCGGCGGCGACCTTGCCCGGCGCCAGCTCGAAGCTCGAAGGGTCGGTGACCAATGCCCTCGGGGTGGGCGCGACCCAGGGCCGCCTGATCCTGGGCAGCGACCGGTTCTTCGATGGCCGCGCCTTCGACCCCGACGACATTCCGGCCTATCTCGGCGCCCTCCCCTAGGGCGGTATGGGTCGGATTTTTTGCTGCACCTGCGAGATAAGGACTTGCGCGAAGATAGCGAATCGGGCAGCTTGATTGCGCCTGGCACGGACGCCGGGCACGATTTTGATCCCCCATCGCTCCAACGCCGGGGTTAGGGGGACCATCGGACCGGCGCGTCACGCCGGCCGGTCATAAGGCAACGAAGCCGCCAGGAGGCCGCCCGCAAGGGCCGCTTCCCGGCGGCTTTTTCTTTGTTCTTCGCGCATGGAGACCGATTATGGCGACCGAATTCTGGGACAAGACTACCGGAGCGCCCAAGACCAGCTTCTGCGCCAGCGGACACACGCCGACACTCATCGCGGCGTTTCTCTATTTCGACCTCGCCTTCATGGTGTGGGTCATGCTGGGGCCGCTCGCGCCCGACATCGCGAAATCGCTGGGGCTCAGCCCGGCCGAAAAGGGCCTGATGGTCGCGGTCCCGACGCTGGCCGGCGCGATCCTGCGCGTGGTCAACGGGCTGCTGGTCGATCGGATCGGGCCCAAGCGCTCCGGGGCGATCAGCCAGATCATCGTGATCGTCGGGCTCTTCACGGCCTGGCTGGTGGGAGTCGACAGCTTTGCGGGCACGCTCGCGCTGGGCGTGATCCTCGGCTTCGCCGGGGCGAGCTTCGCGATCGCGCTGCCGCTCGCCAGCCGCTGGTATCCGCCGGAGCACCAGGGCAAGGCGATGGGCCTCGCCGGCATGGGCAATTCGGGCACGGTGCTCGCCGCCCTGCTCGCGCCGACGCTCGCCAAACTGTTCGGATGGAACGCCGTGCTCGGGCTCGCCTGCATCCCGCTGGTGCTGGTGTTCGTCGCCTATCTGCTCATGGCCAAGGACGCGCCCGACGCGCCTGCGCCCAAGTCGCTCACCGCCTATCTGCGACCGCTCAAGACCGCCGACGCCTGGTGGCTGATGGGCTTCTACAGCGTCACCTTCGGCGGTTTCGTCGGGCTGGCGGCCTCCTTGCCGATCTACTTCACCGACCAGTTCGGGCTCTCCACGGTGACGGCGGGCTATTACACGGCCGCCTGCGTCTTCGCCGGATCGCTGATCCGGCCGATCGGCGGCGCGCTCGCCGACGCGATCGGCGGGGTTCGCACGCTGACCGGCGTGTTCGCGATCGCCGCGATCGCTCTCGCCGGAGTCAGCGCGGCGCCCACGGTGGCGATCGCGCTGGTCACCTTCGTGGGCGCGATGCTCGCGCTCGGGGCGGGCAACGGCGCGGTGTTCCAGCTCGTTCCGCAGCGATTTCACAAGGAGCTCGGAGTGATGACCGGTCTGGTCGGAATGGCGGGCGGCGTCGGCGGGTTCTATCTGGCCTCGTCGCTGGGCCTGGCAAAGCAGTTCACCGGCAGCTTTTCGTCGGGCCTCCTGATCTTCGCGGCGCTGGCGGTGCTGGCGCTGGCGGGGCTGACGCTGGTCAAGAGCAAATGGCGCAGCGCCTGGGCCACCGCCGCGACGGTGCGGATCTGATGAAACACCGACCGATTTCGATGCGTGAGGGAGACCTGCGCGAGCATCTCGTCGTGATCGGCAACGGCATGGCCGGGTGCCGCGCGGTCGAGGAATTGCTGGCGCGCGATCCCGAGCGCTACCGAGTCACCATCTTCGGCGCCGAGCCGCGGGTGAACTACAACCGGATCATGCTCTCGCCGGTGCTCGCGGGGGAGAAGAGCTTCGACGAAATCGTGATCAACGGCCAGGAATGGTACGACGAGCACGGTATCGCATTGATCGCGGGCGATCCGGTCGCCGCGATCGATCGTGCCGCCAGGACCGTCACCACCCGTAGCGGGTTGACCACCGGCTACGACCGGCTGCTGATCGCCACCGGCTCCGACCCGTTCATCATCCCGGTGCCCGGCAAGGACCTGCCGGGAGTGATCGGCTTCCGCGACATGAACGATGTCGAGACGATGCTGGGCGCAGCCGAACGCGGCGGCGCTGCGGTCGTCATCGGCGGCGGCCTGCTCGGGCTCGAGGCGGCGCACGGGCTGAGCTTGCGGGGCATGAAGGTGACCGTGGTCCATCTGATGCCGACGCTGATGGAGCGCCAGCTCGACGAGGCGGCGGGGTGGCTGCTGAAGGAGGCCCTCGAAGCGCGCGGGCAGACCATTCTCACCGGTGCCGATACCGCCGAGATCGTGGGCGCCGGGCACCTCGAGGGCGTTCGGCTCAAGGATGGTCTCGTCATTCCGGCCGATCTCGTGGTGATGGCGGCGGGCATACGGTCCTCGGTGGCGCTGGCGCGCGACGCCGGGCTGGCGGTGGGGCGGGGCATCCATGTCGACGATCACATGGTGACCTCCGATCCGGCGATTCTCGCTGTCGGCGAATGCGTCGAGCACGATGGGCAAGTGTATGGGCTGGTCGCGCCGTTGTGGGAGATGTGCCGGGCGCTGGCCGACGGGCTGGTCGGGCAGCCAAGCGGCTACCGCGGCTCGGTTACATCGACCAAGCTCAAGGTTTCGGGCATCGACGTCTTCTCCGCCGGCGACTTCAGCGCGGTCGAAGGATCCGAGGATATCGTCCTCCGCGACGCCGGCCGCGGCGTCTACAAGCGCGTCGTGGTCAAGGCGTCTCGCAACTCCGCGACGTGCTGATCTTCGGCCAGGCCTTCGCCTCCGGAGGTGGGCAGGCGGACCCTAAGGCGGCCGTTGCGGCGCTCTCGGACGATGCCGAGATCTGCGGCTGCAACGGCGTTTCCAAGGGCCAGGTCCTCGCCTGCATAGAGAAGGGCGCGTGCAGCCTCGACGCGGTGCGCGACACCTGCAAGGCTTCGGCGAGCTGCGGCTCGTGCACCGGGCTGGTCGAGAATCTGCTCGCGCTGGCGCTCGGCGAAGAGGTCCAGGCGGGTCCGAGGACGATGTGCAGGTGCACCAGCTTCGGTCACGGCGATGTCCGCCGCGAGATCGTCGCGCAGGCGATGCGCTCGATCCCCGAGGTGATGCAGAAGCTCCACTGGAGTACGCCCGACGGCTGCTCCTCGTGCCGCCCCGCGCTCAACTACTATCTGCTCTGCGCGCTGCCGGGCGAATATGTCGATGACCAGCAGAGCCGCTTCGTCAACGAGCGGATGCACGCCAATATCCAGAAGGACGGCACCTATTCGGTGGTCCCGCGCATGTGGGGCGGGCTCACCAACCCGCGCGAGCTGCGCGCGATCGCCGACGTCGTCGAGAAGTTCAACGCGCCGATGGTCAAGGTCACCGGCGGGCAGCGGCTCGACATCTTCGGGATCAGGAAGGAGGATCTGCCCGCGGTCTGGGCCGATCTGGGCGCCGCCGGCATGGTCTCGGGCCATGCCTATGGCAAGGCGCTGCGCACGGTGAAGACCTGCGTCGGCAGCGAATGGTGCCGCTTCGGGACGCAGGATTCGACCGGTCTCGGCGTCAAGATCGAGCAGGCGACCTGGGGCAGCTGGATGCCGCACAAGTTCAAGATCGCGGTCAGCGGCTGCCCGCGCAACTGCGCCGAGGCGACGATCAAGGATTTCGGCGTGGTCTGCGTCGATTCCGGCTACGAGCTGCATGTCGGCGGCAACGGCGGGATCAAGGTCCGCGTCACCGATCTGCTCTGCCGTGTCGCCACCGAGGAAGAGGCGATCGAGCACTGCGCGGCGTTCATCCAGCTCTACCGCGAAGAAGCCTGGTATCTCGAGCGCACCGCCCCGTGGATCGAGCGCGTCGGCCTGGCGTATGTCCAGTCGCGGCTGCTCGGCGATGCGCAGGAGCGCGCCGCGCTCGCCGCTCGCTTCCTCCATTCGCAAAAGTTCTGCCAGGACGACCCCTGGGCCAAGCGCGCCGCGGGCGCCGAGCGCGAACACCACGCGCCGATGGCCATATTCACTCCGATGGAGATTCCGGCATGATCGGCGAATGGCTCGATATCGGTTGGCTTGACGAGATCCCGCTGCGCGGCAGCCGCGTGATCGAGGTCGCGGACGGCGACGACATCGCGGTGTTCCGGACCGGCGACGGCAAGGTCTTCGCGCTGCGCGACCGCTGCCCGCACAAGCACGGGCGGCTCTCGCAAGGGATCGTCCACGGCGGCGCGGTCGCCTGCCCGCTGCACAACTGGCGCATCTCGCTATCGAGCGGCGAGGCGCTGGGCGAGGACCAGGGCTGCACCCCGACCGTGCCCGTGCGGATCGACGCGGGACGCGTGCTGATCCAGCGCGCGGCGATGCTGGCCGCCGCCGCCTAGGCATGGCGCCGGTCCGCACCACTTGCGCCTATTGCGGGGTCGGCTGCGGTATCCGCGCGACCGCCATCGGGCCGCGCGAGGTGAAGATCGAGGGCGATCCCGACCACCCCGCCAACGCCGGGCGGCTCTGCTCCAAAGGCACGCATCTGGGCGAGACGGTCGGACTGGAGGGCCGTCTGCTCCATCCGATGATCGGCAAGCGCCGCGCGAGCTGGGACAAGGCTCTCGATCTCGTGGCCCAGCGCTTTCGCCAGACGATCGCCGATCATGGCCCCGACAGCGTGGCCTTCTACGTCTCGGGTCAACTGCTGACCGAGGACTATTATGTCGCCAACAAGCTGATGAAGGGCTTCATCGGCTCGGCGAATATCGACACCAATTCGCGCCTCTGCATGTCGAGCGCGGTCGCCGGGCATATCCGTGCCTTCGGCGAAGACGTGGTGCCCGCGAGCTATGCCGACCTGGAGCGCGCCGATCTGATCGTGCTCGTCGGCTCGAACACCGCCTGGTGCCACCCGATCGTCTACCAGCGCATCCAGGCGGCGCGCGCCGGGCGCGGCGCAAAGCTGGTGGTGATCGATCCGCGCCGCACCGAAACCGCCGAGGAGGCCGACCTCCATCTGGCCATCCGCCCGGGCAGCGACGTCGCGCTGATGAACGGTCTGCTCGCCTGGTGCCGCGAGCACGGCGTGCTCGACGACGCCTTCCTCGCGGAACGCACGGCGATTCCCGACGGCTTCTGGCAAGCGATGTCCGAAGGCACCGACCTGTGGTCGATCGCGCGCAGCTGCGACCTGCCGCCCCCCGACCTCAAGCGCTTCTTCGAGCTGTTCGCCGCGACTCCGCGCACCGTCACGCTGTTCAGCCAGGGGATCAACCAGGCGATTACCGGCACCGACCAGGTCAACGCGATCCTCAACCTCCACCTCGCCACCGGCCGCATCGGCAAGCCCGGCGCCGCTCCGTTCTCGATCACCGGGCAGCCCAATGCGATGGGCGGGCGCGAGGTCGGCGGGCTCGCCACGACGCTGGCCGCGCACATGGACTTCGCACCCGAGAATGTCGCGCGCGTCGGCCGGTTCTGGGCGGCGCCCAACATGGCGTGCAAACCGGGTCTCAAGGCGGTCGATCTGTTCCGCCAGCTTGGCGAAGGCCGGATCAAGGCCTTGTGGGTGATGGCCACCAACCCCACGGTTTCGATGCCCGACGTCGGCCGGGTCCGCGAGGCGCTGGCCGCCTGCCCGTTCGTCGTTGCTTCCGATGTCGTCGCCGACACCGACACCTTGCGCTTCGCGCATGTGCGCCTGCCCGCCGCCGCCTGGGGCGAAAAGGACGGAACGGTGACCAACTCCGAGCGCGTGGTCAGCCGCCAACGGGCGTTCTTCATGCCTCCCGGCGAGGCGAAGCCCGACTGGTGGATCGTGAAGGAAGTCGCCGCGCGGATGGGCTGGCGCACCGCCTTCGCTTACGGTCGCCCGGCCGATATCTGGCGCGAACATGCGAGGCTCTCGACCTATCGGAACGATGGCTCGCGGCTGTTCGCGCTGCCCGGCCACGCCGCATGCGGCAACCCCGCCTACGACGAGATGGAGCCGTTCAAATGGGGCGGCGAGGCTTTTGCGGACGGCCGGTTTCCCACACAGGACGGCCGCGCGCGGTTGGTGACGGTTCGGCAGCGGCGGCTCGAAGCTCCGCTCGCCAAATGGCCATTTACTCTCAATACCGGCCGCTACCGCGATCACTGGCACGCGATGACCCGCACCGGGCTGGCGCCCAGGCTGGCGCGCCATCGGGAGGAGCCGCGCGTCGAGGTGCACCCCGACGATGCCGCCGAGTTGGGTCTGGTGGCCGAGGGCCTCGCCCGCGTCGCCATCCCGCAAGGGGACAGCCTGTTTCGGGTCGAACTCGGCGAGAGCCAGCGGCGTGGCGAGATGTTCGTGCCGATCCACTGGACCGACCGCACCGCCGCTGGCGGACGTACCGGATTGCTTCCCCGCCCGCTCGTGGACCCTCATTCGGGCCAGCCCGGATTCAAGCAGACACCCGCGCGGATCGAGCCGGTCGTCACCGCATGGCGCGGATTCCTGCTTCTGAACCGCGAACTGGACAGCCTGCCGAGCTGCCTCTGGGCGGTTCGCGTCGCGGCGCGGGGAGGCGTCTTGTGGGAGCTTGCCGGGAACGGCGATCCGCGGGCGCTCGAGAAGCTGCTGCCGCGAGGGCAAGTCCTCGAAGCCGAGGATCTTTCGCGGGGCACACGCAGGGTTGCGGTGATTTCCGGGGAACGGCTCGCCGCGGTGCTCATGGTCACGCGAACCGGCGAGCTGCCGGCGCGCGATTACCTGCTCGCCGCCTTGGGGGAGATCGTCCCCGGGCCGGCGATCCTCGCAGGCCGCGCGCCGGGTGCGTCCGTCGATCGGGGCGCGATCGTCTGCGCCTGCTTCGATGTCGGCCTCAAGACGATCGTCGCCGCCATTGCCGAACAGCAGCTCGCCGATGTCGCCGCGATCGGACAGTCGCTGAAGGCCGGCACCAATTGCGGTTCCTGCCGCCCCGCCCTGGCCAGGCTCTTGCCCGCGAAGGACGCAACCAATGCCGCATGACGACTTTCCCACGGGATCGGTTTGGCTTGTCGGAGCGGGCCCCGGCGATCCCGAACTCCTCGCCCGCAAGGCGGAGCGGCTACTGCGCAGCGCCGATATCGTGTTCCACGACGCACTGGTGCGTCTGTTGCTTTCCGAAGCCGAACCAGATGAGGGGTGGAAAATGTGCCTCGAATGCATGCGCGGCTAAGCGCGAATCCTTCCGTCGATCCGCCGGAAAATCGCCAAGGCCAGCAGGAGCAGACTTAGCGGCGCGAGCGACAAATAAAACGCCGCCTGACCGCCCAATGCTGCGAACATATGGCCGGTAACAAACGATCCTGTTGTGCCCCCCAAGGCCGAAAATACCACCAGCAACCCGGTCATCGCGGCGTGATCGGGCTTTGGCAGGGCGCTGAGCATCGCTGAATTGATGGCTGGATAGATGGGGGCAAGAAACAGTCCGATCAGAGGCAAGACCAATGCAGCTGCCGGGGCATTCGTCCATCCCATTTCGGGATCGGGCCGCAGCCCCTCGGCCAGGGGAAGGATCAGGATCATCAGCACGGCAACCCCGACCAGACAGGCGTTTACCAGCGGATACCAGCCGATCCGGGTGAGAATCGCGCTGGCGCCGAGGCGGCCGATCGCCAAAGAGGCGGCGAAGATACTAGCGGCCTGGATGCTCATGACGGCTGGCAGGTGCAAAACTTCGCGGTTGAAGGTTGGAAGCCAGCTGCCGATCGCCTGCTCGACCAGGACATAGAGGAAAGCCGAGATCACATAGACCATTACCAGCGGCCGAGCGACAAGGAGCAGCATGGCATAGAAATCCTCCGCCGGGCGGCTCGCAGGCCGCACCGCTCCGCTCTCGTCAAGGGGAGTGATGGCCAGCAGCAGCACGATCCCCGCGCTGATCGCGCCAAGCAGCCAGTAGACGTCGACCCAGTCCAAACCCTCGGGATCGAGAGGATCGATGAATGCGCCGAAAAGCCAATATCCGGACAATACGCCAACCATGAACATTCCTTCAATCAGATTGAGAATGCTGGCGTGGCGCGCGCTATCCTGGGCGATGAGACCGATGGTCGAGTAAACCGAAACCTTCACCAGTGCGAAAGCAATGCCGGTGACAGCGAACAAGACCTTTATCGTGCCAAACGTGGGGAAGATGGGCACCAAAGCGCAGGTCAGCGCCACTGCGCCCGTCCCCAACATCATCGCCCTGCGATAGCCCAGCCGCGGCAGGAACGAGGCCACTACGAAAGATGTCACCGCGATCGGCAGGTCCTTGAACGCTTCGAGCAGCGCAGCGTCCACTTTGCTCTGCCCCATGGTAGCGATCGCCTGGAGGATGACCGTGCCCACGCTGTTCAGAAGGATGCCGAACAGCATGTAGGTGAGAATCAGGGCTGCCAGAATCCGCACACGCTGCACCATCGATCCAATCCCATCCCATTTCATTTGTCTATCGCGGGTTCCTCCCGCGGCAGCGCCGATTTCGTAATCGCTTCGGCGGAGGAAGAGCGGACCGGGCACCGCGGGCGGTCTGAGCACCCGGTCCGATTTCAGTCGGGTCTGCGATCAGAAATCGTACCCGACGGAAAATAGGATCGATCGACCGAGAATCGGCCGGCCATTCGCTGACGAGGGGCTGCGCGGATCGCCCTCCGTCAGGCCACGCGAATTGAAGAGATTGTCTGCGTGGATTCGGCCGAACGCGCCGAATGGCGACTGGAGCTTGATACCCATATCGACCTTGGTGAACCCCTTCAGCACCACCGTGTTCGCCAGATCACCAAATCGATCATCGACGATCGCGGCTGCACCGTAAAGATTCAGCCCCCAATCCCCGACCGCCACGTCGTAGCTCGGCGACAGGCGCAGCTGGAACCTGGGCTGGCGCAGGATGCGATTGCCTACAAGCGCAGGCGAGGGGATACCCCCGACCAGAGCCTGGGTCACCTTGGCATCCTGGTAAGTTGCGATCATCCCCAAGTTGAAATTGCCCAACATCAGCGCGGCGTCGAGCTCCACACCGGTCGAGCGCGTCCGGTATGAGGTTGGCGGAGTCACCGCGCCGACGACGCTGTCGAACGAACTATTGGTGTTGTGGAAGCCGGTGGCGAACAGGCGCAAGGTATCGCCGCTGAATTTCAGGCCAAGTTCGGTCTGGCGGATCGCGTTCACACCCAGATTGTTCCCGCGGACATCGTCGAAGTCCGGGAACACGAAGCCGCTCGAATAGCGGGCGAATATGCCCAACCGATCACTGAAGGCATAATTTGCTGCCGCCGTATAGGCCCAGTCGCTTGCCTTCACACGGGTGTTCATGTCCGTGGTTCCGTCGGGGTATCCCGGTCCCGAATCGAGCACATAATCCAGCGTCAGCCATTCGCGGCGCACGCCGGCGTCGATCCGCAGCTTGTCGGTCACCTCGAGTGAATCGGCGAGGTAGAGCGCGTTCGCTTGGGCGTCGCCTTGTGACCGGATTCCGTAGCGCCAGCAGCCCGAGCCCGAACCGGCCGCCTGGAGCGTGGCGCACGTCGTTGCGGGGCTCAGAAAGTCGCCGTTCTGGACGTTTTGCATCGGCGTAAAATTGCCAAGCGTCCAGAAATCGTCGGACGAAAAGCGCGACAGGAAGAAGCCGGCAGTCAGCTCGTTTCGCCCTGCCCTCCAGGCAAGGCTCAGGTCGTTCGACAGTGACCTCAAATCCTTTTTGACCACCCAATGACCATAGTTCTGAACATAGTCGCTTCCGGCCAGCATCTGCCCGCCCGCGGTCTGCGCGGTCCCGCCCGGCAGCGCCGAAACCCGAACCGGAGCACCGTCAGGCACCAATCCGAAGGTGTCCGCGCTGCCGCTGGTGTATCCCAGATTGTCGCGGAGGCTCAACGCATCGGACAAATCCTGCTCAATCGTCAGGCCGGAGATGCTGCCCCGCCAGCCGCGGCCGTTGCGGAAATCGAATCGTTCCGTTGCACCTGCGGCGTTCACTTGCAGGGTCCGAAACCGCGTCGCATTGCCGAGCTGCGAGAAAGTGCCGAGATTATTGCCCGAAACCAGAGACATCGGCAAATACCACTGTCCCACGTCGTCTGTCCATCGAGTATAGGCGGAGATCTTGCCCGTGGCGTGACGATAAGTGATGTGCGCAGTGATCTGCTTGCCGCGCTCGGACTGGAACTGCGCATCGCGGATGCCCGGCGAAGTCGAGTAATAGCCGCCAATCATGTAATAAAGACCGTTTCCGAGTGGACCGCTGACCACCGCGTCGATCTGATTCAGGCCGTAATCGGACATGGTATATTTGACCCGACCCCGGTTTTCGTCACCACCCTCTTTCAGGCGGAGATTGAGCGTCACGCCGGGCTCACCGCGACCGAACACAGCGTTGGGGCCCCCGCGCAGCGCTTCGACACTCGCGATTGTCTCATCGACCCGAATGATGGAACTCTGCTCGAAGAACGAGAGCATCGGCGTCCCGTAAATCGGAGCGCCCTGCAGTGCGATGGTCACGAAGGGGGCATCGCCACCACCGGGCAGGCCTCGCACGTCGATATTGGCGCCAGCCTTGCCGCCCGAGCTTTCGGCCCACACGCCTGGCACCAAAGCGAAGACCTCGGCAGTGCTCTTAGGCGCGGCGTTTACCAGGTCCTCGGCCGAAATCGTGGTGATGGCGAAGCTGGCGTCCTGTTTGCGGATCCCGCTGCCGCCGGCCGTGCCGGTGACAACTATGATGTTGGCCTCGTCCTCTGGGGACGCCGCGTCCTGCGGCTCCGTGCTGGCTCCCGCGGTCTGCCCCGATCGGGGCTCCCGTGCGATCGCCGGGCTTGCGAGGGTGCACACGGCTACAGATGCCATGAATGCCGATATACTGTTCGTTCTCATGTCTTCCTCCCATCGGAGCGCAGCTCCATCTTCTTGATTTCTGCAGGTTTGGGCCCTTCGCCCGCCGACCCGACGATATCGCTAAGGCCGATTGCGCCGATCTCGGGGAACACCCTCTCGGCCTCGGGGAGGAGCGCCGCGCTCCCCACCCCGATAGACGCCATGCCGGCACTGCGGATGGCCGCAATGCCGGCACTCGCATCCTCGATTGCCACGCAGTTTTCGGGTGCGACACCGAGGGCTCGGGCGGTCTCGAGGAAAATCTCCGGGTCTGGCTTGCCCCGGCCGATGGTTGCGGAATCGGTTATGTGATCGAACCAGCGGGCGATGCCCAGACGTTCGACCAGGGCCGCTGCATTGCGGCTGGCCGATGCCAGACCGATCCTAAGCCCAGCCAGCCGGCAATTGCGGAGAAGCTCCGCAGCGCCGGGAAGGAGATCGGCGGGGGTGAAGTTTCTAATGAAGTCGACGTAATAGGCGTTCTTCTGCACCAGCAGCGCCTCGAACTCGGGGCTATCCAACTCAACCCCCGCCGCTTCCAGGATGCGACGCAGCGAATTGTGGCGGTCCACGCCCTTCAGGCCTTCGTTGACAGTGCGGTCGAAGGGGATCGCATGCTCGTCGGCAAGGCGCTTCCAGGCCTGAAAATGCCATTCGGCCGTGTCGGTCAGAACCCCATCGAGATCGAAGATCACGGCTTTGGTCCGCGGCGGCGGCACGATGGCCGGGGCTCGGACGTCGAGTTCCACGGAGCGTCCGCGGTCCAAAAGTATCAGCGGTTTGCCTTCGAGCAGCGTATACCGGGTGGAAGCCGAACTCACGGCCACCTCGACGAGCCTTCCTTGCCACCGGAAACGGAAAGAATACCCCGGCCAACCGCTTGGGCACCGCGGCGCCAGCCAAAGCTGGTCGGCGCCCAGCCGGAGCCCGGCCCAGCCGCACACGAGCACCAGCCAGCTGCCCGCCATCGCCGCCATGTGCAAGCCGTGGTCCGTATTTCCGTGGAGATCGTCGAGATCGACGAGCGCTGTCTGCCGCCAATAACCGGCCGCCTTCTCATCCTGGCCGAGCCAGGATGCGCAGATCGCAAAGGCCGGCAAAGAGAGGGTGGAATCATGCGTCGTCAGTGGCTCGTAAAATTCCAGGTCGCGCTCGATCCGCGCGAGCGAAGCCTCGAGCCCCGCGGTGACATGGGCCTGCACCACGTCGCCTTGTTTCGAGATGCGATGACGAAACAGAACCATGGGGTGGACCTGCATCAAGAGCGGCGCAGACCGATCCGCGCGCTGCGGACGCGCCGGCAGCAGCGGCTTGTCGAGGAAGGTGTCATCCTGCGGGTGAACCCCCAACGCGGGATCGATCGGCAGCCACATCACCCCGGCCGCACGGCGCCATTCGGCGGGCTCCGCAGAATCGATTCCAAGTCGTTCGGCGAATGAGCGGTGGAACTCGGGATCATCCACCGCGAGGCGTTCCAGCACCCCAGCCGCAAACAGCAGATGCCGCCGCGCCATGGCATTGGTGTAGAAATCATTGTCCACCAGAGCAGTGTACTCGTCTGGCCCGGTCACGCCGTGGATGAGGAACGCCCCGCCTCGCCGCTCGCTGAAATGGCCCAGATCGAACCAGAGCCGCGCTGTTTCGACCAATAATTCGGCCCCGCCATCGGCCAGGATCGATCGGTCGCCAGTGGCCCAATGATAGACCTCCAGCGCATAGGCAATCGCGGCGTTGACATGGTACTGCGCCGCGCCGGTAGGATAATGCGTGGAGCATTCCAGCCCCGCGATGGTCCGCCATGGAAACAGCGCGCCGCGCGGATGGCCGACCGCGCGTGCGTTGGCCCGCGCCTGATCGAGCCGGCCAATACGCCAGACAAGGGCATTGCGCGCCACCTCGGGCGACGAGAGGGCGAGCATAGGAAGGACAAAGACCTCGTTGTCCCAGAACGAGTGACCCTCGTAGCCCTCGCCGGAAAGCCCCTTCGCCGCTGTGCCCAAGTCCGGGGTCCGGCTCGCCGACAGAAATACCTGGAGAATATTGTAGCGAAGCGCCACGGCCAAGGTGGGGTCGGCGGGTAGATCGAGTGCCATGCTCCGCCAAAACTCGCTCACCACACCCCGGTGGGCCTCGAACAGATTGTCGAGGCTCTCAGCACTGGCGCGCGCCTCAGCACCCATCTCATGGTTTGGCGCCTCAAGCCTAAGCTCGACGTGCCGATCGACTATCAGCGGCTCACGGGCCTTACATTTGCCCCGCGCAACGCGGTGCGCGTCCAGCGTGACGCCGGGCGTTGCGCACGACAACCGCTGGGCTGCGGTAAGACGCAGTTGTTGTTCCTGGCCCGCCGCGAACCTCCACAGGCTCGCTTCCGCGATCGCCTGTTCTGCAACGGGGACAAAGCGAGCGCGCGCGCTGTTCCGCGGATCACCGACGTCCGCTCCGCCGGGTCGCGACATTTCGATTGGGAATTCGACCTCAACCTCGGCGGTGAAATCGACCAGGGTGATTTCATGCCGCTGAAGGCACAGCGCGCGGCCGAGGAGAGGAACAAAGCGCCAGGATGACAAGGCAATCCGGCGTCCGTCAGCCAACTGCCATACGGTATGCCGGCGCAACGAGGCCGTCCGCAGGTCAAGGTCGCATGTCGTGCTTACGATCGTCGTGGCCGTGAAATCGACCGGCTCCGCGTCGATCGCAATGCGGATGCCCGTAACACCGGGGCCAAGAAGCCTCGTGTCGGTGTGCTCGGCGAAGCCCGGAAAGCGCTCGTGATAGCTAAGCGGCAGGCGAACAAAGGCCCCGGCAAGAATAGTCGAATGCCCGTCGGGCCACTCTGGCGGCCCACCGCGCGTCCCCAAGATCCCGTTCGACAGCGAAAACAGGCTCGACGAGTGGCCCAGACGCGCGGGGTCGAATGCGCGTTCGGAAACGAGCCAATCCTGCTCCCGCCGCCGCGAGCGAAGTTCCACGCAAACTCTCCCGTCGAGCGGCCTTCTCGGCCTGCTCCCGACGACCAAATGCAACCGTATGTTATCGATGTCAAGCTATCGATACCATAAAGCCATACGAGGGCCATTTTGGATAAGCGGGAGCACCAAATTCAGGTGGCGCGTACTACCAGGCGGACCGGCAGTAGCGTGGTTTCCGCAGCTTCACCTTGCACCATCGCCATCGCCTTGCGGGCAAGCTGACGCCCACCTTCGTGCCAATCCTGGTGAATGGTGGTGAGCGGCGGGGAAAACAGCTGCGCGCTGGCGGCATCGTCGAACCCGATGACCGAGACTTCCTCACTGACTCGCCTGCCGCGCTCGATCAAGGCACGAACCGCGCCCATGGCGATGGCATCGCAAGCGGCAAACACGGCGTCGAAATCTCTTCCATATGCCTCGATCGCGGTCCGCATGGCCTGATGCCCGCCGATGAAGGTGAAGTCGCTGGCGATGGCATCGATCACACACCCGCCGCCCGCTGCAAATGCCTCGGCGAAGCCGTCAAGGCGATCAGCCGGCTCGGCGTGGCCCTGGTCGCCAAGGAAAATTGCCCGTCGCCGGCCCAGCTCCAGGAGGCGGAGCGCCGCCAGCCGCCCGCCCCCGACATTATCGCTTCCGACGACGACATGTCGTCCTTCGTCGCTGCGCGAGGATCCCCATACCACCAGCGGATGATTACAGCGATCGATCAAGGCCACCGCGTCGTTGCGAAAGCCCTGCCCGAGCAGAATCACCGCATCCACCGATGGCGGCAACCGCATGAACTTTTCCGCGGTCAGCAGCATTGCGCTGAAATCGGCCTTCGACAACTCCTCGATGATCCCCCCAAGCAGCGACATGGGATAGGGGTCGCTGATCGGCCTTGCGGCACTGGGCTGCATCTCAATGACAACCGCGATGGTGCTGGTGCGCTGCTGCCGCAAGTTGCGGGCCGCATGATTCAGCTGATATCCCATGGTCTCGGCCGCCGCGACAATCCGCTGCCGGGTTTCCGCCTTTACCGTCCCGCCGCCGAGGGCTCGCGAGACGGTGATCGCCGAAACCCCGGCTTGGCGGGCGATATCTTGCATGGTGACGCTGCGAGAGGAGCGCAAATTCAAGAGACTGACCGATCGGATGGGTTTGTTGAGCGCGAACCCGGATAGATTGGGGACCAATAGCGTAAACCCGGATTTGACCGGTCGCAAGCCTCGGCTGGTAGCGGAGGAGGGATAGTTTTGGACCAGTTATGATATTGATATCAGGTAATAATAATTCAAAATATGACTGCGATACCCATCGATATCCCCAAAATGGCCCTTTGAGATGAACAGCTCTAGCAGTCGGATAGCAGTCGGATGAACCGCAACAAGGCATTTGGGTGGTGAAGCCAAGATCTCGCGATACACTCAAGCATGTTGAAGGATCGCGCCGTTAAGCTTCAATGCCTCACCTCGCGCCTGTGCTTGCTTCGAGCGAAGCGGCAATGTCGAGAATCGAGCGCGCCAGCACCATCGGATCGTCCTTGGATGGCAAAAACCCCCGTCTTTGCCAGAAGGCGGCAGCTTCCTCGTCCACGGCGTTGACGATCAGCGCCCTGCCCCCGATCAGCGTTGCGCCTTCGACGCAGCGTTGGAGGGCGTGCTTGAGCAGGCCGCTGCCAATGCCCTGCCGGCGCCATTCTACATCGGTCGCCAGTTGACCGAGCAACAGGCAAGGCAGTGGGTCGGGCGATTGCCCGGTGCGGATCGAACGCGGGAGGCTGGCGGGTACCACTGCGGTCGGCGCCAAGCCGTAGTAGCCCACCACCCTGCCCGCGTCGTGGACCACAATGACTGCCGTGAAGCCCTTCTTCTGGTTCGACAGCGCTCGAGCCCGGAGCCAGTTGTCAAGCGACGGCTTGTCGCAAGAGAACTGCGAGAGATCGTGCGCTTCGTTGAGCGGTTCGGGTGCGGAAATCGGCACCTGGCCCAGCTATTCGGCAGAGGTTTTGGTTTCCCAGGGTGCGGGCCGCTTGAGCAGCTCGACCATTTCAGGCACGGGTTTGGCCGGACGGTGCAGGAGATCGACAAAGGCGGCGAAGCCTTCCGGCGACATGCGGATGACCGTATTTTCCATGATCACTTCCTCGGCAGTCCGCACCGCCGCATCGCGCATGAATTCCGTGCGCGAACGCCCGCGCAGGCTGGCTGCGCGGTCGATGATCGCGATGTCGGCATCGGGAAGCCGCATTGAAAGCGGATGATCCTTGCGCAAGGTCGAGCGAGCCACGGTTGTTCTCCTTGGCGGCACCGATAGACGATTGTATCGCATTTTGCAATACGGAATCAGAGAACGTAACTGGCTACCGATCGGTGACGATGCCCCGGTAAACCCTGGGCTACTCCATGCATGGCCAACCATGGCAGTCCATTTGCTTCAGGTCTGATCATGGGGTCCATGGCCCATAGTGATACTCGCCGCGAACTCGCGATAGCCCCCTGAAGCATCGAATGCCTGACCGACACACGACGTGACGCAGCGGGGCCCATCTATCGCTCCGCATTCCAGAAGCCGCTTTTGCGGCCGTGCCGTGCCCTGAGATCGGCGACATAACTATCGTGATCGGGATAGCCCGCCCAGTCATCGATACGGCGGGAGAGATATTCACAGCTCTGCAAATGGCGGGCGGCGTGGGAATAGCGCTTCGACCGCCCCCTATCGAGCGCGAAATCGATCATGGCGCGAAGAATCAGCGTGGCGGCGAGCGGATGATCCTTGTCCAGATGGTCCGCAGCATCGGTCAGATACCAATAATGGTCACCGCTCATTTCGCCATGCCGCGCCAGCACCATGGACGCAGCCGCCGCCAATGCGGGCCAGGTCGCCAGAAACTGGAGCCCCCGGTCGAAGTCGGGATAAGCCGCCGCGATGCCCAATGCGCGCTGTTCTGCTTCCTCATCATCAAAATCGGGCAGGCGCTTGAGATAGTCCTTCAGGTAGTCGGTGTGCAGCACTGTCTCGAACTGGTTCCAGCGCATGGCCTGAGCTTGTTCCGCCCGCCCCAGTTCATCGAGCACCTCGATACGCACCCGATCCCAATCGGGCCAGTGCCCGCCCTTCACGCGAAGGGATTCAGCGCGATCAAGCACGGCGAGTGCTTCCCCCGCCCGCCCCGCCCCAAGAAGCCGTTGCGCAATCCCGGCGGCAATCGCGGGATTGGCCTGCTCCTCGCCCGAATAGCGCGCGGCATAGGCATCGACATCGCCAAGGGCATCGGCGATCTCGGTCAACGCCAAGCGAACCATCCGGGCATGCCCCTTGATCTCCAGATCGTCTTCGTAGAGCGGCCCACCCCGCCCCCAGCCGATCACCCGGCGTTCGCTGTACTTGGGCGGCTTGGGCGGCGCCTTTTCAAGCGCCTCGAACTTCGCCTTGAGCAGGGCAAGGCCTTCCTTGCCCAAAACCGGTGCCATCAGTCCGATCAACCCGTCGAACTGGCCACAGTCATTGGCGCAAACACCTGAATAGACCTTGTCCGCCAGCACCGGCACGTTCACCCCGCACTGCGGGGCGAGCCTTCCCAGATTTTCCAGCACATCTTGGATGACCGAACCGATCGCACCATTGCTGTCGTCGCACCGTTCGTAAAGCGAGGGCGCCATGTCGAGCAGCCGCCAGAGGAGGTCGAACGCGTCCGCAGGTTGGCTCGGCGCGACACGATCGACGATAGCGCGGCGCTGAGCCTCGAGGTCCGCCACAAAGGCACGGTACTTGTGCCAGTCCACGAATGAGCGGGATTTAGCGATTGTCGCCAGCCTCTTGCGGACCTCGACCGCAACGCCCGCACCGCCTTCCGATTGGCCTGCCAGTTCGAGCCGCAAGCGCCGCTTGGCCGCCGCATCGCCCGAGACGAGCTCGAGCAGAATGTCCGCCAAACGGCCAGCGCCCAACGCGGCGAGGTTCTTTGCATTCAGGGTCTTGTCGGAAGCCATACCGGGCCATCGCAGGGAGCGTGGACACGGTCAATTCAGCAGGATCTGGGTCAGGAATCCGTAACTGCCAATACCCCGGTCACGGAGGGTATCCAGTACAATTTTGCAGCCTCGTCGATACCCCCAAATTACCCCCAACCCATCGTCGCTAGGGTCGATTCTGCGTTCTACAAGCGCAACGGGTAAATCCTGAAATCGTGCGATTACAATCGCTAAGCACCTGAGCCCGACAGAGAAACCCAACACCGTTCGAGTCCCATTGGGGAATTTTTTATTGCCATTTTTCAACGATTTATACGATATGGTAGCGGAGGAGGGATCTTTACAAGAGCCATATATACTTGAAAACTTTTCTGTATTGTTCACTGATGTCGCAAAGTACCCCCAGCGATACCCCCACAATTTCATCCACAGAATGCCGCTGGCGGATCTTAGCTTACACATCGGCAGCCAGGCTTTCCATGCAAGTGGGAAGTGGCAACAGCCTGCGTCCGGATTGTTCGAGAGACTTGAGAATGTTCCGCTTTGAATGCTCGACCATGATGTGAGCCTGGCGGTCCGAAGCGGTGGGGTTCCCTCGGCTCAGCATTTCGTGGAGTCGGCGCGAGTTCGTTACCGCTTCGCGGCGCCACGAAAGTTCCGCCCCGAGCAAATGCCGGTGCTGCCGATATGCCAGCCGACCCACTCGGGTCATTATCGACGCAGCCCGCCGCGAACCGCATGCCTCCCGAAACGCAGCGCCGGCTTCGAACGGGAGCCGCAGCTGTTCGTTCATCGGCCCCTTAGCTGCAACGATTGCGTCCATCCTGTCGATTAGGGCTTCCAGAGCCGACAGGCGCGGCGATGTCGCATGCGAGGCGGCGAGGCGCGCGATCAGCCCCTGCAATACCGCGACAAGGTCCATCAGATCGCTGAGTTCCGAGACGTCGAGATCGACGACCCGCAATCATTTCCATGGTTCGTTTTCGATCATTCCGTCCTGTTCGACGATCCGGAAGGCTTCGCGGCCCGGGCTGCGGCAGACGCCGGTTCGCTGCGCGATTCGATTTCGCGCAGACGCTCTCCCGGCCGATATCTACCCGCGATGATGTCCCGCTCGAGCTGGTCGGCGATCTGAATCGCGGGCGGCGGCGTACGGACCTCTGCCTCAGGTGTGAGAGCGACCTGCTTCGTCATGAAGTCTCCGAATTCGATCTGCGGCGCCCGAATATCTCGGGCATTTCGCCACCCTCGCCGTCCTCGCCCTCCACCTGGAAAGCCAGGCCGTGAAGGTGGTCGGCGACATACCGCGGAGCCAGCCTCCGCTGACGGTGCCGGTCATTGACCTTGGCCTGTGGCAACAGTTGCTGGTGTCGGCCTTGTTGCTGTCGGTGATCGGCTTCGTGGAGCCTGTGTCCGTTGCGCAGACCCTGGCAGCAAAGTCGCGCGCGCATGGTGGATATATCGGAGAAGGCCCGCCACGGCGCGCACCGCATTGGCGGGGGGGCCGGCTCGTGTGCCATCATGGGACGCTGGACGCGGTGCGCGCAGGGCTCGACGCCCAAGGGACAGTGATCGCCACGGCCGAACTCGCCGGGAGCATGGCGGCAAAGCGCACTGCCGACCTCATCCCTCTCTGCCATCCCCTCTCACTCTCCAAAGGGGCGGTGCGGATCGAAAATCGACCAGGCGCTCGCCGGGTTTCGCGTTCACACCGAGGTCAAGACGACCGGCTCGACCGGGGTCGAGATGGAAGCCTTGACTGCGGTTTCGGCGGCGTGTCTCACCTTGTTCGACATGCTCGAGTCTATCGACAAGACGATGGAGATCGGCGCCATCCGGCCCCCCCCCCAAGGAGGGCGGCCGATCGGGCAGCTGGCGGGCAGCATGATTGCGTTCGACGAGGCATTGCGTCTTCTGCGCGAGGCCGCTCACCCGCTTGTGAGCGAACCGGTTCCCATTGCAAAGGCTGCCGGACGTGTCCTCGCTGAAGCCGTGACGGCGCGGGTGGATTCGCCGCCCGCCGATTGCTCGGCGATGGATGGCTACGCGGTGCGCGAAGTCGACGTACCCGGTGCATTGCGAGTGGTCGGCGAATCGTTCGCCGGAAGCGGCTTTGTGCCGACGGTCGAACCGGGATGCTGCGTCCGGATCTTCACCGGCGCACCCGTCCCGGCGGACGCGGACAGAGTGTTCGTCCAGGAAGCCGTGGAGCGGCAGGGCGATCTTGCGTTGATCCCGGTCGCCGTCGGCGAGGCGCGCCACATCCGCCGTAGGGGGTCCGACTTCTCCGTGGGAGACGAGCTTCTGGGAGCGGGAGACCTCTTGACCCCGCGCGCGCTGGTCGCGGCCGCCGCTGCAGACGTGGCGGAGGTCGAAGCATGGCGCCGGCCGACCGTATACGTGCTCGCCACGGGCGACGAGCTCGCGGCTCCGGGCGACGCCCATAACCGCCCAGGAGCGATACCGGAAAGCGTCTCGTACGGAGTCGCCGCCCTGGCGGAACAGTGGGGGGGCACCGCGCTGGGAGCCAGCCGCCTGAGTGACGATCTGGATTTGATGGGGCGCGCGGCTGGCGAAGCACTCGCGCATGCGGATTTGGTCGTTGTCACCGGCGGAGCTTCGGTCGGCGAGCGCGACTTCGCCAAGGCGATGTTTGCAGATCATGGGTTGGAGATCGTCTTCTCCAAAGTCGCCATCAAGCCCGGAAAGCCCGTCTGGCTCGGGCGCGCGGGAGGACGACTGGTGCTCGGCCTTCCGGGTAACCCGACGTCGGCCATGGTCACGGCCAGGCTGTTCCTGGCCCCGCTCGTGGCGCGGCTATTCGGCCGTTGCGGCGCACACGAATGGGTGAAGGTGCCGTTGGCTGAGCCGCTTCCGGCGTGCGGCGCGCGCGAGACATTCGCTCGCGCCCGGCGCGCCGCCACTGGGGCCGTACCGATCGGAAACCAGGACTCAAGCGCCCAACGCGCGCTCGTGGAGGCGGACCTGCTGCTGCGGATGCGGCCCAACGACCCTCCTCGAAAGGCCGGCGAAGTGGTCGAGGCGCTGGCGTTCTAGACGAGGCGCGCTTCCGCCCGGGCAAGATCCTCCGGCGTGTTCACGTTCACGAACGCTTCCGGGTTCCCCTCGACGACGGCATATCCGATCGCCTCGGCAAAGCCCAAGACCGACCGCCTACCGATATCGAGGTAGCGTTGAAGGTCGGCGAGCGCTTCACTCCGCCACAGTCCGCACACCGGGTGAACCCGCCCGCCGCTCGCGGCCAGCGCTGCGGCGTGACCGGGCAGGCCGGCCGAGAGCCGCGCGGGCAGGTCATCCGGCAGGAACGGCATGTCGCAGGGGATGGTCAGCACGAGTACCCGACCGGCCTCCCTGGCCGAGGCCAGCCCGGCGAGCGGTCCGGCGACCCCGGCGGGTCGATTACCACCGGTAGCGCCACGCCCGCAACCTGTTCGCGCGACCGTGCCGCGATTACCACACGGTCCGACCAGCGCATGGCGCGCTCGATCGCCCGATCGAGCAAAGTGCGCCCCGCGAGCATGCGCAAAGGTTTTCCGCCGCCCATCCGCCGGGCCTCGCCCCCGGCAAGGATAACCACCCCCAAGTCGTCGCGGCTCGTCATGCGGAACTTAGCGCCACGGTTTCGCTTCCGATTTGAGGCAGATCATTCTGCCTGCCCTCAGCGCTCCTAAGCAGCAACCAAGCACAGGAAAAGCGCCAGACATGGGCATGAAGACACTTGCTATAGTCGCGGCGCTCGCAGCCTCAAGTCTGCCTGAGGCCGCGATAGCGCAAGCCAGCGATGGCCAGGCGGACGCAGATCAGATCGAGCTGCGGCCGATTTTGAGCGTCCGCGCACGCGCCGAATCTGTCGATCAGGGTGCCCTCGAAGCGACCGCCGCGACGCTGCGGGTCCGCGCCGGCGCCGAAGCGCGCAGGGGCCCGTTCTCCTTGCTCGTCGAGGGAGAAGCAACGCTCGCACCGGTTCGGCGCTACAATGCCTTCCCGTTTCCGGTTCAGGGGGAAGAGCAATCGCGGCCGGCGCATGCAATAGTCGCCGATCCCGAGAACGTCGAGCTCAACCGGTTGCAGCTTGAATATCGCCATCGCGGCGGCGCGGTCACCGCCGGCCGGCAACGCATCGGGCTCGACGATCAGCGCTGGGTCGGTTCGGTCGGTTGGCGGCAGAACGAACAGACCTTCGACGCGCTGCGGGCAGTGGCCAAGGTCGGGCCGGCGACGATCGACGCGACCTACGCCATCGGCCAGCGGACGATCTTCGGCAACGACGCGGGCCCTCGCACCGCGCTCGGCGGGGACTTCGTCTTTGCCGGCATCAGCGCGGGCAAGGGCGCGATTTCGGGCAAGCTGTTCGCTTACCTGATCGACTACGACGAACCCTTCGCCTATGCCAACAGCAGCCAGACCTATGGCGGGTTCGTGGCGGTCGCCATCCCCATCGATCAGCGCGCCTCGGCCAGCGTACGAGCCAGCTACGCGCGGCAATCGGACCACGGCGCCAACCCGTTTGATTTTGCGGCCGATTACTGGTCTTTCGAGGCTGCGGCCAAGCTGGCGGGGTTCGATCTCGCAGCGGGCATGGAAACGCTCGGGGCCGACAACGGCCGTGCGGTCCAGACGCCGCTGGCCACGCTCCATAAGTTCAACGGCTGGGCGGACGTATTCCTGACCACGCCGCCGGGGGGGTCTGCAGGATGGCTATTTGTCGCTTGGCAGGAAGTTTCCGGAACTGAGCGCGATCCCCGGCCTCAATGCCAGCATCGCGCTGCATCGTTTTCGCAGCAGCGATGGCGGTCTGCGCTATGGCGAGGAACTGGACCTGGCGGTCGGTGCGCGGTTCCAGTCCATCGCCGCCCTGATCAAATATGCCCGCTATGAACCACGAGGGTTCGGCGTGGATACTCGCAAACTCTGGCTCCAACTCGAGTTCGCCCTGTGACGAGTCGGAGCTAACCCTCGTCGTTACCGGCGGCGACCTCTTCCAGACGCTCGCGTTCGAGCACCTCCACCCGGTTCTGGCGCTCAAGCCGGATCAGGCCCCGCCCGCGCAATTCGGCCAGCATCCGGCTCACGGTTTCCTTTGTCAGGCCCAGATAGTCGGCGATATCCAGCCGGCTCATCGGCAGGTCGAAGCTCTGCGCCATCGAACCGGCGATCGTCTGCTCGCGCTTGAGGAGTTCGAGGAAGAAGCTCGCCAGTCGCTCCGCGGCGTTCTTGCGGCCCAGCAGCACCATCTGGCGCTGCGCGGCGGCAAGCTCGTGTGCCGCCATGCGGTACAGTTCGCGCTCGATCGAGGGGTGCGTTTCGATGAAGCTGTCGAAGGCTTCGCGCGAGAACCACCATAGTTCGGACTGTTGCAGCGCTTCGATGGTGAAGGCGTACTCGCCCTCCACCGAAATCCCCAGGAAGTCGCCCGGGAACATGAAGCCCGTCACCTGGCGTCGGCCGTCGCCCAGCAATGTATAGATCTTGAGCGAGCCCAGCGTGAGCATGAACACCCGGCGCGCGGGATCGCCCTGGTGAAACACCGGCTGGCCCGCGCGCAGCCGCTGCATCGAGCCCAGCCGTCGCATGTCGGCAAGGACATCGGGCCGCAGGCTACGGCAGATCGTGATCGGGCGAATCGGGCAGCCCTCGCACGGATGGCCTGATGGCAAGTCGGTCAACGCACCGGAAGGGGTGTAAGGCACGACGACCCTCGATCTGCGGGTTGCGGTAATGATGTGGCTCAACTCCCCCTAGCCGAACCACGCTAGGGTTCAACGGGGAAACACGGGTTGAGGAGAAGCGATGCCGGTGCTGCACACCTGTCTCCTCGAGGATGGTGAGCTGGCGATGGCCTATCCGCTGGTGCGGTCCGTTGCGCGGGTCGAGCTCGACCGCTGGCTGGAGTTCGCCCGCGCGGTGAGCGCGGCGCAAGGAGGAACCCTGGGCGCACGTGCTCGGAGTGGATGCCTCTATGGGGCCGCGACATTCCTGCCGCGGCTGAACCTCGAGTATGGTCGCGTTCTCGGCGTCGAGATAATGGCCGCGTTCGAACTCGGGCGCGGGCCGCACGCCGAGCGCACGTTGCGCGAAGGATTGGCGAAGATTGCGCGTGAACGCGACTGCCGCGCGCTCGCTTACACCCTGTCCACCGCGGAGTGCGCCGGCAAGACGCGCACCGATGCATTCGCAAGTCGGGTTATCAGAATGGAGCCTGTCGCGCCGCCCAGCCGCGCTGGTTTTTCGGCCGCGGCGCGCGACGGTTAGAGCAAGAACCAGATCGCCAGGGCCACGCAGAGCACTGTCACGACGATCCACACCCATGACCAGCCCTCGCCCTCCCCTTCGCTGGCCGAGGCAGTGTCGATCGGGGCAGGGGTCGTGTGGGTGGTGTCGTAGACGGTTTCGGATTGGCTCTTGAGCGCGGGGTTGAGTGGGGCGCTCTCGGCGTTGCTGGGCAGGGGATCGGTCATCGCACGCTCCTAGTCGGCTGCCGCATGGTGGCTATGCGCGTGGCAAGCGTGGGCGGTCAAGCGCCAGTCCACCATCGCCCTGAGGCAGACCATGCCCGGGTCTTCGCTATCCCTCAGCGACGACATCAGGGTCGCCCAATCCTCCTCCGACGCCAGGCGTGAGAAGTCGGCGATGGCGGCCCGAACATACCCCGTCGGGCTGAGCCTGGTCTGCCCTGCTGCCTGCTCCACCTGGATGGCAAGCTCCGGTTCGAAGCGATGCAGCCAGGCCTGGAATCCGCCCGCCGACCCCCGCGCCGCCGCCAGCAAGTCCCCCAAAGTGTTCACGCGCCGGATGCCCCGTCGATCTGCACGCCTTCGACCCGGTTGCGGCGGGCCAGTTCCGCCACATAGCGCGCAGCTTCAAGTGACCAGCTGCGCGCTTCGAGCATGTCGGCGATCCGGGGGCGCGCGGCCTCGAATCCAAGCGTGCGGCCATCGATGCGGCGGTGAAGTCGCAAGACGTGCCACCCGAACGGCGAGCGGACAGGCGCGCTGCCGGTTTCGCCGTCCGCGAGCTGCTCCAGCGCCGCCTGAACTGAACCAACCAGCTCTCCCCGGCTGATCTGGCCCAGCGAGCCGTCCTGCAACTTTGAGGCGCAGGATGAAAAGGCGCGAGCAGCGGCGGCGAATTTGGCCGCATCGTTGCCGATCTCCGCGATGATCGAGCGAGCGCGCGCCTCGGAGGTGGCCCAGGCCGCCTCGGCGGCTCCCTCGGGCTCCAGCAGGATATGGGCGGCTTCGAACAGGTCGGGTGTGCGGAAGCGATCCACATTGGCGTCGTAATAGCGCCTGCATTCGCTCTCGCCCGCCTGCGCGGGCTGCACCTGGCTGTCGAGCACGGCGGCGATCATCGCGTCGTCCTCGGCCTCACGGCGGCCGGCCTCGTCGGTCTCCGGTTCCGGCTCGATGCTAAGCCTGCGCCCTTCCTGCAGCAGCAATTCGCGCACCGCGAGCGCGCGCGCCGCCTCGACCCAGGCGGTTTCCGCGTCCGGCGCCGGGTGGTGCTGGATCTCGCGCGCAATCGCCTCGGGTTCGATCTCGACCCCGTTGACGTAGACCTCGCCGAAACTTGGCGGCGGAGGGATGATCGGTTCGGGGCCCCCGGAGCAGCCGTGGCTTTCGCACGCGCTCGGCATCACCGGCGCAGGGCGCTGCTCGGGGTCGGCGAGGTTGATGACGTCGAGGCGGCGGCTCATGCTCCCGCCTCGCCGCTCTCGACTTGTTGCCGCAGCACCGTCGTCCCACCATAGCTCGGAGCCACGCCAGCCGGACCCTTGGTCCGCGCATAGACCGGCTTGTCCGACCGCCGCGAGCGGACGATCTGATAACCGGGGCGAAGCAGGAACCAGATGGGCGCGCTCCAGATATGCACGAGCCGGGTAAACGGGGTGATCACGAACAGCGTGAGGCCGAGCACGATGTGGAGCTTGTAGACCAAAGCTACGTCGCGGATTTCGCCCGGCGCCGCGGGATCGAGCGTGAGTACCCCGTTCGCCCAGCTCATGAAGCGAACCATCTCGCTGCCGTCGAGGTGCTGCAGCGTCCAATAGGTCGTGGCGATCCCGAGGACGAGCTGGAGCCAAATGAGCACGAGGACTAGAATGTCGCCGACCGAGGAACTGCGGCGGACGCGCTCATCGAACAGCCGGCGGTGGAGCAGAAGAGTGCAGCCGACAAACGCGGCGACCCCCGCAATGCCTCCGACGACCAGTGCGGCGGTCTGCTTGAAACCATGACCGATGCCCAATGTATGGAACACGTTAATCGGGGTCAGCAGCCCCACCAAGTGGCCGAAGAACAGGATGATGATCCCCATGTGGAACAGGTTCGATCCCAGCACCATCTGCCGGCGGCGCAGGAACTGGCTGGATTGCGAGCGCCAGCTGTACTGGTTGGCATCGAAGCGCAGCACGCTGCCGACCACAAGCACGGTGACCGCGAGATAGGGATACCAGCCGAATGCCAGCTGATTGATGAAGTCTGTCACCGTCCTGCCTCCTGTGCCTTGACCCTGTTCGATGCGCGTATCCTGGCGACGGGCCCGGTCGGCCCGCCCATCTCGTGCGCCGCCCCGGCGCTGAACGATACCGGGGTCTCTTCCCAATCGTCTTCGACCGAAGGATCGACGGGCGGCGTGTTTTCGTCGACCTGGGCGACGGCGCCGGCATCCGGCCGGACACCGGCCAGCGCGACCACCGCATGGAACACGCCCGCATAGTCCGATCCCCGCTTGTGCAGACGCTCGGCCAGTGCGGCGAAGACATGCGCGGGCTGGCCGAGCGTTTCCCTCGCCTCCGCTGCGGGCAGGCACGAGGCGTATTCGAGGAACACCGGAATGAAGTCCGGCAGCTCGCTCGCTTCGAGGAAGATTCCGCTCTCGATATACTGGTGGCCGAGGTCGATCATCGCCTGGCCGCGTTCGCGGCTGTCGCCGTGGACATGCTCGAACAGGTGGAGCGAAAGCGACCGCGAGCGGTCGAAAAGCTCGCTGTAGTTCGATTGCTGGTCGAGCAGATCGTCATCCGCGATCCGATCGAGCAACGGTTGCAGCTGTTGAAACGCCACTCGCGGCAACGCTCCCTCCGCGCGCACCGCGTCCGCGATCTCCGCGGCATGCGCCTTGAGATCGTCCGACGGATAGGCGAGCAGCGCCGCCAGGGCGTTGAGCGTGATCCTCATGTCGGAACATCCATGCGCGGGTCGCGGGGGGCTTTTCTGGCCCCCCCGCCGAACAGATTGACCTTCGTCGATCCCAGCGTGTTCTCGCGAAACCCGAAGCCCGACGAGCCCCGCAGGACATAGGCGTCCTCGTCGATCTCGCGGCGCGCGGTGGGGATGACATAGCGGTCTTCGTAAGCCGCGAGCGCCATGATCTTGTACATCTCCTCGATCGTAGCCCGGTCGAGGCCGACACGCTCGGGGATCGCTTCGTCGATCCGCCCCTCGACGCTCTTTGCGCGCATGTAGGACCGCATCGCCAGCATCCGCTCGAGCGCTGCGGCAATCGGCTCCTCGTCGCCGGCGGTGAGCAGGTTGGCGAGGTAGCGGAGCGGGATGCGCAGGCTGCGAACATCGGGCATCCCGTCCTTGGCCGAGATCTTACCCGCTTCCGCGGCCGACTGGATCGGCGACAAGGGCGGCACATACCAGACCATCGGCAGCGTGCGGTATTCGGGATGGAGGGGGAAGGCGATCTTCCACTCCATCGCCATTTTATAGACGGGCGAAAGCATCGCCGCCTCCAGCCACTGATCCGGAATGCCCTCGGCGCGCGCCGCTTCCTGGACGGCCACGTCGTGCGGGTTGAGGAACACGCTAAGCTGGGCGGGATAGAGGTCCTTCGGGTCCTCGACCGACGCCGCGGCCTCGATCTTGTCGGCGTCGTAGAGCACCACCCCGAGATAGCGAATGCGCCCGACGCAGGTTTCGGAGCACACGGTCGGCTGGCCGGTCTCGATCCGCGGATAGCAGAAGATGCACTTCTCCGACTTCCCGCTCACCCAGTTGTAGTAGATTTTCTTGTACGGGCAGCCCGAGACGCACATGCGCCAGCCCCGGCACTTCTCCTGGTCGATCAGGACGATCCCGTCCTCTGCCCGCTTGTAGATCGCGCCCGAGGGGCACGAGGCGAGGCACGAGGGATTGAGGCAGTGCTCGCACAGCCTCGGCAGATACATCATGAACGTCTTTTCGAAGTGGCCGTAGATCTCCTTCTGCACACCTTCGAAGTTGTAATCGTGGCTGCGCTTCTCGAATTCGCCGCCGAGCATGTCCTCCCAGTTGCCGCTCCACTCGATCTTGTTGAGCAGCTCGCCCGTCACCAGCGAGCGCGGGCGCGCGGTCGGTTGTGCCTGAAGCTCGGGGGCCGACTGCAGCCATTCGTATTCGAACGTGTAGGGCTCGTAGAAGTCGTCGATCTCGGGCAGGTGGGGGTTGGCGAAGATCTTGGACAGGATGCGCCATTTGGCACCCTGACGCGGCACGATCTTGCCGTTCTTGCTCCGAACCCAGCCGCCCTTCCAGCGCTCCTGGTTCTCCCAGTCCTTAGGATAGCCGATCCCGGGTTTGGTCTCGACGTTGTTGAACCAGACGTATTCGACCCCTTCGCGGTTCGTCCACACGTTCTTGCACGTGATCGAGCAGGTATGGCAGCCGATGCACTTGTCGAGGTTCAGAACCATCGCGATCTGGGCACGGACCTTCATTCCGCAGCCTCCTGGACGGCGCCTCGGCTGGCGCCCGTTCCCCAATCGGCGGACCCGCCCCCGGCGTGAACACTGTCGTCCGCGGCCTTGTCGAACCAGTTCACCTCGCTCATCTTGCGCACGATCACGAACTCGTCGCGGTTGGCCCCCACGGTGCCGTAGTAGTTGAAACCGTAGGCGAGCTGCGCGTAGCCCCCGATCATGTGCGTCGGCTTCATGTTGATGCGCGTGACCGAATTGTGGATGCCGCCGCGCTGGCCGGTGATTTCCGAGCCGACGGTGTTCACCAGCTTTTCCTGCGCGTGATACATGATCGCCGAACCCGGCATGATCCGCTGCGACACGATCGCCCGCGCGGTGAGCGCGCCGTTGACGTTGAACACCTCGATCCAGTCGTTGTCCTCGATACCGGCCGAACTGGCGTCGTCCTCGCTGATCCAGACCGTCGGCCCGCCGCGGTTGAGGCTGAGCATGATCAGGTTCTCGGTATAGGTCGAATGGATGCCCCACTTCTGGTGCGGGGTCAGGATGTTGAGCATGATCTCGGTATTGCCGTTGGGCAGCTTGCCGATCACCTGCAGCACCGTCTTGGTGTCGATCGGCGGACGCCAGGTGACGAAGCCTTCGCCGAATGCGCGCATCCAGTGATGATCCTGATAGAGCTGCTGGCGCCCGGTCAGCGTGCGCCATGGGATCAGCTCGTGCACATTGGTGTAGCCGGCGTTGTAGCACACATGCTCGCTCTCGAGGCCGGACCAGATGGGCGAGGAGATGATCTTGCGCGGCTGAGCGGAGACGTCGCGGAAGCGAATCTTTTCCTCCTCCTTCCCATGGGCGAGGTGGCCGTGACTGCGGCCGGTGACCTTGGTGAGCGCGGCCCACGCCTTGACCGCGACCTCGCCATTGGTTTCCGGCGCAAGCATGAGTATCGTCTCGCAGGCGTCGATGTCGGTATCGATCTTCGGGCGCCCTGCGGTGGAGCCGCTGAGGACCCGCCCATTGAGATCGCCCAAGAGCTCGACCTCTTTCTGCGTATTCCAGTTGAGGCCCTTCCCGCCGTTACCGAGCTTTTCGAGCAGGGGCCCCATCGCCGTGAACCGGGCGAAGGTCTCGGGATAATTGCGCTCGACCAGTTGGACATTGGGCGCCGTCTTGCCGGGGATCGGCTCGCACTCGCCCTTCATCCAATCCTTGGGCTCGTAGGGCTGCGCCAGCTCCGCAGGCGTGTCGTGCAGGATCGGTGTGGTGACGAGGTCATGCTCGATCCCGAGCACCTCGGGCGCAACGTCTGAGAATTTCTTCGCGATCGCGCGGAAGATGTTCCAGTCGCTCTTCGTCTCCCACGCCGGGTCCACCGCCGCGGACAGCGGATGGATGAACGGGTGCATATCGGAGGTGTTGAGGTCGTGCTTTTCGTACCACGTCGCGGTCGGCAGCACGATGTCGGAATAGATGCTGGTGGTCGACATGCGGAAGTCGATATTGACCATCAGGTCGAGCTTTCCGACCGGCGCCTCGTCGTGCCACACAACGTCCTGCGGGCGGTCGATCCGCTCGCGGTCCTCGTCGGTGCCGACGACACCGTGCATCGATCCAACCAGATGCTTGAGGAAATATTCGTGGCCCTTGCCCGACGCGCCGAGCACGTTCGAGCGCCAGAAGAACATGTTGCGCGGCCAGTTCACCGGGTTGTCGGGGTCGATGCAGGCGGGCTTGAGGTCGCCCGACTTGAGCGCATCGGTCACCACGGTCGCCGGATCGGCGCCCGCGGCGTGGATGCGATTGCCCCATTCGATCGGGTTGGCGTTGAACTGCGGCGCCGACGGCAGCCAGCCCATCCGCTCGGCCTTGACGTTGTAATCGAGCAGGCTGCCCGACCAGTCGCCCTCGGGCGCGAGCGGCGAGAGGATTTCCGACATCTTCAGCGATTCGTACCGCCATTGATCGGTATGGGCATAGAAGAAGCTGGTGCCGTTCATCTGCCGAGGCGGCCGCGTCCAGTCGAGCGCGAAGGCGAGGGGCAGCCAGCCCGTCTGGGGTCTAAGCTTCTCCTGCCCGACATAGTGCGACCAGCCCCCCCCGGACTGGCCGACGCAGCCGCACATCACCAGCAGCGCGATGATCCCGCGGTAGCTCATGTCCATGTGGTACCAGTGGTTGAGACCAGCGCCGAGGATCACCATCGAGCGGCCCCTGGTCTTCTCGGCGGTGTCGGCGAACTCGCGCGCGACCTGGATGATCGCCTGGCGCGGCACGCCGGTGATCGTTTCCGCCCAGGCGGGCGTGAAGGGCAGGTCGTCGTCGTAGCTTTGCGCGACATTCGCCCCGCCGAAACCGCGATCGACACCGTAATTGGCGCAGAAGAGGTCGAATACGGTCGCAACATAACCCGACGACCCATCAGCGAACTCGATCCGCTTCAAAGGCACATTGCGCTCGAGAATCTCCTCATGCGCCGTGGCGACGAAGTCATGCGGCGCGATGCTGCCGAAATAGGGGAAAGCGACTGGCTCGATTCGATCGTGATGTCCGGCCAGAGTGCTGCGCAGACGCACGTCGCGGCCCTGGCCGTCCTTCTCCTCCAGGTTCCACTTGCCCTTGTCCCCCCAACGATGCCCCGCCGAGCCGAGCGGCACGACCAGCTCTCCGCTGAGTTCGTCATAGGTGACCGCCTTCCAGTCCGGGTTGGCGGTCTCACCAAGCGCGCCGGGCAAATCGGCCGCGCGCAGCATCCGGTCGGGCACCAGCCGTCCGTCGCGCTCGACAACCTTCACCAGAAGCGGGAAGTCCGAATATTGGCGGGTGTAGTCGGCGAAATACTCAGCCTGGCGGTCGACATGGAATTCGCGCAAGACGACATGGCCGAGCGCGAGCGCAAGCGCCGCATCGGTGCCTTGCTTGGGGTGAAGCCAGATGTCGGAGAACTTCGCGGCCTCGTTATAGTCGGGCGAAATCACCGCGCTCTTCGCGCCGCGATAGCGGACCTCGGAATAGAAATGCGCGTCGGGTGCGCGGGTCATGGGAATGTTCGATCCCCATACCAGCAGAAACCCGGCATTGTACCAGTCCGCGCTTTCCGGAACGTCGGTCTGCTCGCCCCAAGTTTGAGGGCTCGAGGGCGGCAGATCGCAATACCAGTCGTAGAAGGAAAGCAGGTTACCGCCGATCAGCGACAGGTAGCGGCTGCCTGCGGCGTAGGAAATCATCGACATCGCCGGGATCGGCGAGAACCCGGCGATCCGGTCCGGGCCGTACTTCTTGATCGTGTAGGCGTTGGCGGCGGCGATGATCTCGGTCACCTCGTCCCACCCGGAGCGGACGAAGCCGCCCCGTCCGCGCTTCGACACCCAGTCGCGCCGCTTCTCAGAGTTTTCGACAATCGCTTGCCACGCGGCAACCGGCGTCAAGGTCTTGCGCGCCTCGCGCCAGTGGCGGACAAGCCGCGCGCGCACGAGCGGGTATTTGATGCGCGTGCCCGAATAGAGATACCAGCTATAGCTCGCGCCTCGCGGGCATCCGCGCGGCTCGTGGTTTGGCAGGTCGGGGCGGGTACGCGGATAATCGGTCTGCTGTGTCTCCCAGGTGACGATGCCGCCCTTGACGTAGATTTTCCAAGAGCACGATCCGGTGCAGTTCACGCCATGGGTCGAGCGCACGATCTTGTCCGCCGCCCAGCGCTTGCGATAGGCGTCCTCCCACTCACGGCTTTCATCGGTGGTAATGCCGTGGCCGTCGGAGAACTTCTCACGCGCCCGGCGAAAATAGGTCAGGCGGTCGAGAAAATGGCTCATGCCGTAACTCCTTTGATCGTGCCGGCAGTGGGTTCGGAGTGCCGCGGCGCCCGTTCGACGTTCCTGAGCAGACCGCGCGGACCGCTGTAGACGTACCAGGTGAGGGCGGCGCAGCTGACGTAGAACAGGACGAATCCCCAGAGCGCCGCATTGGCGGTTCCGGTAAGCTCGAGCGACGAGCCGTAGGCCTTGGGGATGTAGAAGGCGCCATAAGCCGCGATCGCGGAGGTGAAGCCGATCACCGCCCCCGATTCGCGGTCGGCCTGCGCCCTGCGCCACTCCTCCGGCCTCCCCGGCTCGGCCTTGTCGATCACCGCCCGCATGATGCCGGGTACCATCTGGAAGGTCGAGGCGTTGCCGACGCCGCTCATGAAGAACAGCAGCAGCACCATCGCGAAGAAGCCCGGGAAGCTGTGCACGTTCAAGAACCAGATCATGCCGAGAATGGCGACGATCTGGAACATGAACACCCACAGCGTCACCCGGGCGCCGCCCAGCCTGTCGGAAATCCAGCCAGTCGCCGCCCGCGACAGCGCCCCGACCAGCGGGCCGAGGAAGGCGTAGCGAAGTCCGTTCACCTCCGGGAACACCAGTTTGGCGAGCAGCGGGAAGCCAGCCGACATGCCGATGAAGGTCCCGAACGTGCCCGTATAGAGCCAGCACATCAGCCAGGTATGGGCGCGGCCGAAGATGCTCGACTGCTCCGCGAATGACGCCTTGGCTGAGAGGATATCGTTCATCCCGAACCAGGCGGCAAACGTGCCGAGGATGATCAGCGGCACCCACACGAAGCCAGCGTTCTGCATCCACATCTGGGTGCCGTCGGTGGCGGCCTGGGCCTGGCCGCCGAGCGCGCCGAATAGGCTCATCGTGATCACCACCGGCACGAGGAACTGCATCACGCTGACGCCGAGATTGCCGAGACCGGCGTTGATCGCCAGCGCGTTGCCCTTCTCCGCCTTGGGGAAGAAGTAGCTGATATTGGCCATCGATGAGGCGAAATTGCCCCCGCCAAGGCCGCACAGCAACGCGAGGAGGAGGAAAATCAGATAGGGCGTCTGCGAGTCCTGCACCGCATAGCCGATCCCGAAGGCGGGAATCAGCAGTGAAGCGGTAGACAGCGTGGTCCACAGCCGCCCGCCGAAAATTGGCACGAGGAAGGCGTAGAAGATGCGCAGGGTCGCGCCAGACAAGCCTGGCAAGGCTGCCAACCAGAACAGCTGATTGGTTGTGAACGCGAATCCGATCGCCGGTAGCCGCGCAACGACGACGCTCCACACCATCCACACTGCAAAGGACAGGAGCAGGCAGTAGGTCGAAATCCACAGGTTACGGAGCCCGATCGGGCGGCCGGTCTGCCGCCAGAACGCGGGGTCCTCGGGCGCCCAATCGGCGATCGGCCCCGCCCTGCGGGGCGGGACGATGACCCCAGGTTCGCCGAAGCCCTGCATCTCGGGCAGCTCGGGTATGTGGGCCGCGACGCCTTCGCGCTCGGCCTTGCGCTCCATGTTGCGGACTGCGACATGCATCCACACCAGCGCAATGGTGACGAGCACGAACAACAGCACGAAGGAGCTGGTCCAGACCCCCGTCACGTCGAGCAGCGCGCCGAAGGCGAGCGGCAGCACGAAGCCGCCGAGGCCGCCCACCATTCCAACGAGTCCGCCGACTGCGCCGACATGATTGGGGTAGTAAACGGGGATGTGCTTGAACACCGCCGCTTTGCCCAGGCTCATGAAGAAGCCAAGCACGAAGATCGTCACCAGGAACGGGATCAGCCCCATCTCGGTGCGGAAGGTGATCGGGCCCTGCACCCCCTCGATGATGTAGGTGGTGGGCGGATAGGAGAGCATGAAGCAGCACAGCACGCTCACCGCGAAGGTCACGTACATCACCGAGCGGGCGCCATAGCGGTCGGACAGCTTGCCGCCATAGATGCGGAACAGGCTGGCCGGCACCGAATAGAAGGCGGCGAGCATGCCCGCCATTTTCACGTCGAGATCATAGACGCCCATCAGATAGCGCGGCATCCACAGCGCCAGCGCGACGAACGCCCCGAACACGAAGAAATAATAGAGCGCGAAGCGCCACACCTGCACGTTCTTCAGCACCGCCAGCTGGGTGGCCATCGCCGCGCCTTTGCGGCCCTCGCTGCGGCGCGCGATCTGGTCCGGATCTTCTCGCGTGAACGCGAGAAACAGCACTGTCATCACGACTAGCACCGCAGCCCAAATCTGCGCCACCGCCTGCCAACCGAATGCGACCATCACGAAAGGCGCGGTAAACTTGGTTACCGCCGAGCCGACGTTGCCGGCACCGAAGATACCCAGCACCGTGCCCTGCCGCTCCTGCGGATAGAACTTAGACACATAGGTCACCCCGACCGAGAAGGTCCCGCCAGCGAGCCCCACGCCGAGCGCCGCAATCAGAAGCTCGGCATAGGTGTCGGCGTATGACGTCAGCCAGGTGGCGACCGCGGCGAGGAACATCACCGCGGCGAACACGCGCCGTCCGCCGATCTGGTCGGCCCACACCCCCAGCATGACCCGGGCCAGCGAGCCGGTCAGGATCGGCGTGCCCACCAGCAGGCCGAACTGGGTCTCGCTGAGGCCGAGCTCGTCCTTGGCGGCGAGCCCGATGATCGAGAAGATCGTCCACACCGCGAAGCATGCGGTGAACGCTATGGTGCTGGTCCACAGGACTCGATCTGCGCCTGGTGCCTTTTGGCCGGTCATGGAAGCGGGCATCGCGCCATCATCCTGCTGCTGGTTTCACCTTGGCCATGCACTCCAGAGCGCAAGGGCATTTGACCAGGATCATTTCTTCACGGCGGGCGCAGTCTCTTTTGTGGCTCGATGCGGTCATCACCCGCCCGTCACGCTCATGTGGCGAGCCACGGCCGGAGCGGCGGCGGGGCCGATGCGGAAATCGTGGCGGCGCGGCTTGCCGGCTAGCAGCTCATCCAGCAGCGGGTTGACGCTGGCGGCTCCGCCATCGCGCAAGGCCGGCCGCAGTTCGACCTTCTGGTCGTGGCCCAGGCAGCCGTAGACCGTGCCCGTGGCGGCGATGCGGATGCGGTTGCATCCGTCGCAGAAGTTGTTGCTAAGCGGCGTGATGAGCCCGAGGCGAACACCAAGCCCCGGCACCTCATAATAGCGGGCAGGCCCCCCGGTGCGCTGGAGCGAGGGCGCAAGATCGAATCTCTCCCCAAGCTCGCGCTTCACCCGGTCGAGCGGCAGATAATGCCCCGTCCGATCCTCCTCCACCTCGCCCAGCGGCATGGTCTCGATCAGGGTGAGGTCAAACCCCTCGCCGCCACACCAGCCGAGCATATCGCCGATCTCGTCCTCGTTTATCCCGGCCAGCGCCACCATGTTGATCTTGATCGCCAGTCCCGCGCGCCGCGCAGCTGCGATCCCGCTGATGACCTGCGCCAGATCCCCGCCGCGCGTGATGTTCGCGAACCGCTCGGCCCGGCGGCTGTCGAGGCTGACATTGAGGCGACGGATCCCCGCCTCGTGGAGCCCGGGGGCGAACTCCGCGAGCCGCGTCGCGTTGGTGGTCATGGTCAGCTCGTCGAGACCAGAGCCGATCCGCGCTCCAATCCGGGCGGCAAGGTGGAGGATTCCGCGGCGCACCAGCGGCTCGCCCCCGGTGAGACGGATGCGCCGCACGCCCCTGGCAATGAAGATGTCGGCGAGCGCGGCGATCTCCTCCAGCGAGAGGATGTCGCGGCGGGGCAGGAATTGCATCCGCTCGGCCATGCAATAGCGGCATCGCAGGTCGCAGCGGTCGGTCACCGACACGCGGACATAGGTAATCCTGCGGCCAAAGCTATCGGTCAGCGCTGGCGCGTCGAGCGCTTCCTTGTTCACGGCCTCCGTCTCGATCATCGTCGGCACCGCTTGTCCCGTGAGAACCTACACCTCAAAAGACAGCCGTTCCAGACTGCCCGTGTGACATGGATCAAAAAAAGCCGCCGGCGCGCGGCTATCCGCGGGCTCCACCAACCAGGCGCGGACAATGCACAGCGACACTTTTGCCCGGTACGCGGCCAGCAATGTCCCGCGCTACACCAGCTACCCCACGGCGCCGGCCTTTTCGCCCGAAGTGGGTGAGGATGCATACCGCACTTGGCTGGCGTCGCTCGATGGCGGCGCCGATGCATCGGTTTACATCCATGTGCCGTTCTGCCGCGCGATGTGCCTGTATTGCGGCTGCCATACCACCGTCACCCGGCGCGAGGAGCCGGTCGAACGTTATCTCGCGGCGCTGGCACTGGAAATCGATCTGGTCCGGGCGGCCACTCCCGCGCCGCCGCGGATCGGCCATCTGCACTTCGGAGGCGGGTCGCCCACGCTCATTCCGCCGGTCCGGATGATCGAGCTGGTGGCCCAGCTTCGCCGGTGCTTCGGCTTCGCCCCCGATGCCGAGATCGCGATCGAGGTCGATCCGCGCACCCTGACCGAGGAGATGGCCAGTGCTCTGGGCACATGCGGCTTCACCCGGGCGAGCATCGGGGTGCAAAGCTTCGATCCGATCGTTCAGCGCGCGATCAGGCGGGTCCAGAGCTTCGAGACGACCGCGACCGCCGTCCGCTGGCTTCGCGGCGCCGGGATCGAGCGCGTCAATGTCGATCTGATTTACGGCCTGCCGCATCAGACTGTATCGGCGTGCGCGGAGACGGTCGAGCAATCGCTCGAAGTGCGGCCCGACCGGTTCGCCGTCTTCGGCTATGCCCACGTGCCGGACTTCAAGCCGCACCAGCGCAAGCTCGATCCCGCCTCGCTCCCGGACTTCGCCGCCCGCCTCGAACAGGCGGCGGCGATCGGGGAAGCCTTGCGGAGGGCAGGCTATCTCGAAATCGGCCTCGACCATTTCGCGCGTCCCGACGATCCTCTGGCCGAGGCATTGCGGACCGGCACGCTGCGGCGCAACTTCCAGGGCTACACCACAGATACGGCCGAGACCCTGATCGGATTGGGCGCCTCGTCGATCAGCCGCACGAAGCAGGGGTTCGTGCAGAACGCCGTGCTGATCTCGGAATATCTCAAGCACGTTGCGAAGGGCCGTCTGCCGGTGGCGCGCGGCTATGCGCTGACCGAAGAAGACACGATCCGCGCCGCCATCATCGAGCGCATCATGTGCCACCGGCGAGTCGATCTGGCCGGGGAGTGCGCGCGCTTCGGCTGGGATCCCGACCGCGTCACGGACCAGGACGCCATCGACACGCTTGTGGCGGATGGGCTTGTCCGCAAGTGCGGTTCGGTCATCGAAGTGACCGAGCCGGCCCATTCGCTGGTGCGCTGGGTCGCCGCCGCGTTCGATGGCCAGCTCGCACATCACCGGCAGCGGTATTCACGCGCGGTTTGAGCCTCGTCGCCCGCCGGGGCCCCATTCGAGCCCCGGGGCAACCAGTATCCCAGAACCCGCGCCAGTTCTGTCAGCCGCATTTCGAAAACCCGCACTCCAAGCACTTGGTGCACCCTTCGACCTTGATCACCGCGGCGGCCCCGCACTGGTTGCAACACGCCCTCGGGCCAAGCACTTGCGCATTGGCGCCGGGCTCGTCGAGCGGCAGCGACGGCTGCGCCAGGCCCATGTGTCGTTCGATGACCCCGCCGATAGCGGCGAGCAGCGAGGGCACGTATTTGCCCTGCATCCAGGCGCCGCCGCGCGGATCGAACACGGCCTTGAGTTCCTCGGGCACGAAGGAGACGTCGCCTCCGCGGCGGAACACCGCGGAAATCATTCGGGTCACCCCGACGGTCCAGGCGTAGTGCTCCATGTTCTTCGAGTTGATGAAAATCTCGAACGGTCGCCGCCCGCCGGCCGTATCGACGTCGTTGATCGTCACATAGACCGCGTGCGCGCTGTCCGGCCATTTCAGCTTGTAGGTGCGGCCCTGAAGCTCCTCGGTGCGGGGGGCGAGCGCCATCGAGTCGGGGGCCGCAGCCGGGGCCGGCTTCTCCTCGACCCTCAGCACCGAGCCGGTCACGGCATTGGGCCGGTAGGTGGTGAGACCCTTGCAGCCGAGACGGTATCCTTTGACATAGATATCGCTGAATTCCTCGAAGCCGATGTCTTCGGGGCAGTTGACCGTCTTGGAGATGGAACTGTCCACCAGTTCCTGCGCCGCCGCCTGCATCGCCAAGTGATCGGACGGCTTGAGCGTCTGGGCGCTGACGAACAGATCCTGGGGCGGCGGCGCCTCTCCGCGCACGCTTCTCCACACTTGCATCGCATAGTCTTCGACCGCCTGCATGCGCGCCGAGCCGTCGGGCTGGAGGATCCTGCGCTCGTAGGAATAGGCGAACACCGGCTCGATGCCCGACGAAATGTTCCCCGCCAGCAGCGAGGTGGTCCCGGTGGGAGCAATCGAGGTCAGGCATCCGTTGCGAAGGCCGTGCTCGCGGATCAGCTCGCGCACCTCCTCATCGAGGTCGAGCAGATTGGGTCGTTCCAGCATGACCGGATCGTACAGCGGGAAGGGTCCCTTCTCGGCCGCCAGCAACGCCGAGGCACGATAGGCGTCGCGCTTGATTATCCCGAGCCAGCGGCGGGTCAGCTCGACCGCTTTCCCGCTGCCATAGGCCTCGCCGCAGAACAGCAGCGCGTCGGCAAGGCCGGTGATACCGAGGCCGATCCGCCGTTTGGACTTCGCCTCGGCTTCCTGCTGGGGCAAAGGATAGCGCGAGATGTCGATGACGTTGTCGAGCATGCGGACTGCCGTGCGCGTCAGCTCCGCCAGCGCCTGCTCGTCGAGCGAGGCATCGCCATTGAACGGCCGGTCAACCAGCCGCGCCAGATTGATCGAGCCGAGCAGGCACGCCCCGTAGGGGGGCAGCATCTGCTCGCCGCAAGGGTTGCTTGCACTGATCGTTTCGCAATGCGCCAGATTGTTTGCCAAATTGACCCGGTCGACGAAGATGACCCCCGGCTCCGCGCAATCATAAGTGGCGCGCATGAGGCGGTCCCACAGCTCGCGGGCCTTGACCACGCGGTGTACCTCACCGCCGAAGACCAGCCGCCAATCCTCGTCCGCGTCCAGCGCTTTCATGAAAGCATCGGTCACCAGGACGGAGATGTTGAAATTGCGAAACCGGTTCGGATCGCGCTTGGAATCGATGAACGCCTCGATGTCGGGATGGTCGATGCGCAGGCACCCCATCATCGCTCCGCGGCGCTGCCCGGCCGAATGGACCGTCCGGCACATCGCATCCCAGCAATCCATGAACGAGAGCGGCCCCGAGGCCTTGGCCCCCACTCCCATCACGGGGTGGCCGTTGGGGCGGATGGTGGAGAAATCCATCCCCACCCCGCCGCCTCGCTGCATCGTGATCGCCGCTTCGCCCAGATGCGAGAAGATGCCTTCGAGGCTGTCGGGGATGGTGCCCATGACGAAACAATTGAACAGCGTGACGCTGCGCGCGGTGCCGGCGCCCGCGATTATGCGGCCCGCGGGGATAAAGCGGAAGTCCTCGATGGCGTCGTAGAAGCGATTCTGCCATTTGCCGCGATCGGCCGGATTTTCCACTTCGGCGACGGCTTTGGCGACCCGGAGGGCTGTACCTGCATAATCGGCGTCCGAATTGCCGTCGGCAGGAGCGAACCGATATTTCGCTTCCCAGATTTCCTCTGCCAGCGCGACGTCGAATCCCATTGTCATCCTCCCACATCTAGTAGGGATTTCGGTGGCAGCTTCCTGTATGCTGTGTTTTGATCCAGCACATCGCACGCAGGAAAAATGTGCCGGCGGTTCCTACGCCTCGCCCGCGCGCGGGCTGAAAAGCATCGGGCCGTAGGCCGTCAGGAACAGCGTGAAGGCGGCAAACCAGGCCGCTCCCGATACCCGGATCCCGGTCATGTAATCGACCACCTCAAGCGGCGCGGCCACGCGGACCACCGCCCCCAGCGTGACCAACGCATAGAGGAGCGTGGTCTGCCGGTTCGCAGTCAACGCGCGGCCGGTGTGGCCGAGGGTGGCCCTCGTCATGACTGCCAGGATCATGGTGGCCATCGCTCCCGCGGTGAGCGCATGGATCGCGGCCGATCGGGGCACTGCCGTTCCCAGGTTCGATGCAGCCAGCAACCCGAGGCCCAGCGGCACCCAGAAGTAACCGATGTGGAGGATCAGCACGAGCGGATCGCGAAAGGTTCGCCACCCTCGCCAGCGGCTCAAGCGCACCAGCTGCAGCGCGGCAGCCGCCAGAGACAAAACGCCCGTGGCATGGCCTTCCGGCGCGGCAAGCCAGGCAGCAAGGGCGACGGCGGTGACAGCGATCGTCGTCAGGTCGTAACCTGTCGGCTGTCCGGGCAAACCCGACGTGATCCCCTGCTTTACCAGCCAGTTGCGAGTGAATGACGGGATGATCCGGCCGCCGATGAGCGAGATCATGAGAACAACCAGCGCCAGCCCGGCACGCCACCCCAGTCCCTCGTCGGCAGCCACCCCCAGGGCGATTGCGTAATCTGCAAAATTCGCTCCCGCGAAAAGAAGCACCAGCAGAACTATCGGCAGGTTGCGATTTTTCGCTGCGAGAACCTCTCTCCCCGCGACGGCAGCGAGCACCAGATAAAAGCCCACATCCAGGGTCGCGGCAAGTTCGAGGCCCGAGATCTCAGAGAAATACATCGCCGCTCTTGCCGCCAGCCACAGTCCAAACAGCGACAGCAGCGGCCCGCCCGCTATCGGAAGCCTGCCAGTCCAGTTCGGTATCGCCGTCAGGAGAAACCCTGCGACGACGGCGCCCACGAAGCCGAACAGCATCTCGTGGCGATGCCATGCCAGGGGGGCGAACGCGCTCGGCACGTCTGCCAGCCCCGAAAGTGCGAGTAGCCAGATCGGCAGGCTCGCGAGAGCCCACGCGGCGGCGCCGAGGAAAAAGGGACGAAAGCCGCCTCTCAGCACAGCAGGGGAAGCCGCCATCCGGGCGCGGCGAAGCGCAAGCATGCGTTCCCCTCTGGTCTGCGCTTGGGTCATACCCGTTCCCTCATGCCGTGAGCCGCTCGCCGAAAAATCCGCAAAGCCGATCGCGGCATGCCACCTCGCCCCGAGTGAGGGCTGATTCAGATCAATCGCAAAATCGAGGTGAACTCCCCCAGATGCCGCGGCCGAGAAAAGGCAGGCGCAAAAGCTGGTAGCTAGGAGGGACCTACCGCCGGGACGTGGCTGCCTGAAATCCCGCAATTTTTCTTGCGCTGAGGCGCAAAATACCCTGATCGATACCCCCAGTTCGGACCCTTGTGTCGAACCGTTTCAGGTTGCGGTGGCCGGTTTATGCCGAAGCGGAAAGCTAGTCGAGAGTACTGAAATGCGGGTGAGAAACCCGAGCGCGAGCACTAAAGCCGAAGATCACGAACACACCGCCGCTGAGCCAAAGGAGCCAGACTTGGGCGAACGGGCGCAACTGGTCGCAGTGATCAGACTGGTTGGTAAACGGATATAGCTGTTGAGAGGGAGGTTCCCTTGCACCGCTCCCGGTGGCCATGAAACAAGAAGCACCCGATTTGAGCTTGCAGAACTGGCCTTTTTGTAACGAGGCCTGCCCTCGCCCGATTTTGTCAGACGCATTCCTCGAAACGTTCGATTTTTGAGCTAGATCAAAAGAACGCCTTGACCCTGAACTATGTCCAAGCGCGATAAACAGAGAAAGGTAAGATCATGAAACTTATTGTGGCTGCAGCTGCGTCGCTGTCCCTGGTTCCACTTGCGGGGGTGCGCAACGATGTGGGACGCAACTCCAGAAAAACGGGCGAGCTGTGAGCGCATGGACCAAACCATGGGCGCCAACATCACGCATGACCACAATGAAATGAAGGGCATGGGCATGAACCCGATGAATCCAGCCACGCGCGCTGTCAGCAGATCCTCACCAAACAGTAGCACGCCTAAGTCGTTCGTTGAGTCACCGACTATGACTATAACGGCCCTACACCGCCCGGAACTTACCCTGTCTAGCCAGGACAGTCAGCCCGTCCAACGAAAGAAAACGGGCGCGGGTGCCCTCGAAATAGGGCGGGCGAAATACCCCCTTGCGGCTCTCGTCTCCTGCTCCGACAGCAAGGCACCGCCGGAACTGCTCCTTGAGCGCGGGCTTGGCGACTTGTTTATAGTTCACAACGTCAGAAATACGATCGATACGGTCGCCATGATGGGGACCACGCGGAGCCCCGCTTCTGGCTGGAAGGTGAAGACGAATGAACGCAACTCACTTGGCCGGTGCCCCGCGCTCAGAAACCTGCAAGTCTAGCATGTCCCGAAGTCCCAGGGCCTGCCGCCCTGCCGTCACCCGGCAGGCGATACGAACGCTAGTGCGCCATGTCGCGGTCGCTGTCATAGCCTGCTCCTGGCTACTTGGCGGGGCGGTCACGGCGCTCGCCATCGAAGCTTCCGCGCCGGCGCTGCGGGCCGACCCTGTCCGCGCCGGGCCGCTCCTTGGCCTCAACGAGGCGATGGAGATCGCGCGCGGCGACCAGCCGGCGATCGTCGCTTTCGAGCGCGAGGCCGTCGCTTCCGAGCAGGCGGCGGTCGCTGCACGCAGCCTGCCCGATCCCCAGGTCATCATCGGCGTCCAGAACTTCCCGGTCACGGGCATGGATGCCTTCAATCCCGTCCGGGCCGAGATGACCATGTACACCATCGGCGTGATGCGCGAGCAGGTCCGCCGCTCGCGCCGCGAGGCCGAGGCCGCACGGCTCTCCGCGGACGCCGCCGTCAGCCGCTTCGAGGGCTCGGCCCAGGAGCGCAAGATCCAGCGCGACGTGATGATCGCCTGGCTCGAGGCCGTCGAAGCCTCGGCGAGGCAGCGACTCCTGACCCAGATCATCTCTGACCTCCGGACAGGGCGCCAGGTGATCGAGGCCGGCATTCCGACCGGCTCCTCGACTCCTGCCCTCGAGCTCCAGGCGCAGGCCGAAATCGCGCTTGCCGAGAGCCAGCTCGCGGAGGCCCAGGCTGCCGAGGCGCGCGCCCGCGGCGAGCTCGGCCGCTGGATCGGTGCCTCGGCCGAAAGGCCGCTTCCCGACCGTCTTCCCAGCTTACGCCCGGCTCCCGGTCTGGCGCCCGACTTCACGACGCACCCGGAGGTGCTCGCCGCGAATGCGCAGGAGCAGGCGCAGCGGCGGCAGGCGGATGTCGCCCGCACCGAGCGCCGGCCAAGCCTCAGCTGGCAGGTGATGGCGGGGATCCGGCCTTCCTATGGCCAGATGGCCAGCGCCCAGGTGAGCATCCCGCTCCAGATCAACCGGCGCGGCCTCCAGGACCGGCGGATCGCCGAAGCCGACGCCCGGGCCGATGCCGCACGATTGCGCGCGGAAGACCGGCGGCGCGAGCTTGGCGGCCAATACCGGTCGGCCCTCGCCCGCTTTTCCGGGGCCGAGGCCCAGATCGCTGTTCTTCGGGGCCGCGCGATCCCGTCGCTCGAAGCCTCGTTCAAGGCGGCGGAAGCTCGCTATGCCGGCGGCCCGGGGACGCTCGAGCTGCCGCTCACCATCGTCCGCCGCTACGTCGAAACCAATGTTCAGCTGGTCGAACAGGAGGGCGCCAGGGCGCGCGCCGCCGCCGAGCTGATCTATCTCGCCGGGGAGCCCAGTCAATGATCCGCAACCGACTGATCACCATCGTTCGAACCGTTCGCGACCGGCCCGCGCTGATCACCGGGTTCGCTCTGCTGCTGGCGCTGGTCTCCGGCTTTGCCGGTTACATGCTCGCAGCCGGCAGCCGCGGCGAGCAGACGACGGCCGACAGTCCCGATCGCCGGATCCTCTATTGGTACGACCCGATGGTTCCCGGCGAGCGCTATCCCGGTCCGGGCAAGTCGTCGATGGGAATGGAGCTCATTCCCAAATATGCCGACGAAGCGGGGGCGGGCGGCGCAGTCCGGGTGTCGGCCGAGGTCCGCCAGAACCTCGGGGTCCGGACGGCCCGGGTCGCGTTCGGCAACCTCTCTCCTTCCATTTCCGCAGTTGGGCGGGTCGAGGTCGATGAGCGGCGGATCGCCGAGGTGCAGACGTTGACTCCAGGCTTTGTCGAGCAGCTCGCCGTGCGCGCCGTCGGCGAACCGGTTGGGCGCGGAATGCGCGTCGCGACCGTCTACTCACCCGAACTCTACGGAGCGCAGCAGGAATATGTGGCGCTGCTTAACATCCGGAGCAGCGCGATCACGCCCGGCCTCAAGCAGGCGGCGCGGCAGCGGCTTGCCTTGCTCGGACTTCCCCAAGGCGCGATCCGCAGTCTTGAGCGGAGCGGCGAGCCACAGCGCAGCTACGCGGTGTTCGCACCGCGCTCCGGCGTCGTCACCGCGATCGGCGCACGGCCCGGCGCCAAGGTCGAGCCGGGCCAGTCGATCGTGACCCTGGCCGATATTTCGCAGGTGTGGGTCGTGGCGGAAGTGCCCGAAGCCTCGATGGGGCAGGTGCGAGTAGGCCAGCCGGCCGTGATCAACTTCCCAGCCTACGCCGAGGAACCGCGCCCGGGCCGGATCGATTATATCTTCCCTACGCTAGACCTGGAAGCGCGCACGGGCCGCGTGCGAGTTACCCTCGCCAATCCCGGCGTCCGGCTGAAAATCGGCATGTTCGCCCAGCTCAGCATCGCCGGCACCCCAACCGGCGGGCTGGTCGTCCCGGCCGAGGCCGTGATTTCGACCGGCAAGCGCAATGTGGTGATCGTTCAGCGGAACAATGGCTTCATCCCGGTGGAGGTCGAGCCAGGCCGGACGGTCGGCGACATGACCGAAATCCGGCGCGGGCTCGCTCCCAATGACATCGTCGTCGTCTCCGGCCAGTTCCTGATCGATTCGGAAGCCTCGCTCGCCGGCCTGATCGAACGGCTTCGGCGGGTCCCGCCTTCCGGCTCCAAGCCTTCGGCACCGGCTCCGGCCGAGCGCGGCAATCCCCAGCCCGCCGCGGGACCGACCCGATGATCGAGCGGATTATCCGCTGGTCGGCGGCCAACCGTCTCCTCATCCTCCTCGCCGCGGCGTTCCTCACCGCCGGCGGGTTGTTCGCGGTCAGCCGGACGCCGCTCGACGCGCTTCCGGACCTGTCGGACGTCCAGGTGATCATCCGCACGCCCTATCCGGGCCAGGCGCCGCAGATCGTCGAGAGCCAGGTGACCTATCCCATCGCGACGACCATGCTGTCGGCGCCGCAGGTGAAGGCTGTGCGCGCCTTTTCACTGTTCGGCGACAGCTTCGTCACAGTCATCTTCGAGGACGGGACGGATCTTTATTGGGCCCGGTCGCGGACGCTCGAATATCTGAACCAGGCGGCCGGGCGGCTTCCACCCGGAATCACCCCCGCGCTCGGGCCCGACGCCACCGGCGTCGGCTGGGCCTATCAGTATGCACTGGTCGATCGCAGCGGCCGGAATGACCTCGGCCAGCTTCGGGCGCTCCAGGACTGGTTCCTCAAATATCAGCTGAAGGCAGTGCCCGGGGTCGCCGAAGTCGCCAGCGTCGGCGGCATGGTCCGCGCCTTCCAGGTCCAGGTCGAGCCCGAGAAGCTCCAGCTCTACCGGCTTTCGGTCAAGGAAGTGATGGACGCGCTCAGGACCGCCAACAATGAGACGGGCGGCTCGGTCATCGAGCGGGGCGAGGCCGAATATATGATCCGCGTCGGCGGCTATTTGCAGAGCCTCGTCGATTTCCGCGACATCCCCCTGAAGGTCAGCGCCGCGGGCGCGCCGGTGACCATCGGCGATATCGCCAGGGTCCAGATCGTCCCGGATTTCCGGCGCGGCGTCGCTGAACTCAATGGCGAGGGCGAGGTCGCGGGCGGGGTGATCGTCGTGCGGGCCGGGGCCGACACCAGATCGGTGATCGATGCGGTCAAGGCCAAGCTCGACGAATTGAAGCCGTCGCTGCCTTCCGGGGTCGCGGTGGTTGCCGTCTACGACCGCAGCGGCGTGATCGACCGGGCGGTCGAGAATCTGTGGGAGAAGCTGGGCGAGGAGTTTCTGGTCGTCGCGATCGTCTGCGTCATCTTCCTGCTCCACCTGCGCTCGGCGCTGGTGGCGATCATCACCTTGCCGCTGGGCGTGCTGGCCGCGTTCATCGTGATGTATTTCCAGGGGATCAACGCCAATATCCTCTCCTTGGGCGGGATCGCGCTGGCGATCGGCGCGATGGTCGACGCCGCCGTAGTGATGATCGAAAATGCCCACAAGAAGCTCGAACATGCCGAGGAGGAAGAAGGCGAGCTAAGCGAAGCCAGACGCCGCAAGGTGCTGGTCGAAGCTGCGGTCGAGGTCGGCCCGGCTTTGTTCTTCTCGCTCCTGATCATCACCCTCTCCTTCCTGCCGGTCTTCTCGCTCGAGGCGCAGGAGGGCCGGCTGTTCAAGCCGCTGGCGCTGACCAAGACCTATTCGATGGCCGCCGCCGCCGGCCTGTCGGTGACCCTGATCCCGGTGCTGATGGTGATGTTCATCCGGGGCCGGATCCGGCGTGAGGCCGACAATCCCGTCAACCGCCTCCTGATCGCCGCCTATCGCCCGGGCCTCGCCTGGGTGCTTCGCCGGCCCAAGGTGGTCCTCGGCCTCGCCGCGGGCGCGCTCATCGTCACCGCGCTGCCGATGGCGAAGCTCGGCGGCGAGTTCATGCCGGCGATCGCCGAAGGCGACCTGCTCTACATGCCGACCGCCCTTCCCGGCCTCTCGGCGTCGAAAGCTTCCGAGCTGCTGCAGGTCACCAACCGGATGATCAGGACCGTACCGGAAGTGAAGAGCGTGTTCGGCAAGGCCGGGCGCGCCGAGACCGCGACCGACCCGGCGCCGATCGAGATGTTCGAGACGACCATCCAGCTCAAGCCCGAGAGCGAGTGGCGGCCGGGCATGACCACCGAGAAGATCATCGCCGAGCTCGATTCAAAGGTGCGGGTGCCGGGCCTTGCCAACGTGTTCGTCCCGCCGATCCGCAACCGGATCGACATGCTGGCGACCGGCATCAAGAGCCCGGTGGGCGTCAAGGTGACCGGGCCCGACCTTGCGACGCTCGACCGCATCGGCGCCGACATCGCGCGGGTGGTCAAGACGGTTCCCGGCACCAGCTCGGCGATTTCCGACCGGATCCTCGGCGGGCGCTACATCGACATCCGCGTCGATCGGTTGGCGGCCGCCCGCTACGGCCTGTCGATCGAGGACGTCCAGAACACCGCCGCGGCCGCGGTCGGCGGGATGCCGGTCGACGAGAAGATCGAGGGTCTGGCCCGCTTCCCGATCAACGTCCGCTTCCCGCGCGAGACCCGAGACAGCGTCGAGGCGCTTCGGGCCCTGCCGATGGTCACCACCGGGGGATCGATCGTGCCCCTGGGCGCGGTCGCCTCGGTCGAAGTCGCCGGCGGGCCGGTGATGGTCAAGAGCGAGAACGCCCGCCCCTCGGCCTGGGTCTATGTCGATGTGCGCGACCGCGACCTGGTCGGCTTCGTCGACGAAGCCCGCCGGAAGGTGTCCGCGCAGGTCAAAATGCCGCCCGGTTATTCGCTCGTCTGGTCGGGCCAGTTCGAATATGCCGAGCGCGCCGCGCAGCGGCTGATGTGGATCGTGCCGTTGACCATCGGCATCATCTTCCTTCTGCTCTACATGGCGTTTCGGCGTGCCCGCGAGGCCCTGATCGTGCTCCTGACCTTGCCCTTCGCGCTGGTCGGCGGCATCTGGCTGATCTTCCTGTTCGGCCATGCCGTATCGGTGGCAACGGCCGTCGGCTTTATCGCGCTGGCCGGCCTCGCCGCCGAGTTCGGCGTGGTGATGCTGGTCTATCTCGACCGGTCGATCGAGGAGCGGATCCGAAAGGGCCGTTTTTCTAACGACGGGGATCTCGACGAGGCGCTGATGGAGGGCGCCGTGCTGCGCGTACGCCCCAAGGCCATGACCGCCGCGGTGATCCTGGCCGGCCTGTTCCCGCTGCTGATCAGCACCGGCACCGGATCGGAAGTCATGCAGCGGCTCGCCGCGCCGATGGTCGGCGGGATGATCACCGCGCCATTGCTGTCGCTGTTTGTCATCCCGGCGATTTACAAACTACTCGGCTGGAAGCGGTTCGCTCGGGAAGAAGAGGCGTCGATCGCGCCGACGCTACAGCCAGCATGAGCGGCAGGTTCCCCTCCTGGCGCCGCAACGTATTTGATGCAGGTCAACGCACTCACCAACGGTGCTGGATACACAGTTCGCGCAACCGGGTGGTGGCAATGATTCAGGCTTGGAAGCGCATCCAGTTGAGAATGGCGACGTTGCTCGGCGCGACCCTTGCTCTCGCCATGGCGGCAAGCCCGGTTCAGGCACAGGCTGCAGACGACCCGGCTCTACTCAGCCGGATCGAGGAGATGGAGCGCGAGCTCGCGGCCCTCAAGGCGCAAGTCGCTGAAACGCCGGCCACCCCCGGGTCGCTGGAACAAGTCCAATCGGCGACCGTTCCCTCACGCCCCGAATCGCTCTCCCGCCGCCTGACCTTGCCGGACTCGCCCTTATCGGGCAGCCGTCTGCTCATCGCCGGCTATGCCGACGCGGGGATGACTATCTCGGACAAGGAAAGCGTCGGCGGGATCAACTTCATCGCAGGCACGTTCAATCCCGCGCTCTTTTTCCAATATGGCGACTGGCTGCTGTTCGAAAGCGAAGCGGAAATCGAGATCGCCGAGACTGGCGAAACGGGATTCACACTCGAATATTCCCAGCTCGATCTGCTCCTGCACGACAATGCGACGCTCGTCATCGGAAAATTCCTGAGCCCGGTCGGCCAGTTCCAGGAACGGCTGCACCCGAGCTGGATCAACCGCCTCGCCGACGCGCCCGCCGGTTTCGGCCATGGCGGAGTGCAGCCCGGTGCCGAGGCCGGCGTACAGCTTCGCGGCGGCGTCCCTCTCGGCCGCTCGCGGTTAAATTACGCATTGGCGGTCGGCAACGGCCCGCGTCTCGATCCTATGGGCGAGGTGATGACCGAGGGATTCGGCCGTGACGACAATCGCAACAAGGCGATCAGCGGCCGGATCGGCTTCCTGCCCCTGCCCTATGTGGAGCTGGGCGCTTCGTTTCTTCGAGCGAAGGTGGAAGGCGCGACCGGCGAGGCCGGGGAAATTGAGTCGGGGGGTCTGGCGATTGCGTCCGGGGTCGAGGGTGCCAACGGACCGGTGCTCCCCGCCGTGCGCTATTCCCTGTGGGGAGTCGATGGGGCCTATACGCGCGGCCCTTGGGACGTGCGCTTCGAATATCTCAGGGGAGTCAGGAATGCGATCCCAATCGAGGATGAAGAAATGGAGTCTCTCCCACGCTTGAGAAAGGAAGCCTGGTACGGTCAGATCGCCTATCGGCTGTCGGGATTGACTCAGCACCGCATCCTGCAGAATTTCGAGCCGGCGATCCGCTACGGGCGATATCAGGTGCGCGGCCTCGACAAACTTGCCGAAGAGACGGCCGAAAGACGCCTCGACTTTGGGCTCAACTATTGGTTCGCGCCGGCAGTCGTCCTCCATAGCGCAGTGCAGCTCCGGAAATTCACCGCGCGCCACGAGGATGAGGTAAACAAGGACACGCGGCTGCTGCTGCAATTGGCTTACGGTTTCTGATTCATGGCGAAGGAGTCCCGACGATGAGAGGATCGGTCACGCTGATAGCTAGCCTGCTCCTGTTCGCAACCGCGGCCGCGGTTTCCCGGGACGCCGGTCGCGCCGCGGCCGCCGCCCCCGCCGCCCCGGATACCGGCGCGCTAAGCCGCGGTGCCAAGGCTTGGGCGGAAAATTGCGGCGTCTGCCATAATTTGCGCTCGCCGGACGAGTTCGGCGATGTTCAGGCCGAGGTTGCGGTCGCGCATATGCGGGTGCGCGCTCGGCTGCCGGGCGATGTCGCCCGGGATATTCTCGCCTTCCTTCAAGCGAGCAACGGCCGGCAGGCGGCAGCGATCGCTCCGGCCGCTCCGCCAACCAGTTCGACAGTCGCGTCGGCTGGCGCCGTCGGCGACCCGGTTCGCGGCGCCCAAATCTATCAGGAAACCTGCGTCGCCTGTCACGGGCCGAACGGCAAGGGCGCGCTTGACGGCGTGCCCGACCTGACCGACCCTGCGGGGCGCCTCGCGCAGGCAGACGAAGTCGTGCTACGCCACATGATTGACGGGCTCCAGAGCCCCGGATCGCCGATGCCGATGCCCCCCAAGGGCGGCAATCCCGACCTGAGCGATCAGGACATGCGCGACGTCCTTGCGCATCTACGCAAGGACTTTGCGGGGCGTTGAAAGCGAAGGAATGAGGAGAAGTGAGATGAAAATCGCGTTTGCAAAAGGGACGGTGAAGCTCGGGGTACAGCTTGCCACCGCCGCCGCGGTCATCCTGCCGATGATCGCCCTCACGCCTTTGGCCAGGGCCGCGCCCCCAGCGCCCGCGAACGGTTCGGCGCTCTACAAGGCCCAGTGCGCGATGTGCCATTCGACCATCTCCGGCCGGAACATGCTTGGGCCAAGCCTCGCCGGGGTTGCCAACCGCAAGGCGGGATCGGTCGCCGGCTTCGCTTATTCCCCGGCGATGAAGAAATCGAAGCTCAAATGGGACAAGGCGACGCTGGACCGGTACCTCGCCGACCCGCGCAAGACGGTTCCTGGCACCAAGATGATCTATGCCGGGCAGAAGGACGCCGCCAAGCGCGCCGCCCTGGTCGCCTATCTGATGACTCTCAAGTAGATTGAGTCCCCGGGCAAGGGTTGATCCGTCAATCTCGTCAAATTCGGCTGCCGAACTCTTTGATAACGTCGTTTGCATAACCAGATCCCCGCCATGCGCGCGTCACGCAATCCCCACGGCCGAACAGAAATACCTCACCATCTTCTCTGGCGGTTGCCCGTATCGCCCGCTACGACGTCGACAGCGGGCGCGAGTGCGGCGGGGCGATCGCCGATCTGGGCGATCTGCCGCTCGACGGTCTGACGATCGAGGAAGCGACGCTGCTGATCCGAAACCGGGTGGCCGACAGCGTCGCGCGCCATCCCTCGACCTTGCTAATCGGCGGCAACAACGCCGTGACGCGACCGGGCTTGCACGGCATGGCTGCAGCCGTCGGACTCGACCTCGAAGCTGTCGGCCTGATCACGCTCGACGCGCATTTCGACATGCGCTCGACCGCCGACGGCCTCGCCAACGGCAATCCCGTCCGCGCGCTGCTGGAAGATGGCCTTCCCGGTCGCAACATCGTCCAGATCGGGCTGGCGCCTTTTGCAAACAGCAGAGCGATGCATGACGACGCACTGGCGGCGGGCAATCTGGTGGTGACGCTGGCCGAGTTCGAGCGCATCGGCGTAGCAGCCAGTGTCAGCCGCGCGCTCGACCGCCTTTCCCACTGTTCGGCGATCATGGTCGACTGCGACATCGACGTGATCGATCCCAGCCAGTTTCCTGCCGCTCCCGGTGCGCGGGCAGGGGGCATGGCGGCGCGCGACTTCTTCGCCGCCACGCGCCTTCTGGCGGCGCAGCCTCTGGTGAAGGTGATCGACCTCACCGAATGGGACCCGCCGCTCGACCCCACCGACCTCAGCGCGCTGACCGCCGGCCGCTGGTTGGCAGAGGTCGTGGCGGGCTTCGACGCCCGGACCTGAGGCAGAGGCTGTTCGCTCGGTAGCCACTGCCCGCCCTGGCGATGCAACCCGGACGCGCCTGGATTGATCTGGCTGGTAGCGGAGGAGGGACTTGAACCCCCGACACGCGGATTATGATTCCGCTGCTCTAACCGGCTGAGCTACTCCGCCCCAGGGGCCTGTCGCGCAGGGCCGGGCCCTCGCGAGGCGGCGCGTTTAGGGCGCTGGCGGCGTGGGGTCAATGCGCCAAATCGCTAGGGGGCGACGGTTTCCCCGCGCGCCGCGGCGAGCGCGTTCATCCGCAGCACCTTGGCGGCGAGGCTGCGGTTGAGCGCGCTGTCGAGCGCGCGCCCCACCTCGGGCGCCGCGCGCGCGAGCTGCGCCAGCGCCTCGCGATCGAAACGCGCGACCCGCATCGGCTCCGCCGCGCTGACCGTGGCGGTCGCGGTCTGGCCCGAAATCAGGCTCATTTCGCCGAGGAAATCGCCAGGAGCGCACTCCCCCACCCGCTTGCCGTCGACCGCGATCTCGGCCCGACCGCGCGCGACATAGATCAGCGGCGGCCTTGCCTGGCCCTGCGTGAGCAAGGCCTGGCCCGGCGCGATGTCGCGCCAGTCGATGAGATCCCGGAGGTGGCGTTGCTGCCCGGGCTCGGCGATCTTCATCACCTCGTCGAACAGCTCGCGTTCTTCCTCCAGCAGCTTGCCGCTGCGCGCTCGCATCGCCAACGCCGCGAAGTGCACCGCGTTGACAGCCGCGAACAAGCCGGACCAGAACATCCACGCGAAACCCGCGCCCGTCAGCGTGAAATGGGCGAACGCCGCGATGCCAGCCAGCATGGTCAGCAGACGAACGATCCGGGGCCGTCGCTGCAGCGCCGCCGCCACCAGCAGCAGCGCGGCGAGATGGGCGAGAATCTGCCCGGGTGCCAAGCCATCCATCCTTGCGCCTTCCCCAAGTTTCGCGCCATCGGTCGCGGCCGCGGAAGGCGAAGCGGCGCAGCGCCTCCCACGGTCCGCCACGATAGCGGAACAGCGCGAGTCCGGGAAAGGCGAAATCGCGCGCGGGCGCAAGGCCCGCGAGTTCCGACTGGAGCGCTTTCGCGGCGCTGGCCGAGACCTTGTTCTGGATGGTGACGTGGAGCCGCGGCGGGTGGCTGTCCCGCGCGGTCGGCATGCCGCGAAAACGCTCGGCGATTTCGGCGCGCGGATCGAGCATGGCGGGGCTCGCCAGGCCGAGGGCGGCGTCACGCCTCAGGCTCGTCGCGCCTCCGAACCGCGCGCGGGACCGGCTCGAATTCGCCGGTCAGCCGCGCCGTCGGTCTTAGTGCCCGCGGCCGTGACCGCCGCTATAGCCGTGACCGCCGCTATAGCCGTGACCCCGGCGGTTGTAGCCGTTGTAACCATGTCTGCGGATCGGGCGATGTCCGCCGTCGCGGACGAAATAGACACCGTCGTAGCCGTCGTAGCCGTCGTAGCCGCCGTAGCCGCCGTAGCCGCCGTAGCCGCCGTAGCCGCCGTAGCCGCCGTAGCCGCCGTAGCCGCCGTAGCCGCCGTAG
>JAIETR010000024.1 GCA_019745075.1 Qipengyuania sp.
GAGCGGGCGTAGCTCAGGGGTAGAGCACAACCTTGCCAAGGTTGGGGTCGAGGGTTCGAATCCCTTCGCCCGCTCCAACGTTAAAGTACTCTTTTCCGGAAATCGGCTGACCGGTGGCGAGCGCCATGATCGAGGTCAGCCGTCCGATCACCTCGATCGTAACGCCTTTCTCCTGCTCTGACGGTGACACCTTCACCTGGTCGATCAATGCCCTGAGCTGCGGAATTGCCTCGAGCCGGGCCTCCGGATTCCCTCCCAATGCGATATTGAGCCTGGCGACCTGACGGCGATAATCGGCAACGATCGCCGGATGCAGCATGACGGCCGGTAATTGCTGCAATTGTGATATCTGCTCGGCGAGCTGATCGCGGTCACTCCGCGCCTTGGCCAGAACATCGCGGATCTCGACGAAATCCTCAGCACCGTTAGCGATCGCCTCCACCAGCCGCTCGATCTTGGCGACGGCGTCGCCGTGGCGCTTCTTCAAACGGTCGCCCTCTCGGCTAAGCTCTCTGGTCCGCTTGGCGAACTCGGCGCGATATTCTTCGACGTAGATTTCGATCAGGTCCTCGTCGAGCATGTAGTGCTGCAATCCGTTGAGGACGCGGGTCTCAAGCCGGTCGGTCGTGATGATGCGATTGTTCGCGCACGCGTGTTTGCCGCCCTCCTTATGCCGTGAGCATCCCCACCGATTGCCGCTGTGGATCACCCAACCGCCGCCGCACAGGCCACAAGCGACCAGCCCCGAGAGGATGTGCTTGGGACGGCGACTCTTGTGCGGCGCGCGGCTCTGGACCCGGCCCAGCACCGACTGCACGCCTTCCCACAGTTCATCATCAACAATCCGCAGGTCGGGCACCTCCTCGACCAGCCACTCGCTTTCGGGATTGGCACGGATGAGGTGCGAACGGGTGCGTGGATCGAGCACCTTCCTGGTTCGATTGAAGACAAGCCGGCCTATATAGAGCCGGTTCTGGAGGATCCCATTCTTGCGCTTACGATCGCCGTAGATCGTCGAGGCGCGCCAGAACCTCGGTCCGCTGAGCCGCCCGCCCGGTGATTCGACACCGTCCCGGTTTAGCCGTTCCGCGATGGCGCGAGGGGACTGCCCGGCCGCAAACTCCTCGAAGATGCGCCGAACGATCTTTCCCTGCTCCTCGTCGACCTCACGCAGGCCCCGGATGAGTTCGCCGCGATCGTCGAACCGGTTTGCCTTACGATAGCCATAGGCCAGACCTGCGGCCGAGCGCTTCTGCGATATGGTGCCGCGCTGACCACGCTTGATCTTCGCCGCCAGGTCACGGCGGAACTGAGCGTCCATCAGCCCGCGGAAGGTAGCGGTGATGTCGGTAACCTCGCCGTCCGAGAGCGTGAAGAGCCGCGCGCCGGCAAAGGTGATTCGCTCCCGGATCGTAAAAGCGTCGCCCTGATGACGAGCGATCCGATCTGTTGCCTCCGCCACCACCTGATCGATGCCTCCAGCTTCTATACGCGCCAGCATCGCGCTCAGTCCGGGGCGGGAGGTCTCATCGATCCCGGCCGCTCCACTGATCGCATAATCGGTGAAAACGTCAGCGACGGGCCAACCTTCGCGTTCGCAGCGCTCGCGGCACAGGGCGATCTGATCTTCAATCGATCGCGCGTTCTGCAACGCGCTTGAGAATCTCGCATAGATTAATGTGATCATGTTGGATCCGATACGTTGGTGAGGAGTGTCGAATCTCGATACCAAGCGTCCGCATTCACCTCGGGATCGGCATGCTCGAAGAGCATGCTCGCGCCGCTGCGATATCGGCCGCAGCATTGGCGCGAGCCATAGCTCTCACGAAGTCGGCCAGCGCAACAACAGGCGCGACCAAGCCGTGCGAGCAGTTCGCCTCTGTTGCGATCGCTTCGGGACGAGGGTCGTTGGGGAGCGACATCCGCCAACATCTGGCTTGGATGGACGTGTGGTAGCCAAGTCAGTCCCGATATGCGCCCCGAAGAGAATTCGCACGGATCACATGGCGTCCTGCCGGATACGATCGTATCAACCATATGCCTTGTCGGTGGCAGGGATAGACGAGTGGAAAGAACATGCGCGATCTGGTTGACCAGATGACGGCGTTGGCCGACCGGCAGTCGTGGACCGTCGAAGGAAGCAATGACGCGTGTCGGATCATGATCGCCGATGCGCGGATTGATCTTGATGCTCGGGCAGCGAACATCGCCATTGCCTTCGAGAAGCTGGCCGAAGCTATTGAGGCGGCTATTGCAGTCGAGCGAGCGCTTCGGATGATTGAAGCTGCCGGCATGGCATCCCGATCGATACCGCTGTGGTTGGTGAGCGGATCGACCATTCTTGCCGACTGGTTGCGTTGGGCCGGCACCGGCAATGCGTTGCGCAAGGCGTTGCGTCTGACCAATGCCGTCGGTCTGTCGCCGGTCGCGGGCTATCTCGATCGCCGCGCCCGGCGCGAGCTCGGACAGGGCGGCGCCAGGATCAGGGTGCGCGGCGGAATGGCCGTGGCCGAACGGATCGAGCTGTCCGACCGTCCGCGCTGCGTCGCGACAATCGGCGAACGGGCGCTGATCCGGATCGAGGATCACCGGCTACCGGACACGCTGATCGCCGGACTGCAGCGGGGAGCGGCCAGCAACGCACGGCGCACGCTGGCCGAGGTTGTCAGCCATCCGTTCTTCGTCGCCGCAGACCTGATCATCGCCGGCGTCGTTCAGGAGGGAGCAGCGCTGGTGTTCGAGGTCGATCACCACTTGACGCCGCTCGAACCGGTACCCGAGGCCGCCTGGTCGGCGCTGCCGCCTGATGCCGATCCGGTCTTCCCGTGGCGGGCGACCACCGGCGAGCGGCGCCGGCTGGGCGGGCTGGTCGAGGAAGCGCGCCATCGCGTCGCCGCTACGCACGGTCCGCGTTGATGATGGTATTGCCGTCGGTCGAATAGATGGCGTGATATTCGGCGCCGGTATCGAGGTAGAATCCGAGGAGCTGCTTGTACTGGATCACCGCCAGCGTGCCGGCGAGCATGTTGAGGTCCGCGACCTGGATGTTGCTGCGATACAGTGCGTCGTCGGCATCGCCGGTCATCGGGATCCGGTCGCGCTCGTGGACGTGCGCGCGCATCGCCGGCGTGCTGGTGGTGACGCGGATCAGGCCCATCAGCCGTTCGTCGACTAGACTGAGTCCAAGGCCGCAATCGATATAGGGCAGGCCACGCGCTTCCAGCGCAGGGACGATGAACGCACGCGCTGCCACGCTGTCGACGCAGACGAACACGAAGTCGGTGTCGTCGAGGAGGCCGATCGTCTCATCGGTAAGATGCACCGCATGGGCTTCGATGCCAGTGTGCATCCGGCCGTATACCTTTGCAAAATAGTCGACTTTGGTCAGCCCGGCTTGGATGTCCTCGATCGCCATCGCGCCCGGCCAGCGGAACGCATTGTGCTGTTCGGCTGCGTCGCCGTCGATCAGCAGGATTCGGCCGGCGGGTGTCTTGCTGATGAGATCGAGCACGATCGATCCGGTGCCGCCAAGCCCGATGATCGCGACCGTACCGCCCGCGAGCCGGTCCGACACCGCCTCGATCCCGACGCGAGGCGAGGCGGTGTCCGGATAGACGAACGGGTCGGGGCGGTTGGTGGCGTCCACGGTTCTGCCCTCAGCTGGCGAAGGTGGCATTGACGTTGACCAACAGGCCATCAGCGAGCGGCACGACGTCGCCGGGCGTCAGCAGTCCGGTCAGCCCACTGTCGAGCGCGTGGCGATACGACACCGTCGCCGACCCCGGGGCCTGGCCCTCGCGGTCGGGATAGGCGATCCGCAGCAGCTGCGCATAGCTGACGGTGCTGCCGCGCAATGCGGTCCAGCGACCATTGACCGAGATCATCGTGCGCCCCGCGGTAGCGACTGGCTTCGGCGCGGAGCGCTCCGCCTCGCCGACGAGATACACGGCACGGCGACGGGGCGCGACCGCCGGCGGCAGGACGGCCAGCACGAGAGAAGTGTTGGAGGAGGCGGTGATGGTGGGCAGCATGGTCGTTCTCCTGGTCAGAAGGGTTCGGGGTCGGAGCGGCGGTCGGTCGGGCGCAGGCATCCGCGCAGCGCGTCGATCATGTCGGCGTAGAGTGACTTCGCGGATTGATAGGAGTGTCGCGGCAAGTGCTCGCTGATCTGATCCCATGAACAGGTGCCCCTACGCGGATCGACGCCGATATCACCCATCGCCTCGAGGCAGATGGAGAGCGCGAGCACGTGATCCGTCCCGCTCGGAATCGTCCGCAGCGCGATCGCATCGGCGTCCGGCGCGACCCACGAGGGAACGGCGCGCTGAAGGTCGCGCTGCAGTATCCAGGTCACCTCGCCGAGATCGACATCGATCCCCAGCCGGTCCTCGCGCCAGCGGCGGCAACGCGCCGGATCGACCATCGCCTGGAACCCGGCGAGGACGTCGTCGCCGACGCGGTCGGCACCCAGTACGGTGACGACCGGATTGGCGCAGCGGGCGGTCGCCATCGCGATGGTGACGGGCGAAGCGCCCATCGCCTCCCCGATCTCGCCAGAAGCTGCAATATTGGCGGCGATGACGGGATCGGTGAGGTTGAGCACGGCATGCGGTACGCCTGCAACACGCGCCAGCCAGCGCGCCGCATGCGTACGACCCGCTCCGGGCACGCCGCCGAGGATCAGCGAGCCGCCGCCAAACCACGGGCGTTCGGCTGCGAGCATCGCGGCGCATCGCCTACGCACCCAAGCGAGGAACTCGGGCTGGTGCTCGTGCATAACCCGGAACGGGATGCCGTCGGGACCGAGCCGGTCGCCACCGAGCAGCGCGAACGGCTCGCCGAGTTCGAGCGGCAGCGGCTCGTCGTCCGAACCGTGGCCGACGATCATCGCCGGGGTGGCGGGTTGGAAGGGTGCCAGCATCGCCATCAGTCGCCCCGCCACATTCTCAGGGGCCGCATGCCGCCGGCGCCGCGCCCTTCCTTCTTCACGCGCCGCTCGGTCACGAACATCTCGTTGATCAGCATCCGAGCGAGCGATTCGTCGCCATGCTCGGCGGCGTGGTCGAGGAACTGGAGGAACCGATCCTTCTGCCAGCGCAGCCAGTCGCACAGGCGGTCGCGTTCGACCGCGCGGTCGTATCTGACCGACCAGTCGGCATCGGAACTGCTTCTGCGCTGCAGCTCGAGCAGATGCCGACCGTGCTTGCCCTCGCGCGCGTAGAGATTGACGGTGAGGTGATCGCGTGCCCGCCGTGCTTCCGTCTCCCGCTCCTTCTCCCGCCGAGCCGCCGCGGCGGCGACGAGCGCATCGGCTATCTCGTCGAGGGCTCTGCCGCCGAACATCATGGTGAGACGCCCCAGAAAGACGATGTCGATCTCACGCTCGCTCACCGCGGTCAGCAGCGCATCGCACCCCGCATCATCGGTGAAGCGACGGCTCCAGATAGCGACTGGTGCAGCGTTACTGCCGGGCGGCTGGACTTGCAGTTCGAGTACGCGACCACCTTGTGTGCGTCCGCACAACCGAAAGGCGCTGTCGGGCGTATCGATGATCATCCTGCTCATCATGACGCAGAACAGATACGATCGTGTATGTTCTATGTCAATGGTTCGACTTGCTGGATAGCGGGCAACCGGGGATGCAGTGTCGATGCCTGCCACGCCCGCTCTTCGCCTGTCGCTTCGCTATGCGCAGGCCGTCACCGTGCTGATGGCGGCTTGCAGTATCGACCCCGCCGCGCGAACGGCGTTCGAGGCTCGCATCCGCCAGTTGCAACGCCTTGGCCTTCCGCCACGCGAGGGTGGCCAAGTTGGCGGACCAACGTACGGACTTGCCGAACTGGCAGCGTTCGCCGCTGCGATCCGGTTGATGGCGGCGTTCATGGTGCCTTCGCTCGCCGCCCGCTACGTGACCGAGCGCTGGTCGACGCTGGCTCCGGCGCTCCTTGCCGGGGCGAAAGAGGTTCTGCCGAAATCCTATGTCGCCAGACGACCGCTCGGCGACGAGACGGTCATCGTCGTTGCGGCGAGCGCCCTCAACGATCTTGGCCGTCAGGGCCGTCACGACGAACGATACGGTGGCGCGCTGGGCGACGTAGTGCTGCTGTCCCCGTCGTCGGCCATCGAAGCTGTAGGGAAACTGGATGGTGGCGTCGTAATCGACACCACCACATTCATGCCGTTACTCGTCGCCGGGTTCGTCGAAACGACGATCGCTACCGAGCAGGACGCTGCGCGCGAACTCGACCTGCTCCGGTTCGCAACCTCCGGCTAGCGTCCGGGCGCGCAGACGACGCTCGCCTGTGACGAAGCGGTGCACGACATAACCGGATATTCCGTGACGACACACCTTGCGCCGAGCGGCAGTCGTCCGGCGAAATCGGCGGACGAGCGGTTCGGCACCCACCACGAACCCCGGACCCTTTCCGCGAAACGCCGCTTCTGTGCGGGCGTCGCGCCGAACATCACCACCATAGCGCTGACCATGGTCGCCTCGGACTTGCCGTTTTCCCTGAAGAAGTGGGGGCGGCCTTCGATGAAATACACGTCGGCATCTTTCGACAGGACGTGATGGAAGAGCCTGGTGTCGGTCTTCGCGGGCACGAGGCATATAGCTGTAACGACGTTACCGCAGAGCCACTGATCATGCGCGCGTTCGATCCAGCGTTTCTGGTTCGACCACGGCGGGTTGACGAACGCCACGTTGCCCGACCAATCGTCGCGGAGACCATCATCCCCCCGGCGTACATCGAGATACGCGAGCGGGCGTACTGCGCTCGCCCGATGCCAGCACGGATCGAAGCCGATCCTGCCGAAGCTCTGTTCGATCGCCTTGATGAAGGTGGGCGACGTGAAGCGATTGTCGCTTTCCTTGAGTTCCACCCCAGGACCAGTCGTCATGTAGAAATCCTCCTCATTTGAACGTTGTATCGGTGAGACTGATCAGCGCATGCCGGCTGCGTCGCGCGCTCTCGCCTCGGCATCGGCGATCAGCCGCTCGCGCGCATCGCAGGCCATGACCGGGGCATCGTTCGACACCCATGAGATGACACCGCGCTCCTTGCAGTAGCAGCGCAGTTCTTTGGCGGTGAGATACCAGTCCTTGGCCGGGCAGGTTGCGCAGGCGGGCTCGGCGTCGGGATAGATGTCCTTGGGCAGCTGGGCGAGCACATTGCTGTCGTCCTCGCCCATCAGTCGCTTGACCGATCCGAACCAAACCGGTGCCTGTTCGGTGAGTGCCATCATGTTCATACTCCTCTCGGTTGATATCAGGCTTCGCGATCGAACCAGCTCTTGATGATCTCGACGAACCGCTCATTGACGAGCCGGGCATATTCGAGGCGGAAGCTGGGGTGCGCCTCGGCCATCGGCTTGACCTTGATCGCGAATCCGCCGCGGTGGTCGGGCTGGATGACGGCGACGACGCGGTCGTGCCGGTTCCTGACCTCGATCGCCTTGATCTCGGCCTTGCCGGCGGCAGCGGCCTTGAGCTCGGCGGCGACGCGCGGTGCGGCATACCCCTTGTCGGCGATGATTGCGGCGCGCTTGATCAGCCTGGCGCGGGTATCGGGATCCTCGACGAGCGGCGCGAGGTCGATCCACTGGCTGAGGCTGATATCGCCCCTGTCGGCGAATGCATCGAGGATGGCGTCGGGCGCCTTGCGGAACGCCAGCCCGCGGCTCAGCGTCGACTTGTCGATGCCGACGGCCCTGGCGAGGTCCGCGTCGGACTTGAACGCGCCGTCCGCCGTCAGCCGCGACCAGCCGCCGGCGAGATCCCAGAAACACGGCGTCAGCGCCTCGCGATCGTCGCGGTACGCGATGGCGATCGCCTCGGTGCGCGAGAGCTCGCCATGGACGCGGATGCGCAGCGGCAGCTTCGCCAGCATGCACGCAGCGCAACGACGCGAGCCGGCGAGCAGTTCAATGACGCCGTCGGCGGCGGTCTCGCCGTGCGCGTCGTTGATCTGGCCGACCTCCCTGAGTTCGAGTGCGAGCCGGCCAAGCCCCTTGGGATCATGTACAGTGGTGGCGCGGGGATTGAGGGGCGAAATGCGCACTGAGGCCGGATCGACCTGAATCACGCGGGTCTTGCCCTTGGGCGTGTTGAGCGGCAACTGGTCGGTCATCGGGATCGTCCTCTTCGTCTAGGACATCTTGATGCCGCCGGGTGATGTGCGGCAGCGACGACAGTCGTCGGCCCGTCAAGGAACGTGGGCGTGGTCGTCAGTAATACCGGCGAGCCCGGTCCAGAACGGTACCAGGATACGACGGCGCAGCGCCGTGGGGATCGGCATGCCGAACAATACCGGCATCGCGTCGCCGACCGCCTGTACCTCGCGCGCGATCAGCCCGGCGTGGACGATATTGCTCAGCGCCAGTGGCTGCCACATCGGCGCGCCATGGGCGATCCAGTCGTGGACCGGCGTGTCGATCCCCGGGCAGAACCAGATCGCCGGGATACCGGTCTGCGCGACCGGCGTCACTGCGGTAAGGCGCAGGCGCCCGGACAGGACGCCGGCGAGCGGCTGGTCGTCGCTCGTATCGGTCCAGCTGCGCGCGCGATCGACCATGCGGCGCAGCGTCCTGCCCGGGTCCTTCTGTGCCTTGCGGATCTCGGCGGCCCGGCGGCGGATGCGGCCGCCAGCATCGCCGCGGTCGCCGGTATGGCTGACGTTGCGTTCGTCGAACCGGCGCAGTTCGTGGGTAGCGGGTGTGCGGGTGACGACCGATGCGGTCCGCCAGGCGGCATCGTTGCCGTCGGTGGGTTCGTCGAGCGACTTGAGGATCGACCGGAGCAACTCGCGATGGGCGGCGGTGGCGCTGTCACCGGCAAACGGGTTGCCACCGACCTTGAGGTTGCGACGCTGCGCGTCGGCGGCGCTGGTGAACCGGTTGAACCCCGGTCCGCGCAATTCGCCGGGAAACACGTCCGCCAGCCCGGCGGTGAGGACGTCGCCCACCACCAGTCCCATGTAGCGGGGCAGGTCGCGGTGGTAATCGGCGGTGGCGTAGACCGACTTGGCGAGTTCGGTCTCGGTGACCGTCGTCATCGTCGCCGGATCGTACATAGCGTGCTCAAAGTCCCAGCTGAGACGCCCCGTCTGCAATGTGGGAAGCGGATGACGGGCATCGAAGCTGCGGCCATCCAGCAGCGCCTTGATCATGTGATGCGACAGCGCGCTGTTGGCGAGCCAGAACCCGGCGCGACTGTTAGAGCCAAGAGCGCTTAGTGCCTGGCTCGGATCGCCGTAGACTTGCTTGCCGCGCGTCGTATCCAGCCGACCGCCGGCGACGGGCTCACGGGTGCGATGCACCTGTTCGACCGCGATCTCGCGATGCCGGGCGATCTCGAACACCGCGGCTATCGCGCCGAGCGGCCCGCCGAACGTCAGCCGGAACGCGCCGGACGGCGCCGCCACCCAAGGGAGCGCCTCGAACAGCCGGTCGAGCCGGCGGGTGGCAACCAGCTTGTAAATAAGGTCGGTCCGGACACGAGCGAGCGCCGCGCCACGCGCTTGCGGGCTGGTGTCGTACAGACGGGTGAGATCGCCGGTCGTCTCGGTGTCCCATCGCTTCGGTTCTGCCGGCTCGGGCCCGGCCGCGATCGCCGTCTCCAGCCGGTTCGAGAGATCGACCAGCTCGGTGGCGAACGTCGTGTCGAGCGGCGGGGGCTTACGCCCTTTGGTGGGCAGTGCACCGGTGATCCGCAGAACGCTTTCGCCGATCGCGTCGCCGACCGCGGTGAACAGGCCGATACTCTCGACGATATCGCGCGCATGATCGAGCGCGTGGCCGATCTTCCGTTCCCGGTCGACGGCGAGCCTCCGATCGCCGGCGGCGTCTTCGATCGCCCGGACGAACGAGCGTAGCCGCTGGATGATGGCGGCCTGCGCGTCGAGCACCGCGGGCCATTTCGCCTGGACTTGCGGATCGTGGGACGCTGCGCCGATTACGCGATCTAACGCGACAAGCATGTCGATCACCGCGCGCGCCGCCAGCAACACGCCGGTGTCGATCAGTGGTGATCCGCTCGCAGCGTCGGCCCTGAGCGCAAGCCACGCCGCACGCACTGCCGCTGCAGCCTGCCGCTCGACGACGATCAGCTTGCCCATCGCACCGCCGGTGAACAGACGATCAAGCCAGTGCGCCAGCCAGCCGATCTCCCAGCCCGCGACCCGCCAGAACGCCGCTGGCGCATAACGGACGCCGGTGAGATCGTAGAGCCACGCCAGGATCTCGTCGCGGCTCTGCGGCCGGGTGATGTAGGGGTAGCCGGCATCGAGACTCAGGGCAGTGCCGGCACCGGCGAGCCAGGGGCCGATATCCGGTTCCCGGGTGCCGACGATCGCGGCCCCCATTCCCGCCGATGGCGGCCCGGGCAGTTCGCGCCAGGGAAGGAACGCCTTGGCCAGGTCCACACCCGGCGGCACCGTCGCGACCTGATCCGGCGACGCCGAGCCGTCGGGCAGGATCACCTCGGGCAGCCGGATGCGGCCGCGATGCGCGAGGCCCTCGATATCTTCGCGGCTGTCGCGGTGGAGTGCGCGATCTGGGGTCATGCTTCGTCCCCATCGAACGTTCGCACCAGTTCCCAGACGCCGATGATGTTGGCGCGCTGTCCCTCGACCGCGTCCCAACTCTCGACGATCTCGCGTAGGCGCTCGGCGTCGTTGGCGAGAGCGACGATCTCCGCTTCTCGCGGGAGCAGATGCTCGGGCCTCGCGGGATTGAAGCCGGTGAAGATCGCCTTGAGCTTTGCGCGCACGGTTTCGAGCTTGGTGCGATAGGGTGTGATGTCAGTGACCAGAACGCCTTCGACGGTGATGGTGCTGTCGGCCATCTTCACGCCTCCGGTTTCGAGAAGCGGAGGTTCGCGTCATGGTCGCCGAGCCAGTTGGCGGCATGGCCGCGAGTGCGCTCGGCCGGCAAATCGACCCCGAGCGCCCGCGAGGTGGTGACGGCGAGATGACCCTGGCGCGACAGCGGCGGCTTCCACCGCCAGCGCCGGTCGGGGTTCGCCTGCTGGTGGGCCGCGAACCGCGCGCAGTCCTCATGATACCGCGCTTCGGCGTCGCGATGGAATGCGGCCGCACCGATCCGCGCCAAGCGCTCGCCGCCGGTCTCGATCACCGGGACCAGCAGCGCGCCGAACCGCTGGTCGTCCTGTTCGGCGGCAGCGCGCTCGAACCCGCGATGGAGCACCGCGAGCGGCAGGGCGTACAACCCGCGATGGCCATCGGCGTGGTGCGGCTCGACCCCGAACGCCATCGCCGCCTGGCCGAGCCCGAACTTCGGGCGCTTCAGCCAGAACGGATCGATACGCCCTTGTTGTAACAGCCCGAGGTCAGCCGCCAGCCGCTCGCCGGCGACTTCAAGCATCGGGTCCGCCTCGCACATGCTACGCAGGCGGGGCAGGAGGTCGGCGGGATCGGCATCGTCGTCGACGCGCGCGTCGGCGAGCCGGTCGAGTATGTCGCGCCAGTCAAGCGCGTGCACGCCGAGCACCGCGAGAATATGCCCGGCGCCGAACCCGCGCTCGTTGAGCATGCCGCCAGCGACATAGCCGGCGTAATGCGGATGATGGCCAAGCGCGACCTGTTCGGCATCGAGCGCCACGATCTCGGCGGCGGCCGTCTCACGGGCGATGTTCGCCTTGGCGATCAGCCGATCGATCGTCGCGACGAGCGCCTCGTCGCTGGCAGGTGGAATGGGCTTCTGCATCGATACATCTCCTTCGAGACGCATCGACCATGACGGGATGTAGCGCAGCGATGTCAGTCGCGGCTGAGCCTGCCCATGCCCGAGCGCGCGCGGCGACGATGCGGGACGGTTCGGCAGGACGGCAATCATCAGGGCAGGCTCCGGCATAACGCCGGGCACGATGCCCAGCCCCGAGCTTATGGGTTGGTCGCCGGAAATTCGGTAGGCGAATCTGCATCGATCGCCCGCCGTGCCGACCTGCTGCCCAGGCGGGAGTGCCGTGGCTCCCGCACATGCCGATCGTCGATGGGTCGGACATGACCCTGCCGCGCGCCTATCTGTCCAGCCAATCGATCTACCAATATTGGCGGGGTGTGTCAGGTGATCAAGACAGCGCCGACGGATACGGGTCCAGCAGCGCGACAGTCTGGAAGGGGCATTCAGGATTTAGGAGCGGGGGGCGCATTAAATGAATTCGCCTTCGTCGAATTCGGGCGGCTCCGCCGGCCCTGTCCCACCCCCGCCCCCACCTGAGTTCTTTCTCGTCCTGCCCGACGGAAGTTGTATCCCTGCAACGCGTGAGAACCGCCGGATCATCATGCGCCAGATGCGATCCGAGGCGCGCAAACAGGCGAAGATCAAGCGGCACGAGAAGGCCGTCGAACTGCAGATGATGCTCGAGGATCGCGCCGCCGCGCGATCGTTGCAGCGGGAACTGGCCGAGCTTCATCGCGGCTCGATCCGATGGGCCGCTCGGTTCAAGGTGCGGGCCGAGCCGAAGCGGCCGGAGAACAGCACGTCACCGGTCACCAAGCGCGTAATCGGCATCGCGATCAGGGGGACCGCAAGAGGTATAGATGCGCCGCGCCCCGCATCCTCCTGGGCGGTCGATGCGCTCGGCATGAGGGGCGTGATCTGGCAGCAGAGCTATCTAGGTCGCAAGTCGCCAGGCTTCCATAACGGCAAGGCGCGCGAGAACTGGGAATACATCGTCCGCGATGAGGCGGTACTGCTCGACGCGGCGGGCGAGCCTGTCATCATCAGCAACATGGGCGACGACTGGATCGAGATCGGCACTGCCTGGCAGGCGATGGAGGACGCCAGCACCCGCGCCAACGCCAAGATCCAGATGCTCGCCATCGCGCCGTTGGACAGCGACATGAGCGAAGCCGAGATGATCGCGGCGTTGCGCCACTTCTGCACGACCGTGCTGGACCCGCTCGGCCTCCCATATTCCGCCGCGATCCACGCGCCGCCCGCGCAAGGCGATCAGCGCAACTTCCATCCGCACATCGCCTTCTCGCTACGACCGATGCGTCGGGTCGAGCCCTATTGCTGGGACGTCGCCGACGAGGTGTGCGGCGAACTCGACGGCCGCGATGGCGTTCAGATGCTTCGGCATCTTTGGTCGCATTCGATGTCGGAGGCAGCGGAGCAGGCGCAGAGCAACCGACGCTATACTGGTCTCGGCTATGGCGCGCGGCGGCTCGATCTCGATGTCGGCGAACATCTCGGCGAAGCCCGTGCCGCGATCGCCGCGCGAGGCGGTCATGTATGGGCGCACGAACGCAACCGGATCAAGGCAGCAAAGAACGTCGCGCGGCGGGCGATTCGCGACGCCGACCACAAGATCGCCGCCCTGACCAGGGTGCGCGACGCGGCGATCGAACGGATGGCGCGTCACGAGGAGGCGATCGTCCCGGCGAAGGTTTTCCGCGCTACTCCCCCGGTCGAACCCGCAGCCATCCGGACCGTAAAAGTGGTCGCGCCGTCAGCGAGCGCCCTCATATCTTCAGCGCCCGCCGTGCCGGCGAAGACCCTCAGTCCGGCGATCACCCACCGCCCTGCACGACCGGCGCTCGTCGCCAGGACCGGCACACCGGTCGAACCTTCGGCCTCGCTGACCCCGGCGTCGACGCCCCCCGCTGCGATCCGCCGGGAAGCGACACCGCCAGTCCGCCCGGCGGCGCGGCTTTCCGTGAGGAAGCGTGCGGTTCGGGCGGACCGCATGACCATCGGACGGGTCTTGACGCCGGCGGTGATCCGCATGCCGGCTATGCGCGTGCGGTCTGCCGCGCAATCTCTCATCACCGCGGTACCGACGACGGAAGCCCGCACTTTGACCGTCGCCCCGCGCCCGCGGCCGCGGGCGGAACTTGCGGTCACCCCGACCGTCACCACGGTATCCGCACCCATCGCATTCGATCTGCTCGATGCGCTGGCACGCGCCCGGAAAGCGCGGCTGCGCCGGCTGCGCCGGCTGCGGCAGCGCGTAGCGGGCGAAGCCCTCCGGCAGGACGCGCTGCCGACGCTGGCCGCGACGACGACGCTCGAGACATTGCCGAGCCTCGATCGGCTCGTTGCCGAGGCGGTGTCGCGACCGCGCGCCGTGGACCGAAATAACGAAGCGGACGCGGCCCGACTGGCGCGGTTGAAGGCCCTCGACCCCTATGTCGCCGATTACCGTCACGAGCACGGACAGGTCGAAACCGACTATCCGGCACTCGAGGCGATCGGGGTCGGGTGGGACTGGCTGGAGCAGCCGGGCGTGCAGCGCGGGCTTTGCGCGTTGCGCGCCGAACAGCAATTGGTGGTTGCCGAGCTCGCTCGCGAGGCGAAGGCGCGACCGCTGGCGTTTGCCAGGACCGGCTCGCGCTTCTGGCCGCGTGATCTGCCGCCGGACCAGCTCCGCCGGATCGATCGCTGGGCGACCGACCCGGGGTTCCAGCAGGATGTGGCGGCGATCCAGAAGGGCGTCGCGCGGACCCACGCCGGACGTGACGCCGATCGCGGGGCTTCCGCCGCTATCGGCCGCCATCCGGCGACGCTTGAACCTGCACGGGGGCTAGTCGGGTCGGGCGGCGAACGTCAGGGACCCGTCCCGGTATTTCAGGATGACGGCGTATATGTTCGCGTCCCGGCGTTCGATGCGACGGGCAGGCCGACCGATCAGTTGCTCATGCTGCTGATGCTGGCCGGGCGGCATCCCGACCGGATTCGTATCGCAACCGATGGTCGGCTGATGGCCATGCCCGGCAAGATCTCCATGCTGCCGGCGCTGCTCCATCCGTGGCGGAACCACGATCGCGTCGCCGCGCTGGTCACCGAAACGGCGCGCGCCAGCGCCGCCGCCGGTCACGCGGTCTGGCCAGCGAGCGTCGCCGCCGCTGTCCGTGCCTATGCCGATCGAGCGACCGGCGGTTCTCCGACCCGAAGCCAGCGATCGGACATCGACCGTGGCCCGGCGCGATAGTTACCTGGGGCACCCTTTATTTTGATCGATCGATGGAAAAGCGCGCCCCTACGCCAGGCATCGCGCCAGCAAAGGACAGCAGGGCAGAAAAGTCTGAAGTGAGCCGGAAGGTGATAGGAAAAATGCAGATAGCATTGATCCGTCCCTGACGGCTCCGCGCGTCGCAACGGCGACGCGCGATCTCAGCCTGAAAAGGAATACGTAGAATGTCCGACATCATCACCATGCCTCGCACCCGCGAGGCAGGGCGCAGCATCCTGCGCCCGCGTCCGCCGTTCAACGCGCGGCCCGTCTGCGCCGCAGGACGCGAGAGCCGGTCCACCGAGGGGCCGTACTCGACCCATTACACCGCCACCGCCAGCTTCCTCTACATCAACCGACTCAGCGGCACCGACCGGTTCGGAACGGTGCCAGACGGTTACGTCGCGCGCGGCGATCTCGTCGCCAGCGGTCGTTGCCATCCGCAGAAGCTGCCGCCGCGGCTGCGGTCGGGCGACACGCTGTGGCGCGAGGCCGATGACGCGGCGGCGCTCGAAGGTCCGCGCGCCATCGCGGCGACGCACATCGTCGCCGATCTGCCGCCCGATGCCGACCCGGCGCGCTGGTCGTGGCTCGTCGAGAAATATGCGTTCGACCACCTCGTCGACAAGGGGATGGTGGTGGATTGGGCTATACACGCTCCCAAGGGCAACGGCGACAAGCCGTCGGCTCCGCCGCACGTCCATCTGCTGGCCACGGCGAGGTTTTGGCGCCCGACCGGCCGGTTCGGGTCGCGCCAGTGGCAGTGGCTCGCCAATGCCGATCAGATTCGCAACGCCGAGGACGACTGGCTCCGACTGATTGGGTTGCGATCCACGAGCGCCGCCTGACGGTCAACTACAACCAACCGGACGCCCGTCGCTCCCCTCGGAGCGGTGGGTGTTCGCGTATCCAGGGAACAGAATCATGTCCTTCTACCATCTCAATCCCAACCGCCGTGGCGAGCGCATGGCGCGCCGGATCGAACAACTCGACGACTATCGCGTATTGCGCCGTCTGCCGCGCCCCGATGAAATATGGTGCCGCTCGATGCCGGTGTCCGACAACGTCATCAAACTCGCCATCGTCGATTGCGAAACCACCGGGCTCGACCCCGAGCGCCACAAGATGATCGAGTTCGCGGTAGGTACGTTGACGATCGATGCGGTTCATGGCGATGTCGTCGACGTCACGCCGCCGCAATCCTGGCTGGAGGATCCGGCCGAGGATCTGTCGATCGAGATCGAGCGGCTGACCCGCATCACATCCGATATGTTGATCGGCAAGTGGTTCCCGGACGCGGCGGTCATGGATGCGATGGCGGGCGTTACCGCTATCGTCGCCCACAATGCGAAGTTCGACCGCGGTTTCACAACCAAGCGGTTTCCGGCCCTCGCTGATCGACCGTGGGTCTGCTCGATGAGCGAGGTAGACTGGCCGGCGTTGGGCTGGACGGGCGGTCGCGGCATAGGCGCATTGCTGACTGGCGCGGGCTTCTTCCTACCCGATGCGCATCGCGCCGCAGCAGACGTTTGGGCTACAACATGTCTACTCGCATCCGCCGCACCCGATGGTCGGGCGATTGCGGCGCATATGGTCGAGGCGGCGAATCGGCCGAGCGAGCGGCTCTATGCAACCGGTGCACCGTTCGATTGCAGAGATGCGCTCAAGGGCGCCGGTTATCGCTGGTCGCCGGAGTTGCGCGCTTGGTGGATCGAAGGTGACGGAGAATTTGTCGCAAACGAACGAATTTGGCTCGATCAAATCTCACCCGGCCTCAAGCCGACAATTGAGGCCGTAAACTGGTTCAACCGCCACTCGCAGTCTCGCTCTACGGCGCCAACGCGATGGCGGGGCTGATCAAATATGCCCTGAGCAGCAGGAACTGTAGGCAGAAGCTGCAAGTCGCCGACCAGTTGGCAAGCCTTTCTAGCCAGCCAACAACGGCAAGCGCGTCTAGGCATAATTGCACGCCGCATAGAATCGAAAGCGGGAACTGTGCGCTGGTCGAGCGCTCCCACGATTGCACGCTCGTGCCATGGCGAGATCTATTTGAGCGTAACCTCGCAAATCCACCTCCTCATCATGCGGGCAGATGGCATCAACTGGCAGTTTGAGCGGGGTCGTAGCCGACCGCAAATTCGTCAAAATGGTTCGCTTATCGAATTTCCCATCCAGCGTATAAGAGAAGGGAGAAGCGAGGTCTGCGCGCGCCGAACTCTAAGCATGGGTTCAAGGTAACACGTTAGACCAGCCAATGGCCTCGCTGCGACCGTATTATGACGCCGCAGGAGGAATTAATGGCTGAGACGAAGCGCCGGCGGTTGGCGTTGGCCCGCGCGGCCAATGTTCCGGAGCAGGATCCAACGGTGCTATTTGACGAGAGCGACCCGCTCGCCCGCCAGCGCCGCTACATTGCCGAGCAAACCAAGAAGGGCGGCGGCCTCGGACTCGTCTTCGTCGACGCCTTTATCCGCGGGATGCGAAAAAACCGCTACAAAACTCCAGCTTGGGCAATTGCCTAACTCCTCGACAACAGCTTCCAGGCAGGCGCCAGCGTGGTAGATATCCGCATGGATGGCGTCGATTGGAAGGCGGAGCGATCCAAGCCTGGCCAATTCGACAAGCCTGTTTGGCCGTTCAAATGCGGACGCGATCCGAGGGCTGGAACTCCGACCGCGATCAGCCAACGAGAACGCGCGTTAGCATGAAACGAATTGCAACCGCACTGGCGCGCAGTGCCCGCTTGCGTGGGCATGGGGCACCATTTCCGGTAAGAGAGGGCATCATTGGTGCCGGCTGCGGCGACCTGGTTAGTCTTGAGCGCTCGCGGCATGTACCTTTGCGGGGACATGCAAGAGCCGCGTGATCAGGACATTCCTGAGACGTAAGAAGCGCAGGCGGGAAAAGCATGATGGCCGGGCCTCTGGCAGGAATGAAGTTGATCGAGTTTGATTCGATGGGCCCAGTGCCGCTTGCGGCGAAGCTACTCGCGGATATGGGCGTCGAGGTTCTGCGCGTTGCACGCGCGGGTGCCTTCGACCGGGCGGGGGGAGCCGATCTGCTGCGCAATCGCGCCGTCGTCAGGATTGATCTGAAATCGCCCGAGGGTCGTGAGTCCGTGCTCCGTTTGCTCGCGGAAGCCGATGGGCTCATGGAAGGCTTCAGGCCGGGCGTGATGGAGAGGCTGGGATTGGGTCCCGAGGCATGTCTCGCGGCGAACCCGCGCCTGGTCTACGTCCGCATCACCGGCTGGGGGCAAAATGGTCCCCTCGCTGCGCGCGCCGGGCACGACCTGAATTATATCGCGATCACCGGCGTGCTGAACGCGATAGGCGGAGCGGACCGGCCACCGCCGCCTCCCCTGAATTTGGTCGGCGACTATGGCGGCGGTACCACCTTCGCCATGATCGGGCTCCTCGCCGGGGTGCTGAGCGCCCGGGAAACTGGACGGGGCTCCGTGATCGATGCGGCGATGGTGGACGGAGTGGCAGCGCTGTCGAGCGGGATCCACGGCATGATGAACGCGGGGGAATGGCAGGATCGCCGGGCGGGAAACCTGCTCGATGGCGCCGCGCCCTATTATCGCTGCTATACCTGCGCCGACGGTAAATATGTATCGGTTGCCGCGATCGAGCCGCGGTTTTTCGGCCTTTTGCTGGAGGGCCTCGGCATCGAAGGCACACGTTTCGTCCAGCGCGACCGGGATGGCTGGGTCGCGATGGAGGCGACGTTCGCGGCATGCTTCGCTTCCCGTCCGCGGGATGAATGGGCCGAGATCTTCGCGCCGACGGACGCCTGCGTCGCGCCCGTGCTCAGTTTTGACGAGGCTCGCCGGTTCCCGCACAATGTGGCGCGGGGGATCTTTTCCGACACCCTGCCTGCCGCCGCGCCGCGCTTCGGAGGGGTGCCCGGTGCAGCGAAGCAGGCCAGCGAAATCACCGTCGAGGCCGCACTCTCGCGATGGCGGGGTCCCCCGCATAGGGACATGGCCGATCCGATAGCCTTACCCATATCAGCAACCGATGAATAGCTACGACTATGTGGTGATCGGGGCGGGGTCGGCGGGGTGCGTGCTGGCCACGCGGCTGGTCGAAGCGGGAAAGAGCGTCCTGCTGCTCGAATCCGGCCCACAGGATCGCGACTTTTTCATCTCGATGCCCGGCGGCATCCAGAAGATCGCCAAAAAACTGTCCTGGCATCTCTGGACCGAGCCCGAGGCGGCGGTCGGCGGCCGGCGCGTCTATATGAAGCAGGGCCGGTTGCTCGGCGGCGGATCCTCGATCAACGGCATGGTCTATATCCGGGGGCAGGCCGAGGATTACGACCAGTGGCAAGCTTCGGGATGCGAAGGCTGGGGCTGGGAAGACGTGCTTCCCGTGTTCAAGCGCGGCGAGGCCAATCAGAAATATTCCGAGCCGTTCCACGGCGTGGACGGGGCGCTCAAGGTGTCCGACGCGGGATATCACCATTCGTTGAGCTACGCCTTTGTGCGGGCGGGGCAGGAAGCGGGGCTGCCCTATAACGACGATTTCAATGGCGCATCGCAGGAAGGGGTGGGATTCTACCAGACCACCTCCGCCGAAGGCCGGCGCCAATCTACCGCCGTCGCATTCCTGTCGCGCGTGCGTGGGAATCCGCTGCTCACGCTGCGTTGCGAAGCCCATGTCGAGGCGGTGACGACGGAGAACGGCGCCGCAACGGGCGTGCGTTACCGCGGCAGCGACGGTACGGTTAAGCAAGCCACGGCGCGCGAAGAGGTCATCGTGGCCGCGGGCGCCTTCGGTTCGCCCAAAGTGCTTCAGCTTTCCGGCATCGGCCCCGAAACGCTGCTCGTCGAGCACGGTATTCCCGTCGTGCGGGCGCTGGAAGGGGTCGGGGAGAATTTCCAGGACCATTTCCAGGCAGGCGTCTACGGCCAGACGCGCGACCCGATCAGCCTGCTGGGCGCCGACAAGGGGCTGACCGCCGTGCGCCACGGCATGCAATGGCTGATGTTCAAATCTGGGTTGCTGACCTCGAACATCGTAGAATCGGGCGGGTTCGCTTCCACCGACGGCAGCGGCCGGCCCGACATCCAGTTCACCGTGGTGGCGGCGCTGACCGGGGATGCCGAGCGGCCGCCCTTGCCTGGCCATGGCATTTCCATAAGCCCCTGCGTCCTGCGCCCCAAGGCGCGCGGATCGGTCCGGATCACCGGCCGGGACGCCGCCGCGCCCGTCCGCATCAATGGCAATGTGCTTGGTCACCGGGACGACATGGCGACCTTGGTCCGCGGCGTGCGGCTCGCGCGGCGCATCCTCCATTCGCCGTCGCTTGCGCAGTTGCTCGCTTGCGAGCTGGCGCCGGGGCATGGGCCTGAAGAAGAACTCAGCGATGCGGCGATCGAAACCCACATCGCCAGCGTCGTGAAGACGGTCTATCACCCGTGCGGGACGTGCAAGATGGGACCGGCGAGCGATCCCGCGGCTGTGGTCGATGCTCAATTGCGCGTGCATGGCGTTTCGCGCCTGCGTGTGGCGGACGCCTCCATCATGCCCAATCTGGTGAGTGGGAACACCAATGCGCCAGCGATCATGATCGGCGAACGCTGCGCCGATTTCGTCCTGCGGCGCGCCTAGGAGAACGAAGTTGGATATCGCGCACGAAGGCCGCCTCTACATTGGCGGCGAGTGGATCGCGCCAAAGGGCGGGATGCGCGAAGCCGTCATCAACCCGGCGTCCGAAGCGGTAATCGCCCATGCCGGGCTCGCGGGGGCCGAGGATGTCGAGGCGGCGCTGGACACGGCGCGAACCGCGTTCGACGCGGGACCCTGGCCGCGCATGACGATGGAGGAGCGCGCGGCGAAGATCACGACGATGTGCGACTGGATCGAAGCGCGGACAGACAGCCTGCGCGCGCTGGTCGCAGCGGAAACCGGATCGATCCAGCCCTTCGCGCGCACCATGCAGTTCGCGACGGGCATCGAGCATGCGCGCCACTATGTCCAACTGGCGCTCCGGCAAGAGGCGCAGCCCTTGCCTCTCGAGCCGGTCGTGCAGGCGGATGGCCGCACCATGCTGGGCGGCGGCGTTGCGGTTCGCGAGCCCGTGGGGGTCTGCCTTGCGATCACGCCCTTCAACGTGCCGTTCACGCTCAACATGGGCAAGGCGGTGCCCGCGCTGCTGATGGGCAATTCGGTCATCCTCAAGCCGTCGCCGCTGACGCCGCTCTCCGCCTTCATCCTCGCCCAGGCCGCCGAGGCCGCCGGGTTGCCGCCCGGCGTGTTCAACGTCGTGAATGGCGACCTGTCGGTGGGCGAGGCGCTCACCACCGATCCCCGCGTCGACCTGATCACCTTCACCGGCTCGGACCGGGTAGGCGCGGCGATACAGGCGCAGGCGGCACCGACGCTAAAGCGGTGCATCATGGAACTCGGCGGGAAATCGGCGATGATCGTGCGCGCCGACGGCAATCTAGCCGCGGCGGCGCAAAACGCCCTCGGCAGCCTCACCTTCCACGCGGGCCAGGCCTGCGCGGCGATGACGCGTTTCGTCGTCCATAATTCGGTGCGTGCGGAATTCGTCGCACGGCTCGCCGAGATGTTTCGCGCGGTCAAGATCGGCGATCCGGCCGATCCGGCGACGCGCATGGGACCGCTGATCCGCGCCGCGGCGCGCGACCGGGTCCAGGCATTGGTCGATTCGGCGATCGGCGACGGCGCCAAGCTGATTACCGGGGGCCGTATTCCCCCGGGCTTCGATCGCGGCTTCTTCTACGAACCCACCTTGTTCGACGAGGTCGATAACAAATGGCGCGTCGCGCAGGAGGAAGCCTTCGGCCCGCTGGGAGTGGTGATCGGCTACGATACCGACGAAGAGGCGATTGCCATCGCCAACGACAGCGATTTCGGCCTGTCCGCTGGCATCTATTCCGCCGATGTCGGGCGCGCCTATGAGATCGCGCTGCAACTGCGCACGGGCAAGGTCAATCTGAACGGCGGCTCGGGCAAGATGAGTTCGTACCACCCGTTCGGCGGGATCAAGCGCTCAGGCTATGGGCGCGAATTCGGCGAGGTCGGGCTGCACGAATTCACTTATATCAAGACGATCGCCTATCACGTCGCCTGATTGTTTCAGGCGAACAGCGCCCGCGCGACGATCATCCGCTGGATCTCGGTCGCGCCCTCGCCGAGCCGCTTGATCCGCAACTCGCGGAACCAGCGCTCGAGCGGCAATTCGCACGACACGCCCATGCCGCCGAACAGCTGGATGCACGTGTCGAGCGTCTTGAAGGCGGCTTCGGTCGCGCTCCATTTGGCCATCGCCGCTTCGGCGCGGGCGGGCTCGCCGCGATCCGCTTTCCAGGCGGCGCGATAGGTGAGCAGGCGCGCGGCGTCGAGCGCGATGCGGCAGTCGGCAAGCATCCATTGCGCGCCCTGCTTGTCTGCGAGAAGCCCACCGAAGACGCTTCGCTCCTTTGCCCATTCGACCGTGAGCCGGAGCGCCTCTTCCGCAATTCCGATCGGCCCGGCGCCGTAGGTAATCCGGCCCCGAGTGAGGAAATCGTCAGCGAGCGCGAAGCCGGCGCCTTCTTCGCCGATGCGATTGGCGACGGGTATGCGCGCATTGTCGAAATGCAGTTCGTTGGGGCTGTTCGCGATCAGCACCGGGATGGGCGTGCGCGTAAGGCCCGGCGTATCGGTCTCGACGATGAAGCAGCTAATCCCGTCGCGGCGGCCGGGCTCGCCGGTTCGGGCATAGACGACACCCCAATGCGCGCGATCGGCGTGCGTAATCCAGGTCTTGGATCCGTTCAAGACATAATGGTCGCCATCGCGCTCCGCGCGGCACTGGATCGCGCGTGCCGGATCCGATCCGCCGGAGGCTTCGCTGATGGCGGTAAACGCCTTCGGCATGCGGCCCTCGACGATCGGTCGGCCGTAGCGCTCGAACTGGTCCGGCGTTCCATGGAAGATCACCGATGGCGGATCGCCGGCGATCGCGCCCGCGGCGGGAAAGAAAGCGCCAAGGCGGCACTTCGCCGCCTCCTCGGCGACCACCACTTGCGCGAGCACGCCCATCCCGGCACCGCCGAACCGCTCGGGCGTCGCGAGAGCCCACAGTCCTACGGCGCGAGCCTTTTCCTGGAGAGCCGCCTGCTTTTCGGGATCGAGCTTGGCTTGGCCGAGCTCCAGCGTCGCCTCTGCCGCTGCAACTTCGTCGGCGATGAAGCGACGTACGGTGTCGCGGAGCATTTCCAGCTCCGCCGGCAATTCCCATCCCCCGATTGCGGCGAAATCGGTCATGCGACCTCCGGTGCGTTCACTGCCCGGAATGCGATCGCGCCAAGCGGACCATAATCGAAGTGGAAGGTGTCGCCGTGCCGGACCGAGACCGGCGCAGTGAAGGAACCTCCGAGGATCACCTCGCCCGCTTCCAGTCTGTCTCCATAGGGATGGAGCTTGTTCGCAAGCCAGGCCGGCCCGTTCGCCGGATGGTTGAGCACTGCCGCCGCGACTCCCGAATCCTCGATGACGCCATTGCGGTAGCACAAGGCCGATACCCAGCGCAGGTCGAGGTCGTGGGGGCGAACCGGCCGCCCGCCCAGCACGATGCCGGCATTGGAGGCATTGTCTGAGATCGTGTCGAACACCTTCCGCGTCCTCCCGGTCGCGGGATCTATCGGCTGGATGCGTTGGTCGATGATCTCGATCGCCGGTACGATGTGGTCGGTGGCGTTGATCACGTCGTAGATCGTGCAATTGGGCCCTTCGAGTGGTGCCTTGAGGATGAAGGCAAGCTCGAGCTCAACCCGGGGCAGTATGAAGCGGGACATGTCGACGTCGCCACCGGGTTCGAACACCATGTCGTCGAGCAATGCGCCATAGTCGGGTTCGGTGATGTTCGAGGTTCGCTGCATCGCCCGGCTGGTGAGGCCGATCTTGTGACCGATCAGCTTGCGTCCCGCCGTGCGCTTGATCTCGACCCAGGCGCGCTGGATCGCATAGGCGTCGGCAATCGTCATCTCGGGGTGTGCCAGCGAGAATTGCGAGATCTGCTTACGATCACGTTCGGCCTGGTCCAGCCGCTTCGCAAGTTCGGTGACGATCGCAGTTTCTAGGAAACGCTCGCCGTTCAGCGCATCCTTTCCGCCGTTAGGGCGGAGGATTTTCGGGTCAGGCATGAGCGGCGTACTGGCTACTGGCGACATCGCCCGAGATTCCTCCCCTGTTTTCCTTGTTCTCAGGCTATACGGGTGCGGTCTTGCGCGCCATCGCGCGGTCGCAATACGCGCCATAGTTTCTGGCTGTCGCTCCGTGTAGGGAGTGCCCATAAGGTAACCGGTGCGCGTGGCTGATGGACGAGATCCAACTTCGTAATTTTGTGATGATAGGGCGCTGCGCCTCGATTACCGAAGCGGCCGACCGCCTGGGAATCGCGCAGCCCTCATTGAGTCAGCAGCTTCTCCGGCTCGAGGACGAATTCGGCACCAAGCTGTTTCGCCGGACCTCGCGCGGGGTAGTGGCGACCGATGCGGGGCGAATGCTGCAGGAGCATGCCGCGACGATCCTCCAGGCGATGAACCGGGCCCGCGAGGAGGTTCAGGCAACCGAGCGCGTGCCGCAGGGGAACGTAGCGGTGGGCCTGCCGGGGACGGCCAGCATGATCCTGGGTGTGCCGCTTCTCGTTGCGGCGCGAAGATCGCTGCCATTGGTCAATATCCATGTCCGCGAGGCGATGACCGGCACGATTCGCAGATGGCTGGAGGAAGGGCGGATCGAACTGGGTATTCTCTATGCCGCCGAAGACATGCGCCACCTTTCGACAAAGGTGATCGCGCGCGAGACGCTCTTGCTCGTCGGGCCGGCCGGCGCGTTTGGAGAAACCGATGCCTTTGGCATCGCCACGCAGCCGATCGAGCAACCGGCGCTCAAAACCTACGATTTCATCCTTCCGTCGGTATCGCATGGCCTGCGCGAGTTGATCGAGCGGCAGCTGCACATGGAGGACCTCTCGCTCTCCACCACGATCGAGATTGATTCGCTGGCGCATACCAAGACGCTGGTCGCATCGCGTCTGGGATATACACTCCTCCCGCATGCCGCGATCCGTAACGAGCTGGCGAATGGAGAACTCTCGGCCGCGCACGTCGAAGGCATCGATTTGTCGCGTAGCGTGGCCTTTGTGCGGAACCCGGCACAGCCGCTCACGCGCGCGTCAATCGAAGTCGAGGATCTGGCGCGGCAGCTGTTGCGCGACATGATTGCGGACGGGCGTTGGCTGGCCACGCCTGTCGAGGACGAATGACCCTCCCATAGGTTTCGGCTATTTCTGCTGGTCGGCAAAATCGAAGGACGGCCCTGTCGAGGCATGCAAGACACCCTTGTACGGCGAGGGCTGCGAGGGCCGGGCCGCTTCCGGATGCGGTCGGTCTGATCGGCACGAAGCGGTTTCCCCAATGTAGCGAACGCCCGACATTTTTGAGGAAAGGTGCTTGATATGGCTACCAAGATATCGGCCGAAATCGCCGCGACCCATATGCCGAGCGACATTGCGGCGCGCATCGTGAATCCGAAGGCATATGGCGAATGGAATCAGCTCCAGAAGGATTTCACATGGCTGCGGCAGAACATGCCGCTGAGCGTCGCGCAGGCCGAGGGCTACGATCCCTTCTGGATGGTGACGAAATATGACGACATCCAGGAGATCGGCCGCCAGCCCAGCATCTTTGCGAACAACGGCGCCCGTAAGACACTGATCGACCGGAACTTCGCCGGCCACGTCGCCAAGGTGGAGGCGGAAGGGAAGCGTGCCGTCAACCGCTCGCTCCTCACCATGGATGCGCCGGTGCACATGCGCTACCGGCTGATAACTGCCGCGCAGTTCGCGCCGAAGGGCATCAAGATGCTCGAGCAGGACATCCGCGAGATCGCCCGCGAAGCGATCGACGCAATGGTCGGGCACGAAGAAATCGACTTCCTCAACGCCGTATCGCACCGCTTCCCGCTCCGCGTCATCCTGAGCCTGTTGCAGCTGCCGCGTTCAGACGAGGACATGCTGCTCTCCATGACGCAGCGTTTCTTCAATCCGCGCGATACCGAGATCGCGGGCATCCAGACCGGCAACTCGGTCGGCGCCACGTCGAACCACGACGTCGTGAACGAGATGTACGATTATTTCGCGGCGCTGATCGCCAACCGCCGCGCCAATCCGACCGGCGACCTTGCCTCGGTGATCGCGAACTCGACGATCGACGGGCAGCCCATCGCTGAGGCCGATGCGGTAAGCTATTACATGACGATCGCGACGGCGGGGCACGACACGACCGCATCCTCCACCGCAGGCGCGGCATGGGCGCTGTCCGAGCGGCCCGAGGAGTTCGCCAAGGTCAAGGCCGACCGCAGCCTGATCCCGTCGCTGGTCAACGAAGCGATCCGTTGGACCTCGCCGGTGAGTCATTTCATGCGCACGGCGCTCTCCGATTATGAACTTCGCGGGCAGACGATCCGCGCCGGCGACTGGCTGATGCTCTGCTATCCTTCGGCGAACCGCGACGAGGACATCTTTGAAGCGCCGTTCGAGTTCCGCGTCGATCGCGCGCCCAATCCGCAGCTGGCGTTCGGCTATGGCGCGCATGTCTGCCTGGGCCAGCATCTCGCCAAGATGGAAATGGCCATCTTCTTCGAGGAGTTCTTCAACCGCGTCGAAAGCATCGAGCTGGCCGGCGAGCCCAAGCGCGTCGATTCGATCCTCGTCGGCGGGCTCAAGCGGCTTCCGGTGCGCTACAAGCTGGCGAGCTGATCGGCGCATGACCACGCTCGACGGCAAGGTCGTCGCGATCACCGGTGCCTCGAGCGGGATCGGCAGGGCGATCGCGCGCACGCTGCGGCCGCTTGGAGCCCGACTGGTGCTGAACGCGCTGGCGGACGCCGAACTCGACGCGTTGCGCGAGGAGTTCGGCACCGATGCCGCGATCGTGGCCGGCGACATCGCGGACGCGAAGACCGGGCAGGACCTGCTTGCCGCGGCGCTGGAGCGGTTCGGACGCGCCGACGTGCTGGTCAACAATGCCGGCATCTTCCGCAACGGCGCGGTCGACGCAATCGACCTAAACGCGATGGAGCGGATGATCGCAGTCAATTTCACTGCGGTGGTGCGCAACTGCTATCTCTTCGCGCGCGCCATGACTGCGCAGGGAAGCGGCCACATCGTCAATTTGTCGAGCATCAGCACCACCCTCACGACGCCGGGCTGCGGCGTATATGCCGGCACCAAGCGCGCCGTGGAGGGGTTCAGCGAGGCGCTGCGGATCGAACTGGCCGGGACGGGCGTACGTGTGGGCGTTATCGCGCCGGGCACCACCGACACCGATCTTTTCGACCGCGTGCCGGGCCAGCCACGTAGCTCGAACGTTGCGGTGCGCAAGCTTGATCCCGCCGACCTGGCGGACGCGGTGCGCTACATGCTCGAACGCCCGGACCACGCCAATATCCCGCACCTCCGCCTCTATTCGGCGGACCAGCGGCACTGACCGTCGTCAGCCTGCCGGGGGGAAGACGGGTACCGCGCAGGCGGCCCGGTATTCGCTCTTGAGTCTTTCCACCAGGCTCTCGACGCTCTCGACCGCCGCGATCGCGGCCAGGCCCTGGCCGGCGCTGAAGATGTCGCGCCATGGCCGCCTGCCTTCGGGCAGATGGCTGTAATCGCCTCGGCCGGGGGAGCGGGGCAAGGACTCAGGGTCGAGCCCGATGTCGCGCAGCGACGCTTTCAGCCAATTCGCGCCGACGCCGTTGATCGCCGTCGAGAAGATCACGTCCTCGGCGTCCCCGGCGACCAGCATCGCCTTATACTCGTCGGGCGCGTCGGCCTCCGCCGTGGCGATGAAGCGCGTGCCCAGATAGGCCAGGTCGGCGCCGAGCATCTCGGCCGCGCGCACGCCCGCGCCGGTCGAGATCGCGCCGCCCAGCAGGATCGTTCCCGCGAACATCGCGCGGATGCGCGGCACCAGCGCGAACGCACTGATCTGGCCCGAATGCCCACCGCCTCCCGAGGCGATGCACGTGACGCCGTCGACCTGCGCCTCGATAGCCTTTTCGGCGAAACGCAGGCTGGTGACGTCGTGGAAGATCCGCCCGCCCCAGTCATGCACGCGCCGGGCGAGCTCCGCCGGGTTGCCGCGCGCCGAGATGACGATATCGACCCCGTAGCGGCGATATAGGTCGAGCTCGCGGGCCATCTCCGCGGCGTCGAGCGCGGTCGAGAGATTGACCGCGAGCGGCCCCACCGGCGCGTCCGGGGTTTCGTCCAGTCGCCGCGCAAGCGCATCACGGATTTCGCACAGCCATTGCTCGAACTGCTCGAAGCTCGCGGCGTTATGGCGCGGCAGGCCCGCCATGATTCCGGCCTTGCACGCGGCAGCGACAAGGCGCGGACCCGAGACGCCGATCATCGGCGCGCAGACCAGCGGTAATCGTAGTTGCGCGCGGATGTCGGCGGGCAGGGTCATTGGCGCATCGCCTTCAGAACCCCGTCACCGTCCGGATCAATCGGCGGGCGGCCTCATCGTCGGGCGCGATATCCCCGCGCCAGCAGACATGCGCGTCGGGCCGCACCAGCACGAGCGCGCGCTCGTAGAGCCGGGCGATCGAAGGATCCGCGATGTCGATGACCGCCAGGGTCACGCCCTGTTCGCGCGCGGCGCGGGCCAATGCCTCGACATTTGCCTCGGGGTCGAAGCTCAGCAGCACATAGCCATGCCCGAACAGGTCGATCGTCGAGCGGCCATCGGGCAGCCAGGCATGCGGCGCGCGGTGGCCGGGGCGGGCGGTCTGGCGATAGATCTCGGGTGGATCCCGCGGCTCGGGAGTGCCGTCCGGAACGATGAGCGGTGACCCCTCGTAGCGATAGCCCATGCCGACGCCGGTCGAGGTCCATTCCTGTTGCAACGCGGCGCTCATCTCCGCGCCGATCCGCTCGCGCGCTTCATCGCCGCGCGCGCCGGGTGCGAGCACGTCCGAGAAATTCGCGGCCGCGATCCAGCTGGTGAAATTCTCGGTCGAGATCGAGCTGTTGCGCATCGCGACCGGGCGCCGTTCGGCCTCATAGCCGTCGAGCAGCGCCGGGCCGCCCTGGCCGGTAAGCGTGGCGTGGAGCATCCAGCCGAGCGCCAGCGCGTCGCCCACGCCGGTGTTCAGGCCATGCCCGCCGGTCGGCGACGTGGTGTGCGCCGCGTCTCCTGCCAGGAAGACGTTGCCCACCCGGTAGCGGGCGGCCGTGCACTGGCTTCGCCGCCAGGGCAGGACGCGCAGGATCTCGGCCGGAATATCCGGCCCAAACGCGCGTGCGATGTCCTCGCCAATGTCGTGGACGGCGGGGTCGAGCTTTTCCTCGTTGCCGACCAGCGTGAACCGCCAGAGCGTGCGGCCATCGACCGAGGTGAGGTTGGCCCAGGTGCCCTTCTCGTCGATGAACATGTAGCGGTTGCGCACGCCGAACTTGGTGTCGCTCAGCTCCGCGCGGATCATCGCGCTCACCGAATAGCTCAGCATCCGCCCCGGAAAATCCACGTCCAGCCCGCGGCGGATACGGCTGCCCGCGCCGTCGCAGGCGACGAGGTACCGCCCGCGCAGCGTCCGTGCCGCGCCGGTGGCGATCCCAGTCACGTGGATCGCGACGCCGTCATCGTCCTGTTCCATCCGTTCGAAGCGGTGGCCGTAGAGCAGGTTGACCTTGCCGGTCGCTTCCGCCGCCTTTGCCAGGATCGGATCGAACAGGAATTGCGGGCATTTCCGCAGCATCTCGACAGCGCCGTCGGGCGGCGTCCTGCCACTTGTCGCCGGGCGCGGGTCCGCGCCGATATAGAGGCCGTCGAGCGCCGTGCAGTAGATCGTGTCGAGATTGACGTCGTCGGGAAAGCCGCATTCGGCGACGGCATCGGCGATGCCCCAGAAGCGGCATATCTCCATCGTGCGCTCGTTGAGCGTTCCCGCCTTGGCGAGCAGTTCGATGCCAGTGCCGGCATCGCGCTCTACGACGATGCTGGCAACACCGCGGCGGCCGAGGTCGAGTGCGGTAGCGAGCCCGACGGGTCCTCCGCCAACGATCAGCACCGGTGCATCCATTGTCATCGGGGTCCACTTCCGGCGCACGCCGTGGTTTCGGGGAGCGGGACAGCTGCTTTCTGTCGAGTATCAGGCATCGTCACCGCGATGCCGCTCTCTTCTGCGCCGCGCAATGTCCCGGGTCGGGGTACATTGCTACGCCAAGTCGGTCGGCGTTACGGGGACCTCGGTGGAATGGCCTTGGGGCGCGACCACGAACCGGCGGATTCGGGGCGCTTCGTCACCGTGGTCGAGCGCGCGGATTTGTGCGAAAAGCTGCGCTTCGTATTCGGCGATGCGTTCGCGATGGCGCAGATAGTCCGACCAGGCGCGCAAGTCGATGGTCTCGACCCAGATTTCGGGATCGCTCATATCCTGAAGCAATTGCCAGCGCCGCGCGCCATTGCGCCCGCGGATGCGTCTCCGTTCCTGCATGAGCGCGAGGAATTTGGGGTGATCCGCCACCTGGATGCGGAACTCGGTGAACAGCACTACCGGGCTATCCTGCCGGTTCGGGGTGACTTCCGCCTCGATCGGCTTCCGCCCGCTGAATGGCATAAGGTCGAGGTCGTTCGAACCGCGCAGTGGCAGCCAGCGCGTCAATGCGACGACGCCGAGCTGAAGCGCTGCGGAGACGAGCAGCGCGTCGCGAACGCCATGGTGATCAGCCAGGAACCCGCCCAGCCAGCTGCCTGCCGCGACTCCGCCAAAGGCAGCCATCTGATAGAGGGCGAGTGCACGCGCGAGTACCCAATTGGGCGCGTTCATCTGCACCGTGACGTTCAACGTCGAAAAGGTGACGAGCCAGCCGGCGCCCGTGAGCGCGAGGGCTGCGAGGGACAGTGCCAGCAAGGGGCTGAGCGCGATGCCGATGGTTCCGATCACGAACACCAGCGAGAAGATGCGTGAGAGCTGCTCGGGCGACCAGCGCCTGCCCAGCTTCCCGATGCCCAGCCCGCCCGCCACCGCGCCAAGCCCGAAAGCGCCGAGCAGCAGCCCATAAGTGAAGGCATTGCCATGCATGCGGTCGCGCACGATCAGCGGCAACAGCGCCTGTACGCTGCTCGCCGTCAGCCCAAACAACGCGGCGCGGGGAAGCACTGTCAGGATTGCCGGAGCCATCGCGACATAGCGGATGCCGGCGCCGATCGCGGCGATGAAGCTTTCCCGGGGCAGCGTGCGCGTCGTGCGCGGGCGGCGCCAGCGGCGGAGCGCGGCGAGCATGCCGATGTTGCTGAGCGCATTGGCGACGAAGGCGACAGCAGGTCCGCCCGCCGCGACGATGAGCCCACCGATCGCCGGGCCCACGCTGCGGGCGAGGTTGAAGCCGACGCTGTTCAATGCGATCGCGCTGGGCAAAGCTGCGCGCGGCACCATCTCGCCGACCGCTGCCTGCCACGCCGGCGTCTTCATCGCGCCCCCGCACCCGATCAGGAAGGTGAAGATCAGCAGCGACCACGGGCTCAGCCATCCCGCCCATGCACAAAAGGCAAGCGCTGCCGAGGCGATCATCGTGAACGCCTGGGCCATCATCATCACGTCGCGGCGATCGAATCGATCGGCGATGGTGCCGCTCCAGAGCGCCAGCAGCATCAGCGGCAACGCCGTGCTCGCCTGAACGAGCGCGATCATCTGTTCGGACGTGGTGAGCGAGATCATCAGCCACGACGCGCCGACTAGCTGGATCAGGCTGCCCAGATTGGACAGGGTGTTCGCCGCCCAGATCTCCCTGAACGTCCGCGAGGCGAGGGGCGAGGAGCCTTCTGCCGGGGCGGGAGGTCCGTCGCTCATCCGCGTGGCACGGCAAACATGCGCCTAGAGTTGCGGCGTTGCGGCAGCGGCCAGCTCCTTGAGCGGAACGTCGGCACGCGCGATTGCATTCGGATCGAGGGCGATACGCGAAGTGATCAGCGCGCGGCCCTGGACATAGTCCTTGGTCATGTTGACGCAATCGAGGGCGATCACGCGGCCCTGCCTCAGATAGACCACCGAGAAGCTGCGGGTGGCCGGGTCGCCGCGCACCACCGTCGCATCGTGGCCGATCGACAGGCCGACGGTCTGGAGCTTGATGTCGTACTGGTTGGACCAGAACCAGGGCACGGCGTCGTAGCGGAGCGCCTGGCCCATGATCGTCTTGGCGACGAGCGTCGCCTGGTCCGTAGCGTTCTGCACTGATTCGAGGCGAAGCAATGCGCCATCGGCAAAGTCGGTCGGATGCGCGGCGCAGTCGCCGATTGCGAAGATGTCAGGCAGGTTTGTGCGGCATTGCGCATCCACGGTGACGCCGTTGCCGCCCGCGGCGCCCGCAGCAAGCAGCGGTTCGACCGCGGGGACGATGCCGATGCCGACGATGATCATCTGCGCCGCCAGTGTCTCCCCGGTCGCCAGGCGCACGCCGGTGACGCGGCCATCCCGCGCCTCGATGCTTTCGATCGAAACGCCCAGGCGGATATCCACCCCGTGGCTGCGGTGCTCGGCTTCGAAGAAGCGCGAAAGCGGCTCGCCGGCGACGCGCGCCAGCACCCGGTCCTGCGCCTCCAGTACCGTGATCGACTTGCCGAACTTGGTGAGCACGGCTGCCGCCTCCAGCCCGATATAGCCGCCGCCGATGACGATGACGCGCTGGGTCCCGCCGAGCTCGGCCTCGAGCTGGTCAACGTCGGCGCGGGTGCGCACGTGATGAAGCCCCGCCAGTATGCCGACATCGGGCATGCGGCGCGGATGACCGCCGGTTGCCCATATCAACGTCCCGTATCGAACGCTTTGCCCGTCGGCGCATTGGAGCGCGTGCGCATCGGGATCGACCGCGACGACGCGCTCGCCCAGCCGCATCGTGATCGCGCGGTCGTGCCAGAAATCGGCCGGGCGGATCAATATCCGCTCGAAGCTCTTTTCCTTCGCCAGATATTCCTTGCTGAGCGGGGGGCGCTCATAGGGAAGCTCCGGCTCCTCGCCGATGACTGCGATCGTTCCTTCGAATTTCTGCTGCCGCAGCGCGATCGCCGCCTGCGCCCCGCCATGGCCCGCTCCGACGATGACAATGTCGTAACCAATAGTCACTGCCGCTCTCCAGCACGTCCGCTAAGCGCGCCCGAAGGCATTTGACGCGATCGTAGCGTGTCGCTTCTGCCATGTTTGCTGGCTCCCCGTCGAACAATCCCCGCGAAGGGGACATGCCGAACGCGGACACGGCCGCGAAATGAGGGCATGGCTGAAAATATCAGACTCGATGCAATCGTGGTTGGCGCAGGATTTGCGGGGCTCTACGCCGTCCACAAGTTGCGCGAGCAGGGCCTCTCGGTTCAGGGCTATGAGCGCGGCGCCGGTGTCGGCGGCGTCTGGTACTGGAACCGCTACCCGGGCGCGCGCTGCGACATCGAGAGCATGGAATATTCGTACAGCTTCTCGGAAGCGCTCCAGCAGGAATGGGAGTGGAAAGAAAAGTTCGCGAGCCAGCCGGAGATCCTCGCTTATCTCAACCATGTCGCCGACCGGTTCGACCTGCGCCGCAGCTACCGGTTCGAGACCGAGGTTCGGTCGGCGCATTATGACGCGGAAGAGGGCGCATGGACTCTCACGCTCAGCGACGGTTCCGCGGCAGTATCGCGCTATCTCATCCTCGGGGTCGGATGTCTTTCCACGGCGATGAAGCCGCGGATAGAGAGCGCGGAGCGCTTCGCCGGGCAAATCCTGCATACCGGCCACTGGCCGCACGAAGGCGTTGATCTTGCCGGCAAGCGCGTCGGTATCGTCGGGACGGGGTCGTCCGGGGTCCAGGCGGTCCCGATGATCGCCCGGCAGGCGGCGGAACTGACCGTGTTCCAGCGCACGGCAACCTACACCGTCCCGGCGCGCAATGCGCCGCTCGATCCTGCGGAAGTGCATCGCGTAAAGTCGGACTATGCCGATTTCCGGCGGCGCAACCGCAAGATGGTCGGCGCGCGGGGTGCCGACCGGCTCAATCCCGATCCGAAATCGGTGTTCGCAGCCTCGCCGGAGGAGCGCCGCGATGCGTTCCTCGCGCGGTGGGCGGAAGGCGGGATGGGGATTCAGGCCACCTATAGCGACCTGCGGTCCGATCTCGAGGCGAACGCGATCGTCGCCGATTTCGTCCGTGATCAGATCCGCGCGACGGTGCAGGACCCGCAGACGGCCGAACTGCTTTGCCCCAAACAGATTCTGGGCTGCAAGCGGATGTGCATCGACACCGGTTATTACGAGACATTCAACCTGCCCCACGTCCGCCTGGTCGACGTAAAGGCGAACCCGCTCGCGCACTTCACCGAAACGGGGCTGGTGGCAGGCGAGATCGAATATCCGCTCGACGTGGCGATCTTCGCAACCGGCTTCGATGCGATGACCGGCTCACTGCTGGCGATGGACATTCGCGGGCGGGATGGCGTGACGCTGCGCGATGCCTGGGCCGCCGGGCCGCGCACCTATCTGGGGGTGGGCACCCTCGGTTTTCCCAACATGTTCATCCTCGCGGGTCCGGGAAGCCCCTCGGTGCTCGCCAACGTTCCCATCGCCGCGGAGCAGCATGTTGACTGGATTGCCGGCATGATCGCCTATCTCGATGCGCGCGGCGCAAAGGCGATCGAGCCGCAGCAGTGCGCGCAAGACGAATGGGTCGAGCATGTCAACGCAGTGGCGGCCGGCACGCTCTATACCAGTTGCGATTCCTGGTATCTAGGCGCGAACGTCCCCGGAAAATCTCGGGTGTTCATGCCCTTGCTTGGCTTTCCCGCCTACGAAGCCAGATGCGACGCGGTCGCGGCCGAGGGCTATTCGGGCTTCGACATCACACCGGCATAGGGATGCCAGCTCAATCGCCGATGATGCGACCGGCCCAACGGCCGCTCCGCACCAGATCGCTCGCCACCTGCGCGAAGGCATCGCCGACGAAGCGCGCCGCCGGCATCGCAGGGCGGTCGGCCGGATAGGCGATCAATACGCGTCGGCTGGGTGCAGGCTCGATGAGCGGCGCCGCGGTCAGCGCGCCGCTCAGCACCTGCGCATGGATCGGCGCGAGCGGCAGGATCGTCATGCCGAAACCGCCGCGAACCAGGTCGATCATCGCAGTCAGCGAATCGACTTCGAGCGAAGAGGTAAGCGTGATGCCCGCGCGGCTCGCATAGGCGTCGAGGATATTGCGCAGGCCATGCGCGGGGCTGGGCAGCACGAGCTGCTCGCCGGCCAGAGACTGGAACGCCACGGGCGTTTCCATCGCAAGCCGCTGCTTGCTGCTGCCGACGAGGAGGAGCGCTTCATCGAGGATGGCGCGCGTCCGCACCAATCCGCTCTCCTGGGTATCATAGGCCACGCAGCAGTCGAGCTCGCCACGCTTGAGCCATTCGACGAGATGCCCGGAAAAGCCCGAGGTGAAGCTGAGCGATAGCTGGGGATGCGCGTCGCGGATCGCGCGGACGAGGGGGAGTGTCGCGACTTCGGCCACCGTCGGCGTGACGCCCACGCGCACACGCCCGAGATACGACGTGCTGCCCTCGACCGCGAGCCGCCGGATCTTGTCGAGGGAGGCCAGTATCTCGCCGGCCGGATCGAGCAACCGCTGGCCCAGTTCGGTCAGGACCATTCCCCGCCCGTGGCGCGTGAAAAGCGGCGCGTTGAGCTCGGCTTCCATCAGCCGGATCTGCCGGCTGAGCGCGGGCTGGGCGATGCCGAGCCGCGCCGCCGCCTTGCTGACGCTCCCGAGCTCGGCGACGTGGATCAGCGTCTTTAGCTGCGAGATATCCATTCGACGGACATAGCGAGCCATACAATTCGTGTATAGCTCATTGGCTGAAACTATATTCGTCCGTGCGGGGCTGAAGACGTAGTCAAATCTCGATAGTCAGCCCGCGGCAGATGCGCCGTACGAGAATTAGGGGACGCCCAATGGCGCTCGACAGCCTGCAAGCCACGAGTTTTCCGGAAATCCGCGATGCGGTCGCCAAGTTGTGCGAGTCCTTTCCGGACGAATATTGGCGCCGGCTCGATCGTGAGATGGCCTATCCCGCGGAGTTCGTGAAGGCGCTGGGAGATGCGGGATTCCTCGCCGCGCTGATCCCGGAAGAATATGGCGGATCGGGCCTCCCCCTCCCGGCTGCCGCGGCGATCCTCGAGGAAGTCCAGCGCGCGGGCTGCAACGGATCGGCGTGCCATGCCCAGATGTACATCATGGGGGCGCTGCTGAGACACGGCAGCGAGGAGCAGAAGCAGGCCTATCTGCCGCGGATCGCGAGCGGCGAGCTTCGCCTTCAGGCCTTCGCGGTGACCGAGCCGAGCAGTGGTACCGATACGGGGGCGCTGAAGACGACCGCAGTGCGCGATGGCGACCGCTATATCGTCAATGGCCAGAAGATCTGGACCTCGCGCGCCGAATATTCCGATCTGATGCTGCTGCTCGCCCGCACCACGCCGCGCGACCAGGTAGCGCGCGGGATCGACGGCCTGTCGATCTTCATCGTCGACATGAATGCGGCGCGCGAAGCGGGCGGGATGACGATCCGGCCGATCCGCACGATGATGAACCACTCCACGACTGAAGTCTTTTTCGAGAATGTCGAGGTGCCAGCCGAAAATCTGATCGGCGAGGAAGGCAAGGGATTCCGCTACATCCTGTCGGGCATGAACGCAGAGCGGATCCTGATCGGGGCCGAATGCATCGGCGACGCGAAATGGTTCATCGAGCGATCGCGTCTTTACGCCAATGAGCGCCACCTTTTTGGGCGCCCGATCGGGCAGAACCAAGGCGTGCAGTTCCCGATCGCCAAGGCCTATGCCCAGATGCGCGCCGCCGAGCTGATGGTGACGCATGCGGCGGAATTGTTCGAATCCGGCGAGCAATGCGGCGAGCAGGCCAATATGGCCAAGATGCTTGCAGCCGATGCTTCCTGGGCTGCGGCCGAGGCGGCTGTCCAGACCCATGGCGGGTTCGGGTTCGCCGAGGAATATGACGTGGAGCGCAAGTTCCGCGAGACCCGGCTTTACCAGGTTGCGCCGATCTCGACGAACATGATCCTCAGTTATCTCTCCGAACATGTTCTCGGCATGCCGAGGTCCTACTGATGGCCGGACGGCTGCCGCTTGAAGGCATCACCGTCGTCGCGGTGGAGCAGGCGGTCGCAGCGCCGTTCTGCACCTCGCGGCTTGCCGATGCAGGCGCGCGCGTCATCAAGATCGAGCGGCCCGAGGGCGATTTCGCGCGCGGCTATGATGCAGTCGCGGCGGGGCAGAGCAGCTATTTCGTCTGGCTCAACCGCGGCAAGGAATCGGTAGTCCTCGACCTTGCGGGGGAGGAGGGGCGCACGGCCTTCGCGGCGCTGGTCGCCGAAGCCGACATCCTCGTCCAGAACCTCAAGCCCGGCGCACTCGCGCGGCTGGGTTTCGGGCCGGAAGCGCTGCGCGAGCGCCATCCGCGCCTGATCGTCTGCTCGATCAGCGGCTATGGCGACACGGGCCCAATGGCGGAGCGTAAGGCCTATGACATGCTGATCCAGGCCGAGTCTGGCCTCGCATCGGTCACCGGCGGCCCTGAAGCTCCCGCACGCGTGGGAACCTCGATCGTCGACATCGCCACTGGCGCGACCGCGCATGCCGCGATCCTCGAGGCGCTGATCGGACGCGCGACGAGCGGGGAAGGGGCCGATATCCGGGTCTCGATGTTCGACGTGATGGCGGATTGGCTCACCGTTCCCCTGCTGCATCATGAGGGCGGCAAGTCCCCCAAGCGCCTCGGCCTCGCCCACCCCTCGATCGCGCCCTATGGCGTCTTCGAAACCCGCGACGGCAAGCCGATGCTCCTGTCAATCCAGAGCGACCGCGAATGGGCGGTCCTCGCCTCGCGCTTCCTCGGCGACGCGGCGCTTGCCAGCGATCCGCGCTTCGCCACCAACGTGCAGCGCGTGACGAACCGCGAAGCGACGGATCGGCTCGTGGCCGATGCCTTCGCGCGGCTGACCGAAGACCAGGCGCGTGATCAACTCGCTGCCGCGGACGTCGCCTTCGCCAGCGTCAACGACATGGCCGCGCTTGCGGCGCACCCGCATCTGCGCCGGATCACGGTCGATACACCAGCGGGGCAGGTTTCCTATCCGGCGCCCGCGCCGATCGTGAACGGTGAGGACCGCTGCTACGGTCCGGTCCCTGCTCTGGGAGGCGCCCGGTGAACGGCGAGTTGGATCTCGACCATCTGCGGCAATGGATCGGCCGCGAGGAAGTCTCTGAGGACGTCATCACCCCGGCGCTGGCCGCACGGTTCCACGCGACGCTCGATCTGCCCGGCGCACCAGCGTCGCAAGGCGAAGCGGCACCCGCGTTGATCCATTTCTGCCTGTGCCAGCCCGCCGCCCCGATGACCGAACTCGGCAGCGACGGGCATCCTGCCAAGGGCGGGTTCCTGCCGCCGGTTCCGCTGCCGCGCCGGATGTGGGCGAGCAGCGCGATCGACTTCCACGCCGGGCTGCGCGTCGGGGATGTCGTCGCCAAGCGCTCGCGTGTCGCCGAGGTGACCGCCAAATCGGGGCGCAGCGGCAATCTGTGTTTCGTCACGGTGGAGCACGAGATCAGGGCGCGCGATGGGTTGGCCATCAGCGAGCGCCAGACGATCGTCTATCGGGAGGCAGCGGGCCCAGGCGCAAGCGCCGCGCCCGTGCCCGAAGCAGCGCCGCAGGGTGTCACGGTCGAGACAATCGGCCCCTCCGCGCCATTGCTGTTTCGCTATTCCGCGCTGACCTTCAACGGGCATCGGATCCATTACGATCTACCCTATGCGACGGGCGAGGAACATTATCCTGGGCTGGTGGTCCATGGACCATTGCAGGCGACGTTGCTGGTCCATCTCGCCGCGCGGTGCAATGGCGGCCGCGCGCCCGATCATTTCTCGTTCCGAGGGGTTCAGCCGGCGATCGGCGGAGAAGCGCTGTCGCTCAACGCGGGGCCGCTGATCGACAACAGCATGGAACTCTGGTCCGCCCGGCCCGGCGGTCCGCTGGCGATGCAGGCGACGGCACAATGGCGTTGAGCGCCCTGCGCTTCGTCGCCCCCTTGTTCGTCCCGGCGAACAGGCCGGAGCGGTTCGCCAAGGCCGCGGCGAGCGGTGCCGACGCGATCATCCTCGATCTGGAGGACGCGGTCGCCCCGGTGGATAAAGACGCGGCGCGCGCCGCGCTTTCGGCAGGCTTCACCGATCTGCCGGTCATCGTCCGGATCAACGCCGCCAGGACCGCGTGGCACGCGGCCGACCTCGCGGCTGCGGAGCAATTGCCCTTCGCCGCCATCATGTTGCCCAAGGCGGCCAGTCTCGACGACATCATGCGGGTGGCCGCGATCCGCCCCGTGGTCGCGCTGATCGAGACCGCGGCCGGCATTGCCGAGGCGCGGACGATCGCTCGATCCGGGCATGTGGCGCGCCTGGCCTTCGGCTCGGTCGATTACGCCGCCGATCTGGGTTGCGACCATGTGCCCGAGGCGCTTGCGGCAGCGCGCGCGGAGATCGTGCTGGCGTCGCGCCTGGGTGAATTGCTGGCGCCACTGGATGGTGTGACCACCGATCTGTCCGATCCCGCAATAGCCGAAACCGATGCACGCGGCGCGCGCGCGCTCGGATTCGGAGGCAAGCTCGCGATCCATCCGCGCCAGATCGAGCCGATCAAGGCGGGCTTCCAGCCCCGGCCGAGCGAGATAGAATGGGCGCGGCAAGTGTTGGACAGTGGGGATGGCGCGGTTCGGATTGGCCAGTCGATGATCGACGAGCCGGTGCGGGCTCGTGCACGCGCCCTGCTGGCGCGCGTGTCCCAGCCATAGGCGATCGCAATGATGCACAACGCAAGTCCGCGCTAACGCGCTGCGCACCGCTGGCCTAGGCGGATCCTGCCGCGCGGTTTGATACGCGTCCAGGCGATGGGATGGAGGAAGGATATGGAGCTCGTAGGCCTGGTGGGAATGTCCCACTCGCCTTCCTGGGATCTTTCTCCGGTCGAGGGGCCGGCCAAGCCGTATGTCGATGCCGTATTTCGCGCGCGCGACCAAGTCGCCCGCCTCATGCCCGACGTGCTGGTCGTGTTCGGTCCGGATCACGTCCGCAACTTCTTCTTCGACCTGATGCCCGCCTTCTGCATCGGCGTCGAAAACGTGACGGGGTTCGGCGATTACAGCTCGCCTAAGGGGCCGTTCGCGTCTCGCCCCGACCTCGCCGGTTTCATTGCCGAGCAGGTGCTGGCTGCCGGATTCGACCCGGCATTGTCCCACAATATGGGGATCGACCATGGGATCAGTCAGCCGGTCGCGGCGCTGGTGCCAGACCTGCGCACGCCCGTCATTCCGATCATGATCAGCTCGGGCGGGGCTCCGTTGCCGACGCTCGCCCGTTGCCATGCCTTTGGCCGCGCGGTCGGGGATGCCATTCGCGCCTTTCCTGGAAAGGGGCGTGCGCTGGTGATCGGATCGGGGGGGCTTTCGCACTCGCCGCCGTCGATCTCGCCGGCCGATCCCGGGCTGAGCGCCGAAACCCGCGACTATCTCATCAACGGTCGACCCAGGGTGCAGGAATTCAACCGCCAGCGCGAGGAATCGTCGCGCAAGCGGCGCGGCGCGGGCGGGACCGGACCGATCAACGAGGAATGGGATCGCTGGCTGCTGGAGTGCATGCGCACCGGCGATCTCGCCCCCGTGCTCGCGATGGATAACGCCACGCTGCTCGAGCAGGGCGGCACCGGCGGGCAGGAAATTCGCGCCTGGCTGGCCGCGCTCGGCGCCTGGGGGAAGCCGGCCGAGACGACCGATTATGCCCCGGTGCCCACGTGGATCACCGGCATGGGCTGCGCCACTGCATTCGACGAGGAACCCGTATGACCGAAGAATATCGCCACCGGAGCATCTGGGGCCATCTGATGAAGCTGGCGTTCTCGCAGAACTATGTGGACGCAGGCGGCATTCGTACCCGCTATGTCGAGGCGGGTCCCAAGGGCGCGCCTGTGCTGATCATGATCCACGGGACCGGCAGCAGCTGGGAATGCTTCTGCGCCACGCTGGAAAGCCATGCCCGGCACTTCCGCTGTCTCGCCATCGACATGGCCGGCAGCGGCTTCAGCGATCGGCCCGACGAGCCGTATGAAATCCCGTTCTACATGAACCACGTGCTTGCATTCATGGACGCGCTGGGGATTGAGAAGGCGTCGTTCATTGGCGTGTCGCTCGGGGCGTGGGTGACGAGCCGGCTCGTGGTGGATCATCCCGAGCGCGTCGAGAAGCTGACGTTGCTCGCCTCTTCGGGGCTCATCATCAACAACGCGACCATGTCGCGGACCAAGACCGTCCGGAACGCGGCGGTCGATGATCCGAGCTGGGAGAACATCAAGCCGGTGTTCAATTCGATCCTGTACAAGGAAGAGGACCGGATTCCCGATCTGATCCAGCTTCGCCAGGCGATCTACCGCGAGCCCAACATGAAGATGGCGATGGGCAACATCCTGGTGCTTCAGAACGAGGAGGTTCGCCGCCGCAACCTCGTGACCGAGGAGGAGTGGCGCGGCGTCACGGTGCCGATCTTCATCATCCTCGCTCCTGACGACAACCCCGACTACACGACCACCGGCGAGCGCATCGCCGAACTGGCCGCCGACGTGCGCACGCTGACGATCGAGAAGGTGAAGCATTGGGCGCATTACGAAGCGCCCGAGACCTTCAACCCCGCCAACCTCGCATTCCTGCTCGGCGAAACCAGGCCGGGCTGAGCGCCGGAATCCGTTTTTCATCTTTCGGTCCGGCCGTTCCGCCGGCCAGCGATACGCCAGGAAACGCCAATGTCGAACAACGTCGAAAACATCGTGAGCGGCGCCTTTATCGAGAATGAGCTGGTGCCCGTCGCGAGCGACGTCCGCGTGCCGGTTGTCGATCCGACGACGGGTGCCGTGTTCACCGAGCTTCACGAGGCAGGCAAGGAAGAAGTCGATGCGGCGGTTGCCGCGGGACGGCGTGCGCTCGAGCAGGGTGAGTGGGGCAGGCTCGCCGGGTTCGAACGCGGCCGGTTGCTCGCCAAGCTGTCGCACGCGATCCTCGACAATGCCGACGAACTCGTCACGCTGGAATCGCGCGACACAGGCAAACCTCTGGGTCAGGCCCGGGCCGACATCGTCGCAACTGCGCGCTATTTCGAATTCTACGCGGGCGCCGCGGACAAGATGCACGGCGAAACGATCCCGTATTTCCGTGAGTTCTTCGTGGCGACCGAGCGCGAGCCGCACGGCGTGGTCGCCCACATCATCCCCTGGAATTATCCGGCGCAGATGTTTGGCCGCAACGTTGCGCCGTCGCTTGCGGTGGGCAATGCGGCGGTGGTGAAGCCGGCCGAGGACGCCTGCCTTTCGGTTCTCCGCATGGCCCAGCTCACGGCCGAAGTCGGGTTTCCGGCGGGGGCGCTGGCGGTGCTGCCGGGACGGGGTTCGGTAACGGGCGCGGCGCTCAGCGCGCATGACGATATCGACTATATCGCATTTACGGGCAGCCCCGGCGTTGGCGAGATGATCCAGGTCGCCGCGGCGCGACGCGCAATTGGCTGCACGCTCGAACTGGGCGGCAAGTCGCCGCATGTGGTGTTCGGCGATGCCGATCTGTCGCTGGCGGTGCCGGCCATCGTCAACGGGATCGTCAACAACGCCGGCCAGACCTGCTCTGCAGGTTCGCGCGTGCTCGTCGAGCGCGCGCATTTCGATCGGATCGTTGGGGCCATCGCCGACGCTTTCAGCAAGCTCCGCGCCGGTACTCCGGAGATGAACCTAGATCTCGGCCCGGTAATCAACCAGCGCCAGCGCGACCGCATCGAGCGCTATTGCGATCAGGCCAAGGCGGACGGCATTCCGCTGCTCGCCGAGGGACGCATCGAGGCCGGCACGCCGTCCGACGGCTTCTTCGTCGCGCCGCGACTCTACGGGCCGGTCGATCCTTCTAACATCCTGGCGCGCGAGGAAGTGTTCGGCCCGGTGCTTTGCGTGATTGCGTTCGAGGACGAAGCGGATGCGCTGCGCCTGGCCAACGACAGCGAATTCGGCTTGCTCGCTGGAATCTGGACGCGCGACGGCGGGCGAGGGTTTCGCCTCGCTCGAAAGATCCGCGCCGGGCAGGTGTATATCAACGGCTTTGCGGCGGGCGGTGGAATCGAATTGCCTTTCGGCGGCGTCAAGCGCTCGGGGCATGGCCGCGAAAAGGGGCTGGCCGCGATGGAGGAGCTGTCCACCGTCAAGACGATCATCCACCGCCATGGCTGAGGCGGAGCGGAATCGCGCGTTCAAGTGACGGAGTCAGACAAACAATTCGACATAGTCATTGTCGGGGCGGGGCCGTGCGGCGTCACGCTGGCCAATCATCTCGGCCTGTACGGCGTGCGCACGCTGATCGTCGATCGTTCCACCGCGATTCTCGACTATCCGCGCGCTGTCGGGATGGACGACGAGGCGCTGCGCTCGTTCCAGGCGGTCGGGCTAGCCGAGCCGCTGCTCGCCGACATGATCCGCAACGTGCCGGCGCGCTACCACACGGCAGGCGGCTGGTGCTTCGCGCATGTCCATCCGCAGGAGCAGCCGTTCGGTTGGAGCCGGCGTAACCTGTTCATCCAGCCGATCGCGGAACGCACACTGCGGCGCGGGCTCGACCGCTATGAAACTGTCCGCCTTGATCTGGGGGTGTCGCTGCTAACCCTGGTCGAAGAGGGTGATGGGGTGCTGGCGACCTTGGCACGCGCCGATGGAACGACCTATGCTGTTAGTTGCGCGTATCTCGTCGGGGCCGATGGCGGACGGAGCACCGTGCGCGGGCTGATCGATGTGAGACTCGAGGGGAAGACCGACGCGGCGCGCTGGCTGGTGGTCGACATGCAGAATGACGATCTCGATTCGCCTTATTCGAGCGTATTCGCCCACCGCCATCATCCGCGGATGTCGATCGCGCTCCCTTATGGGCACCGGCGCTTCGAGTTCCGGTTGCCGGATGCGGAAAGCGACGAAGCTGCGGTCGCACCGGAGCGGCTCGCGGAGCGGCTGCGGCTCTTCTATGGAGCGGCCCCCCGGCGGGCGAATGTGGTGCGCGCGCGCGTATATCGCCACCACTCACGGATCGCCGAGCGCTTCCAGGTCGGCAGGGTTTTCCTGGCGGGTGATGCCGCGCACCTCCAGCCACCGTTTTTCGGACAGGGGATGAATTCGGGCCTGCGCGACGCGACGAATCTGGGATGGAAGCTGGCCGCGGTATTGCGCGGTCTCGCCGGCCCACGCCTGCTCGAAAGCTATGAGGCGGAGCGGCACGATCATGCGCGCAAGATGGTCAATATCGCTACGATGTTCGGCAGGCTCTACTCGCCGGGCTCGCGAGCGCTGGAAGTCGCGAGGGATCTCTTCTTCCGCATCGTCCAGCGCATGCCGCGCCTTCGCGACTATGTGCTCCAGATGAAGTTCAAGCCGATTCCGCGCTACACCGAGGGGCTGGTGCTTCCCGCGACCGACCCCACGAAGGAAGGCATTGTCGGCCGGATGTTCATGCAACCGCTCGTCGAAACCGCGGACCACCGGTCGGTAAAACTGGACGACGCGTTGGGTCCCTGGTTCACGGTGATCGGCATCGGCGCCGATCCGAGCGCGGCGATGTCGGCGGATTCGCGGAAATTCTGGGCGGATATTGGCGCCAATCTGGTGCTGGTGCGGCCCTCGCGGTCAGAGGCGGCCGCGGTAAGCGACGGTGTAATCGTGATCGAAGACCTGATGGGCGCGTTCAGGGACTGGCGCCGGGCGCGGCCCGCGATCCGCTTCATCGTGCTTCGGCCCGACCGGTATGTTGCCGCAGTCGCCGGGGATAACGAGCTGGATAGCGTCAGCGAGCAGTTGCGGTCTTTGCTGAGGACCTGAAGCGCGAAGCCTGAACTACTCGACCAGCCAGCCACCGGCGGACAACAACTCGTCCAGGCATTTTCGGATCACGCTCTCCACCGCGGGCAGCGCTTCGGGCGGCCGTATACCGGCGCGCACCAGCGAAAGGGGGAGGGTGAGGTTCATTCCACTGACCCGCGCCGCGGAAAGCTGTCCCGCACGCAGTTCATCGCGCACGCCTATATAGGGCAGCAGCGAATATCCCTCGCCGCCCAACAGCAAGGTCTTGAGAACGCGCAGCGAATCGATCTCGCTGCGCACCGACAGATGGATCGCCTCGCCATGCGGTTGCTGGTTGATGCGCCGCTTCAGCCCCTTGCCCATCGGCGGCAGCAGCAGATCGAGATGCCGTAGGCTCTCGGCGTCGATCGGCTCGAGCGCAATGCCACGCTCGTCGACCGATCCGAACGCGTCGGCGGGGCCGATGAGCAGGAGCACTTCGTCCGCCACGTGCTCGGCGTGGAGATAGGAAAGCTCGTCGGAATAATAGGTCAGGGCAGCGTTGAGCGATCCGTCTTCGAGCAGAGTCACCAGATCGCTGGCGAAGCCCAGGCGCAGTCGCAGCTTAACGCCTGGCAAGTCGCAATGCATGGTACGAAAGATCTCGGGGCCAATCAGTTCGCCGATCGAAACCGGCAGGCCGATAGAAACCTCGCCGATCGGGCCGCGCACGGAGCGACGGACTTCCTCGCGCGCTTGGCGCGTCGAGAGAAGGATCGACTCGGCATGCGCTTTGAAGGCTTGGCCGGCGGAGGTCATCGAAACGCCGCGCGAGGTTCGATCGAACAGCTTTGCGCCCAACTCGTCTTCCAGGCGCAGCAATTGCTGGCTGAGCGATGGCTGGGCGATGCCCAGTTCATCCGCCGCTTTGGTGATCGAATGGAAATCGCCGATCTTCAGGAAGGCGCGCAATTGTCCCTCATCCATGAATCGCTCTCCTGAGGTTTGAGATCCGTCTTTTCATGCACACAGGTTTCGCGTGCCGATCAAAGCAGCGACAGGTAACGCTGCAGCAGCTCGTGCCGGCCACCGATGCGCAGCCGGGCATAGAGGCGCTTGCGATACGTCGCGATCGTCTCTTCGCCGAGCCCGAGATCGATCGATATGCCATAGGCTGAAATGCCGTAGAGGATACGCGAACTGACCTGAAGTTCGCGTTCGGACAAACCCCAATCGCTCTCGCGCAGATTGCCCTCGATCACTGCCACCGATGCGAAATGCGCGATCGCCTTTCCGCGATCCCAATGGAGTGCGGCATGCTTGGCGCAGGCGGCGATGAGCAGGTCGGCATTGTCGGCAAGGCCGGTAAGCTCGCGTTCGTCGAACTGGCCCGCGTCGCGCGAACGCATCACCGAAAGCGCATAGAGATCATCGACCGCGCGTCCGCACACCATCACGCGATCGACGATATCGAAATGCTCGAGAGCAGAGTGGAGCGTGGGATCGGCGACACGATCCAGATCGTCGTGGAGCATGACTGCGTTGCGCGATCCACGCGCCGCTTCGTCGGCTGCGTGCAGCTCCACGAACGAGCGGGCCGGCCAGCGCTTCTCGGACTTGTGGTGGCGCATCGCGTGTTGCCCGCGGATGCTGGCGCCGCCCAGGAATTTGGGATGCCCATCGCGAACCCGATAGACGCAGTAATGCTCGGCGCCCGACGTCGAATTGAGGAAGCGAAGTGTTTCCGTTTCGAAGGCATCGGTGCCGAGCGCATTCACGACTGCGGCAAGCGTCTGGGGTCGCGGTGCCTGTTCAACGGTTATTGCGTGCATCGCTATCCTCTCCTGCCGCCTCACGAGCTGAGGCTCGACGGTCAGTATTTTCGGAAGCCAGCCTTGTCGCCGGGTCTGGTCATCGCGGTAGCCTCTTGCCAATCCGCTTACGCCCTACCCATTCGATGTCGACCGGCGACCGACATCTGATCCTTGGGAAGATAATGACGCGACAATGCGCCGCGCGCTCGCCTCTTGGCGAGCTGCCTGCCATTGCGATTTCCTATGGCCAGAAAACGGGGCCAAGCGGTTAGGCAGGAGTGCTGCCTAACCGCTTAAATTGACGAGGTTTCTCAGTCTGCCCCAAGAATCATCGTTCCGCTCGAGCAGAACCAGCCACCTGTGCCGCTGACGCAGGCGAGCTTCGCGTCCTCCACCTGCCGGTCGCCACAGCCACCCCGTAGCTGCCGGGCCGCCTCGACGAGGAGGAAGAGACCGCGCATGCCCGGATGGCAAGCGGAGAGGCCCCCGCCATCGGTGTTGGTCGGCAGCGCGCCGCCGACGCGCAGGCGCCCGTTCTCGACGAAGGCGCCGCCCTCACCCTTGGCGCAGAAGCCTAGATCCTCGAGGGTGATCAGCGCCATATAGGTGAAGGCGTCGTAGATTTGCGCCACGTCGATCTCGTCCGGGCGAATGCCGGCGCGGGCGAAGGCGGTTGGCCCCGTCATCGCGGCGGGTGAGGTCGTGAAATCATCCCACTGGCTCATCGAGACATGCGAGCCCGCTTCGGCGCTGCCGAGTACCCAGACCGGCTTGACTGCAAGGTCGGGCACCCGGTCTTCGGCGACCATGATGACTGCCGCGCCGCCATCGGAACGGATGCAGCATTGCAGCTTGGTGAAGGGGGCGGCGATCATCGGTCCATCCAGCACGTCGGCGATATCGATCGGGTCGCGATAGGTGGCGAAGGGCGTGAGGCCGGCATTGTAGCGGGCCGAGACCGCAATCTCCGCCATCTGCTCGAGCGTGGTTCCGTATTCATGCATGTGCCGTCGGGCGGCCATGGCGTATTTCGAGATGAGTGTGTGCCCGAACGGCGCCTCGAACTGGCTTGGCCCGCGCGTGCCCCATGCGAGGCTGGCGGTGCGCAGCTTGCGCTTCAGGTCAGTGCGCGCGGTGGAGCCGTAAGCGAGCAGGATGACGTCGGCGCGCCCCTCGGCGATCGCGTCCGCGGCGTGTGCCGCCATCACTTCCCAGGTCGCGCCGCCGACCCCGGTCGAGTCCATCCAGCGCGGCTTGATCCCCATATATTCGGCGACCTCGAGCGGCTGGAGTGCGCCTAGCCCGGCCGACGCAAAGCCATCGATATCCGAAGGTTTTAGCCCAGCCTCGACCAACGCCGCACGCGAGGCCTGGGCGTGCAGCGCAAAGGGTGTTGCCTCGGGCGACCCCGGCAATCCCGACAACCCAACACCTGCAATCGCCACTCGCCTGCCCATGCACGATTCCTTCTTTACGACTGCCCTTCCGATAGTGCGTTTTGTGCGGGCTGACTGTCACCGTAACGGGGACTGGTCCGGCACTCGGCGCGCCGGGTAACCCCGATTACGGTACATGGCAGCCGAAATCTGTCTATTGAAGGGGAGTTGCAAATTGGCCGAGGCCGCAACTGATATGGTGCTGAGCGATGTCGCGGATGGCGTCATGCGGATTACGCTCAATCGCCCAGACCGAGCCAATGCGATCCCTCCGGAATCGCGCGAGAGACTGGTCGAGCTTTTCGCCGAGGCGGATGGCGATGTCGCGGTTCGCGCCGTGCTGCTCCAATCGACGGGCAAGCATTTCTGCTCGGGCGCGGATGTCAGCCGGATGTCGGGCGCGCTGGCGACGCCGCGGCCGACCGGCACGACAATGCGCACCATGCTCGGCGGCGCGCAGAAGCTGATCGCGGCGATCCTGGATTGCGGCAAGCCCGTGGTCGCCGCGGTGCAGGGTCCCGCGGCGGGGATGGGCGCGCATCTCGCGCTCGCGTGCGATCTGGTCGTCGCGGCGGATGAAGCCTGGTTCTCGCAGCCGTTCGTGCTGCGCGGCCTCGCGCTCGACGCGGCCGGCGCCTATCTGTTGCCGCGCAGGGTCGGGCTGCAAAAGGCCAAGGAACTTGCTTTTCTCGGCGATCGGCTGACCGCGCAGGACGCGCTGGGTCTTGGCCTGGTCAACCGGGTCTGTGCCGCCGCCGATCTGGAGGCCGAGGCGAATGCGCTGGCCCGCCGGCTTGCCGAGGGCGCGACCACCGCGATCGGTCTTTCCAAGCGGCTGCTCAATGCGTCGCTCGACAGCGACCGCGCGAGCGCTTTCCTTGCCGAGGCGATGGCCCAGGAAATCAACGGGAAGACCGAAGACGTTCGGGAAGGCGTGGCGGCGTTCGTCGAGAAGCGTCCCGTCAATTTCAGGGGGTATTGATGGCTAGCATTGCGCCGCGCTTCGATCTGCCGACGATCGAAGCCGAAACCCGGCCGTTCTGGGATGCATTGCGGGAAGGCGTGCTGATGCTGGGCCGCTGCGATTCCTGTTCGCGCATCCATTATTATCCGCGCCCGATGTGCCCGCATTGTTGGAGCGAGGCGGTAACGCTCGTGCCGGCGGGGGGACGCGGCATGCTCTATACCTGGTCGACCGTGTTCGTGAACGACCTGCCCCCGTTCAACGCCAAGCTGCCTTACATCGCGGCGCAGGTCGATCTGGACGAGGGCGTGCGGATCACCACGATCATTACCGGCGCCGAGCCCAAGGATCTGAGCATCGGCATGCCGGTCGAGATCGGGTTCGAGGCAATTTCAGAAGATGTGACGATACCGGTATTCAGTCCGGCAGGGAGTTAGAAGCAGATGGCAGGAATTCTGGACGGCAAGGTCGCGCTGGTCACCGGCGCGGGCCACGGCATCGGGCGCGGGCATGCGCTCGAGCTAGCGCGGCAGGGCGCGAAGGTCGTGATCAACGATCTGGGCGGCAATGCGAAAGGCGAAGGCGAGGGTCGCGACGCCGATGTGGTGGTCGACATCATCAAGTCGCGCGGCGGCGAAGCGGTCGCGGACTATGGCAATGTCGGCGACGAGGCTGCGGCCGAGGCGATGGTCAAGCGCGGCATCGACGAATGGGGCCGTCTCGACATCGTCGTCAACAATGCCGGGATCGTTCGTGACAAGGCGATCTGGAACATGTCGGCGGACGATTTCGATCTGGTGATGAACGTCCATCTGCGCGGAACCTGGCTGACCTGCCGGGCGGCGGCACAGCATTGGCGCGCCGTCGCCAAGGCAGGCAGCGGCCGCTATCCGGGCCGGATCATCAACACCACGTCGGGCGCGGGCCTTCTCGGCAATTTCGGCCAGACGAATTATGCCGCCGCCAAGGCGGGCATCGCTGGCCTGACGCTCACGCTTGCAGTCGAGCTCGCCGCGATCGGCGTCACCGCCAACCTCATCTCGCCGGGTGGGCTGACGCGCATTTCCTCGACGCTGGGCATGGGGGCACCCAAGGAGCCCGACGATTTCGGCCCGGACGAGTTCGACCCGCTCGATCCGTCGCTCGGCTCGCCCGCAGTCGCCTGGCTCGCCAGCGACGAGGCGCAGATGGTGAGCGGCCAGTGCATCCGCGCGGTTCGCGACAGGCTCTCCGTGTTGAAGGGATGGCATGAAGCCGCGGGCATCACGAGCGGGGGCAAGCGTTGGAAGACCGAGGAGATCGGCAAGATCCTCGCGACCGACCTGTTCGGGACGCGCGCGCCCGGCCTCCGGATGGGAGGCTGAGCCCGATGACGACCTTATTGAGCCGCGAGACGTTGCCCGGGCTGGTCGGCAAGACGCTCGGGCCGGGCGACTGGGTTGAAGTGACCCAGGAGCGCATCAACGAGTTTGCAAACGCCAGCGGCGATCACCAGTGGATACATGTCGACGTCGAGCGCGCCAAGACCGGCCCGTTCGGCACCACGATCGCGCACGGGCTGCTGACGCTCTCGATGATCGCGGCGCTGAACCAGGGCATGTTCAAGTTCGACGGGTTCAAGATGGGCCTGAACTACGGATATGAAAAGGTGCGCTTCCCGAGCACCGTGCCCGTGGGATCGCGGCTTCGCGTCACCGCCAAGATCCTGAGCTTCGAGCCCGTAGGGCAGATGTTTCAGACGATCGTCGAATACACCGTCGAGCGCGAAGGGGCGGAGAAGCCGGCCTGCGTCGCGCAGATGGTCTTCCGCCACGTCCCTTAAGACTTTTCCGCAAGACACGCCGAGGCCGCCGATCGCCCAGCGATTGGCGGCCTAGCTACGTTCAGGCTGGTTCGGAAACGGCCCGCCAGTCCTCGCCCGCAGCGACCACGCGATCGACGGGACGCGCGTCGTCGGCCGTCCATTCCCCATGATTGGGGGCCAGAGGCGGCAGGCCTTCCCGCTGGTTGCGTAGCGCCCGCAACAGCAACATTCGCGCCTGGACGATTGCCACGTCGCTCGACGACGGATGCTCGCGCGTGCGATCGACGATGGGGCCCATGCTCACCTGGACGACGATGTCCTCCTCGAGCAGATTATCGGTGAAGCCCGTGAAATGGCCCGCCGCCATGGCGGCCCGGTCCTGTCCCCAATTGTCTTCGCGTGATCCTTTGAAGGGCGCGAAGTTCCGCGGGTCCAGCCGGTCATTGCCGATCAGCGCCTGAACGCGCGGAGACTCGTTGTCGAGCACGAGCGACTCCGAGAAATAGCCGAAGAACAGCAAATGGTGCGTGTCATCCACCGGCACGCCGATGAAGATCGATCCTTCGTTGCGCCCCGTACCGGGCACGAGGTTGACGAAAGGCGCGACGAACTGCGTGGTTCGAACATAGGTGGAATCGTCTTCCATCGGCCTTACGGCGGAAGCGCTGAGCCCGAACGGCGTTCGCGCGATCTCGTATCGCGGCGCCACCGCCTTGAGTGCCAGTCCGATCGTGGCGCCGCCGGAGACGCTGGCCGCAAGCCGCGGCACCCAGCTCTGGTGCAGCGTGCCGACATGCGCGGAATCGAGCGAACCCTCGACGCCCTGCAGCCAGTTGCAATCGACCTTGGTCACCGTCATCCAGACATGGTCGCCCGGCAGGCTAAAGAAGGGCAGGTTGGGCAGTTCCGCGGCCGGAGCCTCGCCGAGCCAGACCCAGACGAGCCCGCTCTGTTCGCGCACGGGATATTGGCGCGTGCGGATCCCCTTCAGGAATGCCGCAGCATCGCCCTGGTGCGTTGGGGCCTCGACAACGCGGCCGGAAACATCGACTGCCCAGCCATGAAAGATGCATCGCAGCACGCAGCCCTCGTTTCGCGCGAGCGCCATGGAGACGCCACGGTGCGGGCATGCCTCGTCGATGAAGCCGATGCGCCCATCCGGCGCGCGGAACGCGACATAGTCCACCCCAAGGAGCCGGACGCGTAGGGGCGCCTCGCCCGCGACCAGCTGGGAGGAGATGGCGAAGGGAAACCACGCCCAGCTTCGCAGCAACTCGCCCATCGGCGCATCGCCCTCGACCCGCGTGAGGGCATCGTTTTGCTCTCGACTCAGCATTTCATCGTCTCCCAGGCCATCGTCCGTTCCGACTTTCCCGCGATCTTACGCCCCCCCTTTGGCCTGTCTGTCCCCCGCAGGGGGGATTTGCTCCCATGGGCCGTCAATATAGTCCCGGTGGGACAAGGTATGCGTGAAATTGTGCGGAGTTTCTTCCCGGCCGTTCCAAGCGACCAGCTTGGCGACAGGGCTCCGCTCACCGTCACGCCAAGCCCGTGGATCGCGACACGCCTTCCACCATCATCGGGAGAGGACGGAGACATGATGACGATTTCCAGGACGCGCGCGGTTGCATTGGGTGCTTCCGTAGCACTTGGCGCAATCGCTTGGCCGTCGCTGGCGGCGGCGCAGTCCGCCCCCGTCGCCATCACCGCTGGCGAGCCTGTACAAGCCGGCGATAAGGCAGCAGAAACCCACGCCGAGCAGGATGCCGAGATCGTGGTTACCGCGCGCCGCAAGGAGGAAAGCCTTCAGGCCGTCCCGGTCTCGGTCGTTGCGCTTTCGACGGAGACTCTGCGAACGCAGAACGTGCAGTCGCTTGTCGATCTCCCGCGCCTTGCCCCGGGGCTGACCGTCACCCCGACCTCGCTGGGGACCACGCGTCCGGCCTACCAGATTCGCGGCCAGCGCGCGAACGCGACCCGCATCACCGCCGATCCCGCAATCGCCGTCTATTTCGCCGAAGTGGCCACGGCGCGCTCGGCCGGTTCGGCGCAAGCGGTATTCGATCTGCAATCGGTCCAGGTTCTGAAGGGCCCTCAGGGAACCCTGTTCGGCCGCAACACCACCGGCGGCGCGATCCTGCTGACGCCCAACGCGCCATCGAGAGACTTTGAGGGCTACGGCCAGGTTTCGGCAGGCAATTTCGGCATGCGCGATGTCGAAGGCATGATCAACATCCCGATCAGCGACTTCGCCCAGCTCCGCGTCGCGGGCAAATACCACAAGATGGACGGCTATTTCAGCAACGTCCTCCGGCCTGGCGAGCGTAGCTGGGACGAAGACAACAAGTCGCTGCGCGCAACGCTGCGGATTACGCCGGGTGGGGGCGTGACTTCCGATTTCATCGGCACCTATTTCCATAGCGACGTCGTGGGCTTCCAGCCGAAGCTGATCGGCTTCAACCCCGGCACCTTCCCCGTCGCCGCGCTCGCGCCCGCCGTGCAGGCCGAGCTCAACGCCAGCAATGCGCTGGGCTTCTATGAGTATCGAGAGCTGTTCAAGGCACGCAACAAGGACAAGGTGCTCTCGATCCAGAACAATACCACGATCGAGCTCGGCTCCGACCTTGGCATACTCGGTTCAACGCGCCTGAAAAACATCATCGCCTATCGCGAAATCGAGAATAATTTCAGCACGTTTGCCGACGGTTCCGGCCTGGGCATCTTCAATACCTTCGGCAGCTATAAGGGCTATCAGTTCAGCGAGGAATTCCAGCTCCAGGGCGAGAACGGCAATGTCGACTACGTCCTCGGCGCCTTTTATTCGACCGAGAAGGGCGACGATTTCACCAACGCCCAGACCTTCAACGCGCTTCCGCTGAACTTTACCGACCTGACCGGCAAGAACGACAGCATCTCGGGGTTCGCACATGCGAACATCAAGCTGCCGGGGATCGTCGAGGGCCTTAGCCTGTCGTTCGGCGGGCGCATCACCAAGGATACGCGGACGATCGATTCGCACGTCCGCCAGCAGCGCGCGCTGTCGGCAACCGTCACCCAGCCTTTCGTGTGCCTCGCGAGCGGCGTGCCCGTGGTGATCGCGAACCTGACGGATCGTTCGCTATGCTCGTTCAAGACCAATGCGACGTTCACCCAGCCGACCTGGGACGTCAGCCTGAACTATCAGTTCACCCCTGATAACCTCGTATATGTCGCGCATCGCCGCGGCTATCGTGCGGGCTCCGCGCGATCCGCCACTTCGCCGGACGTCCGGCCAGAACTGGTCAACGACTTTGAAATCGGCTCGAAGAACCAGTTCCGTTTCGGAGATACGTCGGTCCGCTTCAACCTCGCCGGCTATTACGGCTCGTACAAGGATCTCCAGCGCAACATCACGCTGGTGCTGAACGGCGTCACCGCCGCCCAAGATCGCAACGCCGCCGAAGCGCATGTCTATGGACTCGAGACGGACCTGAACATCAACATCAACCGGATCGTCACGCTGTCCGCGTCCTATGCGCTCACCAAGTCGCGCTACGACAATTACAGCAACGTGTTCAACACGCCCGGCGGGCCGGTCACGGTCGACAATTCGAGCGCGCGTTTCTCCTACGCGCCGGAAAACATGTTCACCGGAACGGCCAAGTTCAACGTGCCGATGGCGCCGGAAAACGGCGAGGCATCGGTCTCGATGACCTATAGCTACCAGAGCAGCTTCCAAACCACGGATTCCAATTCGGCGAATTGCGGTCCCGGAAATATCGAGCGCTGGTGCCTCAACCAGGTCGGCGTGACCGACGGCTATGGCCTGCTCAGCGCACGTGCCGACTGGCGCCGGCCGTTCGGTGCGCCGTTCGATGTCGGGGCGTTCGTCACCAATCTCACCAACGAGAAATATTATGCCGGCAAGTTCGCGCTCGTGAACGTGATCGGCCTGCTGAGCGCCTGGCCCGGCCAGCCCCGGATGGGCGGCATCGAGCTGCGGATGTCCTTCGGCAACTAGGTTTGCACACAGGCAAAAAGGGAAAGGGGCGTTCGACTGAACGCCCCTTTTTCTATTCCGCCAGCTTGCTGGGTCGCGAAGCCTCGGTCGGCACGTCGAAGAGCCAGGCCGCCATCCAGCCGCCATCCACAGGCAGGGTCTGCCCGGTCACATAGCTGGCGAGATCCGAGGCAAGGAAGAGCACGCCCTTGCCGATCTCGTCGGTCGTGCCGCGGCGCTGCAGCGGGATGCGGCGGCGAAAGGGGCTGGAGGGATCGTCTTCCGACGCCTGCTTGGGGAGCCGCTGCGTGACGATCGTGCCCGGCGCGACGGCGTTCACCCGGATGTCGGGTCCCCATTCGACCGCCATCGACCGCACGAGATTCATGAGCCCTGCCTTTGCCGCGCCATAAGGCGCGTGAAAGGGCGCCGAGGTGAGGCCGCTGACCGAGTTGATGGCAATGATCGTACCCTTGCGCCCCGACGCCAGCATCCGCCGTGCGGCTGACCGTGCGCTGTAGAGAACCGACTTGAGATTTAGGTCAAGCTCACGCGACCAATCCTCGTCGGTGACGTCGAGCAGGGGCTTCCAGCTCGATGCGCCGACGATCGTCACCATGATATCAATGGGTCCCAGCGCGGCTTCAGCCTGCTCGGTGGCGCGCTCGACCTCGCCTTCGTTGGTAATGTCGGCGGCCAGCCCGATCGCGTCGAACCCCTCGGCGACAAGGCGCGCGGCCGCTTCCTCGGCGCGGGACTCGTTCATGTCGACGATCGCCAGCCGGCAGCCGGCGCGGCCGAGGTACAGCGCGGAGCTCTCGCCCATGCCCTGGCCTCCGCCCCAGATGATCGCCGTCTTGCCGCCGAGGCCAAACATGTCGGGGGTTCCAATCATTTCATTTTATCCTTCTTGCCGCCGCCCTTTGATGGGAACGGCGGGGTTATCGCCGCGCGAACTGGCGCTTCAGAAACTGGATGCTCGCCGCGAGACCCGCCGCCGCGCCAGGCCAGTCGGGCCCGAAAGTGGGGGCGACATGCTGCATATCGGGGACCACGCGGCACTCGACGTCGACACCGGCGGAAGCCAGGCGCGCCGCGAAAGCGAGGCTATCGTCCAACAGCACCTCGGCTCCCCCGGCCAGGACAAAGGTGTCCGGCATGGCTTCAAGCGGAGCGAGGAGCGGGGTGGCGAGGGGATCGTCTGCCGAGTGCCCCTGGAGGTACATCTGGCGGGCTTCCATCGCCATCGCCCGCGAAAACAGCCGATCGGTTGACGCCGCGCGGTCATAGCCCTCGGACACGATGCGAAGGTCGAGCCAGGGCGAAACGAGGAAAAGGGCATCGGCGGCGGCACCGAGCAGGCACAGGCCGACGGCCAGATTGCCCCCCGCCGAATCTCCCCCGATGACGAGCGGACCCTCGATTTTCACCGATGCGAGCGCGTCCTGCAAAGCTACCAAGGCCGCGGGGAAGGGATTTTCAGGCGCAAGCGGATAGGCGGGCATGATGACTTCGCAGCCCAGCCGTGCGGCGAGCGTCGCGGCAAAGGGCTGGCTCCGCATCGGAGATCCCAGCCGGAAGCCGCCGCCATGCATGTGGAAGAGCACACCCCGCGGATTCGGCGGGGAACAGGAAATCCCGGAGAGTGGGCCCAGTCTGACTTCGCGCGTGACGATGCTGGCTTCCACCGGATAACCGCCCGGCAGCGACGTAGTGCGCCGTTCGAGCAAAGCCTCCGGTGCGGCGCACCCGGGCCGCGGCAGTGGCAGCGCAGGGGAAGGCGCGGCCGATGTGCGGCGAGGCTCCTGATCGTTCATTTCTCGCGACATCCCTGCCTCCGCGGCATTAGAGATTCCGAAGGCCAGAATAGGCGGTTCGATTGCCTGCGCTCAACGCCCGTCGAAGGGGACAAGCGTGGGGTTTGCGGGTAGGGGAGAAGGCGATGAATCACGATCCCCAAGACGGCAATGTCCGGCATACCAGCAGCGACATCCGGCACCCCGGCGAACGGCGGAACATCTCCAAATCGGCGGTTCGCGCGCTCGACGTGCTTGAGCATTTCGCGGCGGTCCGCCGGCCGCTGCGCGCGACCGACATCGCGAACGCGCTCGATCTGCACCCGTCCAGCGCCGATCAATTGCTCAAGTCGATGGTCGATGCGGCCTATCTGCTCATCGATGCCGAAGGAAAGGTCTATCGCCCTTCGCCGCGCCTGATGCCGTTCGCCAATTGGCTCGCCGAGAATTATTTCGGTGAGGATGCGCTGAGCAAGCTGGTCGCGTCGGTGGCGGCGCGCACCGGCCAGATCGTGACGCTCGCCGCGCCGCAGGGCGGGTGGCTGCAATTGGTGGATGTCGCCACCCCGCCAGCGCTGACCGGGCTGGTGCGCAAGGGCAGCCGGATCTCCATCACCAGTTCGACCCTGGGCGCCGCCTTTCTCGCCGCGCATGATGACCGCGAGATCGAGCGATGGATCGAGCGCACGCCCGAAGCCCGGCACATCGACGCCGCCTTGCGCGCCGAGATCAGGGCGTCGGTCGATGCCGCGCGCGCCAGCGGGTACGCCTGCGGTCTCGGCGACAGCCTGTTTTCGATCGCGATAGCGCTGCCCCGACCGGCGGCGGGCATCCAGCTCGTGCTCGGCCTTGCGGGCCAACCGGAGCATGTGGAGCCGCGAACCGCGGAGCTCGGCGCGCAACTGCGCCGCTATGCCGATAGCCTGACGGGCGAGACGGATTCCGTTACCGCCTGAATAGTCACGCGTCCGGTCAATGCCATGTCCGAGAGGTCGGGCTTCGCCAGCATTTCGTGCCAGTCCTGGTAATGCCATGGCATGTTGACCTGAAGGCGCCCGTCCTTGACGTAATAGTTCCTGTCGGTGGACTGGGTGTCGGTCAGCCAGATCAGCCCGGTGGCCGCCTCGTCCATGCGCTCATTATAGCCCTCGAACGCGGCGTGGGTCACTTCCACCGCGGCATGGCCGCGCTCGATCGTATCGACGATCAGTTGCGCGACATATTTGGTCCACATCTCGATCTGCGTCGGGATCGTGCCCCCGCCGCCGCTGACGCTCTGCGAATTGGGGCCGTAGAGCACGAAGAAATTGGGGAAACCGTCGATCATCATGCCGAGATAGGCGCGGGCGCCGTCCTTGCTCCACCGCTCCTGGAGATGCACGCCGCCCCGCCCGACATAGTCGGACGGCCAGACATATTTCTCGACGCTGAAGCCGGTCGCGGAGACGATCATGTCCACCTGCCGCTCCACGCCGTCGGCAGTGACGATGCCGGTACGCGTCAGGCGGGCGATCGGCGCAGTGACCAGCTCGACATCCTGCTTGAGCAGCGAGCGATACCAGCCATTGTCGACGATCAGCCGCCGCGAGAAAGGCGCGTGCTGCGGGACAAGCTGATCGACCAGATCGGCCCGGCCCTCGACCTGCTGGACGATATACTGCGTCATCGCCTCGCGCAGCGCGTCGTTCGGCTGGTTGATCAGGCCGCCCGAGGCCTGCCATTCGGGATCGGGGACGAGAAACTGGTAGAGATTGAGCACTGGCAGGGTGCCGGTATAGCGCGTCCAGTTCCAGTAATAGGGCATGTTCCGGCGCAGCCAGCTGTCGCCGGGGCTCATTGGCTCGCCATAGCGTTCGCGGGGCGAGATCCATTGCGGCGTGCGCTGGAACACAAAGGTCTGCTTCGCGTCGTCCGAGATCCGGCCGAGAAGCTGCACCCCGGTCGAGCCGTTCCCCACCACCGCCACCGACTTGCCGGCGGCGCTGTGCCGCTCGTCCCATTCGGTGCTGTGGACGATCTCGCCTTCGAACTGGTCCGCGCCCTCGACCGAAAGCTCGCGCGGGGTCGAGAACAAGCCGGATGCGCTGATGACGTGGTTCGCGGCCACCGAAACCTGCGCCCCGCTTCCATCCACGATGTCGAGCCGCCACAGCGAGGCGACTTCATCGAAGCGCCCGCCCTTGATCTCATGGTTGAATCGGATTTTCTCGAAGATCCCGAACTTGCAGGCGATATGCTCGAGATAGGCGCGCACCTCGGCCTGGCGCGCGAAATGCTCGGTCCAGGGATAAAGCTTCTCGAAGCTGAACTCGTACATCGCGCTGGGGGTGTCGACGCGGGCATCGGGATAGGTGTTGATGCTCCACGTCCCGCCGATCTCCGAGCGGCGCTCGTAGATGACATAAGGAATCCCGAGGCGCTCGAGCTGGACCGCCATGCCGAGGCCGCTGAAGCCGGCGCCCACGATCACGACCTGGAAATCGTCGGAAAGGCTTACCGGCCCGTCGCTCCAATTGGCGCAGCGCGGATAGGCATCGAAAGCCGGGACGGGCTTGCGGATATCGAAATCCTTGTCGCTGATCGGTTCGCCGCCGGCGACCAGCTCCATCATATCGCGGAGATATTCGTCGCTGGGCACGGTGCGCAGATGGCTCTCGGGCGCGTCGCTCAGGAACGCGACGGCCCTGTCGATCAGGGCTTCGCGATGCTCCTCGGCGACGACATAGGTGGTGCCGGCGCCGGCGCGCACATCGATGCGGGTGACCGGGATCGCTGCATATTCCGGGTCGCCCGTGGCTTGCAGGAGCGCGAGGCGCAATGCGTTGAGATCGGCCTCTTCGACGGCCTTCCGAATGAAATCGCGATTCATTTGTGAACGTCCCAAGTTGATGCGGCGTAATTCCGATGTGCCGGGTGCGGCACAAAGGAAATTTCGGTCATCAGCTTGCCATCGTCAACGCAATGTGCGGCAAGTGCGCGAAATACACGGTGGCGAATTGTTTTACATATAGACGGATAAAATGCAGGATATTGGCAGGAATTGAGCGCCTCTATTTCCTATGTCAGTCCGATTTCGAGAATCGCGCACGAAGCGCCGCGAAGACGCGGGCCTGCTCTTCGCGACCGAACAGGCTGCTGTTCGCGAGCCGCTCGACGTTGCGCGCCTGGGTGCGGTCCAGATCGGCCGCGAGCTCGATCGCGAGCTTGGCGGCGGCCAGCGCCTCGGGCGGCTGGGCGGCCAGCGAAAGGCAGAATTCCCCGACCTGGCGGTCGAACTCGGCCGCCGGATAGACTTCGTGCACCAGGCCAACGGTGCGCGCCTGCTCCGCGCCGATCGGTCGATTGGCCATGATCATGTAGCGGGCCCAATGGCCGCCGATCATCCGCACCAGGCGGCTGGTGCCGCCCGACCCCGGGATCATCCCCATGTTGAGCTCGGGAAGCGCATAATGCGCGGTGTCGCTCGCGAGGCGGAAGTCGCACGACAGCGACATTTCCAGCGCGGCGCCGAGGCAAGGACCCTGATGCGCCACGACGATCGGCTTCTCGATCGCTTCGAATTCGTCATAGAGCCGATGCCAGGCGCTTTCGCGGTAGCGGCGGCGAAACCCCGAAGGGCCTTCGTCCGCCGGTCCGGCGCCGAGCGCGGTCACATCCATGCCCGACGAGAAATAGCGGCCCGTGGCACGGATCAGCAGCACGCGCAGATCCCCATCGTTCGCGAAAGTCTCGAACGCATCCCGCAATGCCGCCAGCATCGGCCGGGTAAACGCGTTGTACTTGTCCGGGCGATCGAAGGCGAAGGTCAGGATCGCGCCGTTGCGATCCAATGTTGTGTGCGTGTCGGCCATCCTCAGCTCCTCGTTCGCGGCAGGCCCAGGCCCGCTTCGGCCACAATGCTGCGCTGCACTTCGCTGGTACCCGCATAGATCGTGCTTGGCACTGAGCGCCGGTAATCCTGCTCGATCCGGCCGGTCGGCGTGAACGCCTGCAGCAGCGTATCGGGCGCGGCGAGCGCCATCAGCTCGGTGCCGCACTTTATCCAGCTCTCGCTGCCGAACAGCTTAGCGGACGGGCCGTAATGCTTCTGCGGCTTGCCCACGCCAACTCCCCAGGCGGTCCGGCGGCTCAGCACGTCGACGACTTCGAGGCGCACTGCCGAACGCGCCAGCCCTGCGCGGATGGCCGGATCCTCGATCGCAGGCCCGCCATGGCGTTGCGCGCCGCGCGCCCATTCCAATGCGCCTTCGAGCATGTTCTTGATCGCTCCGACATAATGGTCGCCCGAGCCCTGCTCCATCGTCAGCGCGGCGGCCAGTACCTTCACCCCGCCATTGACCTCGCCCAGCCGGTAAGCGTCGGACACGCGCACGCCTTCGTAAAAGGTCGTGTTGGTCCGCTCGTTGCCGATCGTCTTGATCTCGTCGCAGCGATAGCCCGGCGCGTCGAGCGGCAGCGCGAACAGCGTGATTCCGCCATGCTTGTCCTCGCCGGTGCGGGTCAGCATCAGCGCGTACTGCGCGAGATGGCCTTGCGACGTGAACATCTTCTGCCCGTCGATGATCCAGTCGTCGCCGTCGCGCACTGCCTTGGTGCGGGCGGCGAAGATGTCCGAACCGCAGGACGGCTCCGAATAGCCCAGCGACGCATAGGCTTCGGCGGAGGCGAGCTTGGGCAGGATTTCCGCCTTCGCTGCTTCCGAACCGAAATGGAGGACCATCTTGCCCAGCATGTCGGATACCGAAATGACTACATGGCCCCAGTCATATTCGGTGAATACCTTCTTGATCGCCGAGACCGAGAAGCGGTCGCAGGCGCTGCCGCCATGTTCCACCGGCCAGTCGGGATAGAGCAGGTTGATCGCGGCGAGCTTGCGGTACAGCTCGCGATCGAAGAAATCGTCAGAGACGAATTGCTGCTCGCGCCGCTCGAACGTGGCATGCTCCTTGAATATCGCGCGAACCGTCGCCGCGATCTCGAGAGACCCCTGCGGATATTCGAAGCTGATCGCGGTGGCGCCAGCGTCCGGCAGCGCAGACGTGGCTTCGGACCAGAGGCGATCGGCGATCACGGGCAAATCGTCGTCCGGGTTGCCGGCGAGCAGCGACCATTGGGTGACGCGACGGAAATAGATCTGCGCGTCATATTCCATCGTCATGCCATAGCCGCCGAAGACGCGCATCGCCTTGATCACGGCGGGGCGGCAGGCTTCGGCCGCCCACCAGGCGCACATCCGCACCATGGCGCCGGCTTCGGCGTTGCCGTTGCTCAGCGCCTCGACGGTCCGCCACACGAGGAGCGTGGCACCTTCGACTTCGCAATGCGCTTCGGCGAGCGGGTGGGCGAGGCCCTGATAGCCGCCGATCGGCTTTCCGAAAGCGTGGCGTTCCTTGGCATAGTCGGCGGCGAGAAGGATCGCCTTGCGCGCGGCAGCGGCCGTCGCGGCAGCGTTGAGCAGCTTCCATTCGTCGATCGCGGCGCCATAGGCGGCGACCGCTTCCGGCCCCGACGCCAGCAATTCGCCGACATCCGGCCCGAGTACGATCCGGCGTGCCGCGCTGGAACCGATATTGGCTTCGGGCGCGCCGAACGGCCCGGCAGCGACGCGCACGTCCTCGCCGCTCAGGAACAGGATGCTGTCAGCGGCTCCCGCCGCCGCGATCAGCTGCGCGCTGCTGTCAGCGGGGCGCAGCGCGAGCGTGGCGATCTTGCCTTCCGCGATGCCTGCCACATCGCCGCCGAGACGCGCCAGCAGGCGGGCGGTGACGATGACATCGAGCGCCGGGATCACGGGAACGAATTCGCCGAAGACTTCGGCGATGACCACGGCGTCCATCAGGCCGGCCCCGGCGCCACCATCATCCTCGGGGACCCGGAGCAGCGGCAATCCCATCTCGACGAACGCCAGCCAGGTAGCGGCGTCGTGGCCCTGGGCTTCGGCTTCGCGAATGCGTGCCGGGGGCGAGGCCTTGGTGAACGCGCGTGAGAGCGCGTCCTTCATCATCTCCTGGTCTTCGGACAGTTCGAGATTCATGCGGGGTCCCTTTCCTGTGCGGCGAGCGATTTGACGCGCTCGCGCAGCTCGGTTTTCAAGATCTTGCCCGCGGGCGTGCGCGGGAAATCGTCGACGATCACCAGACGCTCGGGCGTCTTCTGGCGCGCGATGCCGGCAGCGGCGAAGTGCGCTGCGATATCGTCGGTGGAAAGTGCGGCATCGGGCTTAAGCCGGACGAAAACGCCGACCTTCTCGCCCATCCGCGCATCGGGCCAGGCGACGACCGCGGCCTCGGCCACCGCCGGGTGAAGCGTCAGCACGTCTTCGACTTCCTTCGACGAGATATTCTCGCCGCCGCGAATGATGATGTCCTTCTTGCGATCGACGATGCGCAGATAGCCGTCGGCGTCGAGTTGACCCATGTCGCCGGTGTGGAACCAGCCATCCTCGGCAAACCCGGCGGCATTATGCGATGGGTCGATATAGCCCTTGAAGAGCTCCGGCCCCATGCTGACGATCTCCCCGGGGAGATCCTCGCCGACCGTCGCGCCTTCGTCGTCGACGAGCCGTATCTGCACACCGGCCAGGAGGCGGCCATCGGTGGTGGCGCGCTTCTGGAAGGGATCGGCGGGAGTCGCGCCCGAAATCGTCGGATGCTCGGTCGAGCCATAGGTGCGCGTGCCGGGCCATCGGTGCTGTTCGCAGCGCTCCATCAAGGTCGATGGCACGCTGGCGGCGCCTACGGAGAGTTGCACCATGCCCGTGGGGAAGAGTTCGGCCGCCCGGTCGAGCAGGAACGAAACCATGAAGGGCACGCCGCCCGCCCGATCAGGGCGATGGCGCTTGATCAGCTCGACGGCGAGATCCTCGTCCCAGGCATCCATCATCAGGCATGCGTCCGCGGCCAAGAAGGGCCGCAATGCCGCGATCACGCCGGCGCTGTGCCCGGCCGGCAGCGGCAGCAATTTGGGACGCCCCTCGGGCGAAGGGACGGTCGGAAAGAGCGGGACTTCCGCGCCGAAGCTGTTGTGCGTGTGGACCACGCCTTTGGGCGCCGAGGTCGTGCCTGAGGTGAACATGATCAGCCACGGATCGTCGGACGTCGCGGACAGGGCAGGGAGCTGAAGCGCGCCCCGGTCGAGATCGCGCCAGCGTGTGACTTGGCCCGGCATGGACTCGTCTCCGACGACGATCACCAGCTCGAGCGTGGGCACGTCGCCGAGCGCGCCGATGCGCGCGCCGTAATCGATCTTTTTCCAGCGATCGGGAACCACCACCGCCTTGGCGCCGACCGTGTTCATGATGAAAGCCATTTCGGCGGGTCCGTAGATGTGGACCATCGGCACGAAGATCAGCCCGAGGTGCAGCGCGGCGAGCAGCGTCAGCGTGCCTTCGCGCCAATTGGGCATCTGCGACACCAGCACGTCGCCTTCGCGGAGCCCGAGACGGTGGAATGCGGCGGCGATTTCATAGCTCTCGCGGAGCAGCTCGGCGGCGGTCGCCTGCGAAGGGCGTTCGCGCGATCCGAAGACGATGGGCACGTCGGGGTGCGCGGCGACGCGCTCGGCGATCCGCTCGCCGGTAAGCTGGGCGCTGTGAAGGCCGGCCTGGCGCCAGGCCTCCAGATAGGGCGCGCGTTTGCGCCAGTGCGGTGCGCTGTCGAGAGCGGCCAGGGCTTGCTTGAAATTCATCTTCATCCTCTCCTGCAATGTGCAGGTCGTCTTAGGACCGGGCTTGTCGCATGCCGGCTCTTGGTTGCAGTGGTGAACTCAGCTCACGAGATCGGCCTTCAAGCTCTTGCGGGCAGCGAGGAAGCAGAAGGCTGCCGGTATCGCGATCAACACCGAAAGCGTGAGCGCCCATTGGATGCCGCCCGCTTCGCCCAGCCCCTGATTGGCCAGCACGTCGCTCAGCAGGCCGACTGCGAGGGGACCGAACCCCAATCCCACCAGGCTGATCACGAACAGCAATACGGCAGTGGCCGTGGCGCGCATCGAGGGCTGAACCAGCCCCTGCACGATGGCATAAGCCGGGCCGTAATACATCGCGTTCAGCGTGCCGGGCACCAGCAGCAGCGCGAACGCCAGCGCCAGCGAATCGACCATGAAGGCGGCGACGTAGAACGGCGTGCCGATAAGCACTGCGATCGCCGGGATCGTCATATGGGCGCGAATGTCGCGGCGGGCGAAGTGATCGGCGAACTTGCCGCCCAGGATCGAGCCGACCACGCCCGACAGGCCGAGGACCAGCCCCAGCACGACGCCGAGGAAGCCGACCGGCTTGAGTCCGAAGCTGCTCGCCATTGCGTCGAGCTCGACGGCGTGGTTCCGGAAGAAGAAGGAACCGAGAAAGGCGTGCACGCTATACTGGATGAAGGCCTTCATCGTCACCGCGGCGACGACGAACCGATAGGTGCGCTTGGCCATCAGGACCTTCAGCGTCGATGCGAAGGTTTCCTTGCTTTCGCCTGGCGCCGGCGCAGGCCGTGGGGGCAACTTGGTGCGCGGCTCGAACAGGGTGAAGGCGACGAAGAGCGCGACGAGCAGCCCCGGCGCGCCGGCGACGAAGAATGCGGCCCGCCAACCCCAATGGCTCGCGACAAGGCCACCGATCACCATGCCGAGCAAGGCGCCGGCGGGCGCGCCCGCCATGTAGATGGCAACCGCCGACGATCGCCGCTCGCGCGGGACGTAATCGGCGATCAGCGACAGGGCAGGCGGGGTGCAACCTGCCTCGCCGGTGCCCACGCCGACCCGCGCCAGCGCGAGATGCGTGAAGCTCTTCGCAACGCCGCAAAGGACGGTGAAAAGGCTCCAGACGGTGATCGCCGTCGCGATGATATAGGGCCGGTGGCCGCGTTCGGAGAGGCGCGCCACGGGGATGCCCACCAGCGTGTAGAATAATGCGAATGCCAGCCCGCTGACCGCGCCGACTTGCCAGTCCGCCAGTCCCAGGTCGCGCTTGATCGGCTCGGCGAGGATCGACAGCACCTGACGGTCGAGGAAGCTCAGCATGTACACGACCATAAGCAGGCCGATGGCGTATCTCGAATAAGCCGGGCTCGGCAGCGTCGGATCGGACGGCACGGAATTGTCGTCGACGCGATCGGACATTATCCGCGTTCCTTTGAGCTTACCTGAGCAGACGCTATCTCGCCCGGCGGTCCACGGCGCAACAGTCCCTTCGCAGGGTCTTTGAAATCGTGGCGCCTGCCGACAGGGTCTGAACCCATGAAAATCCTTGTGATCGGCGCGACCGGCTATGTCGGGTCGCATATCGCACAGCGGATGGCGCGCGCCGGACACGAGGTGTCGGGAATCGCGCGTTCCGCCAGCGGCGCGGCGCGCGTCACGGGGCTGGGTGCACATCCGGTTATCGGCGACCTGACGGACCTTGCTACGCTCGATCAGGCAATCAGCGACTCCGAGGCAGTGGTTTATGCGGCGCAGCTGCTTCTCGAGCCCGAGCACGACACGCTCGCCGCGCTGGTCGAGCGGCTGGCGGGCAGCGGCAAGAGCCTGGTCTTCACTTCGGGCACCGGCGTGGTCAGCCAGAAGACCGACGGGGACTGGTCCGAAGCCAGCTTCGCCGAGGACGATGATTTCGTGCCGTCGAAATGGCTTGCCCGGCGGGTCGAGACAGAGACCCTCGTGCGCAGCGCCGTGGATCGCGGCGTGCGCGCCATGGTCGTGCGGCCGCCGATGATCTGGGGCAATGGCGGTTGCGGCCTTATCGAGGCGTTCTACGCTTCGGCTGCGCGAACCGGCGAGGTTTGCTATCTGGGCCGCGGGCTGAACCTCTATTCGAACGTCCATGTCGAGGACCTCGCGGAAGTCTATGCGCTGGCCATCGAGCGCGGCACGCCCGGCGCGCTCTACCATTGCGTCGCCGGGGAGGTGGCACACCGCACGCTGGCCGAGCGGGTTGCGCAGCGGCTGGGCTGCCCCGCGCGCAGCGTCGGTTTCGAAGAAGCCGCCGAGATTTGGGGCAAGTTCCTCGCGCTCATCATCATGAGCACGTGCAGCCGCACCCGCTCGCCGCGCGCGCGCAGCGAACTGGGCTGGACGCCGCGCCATCTCGACATGCTGTCCGACGTGGCACATCCCGCTTACCGCGCCGCCTGACGGCCGCGGGGGCGATTTTAAACCGGAGATCGAAATGCGCGCCGCAGTCGTGGATGCCCTGAATACCGTGCCCTATCTGACCGAAGTGCCGGAGCCGTCCGAAGTGCCGGGCGCGTTGCCGATCCGCGTCGAATGGGCCGGTCTCCAGCCTACCGACGTCTTGCGCGTCCGCGGGACCTATAAGAGCCCGGTATTTCCCTACATCGTCGGCGGCGAAGGCATCGGCCGCCTTTCCGACGGCACGCGCGTCTATTTTGGCCACTCCGTTCCGCAACAGGGCGCGATGTCCGAGATCACGATGGTGCCCGAAGCCGAAATCTGGCCGATCCCCGAAGATGCGGATGCGCAGCAGGTCATCGCGCTCGCTTTGGCCGGAATCGGCGCAATCGTCCCGCTCGAGGAAGCGCGGATCCAGCGCGGCGAACGCGTCCTCATCCTGGGCGTGACGGGGCCGGTGGGCCAGATCGGCGCGCTGGTCGCGCGCCAGCTCGGCGCGGGAACGATCATCGGGGCGGCGCGCTCGCTCGACGCGCTGCAGCGGCTAAAGGATCGCGGCATCGTGGATGCGATCGTGCAGCTGGGGCAGGGCGATGACGATGGTGCCTTGGCCGCGGAAAAGGGCGAGCGCGGCTATGATGTGGTGCTCGATCCGCTGTTCGGCGCGCCGGCCGAAGCGGCGATGCGATCGGTCGCCGAGGGCGGGCGGTTGATGAGCATTGGTACGCGGGCCGGGCGCACGATGACTCTCACGCTCACCGAGCTGCGGCGGCGGCACCATCATGGCGTCGATACCGGCGAACTCATCCGATCCGCCGCGGAGCGTCAGGCCGCGTTCGAGCGCTTGCTTGCCTATGCCAGGGCCGGCGACTGGTCGATCGACACCGTCACGTACGCGTTGGAGGACGTCAAGGAGGCATGGGCTGCGCAGAACGGCAGCCCGCACGCGAAGATAGTCATCAAGGTCGCCCATGACGCTTGACCGCGAACAGCGCCTGACCGCTTGGCTCCGCACCCAGCCTGGGTTCGGCGAGCGCTGCGAGATCACCTCGTTGCAGCCACTTGCGGGTGGCCAGTCGAGCGAGCTCCTGAGCCTCGCCTGCCGCCGCGCGCCCGAGCTTCCCGAGGAACGATTCGTCGTCCGCTTCGAACAGCGCGGGAACCAGCTTTTCCTGACGCCCGACATCGTGCGCGAATATCGGATGATCGATGGGGTCGCGCGGAACAGCGCGGTGCCGGTTGCGCCAATGATGGGCGTCGAGGAAACCGGGGAGGTGCTCGGCGCGCCGTTTCTCGTGATGCGCCATATCCAGGGCCGCGCGCCGCTTGGCCGCCCCTCGATGCACGTTCAGGGCCTGCTGACCGAGCTCGACGCCCCGCAGCGGACCACGCTGGCCTTTAACGGTCTCGAAGCGGTCGCCGGGATCCACGCGATCGACTGGCGGCGCTCACACCCTTTCCTGGCCGCGCCGACGGAGGATGGGCGCGGCATCGACCGGCATCTGCGGCAGCTTTCCGTCTGGTATCGCTGGGCAACCGCCGGACGGGCCTATCCCATCACGGACCAGGCGCTCGACTATCTGCAACGTCATCGCGCGAGCCTGCATGACGAAGAAGACCGACTGCTCTGGGGAGACGCGCGTCCGGGCAATATCCTGTTCGAGCCAGACCAGTCGATCGCGGCGGTGCTCGACTGGGAGGGCGCCCTTGTCGGGCCCCGAAGCCTCGACATCGGCTATTGGATCATGATGGACCGCTTCCATGCCGAGATGATCGGGATCGAACGATTGCCGGGCTGGCCGAGCGAGGCCGAGGTCGTTCGCCACTATTCTGATGTCGCACAGGCGGAGGTGCATGATCTGGATTATTTCATCCTCCTCGGTGCGTTCTTCATCGCCACCACGCTGATCCGGGCGACGGATATCGGGATCGAGGCTGGCCGCCTTCCGGCAGATACGCAGATGGCGCACGCGAATACCGCTACGCAGATCGTTGCCGAGGGGCTCGGCGTGCCGGTGCCGCCACTATCTCCGGAATTCAGCGCCCATCGCGGGCTGGCATCGGTGCAGGGCGCACGCGGCTAGGGATATTGGGCGACCTCGACGAGATTGCCGTCCGGGTCGCGAAAATAGACCGACATCATCGGCCCCATGGCGCCGGTCCGCGCGATCGGGCCCTTTTCGATTTGGACGCCGCAGCGCTCGAGATGCGCGGCGAATTCGTCGATCGGCGCGGATGTGACCAAGCAAAAATCCGCGGCGCCGGGCGTCGGATGGCGTGCTTTCGGATCGAACGTCCGGTCCGCCTGATGGACGTTGATTTTCTGCTGACCGAACGCCAGCGAGGTCGGCTTGCCCTCGGGTGAGTGCCGCGTGAAGCCCAACACCCGACAGTAGAATTCACAGGTGGCGTCGATCGACGCCACGGTCAGAACGAAATGATCTATGCGATCAATCATTCCGCCGATCGAACCAGGCGAAACGCGGCGATCATGCGGTCCTCGACCGGCAGCAATTCGACTAGGACCCGCGCGCCTATGGCCGGAGATTCCTCGCCGAACAGCGGCGCGAACAGCCGCGGTCCTTCGTCCAGTTCGACGATGCCTCCGCAGACCGGCAGCCGGTCGGCAAAAGCCGGATGATGCGCGGTGTGGAGCTTGGTGAAGCTGTAGATCACACCCCCACCGCTCGCCGGTTCGCCGGTGAAATCGCCGCCACCGCAAACGTCGCATGCCAGGACCGACAGATGGGCCGTATCGCAGGTGCCGCAGCGAAGCACTTCCAGCCTGCCCTGATCGAGCGCCGCGAAAAAGTACGCGGACGCCAGGTCCGGCTCCGGCATCGGGATCGTCATGTCCACTGCTCCGAAGCGCCGAGGATTATGCCGGCATGATAGTCCAACCGGCCACCGTCGTTGGTGACCAGGATCGTGCCCGCGCGTTCGCATTGGCGTTCGCCGGCAGCGCCGCGCGCCTGAAGGACAGCCTCTACGACCGGAGTCATGCCCTGGAGATAATAGCCGGAGAGGTGGCCCCCTCCGGTATTGATCGGCATCCCGCCGCCTCCGGGGCCTGCAGCGCCCTCTGCGTACGCGGCTCGAGCCTCGCCGGGGCCGTAGAAGCCGTAAGCCTCGAGAGAGACTAGCGGCATGATGCTGAACGCATCATAGAATTGGCAGATGTCGATTTCCGCAGGGGACAGGCCTGTCGCTTCGAACAGCGTGCGCGCGGCGATGGCCCCGCCATGCGTGAGGGAACGGTCGAAACCATGGCGGTCGGGCGTGCCAGGATGTCCCTCGGCGCTGGCCAGGATGTGCACCGCGGGCTGCGCGCCGTCCGCCGCGCGGTCGCGCCGGCTGACGATCACCGCGACCGCGCCGTTGACGGGGGCCGCGCAGTCGAAGAGACGCAGGGGCTCGGCGATGTAGCGCGCTGCGAAATAGTCTTCTCGGGTTAGAGGCTTGCGAAACGTCGCCTCGGGATTGAGCGCAGCCCAGGCCCGCGTCGTGATCGCCACATCGGATAGCACCTGCTCGTCCAGGCCGTGCAGCGCGAAGTAACGCTGGGCGCTGAGGGCATAGACCGATGCGCCCCCAAACAGGCCGGCGCTGTACCGCAGCCCCTCCATGCCGACGCCAGTCTTGAGCCGCCCGAAGGCCGCGCCCATTCGCGTGCCGGGTGTCACGGGGGTATCCGCAAACACGCATGCGACCACATCCGCCATGCCGGCAGACACGGTCAGCGCTGCGGTCTGGATCGCGGCAAGCGCGCTGGCGCCCTCGCATAGCGCGATGCGGTTGAGCTTGAGGTCGCGCAGGCCGAGCGCACGTTGAAGGTCGAGCCCAAGCACCGCGTCGCTCGCGCCGCTCGTGCGGCATATCACCAGCCCGTCGATGGCGGCGGTCGTCAGTCCGGCATCCGCCGCCGCGGCGATCACGGCCTGGCGCGCCAATTCCGCCGCGGTTCGGCTATCCTCCCGGTTCAGGCCAGCGCGGCCCAAACCGATGATCGATGCGTTGGGCCCGCCGCGCACGGTCAGACGAGAAACGCCAGATTGTCGATCGCTTCAGCGCAATTGACCAGAACGACCGTCTTGCGCTTGATCCGGAAGCCATCCTCGGCCGGCACAAGCACATGCGTCGTGCGTCCAGCCCAGGTGGTCAGATTGGCGCGTCGCGATTCGATCAGGATGAAGTTCGACTGCACTTCGACATCGGCTCCGTTCTCGCTGATCTCGATATTGGAGATCAGGCGGCGCAGACCGGACTGGGGCGCCTGCGAATGGCGGACCCCGGTGTTCAACTGCCGGATGCGGCTCGCGAGCCGCGCGCGGTTGTCGTAGATGTACGAGACCTCGCGGGCGGGGTCTGCGTCCTGGCGTCGGGGGACCCAATAGAGAGTGTCTTCACTGGCCCAAAGTGCTTCCCACTCGTCATAGCGGTGCTCGTCCTGCAGCCGTGCCTCGAGATAGAGGAACTGTTCGACGGCGGCGGCGCTTAGCGTGGTTCGTTCGAGAGTCGCGGTCGTCACTGGCTGACCTCCTGCGATGCGGCCATCACTTCACGATAATGGCTCCAGAAACCGCGCTGGCTGGTCTCGTCCATCAGTCCGGCGAGCTTAACGCCGTTGGCGAGCACTTCTTCCTTGCCCATGCCACGCGACAGGAGGATCCATTCGGGCTCGAGGTTGGCTACGCCCATCTGCGTCAGTTCCCCGATCTCGGCATCGTCGGCGATCAGCATTCCGGCAGGTCCCATCGCGCCTTCGCAGCGGCGCAGCGTTCGTGCATTGAGATCGTCGGCGCCCTCGAGGAAGACCGGGATGGTGTATTGGATCGAATGCTGCGGGCTCACCGGTTCGATCACCATGATGTTCATCTCGGCGAGCGAAAGGTTGGGAAAGAGCATCGAATGTGGCGGTCCTTCGATCAGCCTGCGACGCGCATCCTCGGGACCATAAGCGTCGTTCATCGCCTTGACGTAGACCGGCAACCGCTCGGGATCGATGCCGCCGGTCCAGCGAAACAGCCGATCCCCCGCGGCGCGATAGTCGCTCGCATGGTCGATGTCCGAGTGGCCCATGCCGAAATCGCGCACGCGGGTCGGCGAGGTCGGCTTGCGGTCGCGCACGGTAGCGAAGGTGCGGTTCGCGGCGATCAGGGAACCATGCACCATCGGCGCGTGGTAGCCATCGACCTGGTTCTCGACGATCATCTTCCAGTTGGAGCGCATCTTGTGCTTCATCCAGCCGGCGGAGAGCTGGATGCGGCCGGTGGGCGAAAGCCCGAGCAGGGCGTCGATCAGCTCGGTCGCATGGCCGAGATGCTCGCGCAGCGTCAGTTCGTTGGGGATCAGGTTGACGAAGATGAACCCGCCATAGGTATCCATCCGTGCGACCGGCGTGAGGCCGGCATCCGCCTTGGAGAAGTCTGCCGGATAGGCGGCTTCGTCAGGCAGTCCGATCAGGCGGCCGTCGAGCGCGAAGGTCCACGCGTGGTAGGGGCAGGTGATCCGCGAGCGATGCCCTGAAGAGGTCTGGCACAAGGTTGCGCCCCGATGCGGGCAGCGATTGTAGAAGACGTGGACCTCGCCGTCCTTGCTGCGAATCGCGATGAGCGATTGCGTGCCTACGCGGCGGACGACGAAGTCGCCTGCGTTCGGGATTTCGCTGTCGTGCGCGACGAAGCTCCAGCCCCGATGGAAGATCTGCTCCATCTCGTCGGCGAAGATCTGCGGGCTGGTGTAGAGCGAGCCGTGGAGCCTGCCGTCCTGAACCAGGTGACGGTAGTCGATCATCGGCTGGATCTCGAGTGCGGTTGCCATCACGCCGTCTCCTTCTCGATCGCCCAGGGCAATTTGCCTGGTTCGGCGAACATCGCCTGGATTGCCCGCTTGTCGACCTTGTCGGTGTTTCCACGCGGGAGCGAGGGCAGGATCGCGATATGCTTCGGCACCTCGAACTTGGACACGTTCTCGCGGCAATGCTTGTCGAGCGCTTCCGGCGTGACGCCGGCGTCGCCCCGCACGGTCACGGCTGCCACGACCGCCTCGCCCCATTGCGGATGGGGCATACCGAACACCGCGACCTCGGCGACGCCCTTATACTCGGCCAGCGCGTTTTCGATCGCCGTCGGATAAACGTTGAAGCCGCCGCTCACGATCATGTTGTGCTGGCGATCGCCTAGGAACACGTAGCCGCGCTCGTCCATCCGCCCGAAGTCGCCGGTCTTCAGCCATTTGCCGAAGACCGTATTCGCGTTGAGCTCGGGCAGGTTCAAATAGCCCTGCATGACCGTGTCGCCGCCGATCCACACCAGGCCCAGTTCGCCGCGGGGGACTTCCTTGCCCTCCTCGTCGCGGATCTGGATGTCGGCGTGCGGCATTGCCTTGCCGACCGAGCGAAGCAGCGCGAAATCGCCGTTGAGCGCCTGCTGGTGTCCGGGATTGTCGAGCAGGGCAACCGCGCCGGTGGATTCCGAAACGCCGTAACGGTTGAGAAACTCGCAGCCGAGCGTCGCATAGGCGTCGCGGATCAGCGCGGGCGTCGCCGGCATCGTGCCGTAGCAGATCTGGCGCAGCGACGAGATATCCCAATGGCCGGTCTTCACGTCATCGACGATGCGGCGCAGCATGGTCGGGACCACGGTCACGGTTGTAACGCGGTGCTCCTCGATCAGGTCGAGGAAGCGCTCGGCCTGGAAGTTTTCCAGCACCGTAGTCATGCCGGTTATGATGTTCATGCACATCGTGTTGATGTTGATGCCGGCCGGATTGGTCACGTAAACGCGCACGTCCTGCTTGGTGTAGCCGTTGACCATGTTGTTGAACACGAGCGACGTCAGCAGGTTGCGGTTGCTCAGCAGCACGCCCTTCGGATTTCCCGTCGTTCCGGACGTGTATCCGATTGCGCCCACGCCTTCCTCGTCGAGCGGGGGCAGGTCCGGATTGGCATCGGTGCTGGCGACCAGCTTCTCATAGTCGAGCGGCAGATCGTGCGGCCCGCCGAACCCGATGATGATGCGTCCCTCGGCCGCAAGCTCTTCATAATGCTCGGCAAGGTTGGCCGCGCACTTGGCTTCGACGAAGATCGCGCGCGCATCGCAGTCGCGGATGACGTGCATCATTTCGCGCGTCGAATAGCGCCAGTTCAGGCCCGCCCGAACCGCGCCGGTCTTCATGCACGCGAACCAATGCTCGGCGATTTCAATCCGGTTGTGCGAAAGGATCGCCGTCCGCGTTCCCTTGGTGATGCCGAGATCCTGGAACACCCGCGCGAGCCGGCTGGAGCGCTCGTGCATCTCCGCCCAATTGCTGCGGCGATCGGCATCGATATAGGCGGTATCATCGGGAAACTTTTCGGCGCACCGTCGCACGAAGTCGCGGAGGAACATTACTGGCCCTTTCTTGCGGTATTTGAACCAAGGATTTCCGCTGGCCTAAGCGTATCGGCCCTCAAGGTGTTAGCTCGCAGATGCTTTGCAAGGCATTGGATTTTTCAATGGGCTTTCGGATCGACGCTCAAATATATCGCCAGCTTAATGCCTAGGTGCATAGCGGCGATGGGTTTTCGCTATCGCTCGGTATCGCAAAATCCGCTGGCGGCGCACGGGCATTGCAGGGGATCTCCGTTCCATGAACAACCGTTTCAAGCAGGCCCTCATCGAGAAGCGCGCGCAAATCGGCCTGTGGCAAGGCCTGGCGAGCCCCTATACGGCGGAGATCTGCGCCGGGGCCGGCTTTGACTGGCTGCTGTTCGACGGAGAGCATAGCCCCACGGACCTGCCCATGCTGTTGTCGCAACTGCAGGCGATCGGGGAAACTTCGGCCGAAGCCGTCGCCCGTCCGCCGGTGGGCGAACCCTGGTTGATCAAGCAATATCTGGACCTGGGCTTCCGCACGCTGCTCATTCCGATGGTGAACAGCGCAGCGCAGGCGGCCGAGCTGGTCGAGGCGTGCCGATATGCGCCCGCGGGAATCCGGGGCGTCGCGATGAGCCGGGCATCGCGCTGGGGCCGCGATCGCGATTACCTGTCAAGCGCAGATAGCGAAATCTGTCTCCTCGTACAGGTAGAGACCCGTGCAGGTATCGATGCTGTGGAAGAAATCAGCGCGGTCGATGGGGTGGACGGGATCTTTATCGGTCCCGCCGATCTGTCTGCGTCGCTTGGTTATCGCGGCCAGCCCTCGCATCCCGAAGTGGTAGCGCGGATCGAGTTGGCAATCGGGCGCATTCGCGCCGCCGGAAAGGCTCCCGGCATATTGAGCGCCGATGTCGCCGCGGCGCGCCGCTATCTGGAGCTGGGCTGCCTGTTCGTCGCAGTCGGCACCGACATGGGCCTGCTGGCGCGCGCCACCGATGCGCTGGCCGCCGAGTTCGGCCGGGGTCCGAGTGCACCGCTCCCGGCCGGGACCTATTGAGGCGCTGACGTCCAAGCTTCTCCGGGCGCGTGCTCAGCGGCGAACGGCATCCATTATTGCGCTCTCCATAACCGATCGACCTGCAGCGCATCCCGGAAGCGCGGAAGCGCGGCGGCTAGCGCGAGCAAGGCGACCGTAGCGGCGCAGCCGAGGACGATCGCCAGCGCCTTGCCGATCGCCATTCCCGAAGCATCGATAGAGGTGGACAATATCGCCACCAGTGTCGGGCCGATGCCGAAACCGATCAGCGTGATGAGCATCGTGAACAGCGCCGATACGCGGCCGCGCAATTCGTTCGGCGTGATCAGCTGGAGCGCCGCGGCCGCCACGCCGAGGAACGTCATCGCGAAGAAGTAATGCGGGATCATCCCGACCGCGAAAACTCCGACATTGCCCCACAGCAATCCGATGATCGCGGCTGGAACCGCGAAGGGCAGGGTGAACAGGAAGATCCGCAGATTGATGGTCGTGTCGCCCTTGGCGGCCTGGCGATCCACCCACCATCCAGTGGCGATCTGTCCAGGCAGTCCGGCAAAGATCAGCAGCGCGGCGATGGTAATTCCGATGTGCACGGGCGCGACGAGCAGCGTGCGCCCCAGCACGGTCGGCGACCAGGCGAATGTCGAATTGACGATCATGCTCATTGCGCCAAAAGCGATGCACAGCAGGGCGAGCAAGGCCGCATTGGCCTTCAGGAAACGAACCAGATGCGCGGTGCTGCCGGCCTCAGGAGCCGAGGTGCGGCCGAGGCGCGTGGGCTCAGGGAAGAGGAAGGCGAGGAGGGCAAGGAACGGGCCGGGCAGGCCGGTCACGAAGAAAACCAGCCTCCAGCTATGCAGTTCGCCGATGATCGGCAGCCAGACGCTCGCATGGGTCGTGCTCCACGCGACAACGAAGCCGCCCGCGAGGATGGCGATCGCACCCCCGACCAGGCCCCCCATGATGAACACGGACATGGCCAGCGAAAGGCGGTGGCGCGGAAAGGAATCCGAGATCATCGAATAAGCGGCCGGCCCGAGCGCGGCTTCACCGACGCCCACCAGCATGCGCGCGATGAAGAGTTCGGAGAAGTTCGATGCAAGCCCGCATGCCGCAGAGGCGAGACCCCAGAGCGCGACGCTCACCCCGATCAGCGCCCGGCGCGAAGTGCGGTCGGCGATCCAGCCCATCGCGAGGCCGATCGTGGTGTAGAAGAGGGCAAAGGAAAAGCCGAGCAGGAGGCTCGCCTGCACATCGCTGATGCCGAGGTCGCGGCGGATCGGATCGACCAGCATGGTCATGATCTGCCGATCGACCATCGCAAATACCGAATAGATGAAAAGGACCCCGATCGTGAGCCACGCCACCGCCGGCGAGGGTCGGGCGGACGGCTTGGCGGAAGCCGTCACTCCGAGGCTGGGTAACGCGACAGACATGGTTTCAGGCTCCGCCGCGCGGGATTTCAGGGTCGCCTTGCCGCGCTAGGACAGCTCGGACCGGGGCCAGGGCGTATCGCAGGCAAATCCAGGCGAGCGGGATCGTCAGGCAGGTGGTGGTTGCCAGCGACATCCCCAGCTTGGCCTCGTCCTGGAAAACATAGTCAGTCAGAAAGGCGGTGAAGGTCGGGCCCGCGCCCAGCCCGAGGAATGTAAAGAAGCCGAGGAAGAGCCCGGTCACCTGCCCGCGTAGCGTCGGGGGAACGAACAGCTGCAGCGTGGCGCCCATGAAGACGACGAACTGCAGCGCCACGACCTGCATGATCCCATAGGCGATGAGGAACCACCAGGGGTCGGTCAGGAAGAACGCGACAGCCCCCACCGGAATGGCGGCGGCGAGCAGCCAGGTGAAGAAGCGCAAATGCGCGTCGCGCATGCCGCGGCCATAGAGCCAGTCGACGATCATCCCCTTCACGATCATCGAGCCCGCCCCGAACAGGCTGATCACGCTGAGCGCAGGCCCGTATTGCGCAGGGTGCCATCCGAACTGCCGGCTCATATAGGTCGGCGCCCAGGAGGTGAGGCTATACATGGTGATGGAGATCGAGGCGAAGCCGATCGCCATCGGCACCAGCGCGCGCGCCTCGCTCCGCAGGAACGGGATCAGCGGCGGACGATCCGCCGAGGCGTTTGTGGATGCACCGCGCAGCGGTTCGCGGAAGGTAAAGACCAGCAGAGCGAGGAGCACGCCGGGCAGGCCGGTCAGCGCAAGCGCGATCTGCCATGGCTCCATGTTACCCACGACCGGCCAATGGGTGTGCTGGATCGTGGCGGCGAAGGCGATGCTCAAGCCGCCGATCGCGAATGCGAGCGCGGCGCCGAGCTTGGCGCCCATCTGATAGATGGCCATCGCCGTAGTCAGTCGCCGCCGCGGAAAGCGATCGGCCAACATCGAATAGGCGGCAGGCGTGAGCGCCGCCTCACCCGCACCGACGCCGACGCGAAACAGGAACAGTCCGGCGAAACTGCCGGCCAGACCGCTCAGGCCGGCAGACAACGACCATAGCGTCACACCGCCAAAGATCACCTTTCTGCGGGACGTGCGATCGGCGGCAAGCCCGAAAACATAGCCGAAGATACAGTAAGCGACGCCGAAGGCCGGCCCGATGATCAGCCCGATCTGCACGTCGGAAAGCCCGAGCGTCGCCTTGATCGGATCGACCAGCATCGAGATGACGATCCGGTCGACGAAGGAGAGCGTGTAGAGCAGCAGCAGCACCGCCAGCATCCACCATGCCTCGATCTGCACGCGTTCCGGGCTGGCATCGATAGTGCGGGGCGACGTGGCTTCAACCACGGGTCGACTCGAGCGCTGCGGCGCGCGCCTTGAGCGCCTGCTTGTCGACCTTCATCATGGGTGTGAGCGGCAGGGCGTCGACCAGCACCATCTGGTCCGGCGCCTTGTAGTCGGCTAGCTCGGACTTGACCGTGGCTCTGACGATCTCAAGCGAAGGCGGGTTCGCAGGATCTGCCGGAACGACGAACGCAACTCCGACCTCGCCGATTGCCGGTGCTGGCGTGCCGATGACCGCGACCGCCGACACATCGGGCATTTCGCTGATCACGCGCTCAACCTCGATCGGATAGACGTTGTAGCCGCCGCGAATGTACATCTCGTTGGCGCGGCCGGCGAGTATCACATTGCCGTGCTCGTCCAGTCGGCCAAAGTCTCCGGTGAGCATCCAGCCGTCGCCGATCAGCGTCTCGGCGGTCCGCTCGGGATCCTTCCAATAGCCGATGGTGATCGCCTTCGAGCGAACGGCGATCCTGCCGACAGCGCCGTGCGGCACCTCGTTGCGATCGTCGTCTAGGAATTTCAGTTCCACGCCGACCTGCGCGCGGCCGACTGTGCGATACTGGATCTCGGCGCTGTCGCCGATCCGCGTGCCGGTCATCGATGGGCATTCGGTCATCGAATAGCGCACGATCAGCGGCACCCCGATGGCGCGCGAGACCTGTTCGACCAGTTCGGGCTGCGCCGGTGCCGTGGCGGTTATACCGACCTTCACGTGCGAGAGGTCGGCAGCGGCCAGGCCGGGATGCGCGAGCAGCTTGGTCCATTGCGTTGGCACCGCCCCGGCGATGTTGATCCGCTCCTCGACCAGAAGCCTGAGCATCGCATCGGCGCTCCACGGCGTCGGCGCCACGATCAGCGTCATGCCGAAGGCAACCTGTTCCCATCCCTTCGACATGAAGCCGGCATGGGCAAACGGAACCGAGCTGAGTTTCCGCGCTAGGGGTGCGGCAACCGGGCCCGCGGTCCTGACGGCGTTGCGGAGATTGTCGTGCGTGAAGCACGCTCCCTTGGGCATCCCAGTGGTGCCGCTGGTCCAGATGATGACCGCGATGTCGTCGGGCCGGCCGGCGCGGGGTGTCGCCTTCTTGGGCGAATTGCGAAACGATGCCAGCTCGGAGCGGCGGACAACATACGGGCCCGCAGTCGGCTCGAGCCCATTGTCTTCGACGATGATGAGCGCGGCTTCGGATCGTTCGACCACGCCTTCGAATTCGCGGCGGCCCAGCCGTACATTGACTCCGCTCGCAATGGCACCGAGCAATTGCGCACCGGCGAAGCAGACGGCAAAGTCGATGCCGTTCTCGATTGCGATCAGGACGATATCGCCCGCCTCCACGCCGCGATCGGAGAACGCCTGCGCAACGCGCAACGACTGATCGACCCACTCGCCATAGCTGATGCGGTCATCGCCATCGACAAAGGCTTCCTGTGCCGGAAACGCCTGCTCGGCGGCCAGGAGCAGATCGGTGAACGTTGGCAGGCTCACGTCGAGGAGGGGCGGAGCGTCGGCACGGTTCTGGTCTTGCATCGGATAACTTTCGCACGCTCGAGTGGCCACTGCGGCGCGCCGCGCCGTCATGTTTTCGGTACGGTGTTCGGATCCGTCGCGAATAGGCCAGTCCCCCCGGCCCGCCAGCTTTGTTTCATGCGTTCTTCGATTTCGAGCGCCTCGCCTAGCGAAGCCCCGTCGCCCTCGTACATGGCGCCAATCTGCCCTTCCACCGAAGCGCGCGGATTGCCAGCGATCACCCTCGCGATTTCCAAGGCGCGTTCGGTGACGTCGCCCTCGACGACCTCGTTGACGAGTCCCCATTCACAGGCGCGGGCGGCATCGATGAACTCGCCCGTCGACATGATCTGGTTGGCGCGGCGGCGCCCTATCGCGCGCGGGAGCAGCGCGCTCATGCCCCAGCCGGCGATCAGCCCGACCTTCGCATGCGTATCGGCAAAGCGCGCGTTCGGCGATGCCACGATGAAGCTGCAGGAGAGGGCGACTTCCAATGCTCCGGTGGCGCATGGACCATCGACCGCGGCGATTACCGGCTTTCCGAAAGCCCGCAGCGCCTCTCCCGGATGCGGACGGATCGGTTGCGCGCCGGCGCGCAGTTCCTTGATATCGGCGCCAGCGGAGAAGCACGCACCCGCACCGGTCAGAACGACGATGCGGACATCGTCGTCCGTCCCGGCTTGATCCAGGCAAGCAACCAAAGCCTGCTTCATCGCGTTCGACAGCGCGTTTCGTGCTGTCGGCCGATTGAAGATGATCAGCCTGATCGCTTCGAAATCGGTGACGACGAGCTCGTCCGACCGGTCGGCTACAAGTTGGTCGGCGAGCATCGTCATCATCCCTGTCTCGCTGTCGGCCTCAGAACTGGAAGGAAGCCGAGGCGCCAAAGGTCCGCGGACGCTCGAACCCGGCCTTGTCGGCCGTCGCGGTTGACGTCATCTGCGAATATACCACCTCGTTGGCAAGGTTTCGCACGAATACGCTCACGCGCAGGTTGCCCATACCAGCAGGCGAGAACGAGATATCGCCGTTGATCATGGTGTATGCGGGCTGGGTCAGGCGGTTCTCGAAGTCCCAGTAATATTTGGCCGAGTGGAAGACATTGCCCGCTACCCCGAAGGTACCGAAGCTGGTGTCGTGCGACCAGTCGAAATTGACCCCCACGGTCGCACGCGGTGCGCGGATCATGTCTTTGCCCGAGGCATCGTAGGGCGCGATCGAGGCATTGCCGCCAATGCCCAACGGCCGGAAGATCTGGGCCGTGGGGAAGCTGTCATATTTGGCACGAAGATAGGTGCCGTATGCCCGGATATTGAAATTCCGGCTGGCGCGGATCGTGGCTTCGATTTCGGCACCATCGACCTTCGCCGAAGCCGCGTTGAACAGAAGCACCAGGGTGGTGGCCGGATCGCGTGCCGATTGCTGGATGTCGGTATAGTCGTAGTGGAACAGCGCGCCGTTGATGCGGAGCCAGCGCAGTGGATCGGTCTTGAAACCGATTTCGAACGAGTCGATCGTTTCCGGACGAGTCGGCGCCGCAGCTGCGACGTTCGTCGCAAAGCCGTTATAGACGCCGCTCTTGAAGCCGCGGCTATAGCTTGCATAAATGTTGGCGCTGTCGCTGAACTTGTACTGCGTCGAAAGGCGATAGGTCAGCTTGTCGTTGCTGGATTCGCGGAAGGGAACGGTGATCGCGGCGGCGGTGTGCGCCTCGTAGTTGCGCTTCTCCGTGGTGTAGCGAAGACCGGCGATAAGCGAGACCGGGCCAAACCGCAGCGTACCTTCGCCGAAGCCGGCATAGGAAACGACTTCCTGCCGCGTGAAGGTGCGGCCGGTCAGCGCGCCATTGGCGTAGCTCTCGAGCCCGTCGAACGCGCCCTTGCCCGAGAATTGGAACGCCCCGAGGATCCACGAGAACGCGCCCTCGCCGGTGGAAAGCGCGCGAATCTCATTCTCGATATAATAGGAGCTTTGCGGTGCGATCACCGATCCGATCGGCTTGCTGGTCGCGTCGCTATCGGTGATCGAGACCGCCTTGCTGTCGATATAGGCCGATGTGGTCTCGATATCGAACGCGCCCAGGTTCAGGCGCATCTGCAGTGATGCGGAGTAGGTCGTTGACAGCGAGTTCGTGGGCACGTCGATTGCAGTTTCCCACGGCCTTGTCGCGATGGTCGGCGTAGGCGCGCGGACGCCCGTCGAGTTGCCGCGGAAGGGCTGCTCGCTGACCGACGAGGAATCCGCGTAGCGCGTATAGTTTCCGGTCAACGTCGCACGGAAATTGGACGTCGGCTCGATCAGGATCTTGGCGCGCACCACTTCCGAGGAACGGTCGCCGCGATAGCCGCCATTGACCAGATCCTTGATATAGCCAGTATCGGCGGCGATGCCGCCGGTGAGGTCGACGCTGATGCCGGGCGCGATGCCGGTTGATATATAGCCTTGCAGCGATTTCTCGCCATAGCTGCCGAGCCGGCCGACGATGCGGCCCGAGAGTTCCTCAGTGGGATCGGGAGTGATGATGTTGATCAGGCCCCCGGTGGAATTGCGGCCGAACAGCGTCCCCTGCGGTCCGCGCAACACTTCGATCCGCTCGACATTGACGATGTCGAAGCCGAGCGAGGACATTACCGGCTGATACACGCCGTCAATGTAGAGGGAGACGTTCGATTCATCGCCGATATTGGCGTTTCGGGTGCCGATGCCGCGGATATAGGGCTGGAAGCTCGAATTCACGCGGCTGAAGACCACGGATGGCATCGATTGGGTTAACTGGCGCGTGTCCGTCACACCCGAACGCGCGAGACTATCGCCGCTCACCGCAGTGATTGCGATCGGCACGTCCTGCAGGCGCTCTTCGCGGCGCTGCGCAGTGACGATAATGTCCTCGATGCCGCTCTGACCGTCCGATTGCGCTTCGGTTTGCGCGGGGGGCGCGGCATCCTGTGCCCACGCCGTGCCCGGCGCGATCAGCGCCACTGCGATTGCAATCCTGCTGGTTAAAATGCGATTCGACACTTGAATCCTCCCCGATTTTAGCTACGCCAGGCGCGCCTGTTTTGGTGCCCTTCGGAATCCGGCATCCATTGGGACGGAGAGGAAGGGCACGACGCCTAAATCCGCTCGTGAGCCCCGACGAGCAACATGGCTCTCGCGCTAACCGTCAGCGGCTTTGTCTATGGCCGGAGGATCAACTCGCTGCCGGCTCCGACCGCGTCACACCCCACGGGGACAGACATTCATTGCCGAATGGCTATGGCCGAGCCGGCCGGCGCTGGGCGAATGGCAAGGCTGGGGATACTGCGTTGGCGCGCTTAGCCCGCATAGACGCGTGCGAAACTCATGAAAGCAGGTTTGATGGCGAAGTTGACGGTGGTTACGCGAGACGGCACTTCGCATGAAGTGGAGGCCGACGCCGCGTCCGGCTATTCGCTCATGGAAATCATTCGGGAGCACGGCTTTGACGAGTTGGAAGCCACCTGCGGCGGCTGCTGCTCGTGCGCCACTTGCCATGTCCTCGTCCATCCCGGCTGGATGTCGCGCCTGCCGGCCATCTCGGAGAACGAGATCGACCTTCTCGACGGAGCAGCCGAACGCGAAGAGACGTCACGATTGTCGTGCCAAGTGCCCTTCACGCCCGAGCTGGACGGAATCACGGTCACAATCGCTCCTGAGTGAGAGCGCTGACCGTTCCGTCAAGCGACGATAGCCCTTTCTGCCTCTTCCACGGCGGCGCGGACATATTTACGACCCCAGAGAATCGCGATCACCGCAAGCGGCGCGAAAATCGCCAAGGTGATGGCGATGCCATGGCCGATCCGCCTGGTATCATGCAGGATGTGCTCGGAGATGACGGCGGGCAACAATGCGCCGAAGGTGGTGCCCAGCAGCGCCACGACCATCAGGAAGAACAGGCCCGACAACCGCCCGCGCATTTGCGGAGGTGAGATCATCTGAACCTGTGCGGCCGCGATTCCGAGGAAATTGACCGTCAGACCCTTGGCAAGCGCGATCGCGGCCAGAAACAATGCTATACTGCTCGACATCAGGCCGAAGAACACGATGGGCGATGTGATGATCAATACCCACAGATAGTAAGCCAGGTGCGCGTCCTTGCGGCCCTTGGCGTACCAGCGGTCGATGATCCAGCCCGCCGCCAGGAGCCCGGCTATGGCGGGGAGGCTTTGAGTAAGCCCCAGCGCTACGCCATATTCGGCCGGATTCATCTTGAAATGGCGCGACATATAAGCGGGCGCCCATTTGATAATGCCGCCGACGACGATGTTCATGCCGCCAAACACGACGCTGAGCGTGAGGACCACTTGCCATTTCGATCGAATGAAGCCGAACAGCTCTGCCCAGCTGACTTTTCCGTGACCGTGCGAGACGTGCCGCGGCGGCTCTGCGAACGGGAGGATCAGCAGTGCGAGAAACAGCCCAGGGACCCCGGTGATCAGGAAGGCGAATTGCCAGGGAGCCATATTGCCGATCAGCGGAACGCGGATGTAATCGAGGTGGAGCAGCGAATTGACGATCCAGCCACCGATCATGAGCGCCAGGCCGGTGCCGATGAGGTTCCCCATCGAGTAGATCGACAGCACCGTCGCCAGCCTCCGCCGCGGTACCGTGTCCGCGATGATCGAATGAGCGCTGGGATGCAGCGGCGATTCAAAGAGGCCGACGGCTGCGCGCGCCAGGAACAGCCAGACGAAGCCGGTGGCAAATCCGCAGGCGGCTTCCGCCATACCCCACAGAATAACCGCCAGGAAAAGGATCCATTTGCGTGGATAGCGATCTACCAGATAACCCATTGGCAGGCCGCCGAGACCATAGGCTAGGGCATAGGCGACCCCCATGAGCAGCCCGATCTGCGTGTCGCTGAGCCCGAGCGAATCCTTGATCGGATCGACAAGCATCGCAATCACCGTGCGATCGACCACGGCGAAAATGCAGAAAATGAGGAGAACGGCGATCAACGCGGCGGTGCGGAACGTCGAGACCTTCCCGGCGGGAGCGCTCGCGCCTCCCACTTCAATCGCTGCCACGGTCATCCTACGCATCCTTATGTTATGGAGGGCATGCTGCAGCCCGATGACGCCAGCAGGCAAGTCGCTTGCAGCACTCTCGGCCATAGGATTTGCCGATGATCATCCGCCTCGTGGTCGGGCGGGCCATCAGCGAATCTTGCTCCATTGGGCAGTGAGGTCCGCGACCTCCGCCAATTGCCGGGGGAGGCGGTAGAGATAGTGCGACGCACCGACAATGCGATGATTCTCGACCCGATCGCCGCCCGCGGCGGACCAGCGCGCCACGTCGCTCGGGAAGATGCCTGCGTCCGCGGTATATTCGAGTTGCAGGACGGGAATGCTCGTCTTCGCCAGATTATCCGGCCCGTCCGCGTTCGAGAGGTGCGACCATTGGCTGAGCCAGGAAGTCAGCGTGGTGAAGCGCGCAAGGTTGTTCGCCGAGAGATTGGCCTGTTGCGGGGTGTCGCCGCGGTTGCCGCCGGACGCACGGTCGTTGGGGTCGAGCCCCCGGTCGACGAAGCGCGGATCGGCATAGGTGCGGTGCACGACGAAGGCCTCGTCGCGGGTGCCACCGGGCCGTTCACGCAATGTGCGCAGGCGCTCGACCGCCCAGGAAGTGATGCGTTCGCTGCGCGCGCGTTGGGCGGCGCGAACGCGCGCGACGAAATCGCCGGAAAACGGCGCCGGATTTGCTGGCGCGTAGATATCCAGCGCCGGATCGCCGGCGTCGGGATTGCGCTCGTCGATCACTGCCGCGTCGATATAGGTCGTCATCAGGGTCGAGCGGCCGGGGTGCCCGGCAAGCAGGATCAGGCCGTCCGCGGGCGGCATCTCGTCCGCGACGAGATGTACCGGATCTCCGGCAGGCGTGTGCGTGAGGGTGATCCGCTCGGCCTGCGCCTGGTAAAAGGCAGTCAGCGACGCGCCGCCGGAATTGCCGAGCAGCACGAGACGCTCGAAACCATGCTCGCGAAGATAGCGGACGCCGGCGCCGAGATCCTGGATCGCATTCTCCATGATCAGCACCTGGTCGCCGCCCGCGTAGCGCGTGTTGAGCGCGAGCACCGCCAGCCCGCGCGCGTTGAGCGGCTCGATGAGATAGTGGCTCATCATGCTGCTGGACGGATGGATCAGGATGGCCGCGACGCGCGCGCCGGCAGGTGCCGCGAGCATGCCGTAGATGCGCGGCGCGTTGAGCTGGAGTCCCGATTGGGTCTCGAACGTCGCCCCGATCCGGATCGGCAATGCGACGTGGCGACGTTCGATCATGCGAGTCCGACCAGGGCCGCCGTCACACCGCCTCCTCGTCGGCTGCGTAGCCGGGCTGCGACGTCACCCCGCGCTCGACCAGGGTCGCAATCTCCTGCTCGCTCAGCCCGGCCTCCCGCAGGATCTCCACGCTATGCTCGCCCAGACCGGGCGGCTGGCGGCGGATCGTAGGCTGCGATTCACTCCAGGTGGAGGGTATCCGGACCTGGCGGACCTTGCCTTCGGTCGGATGATCGACAACGGGCAAATAGCCGACCGCCATCAGGTGCTCGTCCTCCATCAGCGTGTCGAGATCGTGCAGCGGCGTGACCGGAATGTCGGCCGCGAGGAGCGCCTCCAGCCACTCCGCGCTTGTCCGCTCCTGCATCGCTTCCGAGACATAGGCATAGAGGTCATGCGCATGATCGGTCCTGGTGCCGATATTGGCGAAGCGCGGATCGCTGCGAAACACCTCGCCCTGGCCGATCAGCTCCATGAAAGTGCGCCAGTGCTTGTCGGTATAGATGATCGAGCAGATGCGCCCGTCTTTGGTCTTGTAGGGACGCCGCTCCTTGGTGAGCGTGCGCTTGTAGCCCGCGGGGCCCAGCGGCGGCTCGAACGTCTTGCCGCCCATGTGATCGCCCAGCACCCATTGCGCCATCGTTTCGAACATCGGCACTTCGATCTGCTGGCCGCGGCCCGACTTCTCGCGATGGATCACCGCGGCAAGCAGGGCGACCGCGCTCGATACGCCGACCGCGCGATCGTTCATCGCCATCGGCACATAATGCGGTTCTTCCGAACCCGCCTGGACCAGCATCGACGGCAGCGCGGTGACGCCCTGGATCAGGTCCTCATAGGTGGGGCGACCGTCATAGGGACCGCCGGCGCCATAGCCGACCAGATTGACCAGGATCAGCCGCGGATTGCGTTCGCGGAGCGCATCCCAGCCGAGCCCCAGCCGGTCGAGCGCGCGCGTGCGGACGTTCGTCACGATCGCGTCTACTCCCTCCGCGAGCTTCAGCAGCGCTTCCTTGCCTGCCGGGTCCTTCAAATCGAGCACGATGCTGCGCTTGTTGCGGTTGGCGTGGAGGAACACCCAGCCCATATTCTCGCCGCGCATCGGCGTGACGTGCCGGGTCGTGTCGCCCTGGTGCGGCTCGACCTTGATGACGTCGGCGCCGAGGTCGCCCAGGATCTGGGTCGCAAACGGCCCCATAACGACCGAGCTCATGTCGATGATGCGAAGGCCGTCGAGCGGCGGTGGCGAAGTCATTCCAGTCTCCTCAAGCTCTGATGGGCACCAGCACGTTGCCCTCCATCAGGCGGCGCGCCGTTCGATAGGCGACCGCGTTGTTCGTTCGAAAACCCCCGTCGGCGGCAATCACGTCGGCCGCTACCGGCACCACGCCCGAAGCGGTTCCGATCCGGAGATCGCCCTGACCGCGCGCGCTGTTTGCTAGGACATCATGTACGATTGTGCCGGGGATGCGGGCAGCAACCGCGACACACAATGCCCCGGTGAGGGGGACCGCGCGATGCGCCTGGCCCATCGAGATCATGCGCACGCAAAGATCGAGCGAGCCGGTATCCAGCGACGCGCCGTCGAGCGTGCGCATGGTGCGGGCCGGCGCGACCAATGCTATTTTGGGGCTGGATTGCGAGGCGTGGCTGACAGCGTCGCGCGTCGCGCCGAAGCCCATGCGAACCCCTGCCGCCGCGCGGATCGCTTCGAGAAGCGCCCGGCTGGCGAGATCGGCATCCAGCTCTTCCGGTAGCTCGGCCCCCGTCAGCCCCAGGTCGGCGGCGGCGACGAACACGCAAGGATTGGCGGCATCGACGAGCGAGGCCCGGATCGCGCCAATGCCGGGGATGTCGAGGTTATCCGATGGCTGCCCGCTGGGCAGCAATCGTCCGGTGCGGCTGCCGTCGGGATCGATGAATTCGAGCCTGATCGGCGCGCCGCCGAAGCTGAGGCCGGGGACCACCAGCGCGCCATCGACCTGTCCCTTGCCGTCGCGGACGGGGACGTGCGCGCGGATGACCTTGCCGGTGTTCACGGCGTGAATACGCACGGTCGCCATTTCGCCTTCGGCGGCGATCAGCCCTTCATCGACCGCGAATTGGCCTACCGCGGAGGCCAGGTTGCCGCAGGTCCCGCCATAATCGACGAGCGGGGCGCCGACCGAGACCTGGGCGAAGGTATAGTCGAGATCGGCGTCCTCGCGGGTCGGCGGGCCGATGATCACCGCTTTGGAAAGCGATGACAGGCCGCCGCCCATGCCGTCGAGCTGGCGTCCGTAGTTGTCTGGACTGCCGAGCGCGCGCAGGAAGATCGCGTCCCGCGCCGACCGATCTTGCGGCAAATCGCAGGCGTGGAAGAACAACCCCTTGCTGGTGCCGCCGCGCATGAACACGGCGGGTATCGAGAGCATGCCCGCGGTCATTCCACTCTCAAAGCGATGCCTCGCCCGCAAGCTTCGCCCGGCGTTCCGCGAACTTGGCGTCACGAAGCGCCAGGCCGGCATGCGCATCGGCCGCCAGCTGCGCCATCTTCTCGGCGCCCGCCGTCTGATAGGCCAGTTCAAGGCGGATGCCGTTGGGATCGAAGAAATAGATCGAGTCGAAGATCTTGTGGTCGACGATGCCGAGCACTTCGATGCCATGCGCTTCCAGCCGCGCCTTTGCGACGGAGAGATCCTCGCGGGATGCGACGTTCATCGCCAGGTGATTGACCCAGGCCGGCGTCTTCGGGTCGGGCGTGTATCCGGTGTCGTCGAGCAGGTCGAAAAAGGCAAGGCAGCCGCCGTCCTGCATCCGGAAGAATATGTGGAAATAGGGATGATACTCGCCCGTCGAAGGAACATGGTCGTGATAGACGGTGTGCACCAGCGGCATGCCGAGAATGTCTTCGTAGAAATGCCGCGTCTCCTCGGCATTCCGGCATCGATAGGCGAAATGGTGCAGCGACTGGACGGGGTTGGGGGTCGTCCTCACGACTGGCTTGCCCCTTCCGCGCCGTCAGCCAGCCCCCACCGCTCCATCCACGATCGGATCGCCTTCACCGCCATCGGGAACCCCTCGGGCTGGTTGTAGAAATAGTGCGTCATGCCCTTGAGCGGGAAGAAGTCGACGAGATGGGCAGGCGCGGCATCGCGGATCGCGCGGCCATGGACCATCATCGTGCCCTGGTCTGCCGTCATCGGCATCATGCCGATCGGCACCGATACATGCGGGAGGTTCTTCAGGCTGTCGCCGTTCGAATGAGTCGGGCTCCAGGTGCTGAGCCAGCTACGCAGCGTCGACATTCGCCCCATCGGGCCGGGCGCTTCGTTCGCGGCGCGCGCATCGCCCCAGATCGTGCCTACGGCGCGATCATCGGGGTCGATGGTCAGATCGAGGAAGCGAGGGTCGGCAACGGTGCGGTGCGTGATGAACGCGCGGTCGCGGATTCCTAATCCGGTGAGGCGCTTGAGTTCGGCGACAACGAAATCCTCGATGCGCTGGACGCGTGCCTTCTGCCTCAGCCGATATTCCGCGAGCCAATCGCGATCATAAGGCGGTTCGCGCCCCGGAGCGTAGAGATCGAATTCCGGGTCCCGCCGATCGGGATCGCGCTCGTCGATCACCGACGGATCGATGAATTCCTGATAGAGCCGGCTGCGCGATGGGCTCGCCGCGATGAGCAGCAGCGCGTCGGCGGGCGCCAGCCGCGTCTTGGTAAGGTCGGGCGGATCGCCTGCGGGCGTGGCGGTGATCGTAGGGTTCTCGGCCTGGCGCTGGTAGAGGGAGACTAGCGGTCCGCCGCCTGAAAAGCCGCACAGGATCACTTTCTGCCAGCCGTGATGCTCGCGCACCCAACGGATCGCCGCATCGATATCGAGCAGGCAGTTCTCCAGGATGACGACGGCATCGTTGCCCGCATAGCGCGTGTTCAGGCCGAGGATGGGGATGCCCGACGTCGCAATGGGCTGCAACAAATGGTGCCCGTGAAAATTCGACATCGGATGGACCATGATGATCCCCGTCGTCGCGCGTGACCCGGCGATCCGGACGAGATTGCCGTACACGCGCGGATAGAGGCGCGCGATCCCCGAATGGAGTTCGAGACCGGATTGCATCGTGCCCGCCTCGATCGGGATCGCCTGAAGCAATTCTTCGAGCACGCTCTCTCCCAAGATTATGTATTGTTAAATCGATTACACCTATGGGAGATTGCGCGGCGATCGCAGTAGTGTCAAGCTCGCCTCCGGATCCGAACAGGAGTGACTGATGGCGGAGCGTTACGATCACATTCTCTATGAGGTGCAAAATGAAGTCGCGCATATCGTCCTCAACCGCCCGGAGAAGCTGAACGCGCTTGGCATGGGGCCGGGGTCGAGCCGGGACGAGATCGCGCGCGCGCTGACCATTGCCAGCGACGACGAATCTATTGGTTCCGTGCTGATCCGTGCGGCCGGGCGTGCCTTTTGCGCGGGGGGCGATCTCAGCCGGATCGGCGGCAAGATCGTGTCTGACACCGCACGCGACAATCAGATCTTCAACGAGAACGTAATCGGCTTCAACGAGGCGGTGCGCCGGGTGCGCAAGCCGGTGATCGCGGCCGTCCACGGCCTGTGCCTGGGGACGGCGATGGGCTTCGTTGCGCAATGCGATTTCGTGATCGCCGCGGACACCGCGCGGTTCGGATTGATCGAGGGGCGCATCGGCCATCCCGGCGCATCCGACCTCGTTCCCGTGATCGGAGCGGCCTGGACGAAATATCTGATCTTCACCGGCGAGATGATCGACGCCTGGCGCGCCGAGCGCATCGGCTTGGTGCTTGGGGTCGAACCGGAGGCGTTGCTGATCGAGCGCGCGGTCGATCTTGCCGAGCGCTTGGCGCGGATGCCGCGCGAGGCGCTTCACCTCAACAAGGCATGCATCGAAGGCGTGCTCGAAAGCAGCGGCCGCGCCGCGGGAAGGGTCGCCGGACGCGCGCACGATGCGATCACCAAGACGATGAGTTCGGTCGCGAAAGCTCCCGATGGGCGGTATTTCGAGGATATCCTCCGCGCCGAAGGCATGGAGGGGCTGAAGGCGGCACGCGCCGGGCAATATTCCACGCCGTGGCTGCCGGCATCCGGGAAGTAAGTACGGGTCAGGTAAGTACGAGTCAGGAAGGAAGCGTCGAGCGCTCGATCGACGCGTCCAGTTCCTCATACTCGCCATAGGCAAGCGTTTCGTAGAGTTCCGCTCGCGTCTGCATGGCGTTCAGCTGCGCGGCGGCGCTACCGTCCTGCGCAAGCGTGGCGTAAAGCGACTCCTGCGCGCGCGCGGCGATCCGCAGGGCGCTGACCGGCCAGATCACCATCCGGAACCCCATTTCGGCGAACTCGCCAGCGGTGAAGAAGGGCGTCTTGCCGAACTCGGTCATGTTGGCCAGCAACGGCGCCCGTACACGGGCCGCAAAGGTGCTGAACATCTCGGCGTCGTGCAGCGCCTCGGGGAAGATCGCATCCGCCCCTGAGGCGCGGTAGAGATTGGCGCGGTCGATCGCCGCCTCCAGACCCTCCTGCGCGACGGCGTCGGTGCGCGCGACGATCACCATGTCGCGGCGGGCGCGGGTGGCCGCGGCGATCTTCGCGGCCATCTCGTGCGCATCGACGAGCTTCTTGTCGCTCAGATGGCCGCACTTTTTCGGGAGTATCTGGTCCTCGATCTGCACGGCTCCGGCGCCCGCTTCCTCGAACCGGCGGACCATGTGCATGGCATTGAGCGCCCCGCCGAAGCCGGTGTCGCCATCGACCAGCATCGGCAGATCGGCTGCGTGGAAGCATTGCCGGATGTGGAAGCACAGATCATCGATCGTCGTGATGCCGAGATCCGGAAGCCCCATCGCGGCCGACACCGCCGCGCCTGAGAGATACAGGGCTTCAAAACCAGCACGCCGGGCCTGGATCGCCGAGAGCCCGTTATAGACGCCGGGCATGCGAAGGATGCCGGGCTGTTCCAGCAGCACGCGGAAGCGCTGGCCCGCCGATATTTTTGAACGGTCGGCGGCAACCAGCGACACCATATCAGCGCGTCACGTCGATCACGATCCGTCCGCGCGTCTGGCCGGCCAGGATTTGGGGCGCGAGTTCGGGGAGTCGGCTCATCGGCTCGACGGACGTGATTTTGGCAAGCAGGGCAGGGTCGAGATCCCGCGCGAGCCGCTGCCACGCGCGCTCGCGCTTGGCGAGGGGCGCCATCACCGAATCGACGCCAAGCAGCGCCACGCCGCGCAGAATGTGCGGAAGGACCGTGGCGGGAAGGTCCACGCCGCCGGCCAGGCCACAAGCCGCGACCGCGCCGCCATAGGCTGTCTGCGAAAGGACCGTCGCCAGCGTAGTGCTGCCGACTGAATCGACCGCGCCCGCCCAGCGTTCCTTCGCCAGCGGCGGCCCTTTCTCCTGCAATTCCTGACGCGCCACAAAAGCGCTCGCGCCGAGGGAGGAGAGATATGCATGCGTCTCGGCGCGCCCGGTGGAGGCCGTCACGCGGTAACCGGCTTTGGACAGCAGCGCGATGGCGACCGATCCGACGCCGCCGGCGGCACCGGTGACCAGCACTTCGCGTTCGCCCTTGCCGACGCCCCAATCCTCCAGCGCATCTACGCAGAGCGCGGCCGTGTAGCCGGCGGTGCCGATCGCCGCTGCCTGCTCCAGCGCAAGCGCCTCCGGCAGGCGGACCAGCCATTCCGGTTTCACGCGCTGGTAACGCGTGTATCCGCCCTGCTCGGTTTCTGACATGCCCCAGCCGTTCACGACGACCCTGTCGCCCGGGGACCATTGCTGCGATCGGGATTCGACCACAGTGCCCGCAATGTCGATCCCGGCGATCATGGGCAGGCGCCGGGCGATCTTTTTGCCCAGCACGGCGAGACCGTCCTTGTAGTTCAGGCTCGAAAAGCTGACTTCGACCAGAACATCGTGGTCGGGAAGATCCACCAGCGTCAGGTCGTGCTCGCTCGCCACCTGCTTGCCATCAACGTCCTCGATCATCACGGCGCGGAATTTGGGCATCAGGTCCTCGATATCAGCTTCGATCGGGGTCAATTACGGATAGCACATTCGAATAGCAATATACGTAATTCAATGAGCGGGGGGCGTTGTGGCCATCATCGATGTGAAGCCGAGTTCCGCTGAGAGATCCGCAGCAAATTTTCGCAGCGAGACTGCCACTGCACTGTCGGGAGAGGCATCGAGTTCACCAGCGGGGCCAAGGGTCGACAGTGCTGCTACCAGCACGCCGCGATGGTCGAATATCGGTGCAGAAAGCGCATTGACGGTGGGATTCAGTCCGCCTTCCGTCGTCCCGAGCCCAGCCTTGACGACATCGTCAAACACCTTGTCGATTTCGAGTTCGGAGGATGCGCGCCGCGACTCCTTGCCAGCCAGCCCACCGACATCGCGGTCGATAAGCTCTTGCGTGAGCGCCCGTGGCAGCCAGGCACCAAAAACGAGCCCGGTGGCGGAGTTCAATATTGGCATGACCTCGCCGACGCGCGTGCCGATCGTGATCGGGCGACGTGCCTCTTCGACGGCAATGATCGACGGCCCCTCATGGGCCCAAACCGCAAGCGCAACCGAAAATCCCAGCTCGGCGCAAATCAGCGGCAGGCGCGAGCCCCCGAGGCGGACGACATCGATCGATTGAATCGCGCGCAGGCCCATCAAGCGCGCCATGGGCCCCAATTTGTACCGGCCGGTCGCTCCATCGCGCTCCACAAGCTGCGATCGGATAAGGCTGACCATGTAGCGGTGGGCCTTCGCCGGCGGCATCCCGGCACTGGCGGCAAGCGTCTTAAGCATCGGCGGCGGGCTGTCGAAGGCATGCTCCATCAGCGCAGCCATCAGCCGCATGCCGATCTCGAGAGACTGGATACCGAGCTTTCCGTCCCGCGTGCTTGCGGACTGCAACTCCAACTCGGGAGCATCGGGAACGAGTTTTGAACTTCGGGGCAAACGGGCTGACCTCCCTGTGGAGACGGGATGCTAGGGCAAGGCTCCGGTCAAAGCCAAGCCTGCCTGGGAAGGCGACTTGAAACCCGCGATTCCCCGTCGTCCCATTAGTCGTGCGCTCCGGGGCGAGACAATCGTCGTTCCTTGATCCAGGCAACGGCACTGTCGCTGCTGCCCTCCTTGGCGCTTCGCTCCTTCAGCTCCTGCCATTTCGCGACGTCCTCGGCAGCCTGTGCGCCATGCAGCTTCCATTCGGGAACGACGTCCGCCGTCAGTTCGAGGCGGAGGCCGTTTGGGTCGCGAAAGTAGATGCTGTAGATGATCCCGTGCTTCACGGGGCCGATATAATCGATGCCCTCCGCGGTCAGATGCCGGGCCCAGCCATCAACAGCTTCGACCGATCCAGCATCCAGCGCGAGGTGATTGAATATATCGTAAGCGGGATGCGAGGGAGCCGGGGCAGGCGGCAGATCGAGGGATTCGAAAAACGCGATCGTCGATCCGTCGGCCATCTCGAAGAACAGATGGATATAAGGGAAGGGGTCGCCGGTCGACGGAATGGCATCATCGATCACGGAGCTGACGAGCTTCATGCGCAGGACACGGGTGTAGAAGTCCACCGTCGCGCTTACGTCGTGCGTGACATAGGCCGTATGGTGCAGCATCCGCGGCGGCCCGGCGCTCAGGGTATCCTGCTGGTTCCGCATCTTGCCCTCCGTCATCGCGCCCGAAATTGACATCCGCTTAGGCCAGACCCCAGCCGGCGATAATTAAACATTATCACTCTGAGTATCATTATAGAGAATATCAGTGCGACGCCAGCGATTAGTTCGATGTCCGCAGGCCGCATGGAACCGCGCTTGGGATCGATTGGCGAGGCCGCGCGGTAGGCAGGATGGGTGATCGGCGACGATCACCAGCGTCTTCGCGCTGCATTTCGGCAATATCGGCGGCGCCGGTGTGCGATGGGCTTATTTTCTGCTCGGGCTGGCCGAGCGCTGATCTTCTACACCGGCAACCTGTTGTGGGTCGAATCGCGCCGCAAGCGCGAGCGCGAGGCTGGAACCGTCGAACAGACCCGCGCGTTCTCCGCAACCGTCGCCGGGGCAAAGCCGCTAGCGCTGGACGCATCGTTGCCAGCCCTCCTTCCGAACGCAGCAGCGAGCACGCTCCAAACCGATCGTCTTACTCGTCGCGCATCATCGACGGTGCTCGCGGCGACAGGCCTCTCCGCTTACGGGGGTATGGGGCACCACTTCCGAATTCGGCAGGGTATCCGCGCATTGCTCGCAAGCCGTCATACCTGCGCCTTTAGAAACGACGGTAACGCTCGAATCCATTCGCCCGCTCCAGCCACCATCGGCGATTCATTCCATTCGACGCGGAATTTCGGCGCTTGGGCGAATGATCGCTTGCCCTGCCGGCACATGCCGGTAGCGCTCCAGTGATGTTGTATCATCATCTCCCGCGCCATGCCCTGCTAGTGTCGTCTTCGCTCTTCTTCGCCCTTTACCCCGCGGCACAGGCGCGGACCCAGGATGGCGCGCCCCCACCCGACAGCGCGTCCCCGCCCGTCGCCGACGAAGCGCTCGGGGACGATCTGCACGATCGCCGCCGCGATTATTCGGGGCAGATCGTGGTCAGCGCGCAAGGCCTGAAGCAGCTCGACGTGCTCGCGGGCACCTCGGTGCTCACGGGCGATGAATTGCAGCGCAATCAGAGCGGCCAGATCGGTGAGGTGCTCGCCAAGCTGCCAGGGGTGACCGCTTCCGGTTTCTCGCCGGCGGCGTCGCGCCCGATCCTGCGCGGCTTTTCCGGCGAGCGCGTGCGCATGCTGATCGACGGGCTCGGCATCATCGACGCCTCCAACACCTCCGACGACCACGCGGTCGCCATCGACCCGCTCACCGTCGAACGGATCGAGGTGCTGCGGGGTCCGGCGGTGCTGCTCTACGGCAGCCAGGCGATCGGGGGCGCGGTCAATGTCATCGACAAGCGCATCCCGCGACGTCTGCCCAGCGAAGCGGTGCATGCCGATGGACTGGCCAGCTTCGACAGCGTCAACAACCAGCTCCAGCTCGGCGGCTCGGTCGATGCGCCGCTGGACGGCGGCTTCGTGATTCACGCCAACGGGAGCTGGCGCGACGCGGGCGATCTGTCGGTGCCGGGCTACGTGGTTTCACCCCCGCTGCGCGCCAGCCTGCTCGCCGATGCCGCCGCGCGGGCCAGCCAAGGCCGCGCCGGCGCGGCGGCCGAGCTGCGCGAGGCGGCCGACCGCCGGTTCGTGCTCCCCAACAGCGCTTTCACGAGCTGGACGGCGAGCACCGGGATCGCTTTCTTCGCCGGAGAGAGCACATTGGGCGCCTCGGTGAGCTGGTACGATTCGCGTTACGGCGTGCCCCAACGACCGGGCGCGGGTCGCGCGCCCCTGGAGGGGATGGCCGAGGAGGAACCCGCGCCGGTCACGATCGACCTGTCTCAGTTTCGCGCCGATCTGCGTGGCGAGCTGGCGCTGGGGGAGGGCATGCTGGAGCGCCTCGTGACCCGCGTCGGCTACAGCGACTACACCCACACCGAGTTCGAAGGCGGCGTGGCCGGCACGGTGTTCGACGTCTCGGGTATCGAGGCGCGCGCCGAATTCGTGCAGCGGCCCATGGGCGGGCTGACGGGTTCGTTCGGCGCGCAGTATTACTTCCGCGACTTCGCCGCGCTGGGCGAGGAAGCCTTTGTCGCCCCGAACCGCACCGACCAGCTTGGCATCTTCACATTGCAGGAGTTCGGCATCGGCCCGGTCGAAATCGAAGCCGGCGGGCGCTACGAACGGACCGGCGTGCGCTCCGCCGCGCTCGGGCTCGCGCGCGATTTCGGCGCGTTCTCGGGAGCGGTGGGGCTGAGCTACGATCTCGGCGGCAATTTGCGCGCCGGCATCAACGCCAGTCGCGTCCAGCGCGCGCCTTCGGGCGAGGAGCTGTTCGCGAACGGCCCGCATGTCGCCACCCAGGCCTTCGAAATCGGCGATCCGAACCTGCGGCTGGAGCGCGCCTGGGGCCTGGAAGGCTATCTGCGGGGGCGTCTCGGCCCCGCCGAGGTCGGCCTGGCGATCTACCGCAACCGGTTCCAGGACTACATCTATCTCGCGCAGACGGGGGCGGAAGTGGACGGGTTGCCGGTCTTCGCCTTCCGGCAGGGCGGCGCCAACCATTTCGGGCTGGAGGGCGAGCTCAGCCTCCCGCTCTACCGTCAGGACGGCTTCACCCTGCGCGCGGACCTGCGCGGCGACTACATCCGCGCCGAGCTCTCAGACGGCGCCCCGCTGCCGCGCATCCCGCCGCTCGGCCTGCTCGGCGCGCTCGAGGCGCAGACCGATGCCGTGGATGCGCGCGTGGAACTGCAGTGGTTCGCCGCGCAGAACCGCGTGGCGCCGGTCGAGACTCCCACCGAGGGTTTCGCCTTCGTCAACGCCTCGCTGGCGTGGAAGCCGGTGCGCGGCAACGACAGCATCACCCTGCTGGCGCAGGCGGACAACATCTTCGACGCCGAGGGGCGCCGCCACGCCAGCCTGACCAAGGATTTCGTCCCGCTGCCCGGACGCAATCTCAAGCTCGGGGCCCGGTTCAGCTTTTAGAGCCAGATGACATTAGGTTGCGCCACCGTGATTGCCCGGAGCGGCTTCGTGGCGAGGCGCGGCGCGCGGCGCGGGCTGGTTGCCCGTGCAAGCGTCGCAACGCTGCCACGGGGCCGCTCCGGGCAACCGCCTTGCGGCGGGTCGCTTTTGGCCCAGCGCAGCGTTGCTCGTCGGTCACTATGCGACAGCATGGCTCCCTCCTCGCGCCTTGCGCTGAGCCAAAATCGACTCCGTCACGGCGGTGCTACCTAATGTCATCTGGCTCTAGACGAGCCCGTCAGGTGCGCGGATCGCCGTCGGTGCGATCCGCCACGGTGCGGCGGCGGCTGAAGAAGCCGCGG
>JAIETR010000034.1 GCA_019745075.1 Qipengyuania sp.
CGGGCGCGCTTCAAATAGAAACCGATGTCGTATTCGTCGGTCATGCCGATGCCGCCGTGGAGCTGGATGCCTTCGTTGCTGACCTTGTGCAGCACGCGGTTCGCCTCGGCCTTGGCGAGCGCGGCGGCGCGGGCGACGCCGAAGCCGCCATCGAGCGCCTGAAGCCCGGCTTCGACGGCGCTGCGCGTCATCGCCAGATCGCCGAACAGATCGGCCATGCGGTGCTGGAGCGCCTGGAAGCTCGCCAGCACCTGGTTGAACTGGACGCGCTGCTTCAGATAATCGAGCGTCACGTCGAATACCTGCTGCGCCATGCCGAGCATCTCGCAGGCCGCGAGGATGCGCGCGCGGTCGAGCACGTCGCCTGTCAGGCCATCGCCGCCGCCCGTCAGCTTCTCTGTGGGAGCACCGTCGAAGCAAACTTCGGCATGGGCGCGCTGGTCGGTCAACTTGCGCGGCGAGAGCGTCACGCCCTCGCCCCTCTCGACGAGATATAGCCCCTCCGCCGCCGCGACCACGAACAGGTCCGCGCTCTGCGCCTCCGCTACAAAGGCCTTGCAACCGGAGAGCTTGCCGCCCGCAACGCTGGTGCCGATCGTCGCGGGATCGTGGCGCGGCCCTTCATCCACCGCGAGCGTGGCGATCGCTTCGCCGCTGGCGATCTTCGGCAGCCACTTCGCCTTCTGCTCCTCGGACCCGCCGAGCATGATCGCGCTCGCCGCCAGTGTGCTCGCGACCAACGGGCTCGCGGTCAGCGTCTTGCCCAGTTCCTCGACCACCAGCCCCATCGAGAGCCAGCCGAAGTCCGAGCCGCCATGCGCTTCGGGAATGACCACCCCGGTCCAGCCCATGCCCGCCATCGCCCGCCAGGCGGCGCGGTCGAAATCGCCGCCGCTGTCGCGCAGCTTGCGGAAGGCCGCGACCGGACTTTCGTTCGCCGCCCACTCGCGCGCCATGTCGCGCAGCATTTCCTGTTCTTCGCTGAGGACTGCCATCTCGCGCGCTCCTACTGATGATCCAACATGCCGAGCACGCGCTTGGCGACGATGTTGTTCTGGATTTCGGTCGAGCCGCCGTAGATCGTGGTCGCCTTGCCGAACAGCCAGCCGCGCACCGCTTCGAGCTCGGGGCCTTCGAACCCGTCGCCCTCCCAGCCGAGCCCCTGCAAGCCCTTGATTTCGATCAAGAGCTCGCTGCGCTCCTGCCCGAGCCTGGTGCCGAGCTTCTTGAGCACCGAGCCGATCTCGGACACCCCGCCCGCGGCCTTGCTCTCCTCCATCGCGCGGCGCGCGGTGAGGAGGAAGCTCGACCAGCGGATTTCGAAATCGGCGATGCGGTCGCGCAGCACCTTGTCGGCGAGCGCGCCGCCATCATCCAGTTCGCAATGCTTCTTGGCGACATCGGAAAGGCTCGCCCCCATCAGCCGCGCCAGACTGCCGCCGCCCGAGAGATTGGTGCGCTCGTGCTGGAGCAGGCGCTTGCCGATGGTCCAGCCTTGCCCCTCCTCGCCGACGAGATTGGCCTTGGGCACCTTCACATCGGTGAAGAAGGTCTCGCAGAACGGGCTCGCGCCGCTGATCATGCGGATCGGCCGCACCTCGACCCCGGGGCTGTCCATGTCGATCAGCAGGAAGCTGATGCCCTTGTGCTTGTCGCTGCGGTCGGTGCGCACGATGGCGAAGCACTTGTCGGCCCATTGCCCGCCGCTGGTCCAGGTCTTCTGGCCGTTGACGAGGTAGTGGTCGCCCCTGTCCTCGGCGGTCGTTTGCAAATTGGCGAGGTCGCTGCCCGCGTTGGGTTCCGAATAACCCTGGCACCAGCGGATTTCGCCGCGGCAGATCGGCGGGATGTGCTCGGCCTTCTGCGCCTCGCTGCCGTACTCGAGCAGCGTGGGACCGAACATCATCACTCCCATGCCGCCGATCGGGTTGAACGCGCCGATTTTGGCCATTTCCTCCTCGAGGATGCGCGCCTGCTTCCTGGTCAGCCCGCCGCCGCCGTATTCCCTGGGCCAGGTCGGGGTGCCCCAGCCGCGCGAACCCATCGCCTCGCGCCAGCGCTTCTGCGCCGGGCTCTCGTCGGTCGGTCCCTCCACGCTGGCGAGCAGATTGGCCTTGCCCTCGAGCTCGGGCGGGAAGTGCTCGGCGAGGAAGCCGCGCGCCTCTTCGCGGAAAGCAGCATCGGCATCCGCCGCCTGCGGTTCTGCCAGAGTGGCCATCGCTCTCTCCCTCGTTTCGATTCGCAACCGTTTTACCGCGCGGATCGAGCGATGACACCCTCCACGCTTTCTGGCGACCTACTTGCCGGGTTGCAGCCGCACCGCCGCACCGCCGCCGGGCGCGAGCCACAGTGTCAGCGTGTCGCCCTTGCGCACGGTCCTGCTGTCGTAGGCGATCCGGTGGCGCGCCTCGGTCTCGTAGGTCGCGCCCTCGCCGTCCTTCCAGATCGTCGCGCGATAGCTCTTGCCCGGATCGAGGAAATCGAACGTCACCGTGACCTCGCGCGCGGTCGCGTCGTTGATGCCGCCCACATACCAGTCGGCGGAATTGCGATCCTTGCGCGCGAAAATCGCGTAATCGCCGACCTCGCCGGCGACCAGCTTGCTTTCGGCCCAGTCCGCGGGGACCGCCTTGACGAACTCCAGCTCGCGGGGATGCGCGGCCAGGCTTTCGATGAAATCCGCCGCCATCTGAATCGGCGAATAGATCGCGAGATAGAGGCCGAGCTGCTTGGCCACCGTGCTCGCCATCGGCACGCCATTGCCGCCGGTCACGCTCAGCACGCCGGGGGTGTAGTCCATCGGGCCCGACAGCATGCGGGTATAGACCAGCGTGGGCTCGTGATCGGGCGGATTGTTGAACGGCGCCCAGGCGTTGTATTCCTGCCCGCGCGCGCCCTCGCGGGCGACCCAGTTGGGATAGGTGCGCCTGAGGCCGGTGTCCTTGACCGGCTCGTGCGGATTGACCGCCACCTTGTTCTTCGCCGCTTCCTCGACAACGCGCAGGTGGTGCTGGACCTGGCGCTGGCCGTCGTGCCAGGCCATCGCCTGACCCGCGCAGGGATCGGCGATGTCGGCGTTGCAGCTGATGATCCCGCCGGCGTCGGCGACATAGCCGGTCTTGACCACATCGATACCGAGGTCGCCGTAGAGCTTCATCGCCTCGGCGAGCTGGCGTTCGTAAACCTCGATATTCCCGCCGGTCTCGTGGTGGCCGATCAGATGGACGCGTTTCTTCTTCGCGTAGGCGGCGAGCTCTTGCAGGTCCCAGTCGGGATAGGGCCTGGTGAAGCTGTAGTCGCGGCCATTGCCGAACCATTGCCCGTCCCAGCCATGGTTCCAGCCTTCGACCAGCACGCCGCGGAAGCCGTGCTTCGCCGCGAAATCGATGTATTCCTTGGTCCGCGCGGTCGTTGCGCCGTGCTGGGGGCCCTGGGCCCAGCTCCACTTGCCGCTGATCATGCCCCACCAGATGCCGATGTATTTGGCGGGCTTGAACCAGCCGACGTCGCCCAGCTTGTTGGGCTCGTTGAGATTGAGCTCGAGGTCGTTCTCGACCAGCCCGGCGGCATCGGGCGCGATGCGAATCGCGCGCCAGGGCGTGACGAAGGCGCCCTTGCGCACCACCTTGGCGGCGCCGCCTGTGCCGGGCGAGAGATGCGCGCGGAAGCGCTGCCCGGTCAGCCGCTGGAGCCACATCGCCGAATAGTCGACCAGCGCCGCTTCGTGGAACGAGAGATGCGTGCCGTCGGCCGTCCTGATCGTCATCGGCGTATGCGCCATCGAGACCGCATCGATCGGGGTGTGTTGATAGAGCTGTTCGTAGCGGTTCCAGTCGCCGGCCTGGATCCACCAGGCGGCGCCCCGCGGCGCGATGGTGAACTCGGTCAGCTCCTCGGCGATATGCGTTTCGGGCTTGCCGGCGCGGTGGGGGAACTCGCTGCGGAAGCCCAGGCCATTGTCGAACACGCGGAAGCGCACGGTGAACCGGCGCGGCGCAGCCCCACCCAACCCGGCCGCCTCGGCGAAGGTCACTGCCAGCTCGTTGTGCTTGTCCGTGACCCAGCGACGCTCGCCCCAGGGCTGCTCCCAGCGGCTGTCGGCGCTGGCGCGCGTCTCGCTCTCGATCGCCAGATTGCGCCGCAGCGGGTCCTCGTCGGCGAAGGTGAAGGCGATCTGGCTGCGCGCGATCAGCGGCTTGCCGGCCAGCGCGACCTCGTAGACCGGGATGCCCTCGCCGTCGGTTTCGACCGTGACCACGATCTTGCCGTCGGGCGAGGCGACCGTGGCGGCGGCCAGCGGCGAGGCCGCGCTCAGCAGCGCGGCGACCAGCAGAGCGCGCCTCACAGCCGCACCATCAGCGCGGCGAAGGCGGGCAGCTCCCGCGGCCCCGCGCCATTGATCGCGGCGAGCACCTCGCCCGCGCCCTGTCCCTCGGTCAACATTGCGCGCTCCTCGCCAAAATTCGCCAACAGCCTGATTTGCTCGCCATCCGCCGCGCGCTCGAGCACCAGCACGTCGCCCGCCGCTCTGCATATGCTCACCGCACCGTGATGGAGCGCCGGATGCGCCTTGCGCAGCGCCAGCATGGCGCGGGTATGATGCAGCAGCGAGGCCGGATCGCCCTCCTGCCGGTCGACCGCGCGCGCCGCGTTCTCCGCGCCCACCGGCAGCCAGGGGTCGAGCGAGCCGAAACCGGCATCGGCCGCGTCGGCCAGCCACGGCATCGGGGTGCGCGCGCCGTCGCGGCTCAGCGTTAGCGGCCAGTTGGCGATCGCCTCGGGATCGCGCAGCATTTCGAAGGGGATCTCGACCTGCGTCAGCCCCAGCTCCTCGCCCTGCCACAGGATGATGTTGCCGCGCAGCGCCACCAGCAGCAGCATCTTGAGGCGCGCGAAGGCCTCGCGGTGCTCCGGCTTGCACCAGCGGCTGAGCGCGCGCGGGGCGTCGTGGTTCTCGAACGCCCAGCTCGGCCAGCCGACGCCCTCCTGGTCCGGCCATTCGGCGAGCGCCGCGCGGACCGTGTCCGGCCGCAGCGCATCGGCATAGAGGAAGTTGAAGCCATAGGCGGAGTTGAGATGCTCCTCGCCGGCGGTGAAAGCCTTCATTTCGCGCTCGGCGTCCTCGCCGCCGACCTCGGCGACGGTGAAGATGCCGTCGTAGCGGTCGGTCAGCGCGCGGATGCGGGCGACGAAGCGCGGAATGGCGGGATGGCTCTGGTTGTAGATGCGCTGCTGGAAGTCGAACGGCCGGCTGCGCGGCTTGCCGCTGGGCGGCGCGGGCGGATTGTCGCGCAGCCGGGGATCGTGCATCGCGAAATTGAGCGCGTCGATGCGAAAGCCATCGACCCCGCGCTCGAGCCAGAACCGCGCCACCCCCAGCAGCGCTTCCTGAACCTCCGGGTTGTGGCCATTGAGCTGCGGCTGGCTGGCGAGGAAGTTGTGCAGATAATACTGCCCGCGCCGGGCGTCCCAGGTCCACGCGGGGCCTCCGAACACCGACTGCCAGTTCGACGGCGGCGACCCGTCGGGCTTGGCGTCCGCCCAGACATACCAGTCGGCTTTCGGATTGATGCGGTCGCGGCGGCTTTCCTCGAACCAGGCATGCCGGTCCGAGGTGTGCGAATAGACCTGGTCGATCAGCACCTTGAGGCCGAGCGAATGCGAGCGGGCGACCAGGAGGTCGAAATCCGCCAGCGTCCCGAAGATCGGATCGACGTCGCAGTAATCGGCGACGTCGTAGCCGAAATCCTTCATCGGGCTGGTGAAGAACGGACTGATCCAGATCGCATCGACGCCCAGCGAGGCGACATGATCGAGCCGCTGGGCGATCCCCGGCAGATCGCCGATCCCGTCGCCATTCGAATCCATGAAGCTGCGCGGATAGATCTGATAGATCGCGGCGCCCTTCCACCACGGGCGCGCGGCGGCGTCGGCGGCAACGAGGGTCTGCATGCGGTTCATCGCGCGGGCTTCTCCACCCGGCAGACCGCATAGCCGAAGGCGGGCAATTCGAAGCGCGCGCTGCCCGGCGCGGTCACCGCGGCGGGGCAGGCGCCGGCGAGCGCGGTGAAGCCGCGGGCGTCATACCCTAGCGCGATATTCCCGCCGCGCGGCGCGGGTGAGGTGTTGAAGGCGATCAGAACCTCCTCGCCGCTCGCCGCGTCATGGCGGGTGACGGCGAACAATCCCTCGGTCTGCTCGTAGTGCCGCACGGTCTGCCGCCCCTTGCGCAGCGCCGGGTGCGCCGCGCGCAGCTTCGCCAGGCCGGCGATGGCGGCGTAGAGCGGATGCGCGGGGTCGAAATTGTCCTGCGCGGTGGTCCGGTCGGTGCCGATCAAACGGATCGCGTTGTAGACCGCGGTCTTGCTCGGAAACATGTCCTCGCGCGCGAGCTGGTCGCCACCCGCGCCGACGAAGCCCTGCTCGTCGCCGTAGTAGATCACCGGCGCGCCGCGCAGCGTCATCAGCATGGCATGCGCGAGCAGTGTGCGCTGGAGCAGCTCGTCCTGGCCGATGCCGGGGCGGTCTTGCTTCACGAGCCAGGCGAAGCGGCCCATGTCGTGATTGCCGAGGAAGGTCGGCAGGTTGAGCGCCGCGTCCTCGCCGCCCTCGTAGAGCACGTCGCCGTCGAACATCTGCGCCAGCACCACCGTGCCCTTGCCGCGCCCCAGCACCTCGCGCACCGAGGCCTGGAAGGCGAAGTCGAGCACCTGCGGCAGTTTGTCGCGGCGGGTGTATTCGGCGATATAGCCATTTTGGGGCACGTCCTTGAACACCTCGCCGAACATGGCGAAGTTGGGGATGCCCTTGGCCCTGGCGCGTTCGAGCATGGCGGGCACGAAGACCCGCCAGAAGCCGGGATCGACATGACGCGCGGTGTCGATGCGGAAACCATCGATGCCGAAATCGTCGATCCAGGCGCCGTAGATGTCGATCATTCCCTGGCGCACGCGCGGATGCTCGGTGAACAGATCGTCGAGCCCGGAGAAATCGCCGAAGCGGCTGTCCTCGCCGGTGAAGCTCGAATTGCCGCGGTTGTGGTAGTAGATCGGATCGTTGAGCCAGGCCGGAACCTTCACGGCCTTCTCGGCCTCGGGCACCGTGGGCCGATAGGCGTAATCGGGGTCGATCAGCTTGGCGAAGTTCGCTTGCGAGCTGTCCTCGTCGCCCATGAAGCCGGGATTGATCGCCGGGCCATCCGCCTTCCCCCGCGTCGAATAGGGATAGTCGCCCTTGCTGCGGTATTCGTAATTGGTCGCATCGCCATCGGCATAGCGGATCACGTCGGCGGTGTGGTTGGCGATGATGTCCATATAGACCTTCATCCCCAGGCCGTGCGCGGCATCGACGAAGGCCCTGAACTCGGCGCGGGTGCCGAAATGCGCGTCGGGCCGGGTGAAGTCGGTGACCCAATAGCCGTGATAGCCGGCGCTCTCGTCGCCGCTGGGGCCCTGGACCGGCTTGTTCTGGAAGATCGGCGCGAACCAGATCGCGGTGATGCCGAGGTTCTTGAGGTAGGGCAGCCTGTCGCGCAGTCCCTTGAGATCGCCGCCGTGAAAGAAGCCCTTGGCCGCGGGGTCGAAGCCGGTCTTAAGCCGGTCGCCCCTGAGGCCCCCGCGGTCGTTCGCCGGGTCGCCATTGGCGAAACGGTCGGGGAGGACGAAATAGACCACCTCCTCGCTGGGCGCGCGCTGGCGGTAGTCGGCCTGCCGGGCGAGTGCGGGCGCGACCATGAGCGCGGCGGCGAGCGTTGCGGCGATGAACTTCATACCGAGGCTCCTGCCGGCGCACCGGCGGGTTGCGCGGCGCAGCTCGCCGCGATGAAATCGGCGTGGCTGGGCAGCCGCGCGGCGTTGCTCGCAACGATGTCGCGGATGTCCTGGAGGAATTGGGCCAGCTCCTCGCGGGTCAACACATCGGCGAGCGGGTGATAGGTCTCGGGCTCGACGTTCTGGCCGGTGAGCACCTGGAACCAGCCCACTTCGACGAACAGCTCCTCCTGCTCGCGGAACACCCGGCCGGTGGCGCGGAACAGCTCGATCTTGTCGCGCAGGCTGTCCGGAATGCCCATCTCGCGGCAGTGCCGCCAGAAGGGCTCGGGCCGCTGGTTGGCGTGGTAGTGCAGGATGATGAAGTCGCGGATGCGCTCGTAGTCGTAGGCGGTGCGGCGGTTGTAGGCATCGGTGTTCGCCTTGGCGAAGCCGCGATCCGGAAAGTGCGAAATCAGCTTGGCGATGCCGTTCTGGATCAGATGGATGCTGGTCGATTCGAGCGGTTCGAGAAAGCCCGAGGAGAGCCCCAGCGCGACGACATTGGCGTTCCACGCCTTGCGCCGCATGCCGGTGGTGAAGCGCAGCGTGCGAGGCTCGGCGATCGGCTCGCCCTCCACCGTCGCGAGCAGGAGCGCCCGCGCTTCGTCCTCGCGCATGAACTCGCTGCAGAAAACATGCCCGTTGCCGGTGCGGTGCTGGAGCGGGATGCGCCATTGCCAGCCGGCGGGATGGGCGATCGCCTGAGTATAGGGGCGCGGCGCCCCGACATTGCGCGTGGGCACCGCGATGGCGCGGTCGCAGGGCAGCCAGCGCGTCCAGTCCTCGTAACCGGTCGCCAGTTCCCGCTCGATCAGCAGGCCGACGAAGCCCGAGCAGTCGAGGAACAGCTCGCCCGCGATTTCCTCGCCCGATTCGAGCGCGACCGACCGCACGAAGCCGCTTTCCCCGTCGCGCGCCACGCCGGTGATCCGGCCCTCGGTGCGCACCACGCCGTTCGCTTCGGCGATGCCGCGCAGGAACCTGGCATAGAGCCCGGCGTCTAAGTGGAAGGCGTAGCTGATCCCGTCGAGATCGCTGTTCGGAATGCGCGGCACCCGGCCGAACCGGCCCAGCCGTGCCGCCTGCTGGTTGAAGGAATAGTCGCCCAGCGGCTCGGCCACGCCCTCGCGGCGGGCGCGCAGCCAGTATTGCCAGAACTCGATCAAATCCAGGCTCTGCCCGATCTGGCCGAAGCCGTGCATGTAGCTCTGGTCGGGTCTGCCCCAGCCGACGAACTCGATGCCGAGCTTGAAGGTGCCCTGCGTGGCGCGGACGAAGGCGTTCTCGTCGAAGCCCACGAGGCCGTTGAACAGGCGGATGGCGGGGATCGTCGCCTCCCCCACGCCGACCGTCCCGATCTGGTCGCTTTCGACCAGCCGGATGCGGAGCCGGTCGCCCATCGTGGCGGACAGCGCCGCGGCGGCCATCCACCCCGCGGTCCCGCCGCCGACGATCACGACATCGCGAATCCGGTCGTCGGTCACATGCCTGTCCCCTGCCAATCGGCTGGACGGACCCGGTCGCCCGGGCCCGTCCGAGCGATCAGAACCGGTAGGTCAGACCGGCCATGAAGTTCCGGCCATAGTTCTGATAGTCGCGAACCTGACGGGGGTCGTTGTTGTAGTAGGTGATGAACGGCTCGTTGGTCAGATTGCTGCCCTGGAGCAGGATACCCAGACCCTCGAGCATGCCCGAGTGGAAGGTGTAGCCGATCTGCGCATCGATCACCGTTTCCGCCCGCGCCATCACCCGGTCGCGCGCCAGGCTGAGGCCGGAGACCTCGGCCAGGAAGTTCGAGCGGTGGCGGGCCGAGACGCGCGCCTGGAACCCGGCCTTCTCGAAATAGACCGTGCCGTTGACGACCCAGCGCGACAGGCCCGGCATCGGAATCGGATTGGCCCCGCCCTCGCGCACACTGCTTTGGGTATAGGAGGCGCTGCCGAGAATGCCGAAGCCATCGAGTGTGCTGGCGAAAGTCGCGAAGGGCAGCGAGAACGAACCTTCCGCGCCATAGACCCGGCCGCCCGGGCCGTTCTTCCACTGCGAAACGATACCGAAATTGTAAGTCGGGGTCACATTGCCCGGCGTCGCATAGCCGGTGAAGTCGAAGATGTCGCTCTGGCGATAGATCCAGTTATCGACAAACTTGTAGAAGCCGCCGACCGACACATAGGCACCGCGTCCGAAATACTTTTCCACCGCGAGATCGACGGTGTTGGCGAGCAGCGGCCGCAACCTGGAGTTGCCGACCGTGCCCGACCAGGGCGAATTGTTGATACCCGCATTGGGCACGTTGTTGGCGAGGTTGAAGCCGTAGCCGACGCCCGGATTGAGCTGGTCCATCCGCGCACGCGCCAGCATCCGGGCCGCACCGAAGCGGATGAAGGCTTCCGGCGCGAATTCGAACGACAGGTTCAGGCTGGGCAGGATGTGGGTGTATTTGTCCCCATCGGCGATCGGGGTCGCCACCGTGCCGGTGCCGGGATTGTAGGCCGCGAAGCCATCGGCCGACTGGTCGGTATTGACCACCTGCACGCCGGCGTTGCCGCGCACCGCGCCGCTGTTGAAGTTCGCCTGGACGAATCCGGTCAGCACCTTCTCGTAAACGATATAGCTGTTGGTCTTGCGCCCCGGGGTCCACAGCGATTCATCGGTCAGCGAGTAATTGCCGCCGTTGTAATACCGCCAGCTGTCGAAGGCGACCATGCCCGGGATGCCGATGAACGCCAGCGATACCGGGTCGAACAGGTAATCGGCCGGCACCCGCGTGTTGGCGGGATAGTTCTTGTGAGTGAGAACGAAACCCTCGTCGATGAGCTGCTTGCGCCGGTCCGAATAGTTGACGCCCACGGTCACGCTCTCGATGTCGCCGTCGAGCGCCTGGATCGCCTGGAGACGGATCGACTGCAGCCGGTCGCGGATGCGCGGGCGGTTGACGAAGCCGTCCTGGCAGTTCGGCACCGTCCCGCCGCAGCTGTTCCAGCCCTGCGGGTCGGTGATGACGAACAGCGTGGGATCGGCGTAGTTCAGGGTGGGTTTGAAGGTGATCACCCCGCCTCCGGCCGGCATCGCGAAGCCGAGCGAGTCGGTCGCGCCGACACCGCCGCCGCGACCGGTGCCCAGGTAGATTTCCAGGTTCTCTTCGGTCTTGGTCAGCTTGGAATAGCTGAGATCGAGTTCGAGCGTGAGCGTGTCGGTCGCCTTGAAGGCACCGTTGAAACCGCCCGCGAAAATCTCGGAATCCCGGTTGACCACGTCGTTGCGCATCACCGCCTCGACGCCGTTATAGCGGCCGCTGGTGACCAGCCCGCCGCTCTCGGTGAAGCCGGGCTGCAACTGCGCGGCCGACCAGAACAGCGGCAGCTCGATGCCGCGCAGCCGCTGCTTGTCGGCGAACTTCGACCAATAACCGTCGAGCGTCATATGGACGCGATCGCTGGGCTCGAATTCGAGCACGGCCATCACCCCGTCGCGGTTGAGGCGGTTGGACTTCACATAGGGCTTGGCCCCGCCGATCACCTTCGTGTCGGCATCGACGTTGGGATAGCCCCAGGCATTCCAGCGCTCTTCCTGCGTGGGCGATTGCATCCGCGCATAGCCGAGCGCCCAGCCGAGCGTGCCGTCGGCGTTCTGGCCGACATAGGAGATATTGGCGCGATAGCCCTTGTTCGAGATGTCGGGGTTGAGCTTGCCGAGATCGTTGAGCTCGCCGCGGATGCCGACCACCAGCCGCGTGCCGCTGTAGGACAGCGGTCGCACGGTGCGCATGTCGATGGTGCCGCCCAGCGCCTGGCCGATCAGCATCGCGTCCGGCGTCTTGTAGACCACCGCGCCGTTGAGCAGCTCGGAAGGATATTGGTCGAGCTCGACGCCGCGGTTGTTGTTGGCGCTGACCTGTTCGCGGCCATTGAGCAGCGTGGTGGTGAAGTCCGGCGCCAGGCCGCGGATCGAGACGACATTGGCGCGGCCGTCGAGGCGCTGGGTGGCGAGGCCGGGCAGGCGCGAGAGCGATTCCGCGATCGACAGATCGGGCAGCTTGCCGAGATCCTCGGCGCTGACGACCTCGACGATCGAGGTGTTCTCGCGCTTCTGGGCGACCGAATTGTCGATCGCCGCGCGGATGCCGGTGACGACGATCGCGTTCTCGTCCTCGCCGGTGGCGGCATTGGCGTCGTCGCCGGTGGTGTCCTGCGCCATCGCACCCGCCGGGGCGAGGCCGCCGATCAGCGCCAGGGCCAGGGCCGTCGCGCTCACGCCGCTCGGCTGCTTGCGAATTGCCATCGTGATAAATCCCCAAGATGCGACGGGCAGGGGCGCCGGGAAGAGGCCCCGGTCCGATCGTCGCATGGAGGATGGCCGCCACTCGGCCTTCCTTCTCCCGGGACCGGTGTATCTGTAGGCGGCGGGGGCGCGGAAGATTGCATACGTATGTTGGTCAGACTTCCGCCCGCCGGTTGCAAAAATGTAACATCGTTCCCGGCTTCGGCGCGGGCGATTGCCAAGCCTTCCGCCGCGCCCTAGCCACGGCTCCACGGAGACGACATGGGCCGGGCACCGAGCGGACGACCGACGAGCTTCGACATCGCCTATCTGGCGGGGGTTTCGCAGCCGACCGTCAGCCGCGCGCTGCGGGGCGACAGATCGGTCAGCGTGGCGACGCGCGAGCGCATTCAGCGCATCGCGTCCGAACTCAACTACACCGTCGACAAGAACGCCTCCTCGCTGCGCAGCCAGCGCACCAACACCATCGCGCTGCTGTTCTTCGAGGACGGCATCGACGAGAACCTCATCAACCCGTTCTTCCTCGCCATGCTCGGCTCGATCACGCGGGCCTGCGCCAACCACGGGCTCGACCTGCTGATCTCCTTCCAGCGCATGGAGGACGACTGGCACATGCGCTATCACGACGCCAAGCGGGCCGACGGGCTGATCCTGCTCGGCTATGGCGACTATTCGCTCTACTCGGCGCGGATTGCGCAATTGGTGGCGCAGGGCACGCATTTCGCGCGCTGGGGCTCGATCCGCTCGGATCGCAGCGGCGCCACCGTCGGCTCGGACAATCTCGGCGCCGGGCGGCTGGCGGGCGAGCACCTGCTCCAAACGGGCCGGCGGAAGATCGCATTTCTCGGCCATGCCGACGATCACTATCCCGAGTTCAAGCACCGCTACGACGGGCTGTGCGAGGCGCTGCGGGCGGCGGGAATCGAGCCCGATCCCGCGCTCCAGTTCGACGCGCTCACCCATGAGGACGCCGGCTATCGCGCCGCCAGCGCGCTGATCGCGAGCGGCGCGCCCTTCGACGCGATCTTCGCCGCCAGCGACCTGATCGCGATCGGGGCGATGCGCGCGCTGGCGGGGGCCGGCCTCCGGATCCCCGGCGACGTCGCGGTGGTCGGCTTCGACAACATTCCCGCCGCCAGCCTCACCACGCCGCCGCTGACCACGATCCAGCAGGACATCGCGGGGGCGGGGGAGCGGCTGGTCGAGACCGTGCTGGCGCAGATCGAGGGTCGCGACCCGCCCGAACCACGCCTGCCCACGCGGCTGATCGTGCGCGGAAGCACGCGGGTGGATTAACATCCCGTCCGAAACCCGTTCGTATCGAGCGGAGCACGCAGTCCGTGGTCGAGATAGCCGCGCCGTCGTGCGCGGTGTCTCGACGGTCGCGAGCCTGCGGCTCGCTGCTCGACACGAACGGGTCTGGTGCGGAGCCCACATTCGTATGCGCCTTGCCGGCGAGGGCGCGGCGTGCGAGCAATCCCGGCTACGACCCGCCTGAGCGGGCGATCGGGGATTGAGAGGGCTGCCGATGGACACCGCCGCGCCTGCTGGAGCCGCAGAGAAGCCGCGTCAGGGCTGGGCGGGCCTGTGGAACATCGGCTTCGGCTTCTTCGGCATCCAGATCGGCTTCGCGCTGCAGAATTCGAACATGAGCCGGGTGTTCCAGACGCTGGGCTCGAGCATCGACGATCTGCCCGCGCTATGGGTGGCGGCGCCGCTGACCGGCCTGATCGTCCAGCCGATCATCGGCCACCTGTCCGACAAGACCTGGAACCGGCTCGGGCGGCGACGGCCCTATTTCCTGACCGGCGCGCTGTTCTCCGCGCTGGCGCTGCTGCTGATGCCGCTGGCGCCGGGCTTCGCCGCCCCACTGCTGTTCGCCGCGGCGATGCTGTGGGTGCTCGACGCCAGCCTCAACATCGCGATGGAGCCATTCCGCGCCTTTGTCGGCGACATGCTGCGCACCGACCAGCACGCCGCGGGCTATGCGGTGCAGACCGCCTTCATCGGCGCGGGCGCGGTGGTGGGCTCGATCTTCCCCTTCCTGCTCGACCGCCTCGGCGTCGCCAATGTCGCGGCGGACGGCGGCATTCCCGATACCGTGAAGTGGAGCTTCTGGGCGGGAGGCGCGGCGCTGCTGGCGGCGGTGCTGTGGACCATCGTCACGACGCGCGAATACAGCCCCGAGGAGATGGCGCGCTTCGGGGGCGAGGCGGCGCCCGACACCGCGCAGCCGCTGCGCGCGCTGGCGGCGAAATCCTACGCGTCCAGTGTGGTATGGATAGGCGCCGGGGCGCTGGTCGCGCTCGCGGTCGGCCCGCTCGCCTTGCAGAAGGAAATCTACCTCCTCGCGGGCCTGCTCGCGCTCTACGGCGTCCTCAGCGCGATTGCGATGGCGATGGCGAAACAAGGGCGTGCGGCCAATATGCTCTCCAGCATCGTCGGGGATTTCGCGGGCATGCCGCCGGTGATGAAGCGGCTGGCGCTGGTGCAGTTCTTCAGCTGGTCGGCGCTGTTCATCATGTGGATCAACACCACGCCGGTGGTAACCCAATATGTCTTCGGCGGCACCGACACCGCCAGCGCCGCCTACAACGAGGGCGCGAGCTGGGTGAATGTCCTGTTCACCGCTTACAACGGGGTAGCAGCGCTGGCGGCGCTGGCGCTGCTGCCGTGGCTCTCCCGCAAGGTCGGGCCGGTGACGACGCATTCGATCTGCCTGACGCTCGGCGCGATCGGCTTGCTGATGTTCTTCTTCGTGCGCGATGCGAACACGCTGCTGATCGCCGAGGTCGGCATCGGGATCGCTTGGGCGAGCATCCTGGCGATGCCCTATGCGATCCTCGCCAGCAATCTGCCGCAGGCGAAGCTCGGGATTTTCATGGGGCTGTTCAATATCTTCATTGTCGTGCCGCAATTGCTGGTGGCGACCGCGATGGGCAGTATCGTGCAGGCCTTCTTCCCCGGCGAGCCGGTGTGGACCATGCTGTTCGCCGCGGCGAGCTGGCTGATCGCGGCGCTGGCGATGCAGCGGGTCAAGGCGGCGCTGTGATCGGCGCGGTCGAGGCGGGGGGCACGAAGTTCGTCCTCGCGCTCGCAAATCATGACGGCGCAATTGTCGATCAGACCATCATCGCCACCCGCTCACCAGGTGAAACTTTTTCCGAGATGTATGAATGGTTCGCGGCCGGTGAAGCGCGCCATGGCCGCATCGGCGCGTTCGGGGTCGGCAGTTTCGGCCCGATCGGGCTCGACCCAACCAAACCCGATTTCGCCAGCTTCACCACCACTCCCAAGCCGGGCTGGTCGGGTGCGAGTTTCGTGGAGGCGCTGGCGAGCTTCCAGGCGCCCATCAACCTCGAGACCGACGTCAATGCCGCCGCGCTTGGCGAATGGCTGCGGGGCGCGGGGCGGGGCTGCGGCTCGCTGGCCTACACCACCATCGGCACCGGCATCGGCAGCGGCGTGCTGAAGGATGGCGCGGTGCTGTCGGGCTGGTCGCATTACGAGAGCGGGCATCTGCTGGTCCGCCGCGATCCGGCGCGCGATCCCTTCGCGGGCGTGTGCCCGTTTCATGGCGACTGCCTCGAAGCGCTCGCCAGCGGCCCCGCGATCGAGGCGCGCTGGGGGCACGATCTGTCGAGCGCGAGCGGGAAGCAAATCGCGCTCGTCGCCGAATATGCCGCGCAGCTCGCCGCCGCGCTGGTGCTGCTGCATCGGCCCGAACGGCTGATCTTCGGCGGCGGGGTGATGAAGGCGCCCGGCATGGTCGAGCAGCTTCGCCTTCTCACCCGCGAGAAGCTCGCCGGCTATATCGCCGAGTGGGACGAGAACCTTACCCGCCGCATCGTCCTGCCCCAATTGGGCGACGATGCCGGCATCACCGGCGCGATCGAGCTCGGCCGCCGCGCCCTGGAGACCCGAACATGACCACTGGACGCATCCTTGCCGGAATCGCCGCGTTCGCGCTGATCGCCGGCGGCGCCTACGCGATGACCGACGGCCCGAGCGAGCCCGCCGCCTCGCCCTGGGCGCCGAAAAGCAAGGTCACGCTAGTCCACCCCGAGTGGTCGCGGAACGCCGTGCTCTACCAGATCAACACCCGCCAGTTCACGCCCGAGGGCACCTTCCGGGCGGCGCAGGCGCAGCTGCCGCGGCTGAAGGCGCTGGGCATCGACATTCTGTGGCTGATGCCGATCCATCCCATCGGCGAGGAGAACCGCAAGGGCACGCTCGGCAGCCCCTATTCGGTGCGGGACTATTACGCGGTCAATCCCGAATTCGGCACCGAGGCCGAGTTCAAGGCCTTCGTCGACGCCGCGCACGCGCAGGGCTTCAAGGTCATCCTCGACCTCGTCGCCAATCACACCGCCTGGGACAACGCGCTCGCGAAGCAGCGCCCCGACTGGTACGAGAAGACCTGGGACGGCAAGTTCCGCCCTACCCCGTGGTGGGACTGGTCCGACATCGTCGACCTCGACTGGTCCAGGCCCGGCGTGCGCGAGCATGTCGGCGGGGCGATGGAGAAATGGGTCCGCGACTTCGGTGTCGATGGCTACCGCGCCGATGTCGCCGGCTACATCCCGCTCGATTTCTGGGAGACCATGCGCGCCCGTCTCGACGCGATCCGCCCGGTGTTCATGCTGGGCGAGGTGCAGCAGACCGCGTACCATTTCGCCGCCTTCGACGCGAGCTACGCATGGGACTGGCACAATGCCGCCAAGCGGGTGGCCAAGGGCGAGGCCAACCCGACCGCCTTCTACGGCTATTACGCCGAGAACGAGAGCCTGTGGCCGCGCGAGGCCATGCGCATGACCTATATCGAGAACCACGATTCCAACGCCTGGGAAGGCACGTTGCGCGAGAACTACGGCGCCAATCTCGACGCCATGACCGTGCTCGGCTTTACCGGCGAGGGCATCCCGCTGGTGCACAACGGCATGGAAGCCTGCAACATGAAGCGGCTGGAGTTCTTCGAGAAGGATCCGATCGACTGGAGCCAGGGCGAAAAGTGCGATTACGGCGCGCTGCTCGAGGACCTGATCGCCTTCCGCAAGGCAAACCCCGCGCTCGCCAACGGACAATGGGGCGCGCGGATGGTCAAAGTCGAGACCGACAGGCCCGAGCAGCTCTTCGCCTGGGTCCGCCAGCAGGACGGCAACAAGGTGGTGGGGCTGTTCAACTTCACCGCCGCGCCGGTCACCGCCAAGCTCACCGACGGGCTGGCGGCGGGGAGCTACAAGGAGTTCCGCAGCGGCGCGGATGTGCGGATCCGGGCCGGCGGCAATGTGACCGTGCCCGCGAACGGCTATCGCATCTTGACCACGGCGAGCGTCCCAAGCGCGCCGCCGATTATGGCTCGCGACTAGGGCCTTACCTGGTAGTCGGCGCCAAGCCGGTTTCGCGCAGAGGGCGCAGAGGTAGAAGAGGACGCAAAGAGGCTGGCGCTCGCCGTGCAGCGGCCTCGCTATTTGCAATACCGTTGCTCGGAGCGGGGCCGCTTCGCGGCGGAAAGGAAGCAAATCTTTCTCTGCGCTCTCCGCTTTCTCTGCGCCCTCTGCGTGAAACAAGCCAGCAGCAGCGCCCCGCGGGCCGCGTGACAAATTTCTTGCTGCACCGCACAAAGGCGCGGCCTATGGTGCCGTGACAAGACTAGCGGGAGGGGCCGGGAAATGATCGTCGACGAACTGCTCCAGCGCCTGCGCGAACTGGCGCGGCGCACGGCCGAGACGCCGCTCTACAATCCGGTGTTCCAGCTCAGCCACGAGATCAGCCGCAAGCTGGAGCAGGGCGATATCGCGCTCGACCAGATCGAACGCTGGATCGACGAGCTCTACGCCGTCAGCCTGGACAGTCGCGCGGCCCGGCTGGGGCGTTTGCTGGATGACGAGAGCAACCCCAGGCCGGCGCCCGATTTCGCGGCCTTCCGGGCGCGCTGGGAGCGGCCGGTGCTCCACGCGGTCTTCACCGCGCACCCGACCTTCCTGCTGTCCGAGGGCGAATACGAAGCCATCGCCCGCCGCGCGCTCGGCCAGAAACAGGCGCAGCCTGCGCATGACGACGCCGAGATTACTCTCCCCTACGAGCACGCCCGTGCGATGGCGGCGATCGCCAATGCCCAGGACGCGCGCGACCGCATCGTCGGCGAACTGTGCGAGGAGGCGCGCCGCCGCTGGCCCGGCGACTGGCGCGGCTTCGCGCCCCTGCCGTTCCGCTTCGCCACCTGGGTCGGCTACGACATGGACGGGCGCACCGACATCGCCTGGCACACCTCGATCGGCTTCCGCCTCGCCGAGAAGGCCGAGCGGCTGGCGCGCTATGTCGCCGGGCTCGAAGCCATCGACGCGGCGCATCCGCTGCTCGAAACGCTTCGCGCGGGGCTGGTCTATTCTCAGGCGCGCGCCGGTGAATTCGCCGGCGACCTCGCCGATCCGGCGGCGCTCTCGGAGGCCGCCAACCGCCTGACCGCCGACGACCCGAACAAGCTGCTCTCTCTCGACCCGCTCATCGCCGATCTGGAGCGGGAAGCCGGAGAGGCCGCGGACGCGCGCGCCTGCAAGCTCCTGGCGCTTGCCGCCGCGATGCACGCCGACGGGCTCGGCATGGGCTGGGTGCATTTCCGCGTCAACGCCAAGCAGCTTCACAACGCCTTGCGCCAGCATTTGCCCGAACGCGAAGACCTCGACCTTTCGAGCAAAGGCGCGATCTCGGCGCTGCGCGAACTCTTGGCGCAAGCCGAACCGCGGCGCGCCAATTTCGCCGCGCTGGCGATCGAAAGCTCGACCGCGATCCGCCAGTTCCTGGCGATGGCCCAGATCCTCAAGCACATCGACGGCGACGCGCCGATCCGCATGCTGATCGCCGAATGCGAGCAGCCCGCGACGGTGCTGATCGCGCTTTATTTCGCGCAGCTTTTCGGCATCGCGGACAAGGTCGATATCTCGCCCCTGTTCGAGACCGAGGAGGCGCTCGAGCACGGCGGACGGCTGCTCGACGCGCTGATGAAGGAGGACGCCTATCGCGCCTATGCGCGCGCGCGCGGGCGGGTGGCGATCCAGACCGGTTTCTCCGACGCCGGGCGCTTTCTCGGCCAGATTCCGGCGGCGCTGGCCATCGAGCGGCTACAGGGGCGGCTGGCCGAAGCGATGGCGAAGAACGGCCTCACCGACGTCGCCGCGCTGGTGTTCGATACCCACGGCGAGAGCATGGGCCGCGGCGCGCATCCGGCGAGCTTTCGCGACCGGCTCGAATGGCCGCTCAGCCCCTGGGCGCGCGGCAAGTTCGCCGCGGCGGGGATCGCGCTCGAGGCCGAGGCGAGCTTCCAGGGCGGCGACGGCTATGTCTGGTTCGCGACGCCCGAGATCGCCTATCGCACACTGTCGCGGATCGCCGCGCTGCCCCGCGGCGGGCCGGGAACGAACGACGATCCCTTCTATCGCCGCACCGATCTCAGCCTCGACTTCTACCGCGCGGTCAAGGACGACCAGCGCCGCTATCTCGCCAGCCGCACCTATGCCCGCGCGGTCACCGCCTTCGGGCTCGGCCTGGTGCCCGTCACCGGCAGCCGCAAGGCGCGCCGCCAGTCGGACCTGGCCGCCGACCGCGACATGAACCTGCGCCAGATCCGCGCCATTCCGCACAACGCCGTGCTCCAGCAACTGGGCTATCCGGTCAATGTCGTCGCCGGGATCGGCAGCGCCGCCGACGGGCGCTTCGAGGTGGTGGCGGCGCTGCTGACCGAAAGCGCGCGCGGCCGGCAGATCGTGCGGCTGGTGCGCGCCGCCAATGCGCTGGGCTCCATCAAGACCGTGGCGGCCTTCGGCGAGCTGTTCAACGCCGCCTATTGGGCGAGCCGGCCCTATCGCGGCACCGAGGACCGGATCGCAGGCGCCTGCGAGGCGCTGGCCGATCACCTCACCGCCGACGACCGCGCCGGCACCTTCCGCCGTCTGGCCGCGCGGCTGCGGGTCGATGCGCTCAAGCTGCACCGCCTGCTGGCGCTGGTGCCCGACGACAGCCATCGCAACGGTGTCGGGCCCGCGCGCGAGCACACCCGCCGCGTGATCGGCGTGCTCCAGGCGCTGCGGCTGGCGCTGATGATGCACATGCTGCTGAAGGCGGTCGCGATCCCCGCCTTCAGCCGCGCCAACGACATCAGCCGCGACGACGTGCTCGAGATGATCTTCAGCCTGCGTGTCGAGGATGCGCTCGGCCAGCTCCGCCGCGCCTTTCCGACGCATTTTCCGGGACTCGCCGATTTCGCGATGGACGAGGCGGCGGATTATCCGGCGCCGGGCGGGCAGGGCTATGCCGGGCTGCACGCGAGCTTCTTCGATCCGATCGAGCGCGCGCATGCGCTGATGCTGCGCGTCTCCGCCGCCATCGCCAACGAGTTCGGAGCCTTCGGGTAGCAGGCGAGCGCGCTCAACCTGAGATCGATCGTCACCCCGGGTCAGGCCCGGGGTGACGGGAAGGAAGAGAGGAGTGATCGGCCAATCAGTCCCACATCGCAACGGGGCTGGCGCGAGGTGCGCGACTGCGATAGCCTTTGCCCGCTGGGAGAGCGCGCATGGCCGAGCCGAAGACCGATTTCGACGTGATGATCGTGGGCGCGGGGATTTCGGGCATCGGGATGGCCGCGCATATGCGGATGAAGTGCCCCGATCGCAGTTTTGCGATCGTCGAGCGGCGCGAGAACCTCGGCGGCACCTGGGATCTGTTCCGCTATCCCGGCATCCGTTCGGACAGCGACATGCACACGCTGGGCTTCGACTTCGAGCCCTGGCGGCACGAGAAGTCGATCGCCGACGCGCCCGCGATTCTCGACTACCTCCACCGCATCGTCGACGAGCGCGGCATCCGCGAGCACATCCGGCTCGGCCACCGGGTGCTCCGCGCCGACTTCGACAGCGCCAGCGCGCGCTGGCGGGTGGAAGCCGAGACGGGAGAAGGCGAGCGACGGCGCCTGACCGCGAACTGGCTCTACCTCGGCTCGGGCTATTACGATTACGACGAGCCCTTCGATCCCGGTTTCGACACCGGCGCATTCGAGGGCCGGGTGATCCATCCGCAGTTCTGGCCAGAGGATCTGGACTACGCAGGCAAGCAGGTGGTGGTGATCGGCAGCGGCGCGACCGCGGTGACGCTGGTGCCCGCGCTGGCGGCGGAAGCGGGGCACGTCGCCATGCTCCAGCGCACGCCGACCTGGATGTTCAGCCGCCCCGCCAAGGATGCGCTGGCCAATTTCCTGCGCCGCTGGCTGCCCGAGGAGCTGGCCTACAAGATCACCCGCTGGAAGAACATCCGCCTCCAGAACCTCGGCTTCAAGCGCGCGCGCGAAAAGCCGGAGAAGGTGAAGGAGTTCCTCCACAAGCGCATCCGCAAGTCGATGGGACCCGAATACGACCTCGCCGCCTTCACCCCGCCCTACAACCCGTGGGAGCAGCGGCTGTGCCTGGTGCCCGACGACGACCTCTTCGCCGCGATCAAGGCGGGCAAGGCCGATGTCGTGACCGGGCGGATCGCGAGCTTCGAGGCGCGGGGCGTGCGGCTCGAGAACGGCACGCTGCTCCCCGCCGACATCGTCGTCACCGCCACCGGGCTGAAGCTGGCGGTGGCGGGCAAGATCGCGATCGGCGTCGATGGCGAGGCGGTGAACTTCGCGACCCGCTTCTATTACAAGGGCTGCATGTTCTCCAACCTGCCGAACCTGGCGGTGGTGTTCGGGTATCTCAACGCCAGCTGGACGCTGCGCGCCGACATCGATGCGGACTATATCTGCCGCGTGCTCAACCACATGAGGGCGAAAGGCGCCGAAATCGCGGTCCCGGTGCTCGAGCCGGGCCATGCGCTCGAGGAGGACGACATCTTCGACTTCTCGAGCGGCTATATCCAGCGCTCGAAGCACATCATGCCCAGGAACGCCGCCCAATACCCCTGGCGGCTCAACCAGGAATATGTGCTCGACGCGAAGCGCATGGCCGCCGATCCGATCGAGGACGGCATCCTCGCCTTCCGCCCCGCCGCGGCGCGCGCGCGCGGCGATAGCGAGCTGCTCGAGGCGGCGGAGTAGGCCGGCCGCGCGATGGGCGAGCGCATCTACACCGCCGGGCTGGTCGTGATCGGCGACGAGATCCTGTCCGGCCGTACCCACGACAAGAACATCGCCCAGGTCGCGAGCTGGCTCCAGGTGCAGGGTATCCGCCTCGCCGAGGTGCGGGTGGTGCCCGATGTGGCGGGGCGGATCGTCGCGGCGGTCGAGGCGCTGCGCGCCGAAAACGACTATCTGTTCACCACCGGCGGGATCGGTCCGACCCACGACGACATCACGGTCGATGCGGTGGCCGAGGCGCTGGGCGTGCGGGTGATCGTTCATCCCGAAGCGCGCGCGATCCTCGAGCGCCATTACGCCGATAAGGGCGGGCTCAACGAAGGGCGGCTGCGGATGGCGCGCGCGCCCGAGGGCGCCGAGCTGATCGCCAACCGCATGTCGGGCGCGCCGGGCATCCGCATCGGCAATCTGTTCCTGATGGCGGGCGTCCCGCACATCGCCGCCGGCATGCTCGACGCGCTGACCGGCACATTGGAGGGCGGCGCGCCGCTCATCAGCGAGACCCTGGGCGGCTTCATCCCCGAGAGCGAGGTCGCCGGGCTGCTGCGCGAGACCGAAAGGGCGCATCCCGACTGCCAGATCGGCAGCTATCCCTTCTTCAGGGACGGCCGCGTCGGATCGAACTTCGTCATCCGTTCGACCGATGCGGCCGCCCTCGCCGCCTGCGCCGAAGCGCTCGGCGAGGGCCTCGACGCGGCGGGCTTCGCCTGGGACGAGGGCGGCGTCGCGCCGAGGTGATCGCCGGACGCGGGTTGGATATTGACCCTTGCGCGCCGCTCCGGCAGATGGCGGCTCCGGCGCCCAGGCCTTGGGCGGGTATGATGTAATGGTAGCCTGTCAGCTTCCCATGCTGAACGCGCGGGTTCGATTCCCGCTACCCGCTCCAACAGCCCTTTCCAAAAGATCCGGGAAATGCTACAAAACCCCCAGAAATGCTAGACTTTTAGTCGAGAGCTTGTCCCGTACCTGCCGACCCTTCTCGCCAAATCTCTCTGATTTGGGGGCCATTTTGGGGGCCAAGTGGGATCTCTCAATTCGAGTGGCCCCCATCTGGGGCCACCTGCCTGGAAGATGGTGGGTTTCATGGCGCTCACAGACGTTGCGATCCGCAAAGGCCAGGCCGAGGCCAAGGCCTTACAAGATGGGTGTTGCCTTGGGCCTGTTCCTTTTGGTCCAGCCCTCGGGCGGGAAGCTCTGGCGGTCGAAGTACCGGAACGATGGCAAGGAGAAGAAGCTCGGCATCGGCATCTATCCCGACGTGGGCCTTGGAGAGGCGCGAAGGCGCAGAGACGAAGCCAGGGAGTTGATAGCCCTCGGCAAAGACCCATCGCACGAGAGGCGGCGCGAGAAGGCCCGCGTGCAGATCGAGGCAGGGAACACCTTTGCCGCCATAGCCAAGGAGTACTGTGAGAAGCGCAAGCGCGATGGTCAGAAGGCTTGGACCTCCGCCACTGGCACTCGAAGCGAATACCTCCTGTCCTTGCTGAACGGCTCGATTGGGCGGCTAGCCATCGCCGAGATCGAACCTGCCGATGTCTTGGCCGCAGTCCGTAGGATCGAAAGCAAGGGTAAGCTCGAAAGCGCGAAGCGGACGCTGCAACTGGCAGGCTGCGTGTTCCGCTATGCAGTGGCGACGGCGCGGCTCGGGTCCGATCCTACGCGTGACTTGCGACGCATGGCAATGGTTGCACCATCGGCCTGGCGATGAGCCCCGAGCAGGCCGACGCCTGGCACAAGGCGGGCACCGAGAACGGCGGCACCGCGGTCGAGGATCCCCCGGGCGTGCGCTCGGGCGGAATGGGCGATCTCGACCTCGCCTATCTGCGCGATCCCGACGGCAACAAGCTGTGCGCGCTGCACCGGATGGGCTCGTAACCGGGCAGGCGATGCGCGGCGAGGCGGGGCTGCGCGCCGATCTCGCCGCGCTCGGCATCGCGTTCGCGGAGCAGGAGCACCGCGCGGTCTTCACCGTGGCGGAGAGCAGCGCGCTCGACGCCCGCATCCCAGGCGCGCACAGCAAGAACCTGTTTCTGAAGGACGCGGGCAGCGCGTTCTGGCTGGTGACCGTGCCGGCGGCGGCGCGCGTCGATCTCAAGGCCCTGCCGCGGGCGATGCTTCGACAGGCTCAGCATGAGCGGAAAATCTGCAAGCGGGTGAGCTTCGCCAAGGCGGAGACATGGAACGTCTGCTCGGCATCGCACCCGGATCGGTGACGCCGCTGGCGATGATCGACGCCGCACCCGGCAGTGTGACGGTCGTTCTGGACTAGGGGCTGGCCGCTGGCGACCGGGTCAACGTCCACCCCCTGCGCAACACCGCCACCATCGGGCTCGCGGGGGCCGATATCCTGCGCCTGCTGAGGCATTGGGGCCATGACCCGCTGGTGGCGGCGATCCCGACAACGATCTGAGTTCCGTTCGCCTCGAGCGAAGTCGAGACACGCCTCTCGACTTCGCTCGAGGCGAACGGATAGGGACGGTCCATGACCACCGAAACGCTCAGCGAAACCCGCGCGCACGGCGGCACCCAGGGTGTCTATCGCCACGCCTCCACCGCGACCGGGACCGACATGACCTTGGCGGTCTTCGTCCCCGAGCACCGAGCGGGCGCGCAGCTCCCCGTGCTGTGGTATCTCTCGGGCCTCACCTGCACCCACGCCAATGTCATGGAGAAGGGCGAATACCGCGCCGCCTGCGCCGAACATGGCGTGATCTTCGTCGCCCCCGATACATCGCCACGCGGTGACGATGTGCCCGATTCGGACGGATACGACTTCGGTCAGGGCGCGGGCTTTTATGTCGATGCGACGCAGCAGCCCTGGGCCAGGCATTTCCGGATGCGCAGCTATCTCGAGGACGAGCTGCCCTTGGCCGTAGCCGCGCATTTTCCCGCCGACCTGGCCCGACAGGGAATTACCGGCCACTCGATGGGCGGCCACGGGGCGCTGACAATCGCGCTGCGCAATCCGGGCCGCTTCCGCGCGGTCAGCGCCTTCGCCCCGATCGTAGCCCCGAGCGAAGTGCCCTGGGGAGAAAAGGCGCTCGGCGGCTATCTCGGCGACGATCGCGCGGCGTGGCGCGAATACGACGCGGTCGCGCTGATCGAGGACGGTGCACGGCTCCCCGAAGTGCTGGTGGACCAAGGCATGGCCGACCAGTTTCTGGTCGAGCAGCTCCGCCCCCACCGCCTCGCCGAAGCCTGCAAGGCCGCCGGCATCCCCGCCGACATTCGCCTCCACGAAGGCTACGACCATTCCTATTGTTTCGTCTCGACCTTCATGGCCGAGCATGTCGCCTGGCACGCGCGGCGGCTGAAGGCCTAACGGCTCAACTCGAACAGCGCGAATTCGGCGCGCCAATTGGCGCCGGAGCCTGCCAGTCGCTTGCCGCCGGAAAAGAACCAGCGGCGGCGGATGGCCACGCCCATCGCGCCCGCCAGCGCCTCGAAATCGGCCACGGTGACGTGGTGGATGTTGCGCGTCTCGTACCAGCTCACCGGCAGCGCGCGGGTCACCGGCATCCGTCCGCCCCACAGCAGCGCCGCGCGGGTGCGCCAGTGGGCGAAATTGGGAAAGCTGACGAAGGCGGTGCGGCCCACGCGCAGCAGCTCGCCGAGGAGCAGATCGGGGCGCTGCGCGGTCTGGAGCGTCTGGCCGAGCACGGCGTAGTCGAAGGCGCCGTCGGGATAGTCGGCGAGGTCGCGCTCGGCATCGCCCTGCACCACGCTGAGGCCCCGGGCGACACATTCGGCGACCAGCGCGGCGTCGATCTCCATCCCGCGTGCATCGACACGCTTGGCGTCGCGGAGCGAGCCGAGCAGCGCCCCATCGCCGCAGCCGACGTCGAGCACGCGTGTGTCCGGCGCGATCCGCGCGGCGATCACGGCGAGATCGGGGCGAAGCGAGCTCATCCCAGGAAGCCCGCGACTACCCGATCGAGCGCGGGGACTTCGAGCAGAAAGCTGTCGTGACCGTGCGGGGCCGAGAGCTCGACGAAGCTGACCGGCGCGCCGGCGGCGTTGAGTGCGTGGACCAGGTGGCGGCTTTCGGCGGTGGGATAGAGCCAGTCGCTGTCGAAGCTCACCACGCAGAAGCGCGCGCCCGCGCCCGCGAAGGCCTCGGCGAGCAATCCCCCGTGCTCCTCGGCGAGGTCGAAATAGTCCATCGCCCGGGTGATGTAGAGATAGCTGTTGGCGTCGAAGCGCTTGGTGAAGCCGCTTCCCTGGTGGCGCAGATAACTCTCGACCTGGAAATCGGCGTCGAAGCCGAAGCTCTTGGCGCCGGCGGTGCCATCGGCTTTGGCCTGGAGGTTGCGCCCGAATTTCTCGGTCAGCCCGTCCTCGGAAAGATAGGTGATGTGCGCCGCCATGCGCGCCACCGCGAGCCCGGCGGCAGGCGCCGCGCCGGCATAGTATTCGCCGCCGTTCCAGCCCGGATCGGCCATGATCGCCTGCCGCCCGACCTCGTGGAAGGCGATGTTCTGCGCCGAGTGGCGCGCGGTGGTGGCGATGGCGAGCACGCGCGCGGCGCGGCCCGGCCAGTTGGCGGCGAGACTCAGGGCCTGCATCCCGCCCATCGACCCGCCGACCACGCCATGAAGCTGCTCGATCCCGAGCGCGTCGAGCAGGGCGATCGCGCCGCGCACCATGTCCCGGATGGTGATGACCGGGAAGCGCATCGCCAGCGGCGCGCCGTTCGGACCCGGACTCGCGGGGCCGGTCGAGCCCATGCAACTGCCGATCACATTGGGGCAGATCACGTGGAAACGATCGGTATCGACCGGCTTGCCGGGGCCGACCATGCGCTCCCACCAGCCGGGCTTGCCGGTCACCGGATGCGCGCCCGCGACATATTGATCGCCGGTGAGCGCGTGGCAGATCAGGATGGCGTTGGATTTGTCGGGGGCGAGCTCGCCATAGGTCTCGAAGGCGATCTCCGCGCGCTCGAGCACACCGCCGCCGTCGAGCGGCAGCGGATCGGGCAGGGTCAGCAGATTGTGCGCCGCGGGCATGGCAGGCGCTTAACCGCTCGTCCGGCGCTTGTCGAAGGGCGGTTTTCGCCTATTGCCCGTGCGATGACCGGCCCCACGCTCAAACCCTGGATCGAGGCGATTCATGCCTATGTGCCCGGCCCGTCGGAGGCGGCCGACGGCACGCCGCTGGTCAAGCTGGGCTCCAACGAGAATCCCTATGGCTGCAGCAAGGGGGCGAGCGCGGCCCTGGCGGCGCCGCGCCAGCCGGCGCTCTACCCCGATCCCGACGCCACCGCCCTGCGCGCCGCGCTCGGCGAGAGGCATGGCATCGACCCGGAGCGGATCGTCTGCGGCACCGGCTCGGGCGAACTGCTGCATTGTGCCGTGCAGGCCTTCGCCGGGCCGGGCGACGAGGTGCTGTTTTCGCGCTACTCCTTCTCGCTCTACCCGCTGCTGGCGCGCAAGGTCGGGGCCGAGCCGGTGTTGGCCAAGGATGTCGATTACGGCGCCTCGGTCGATGCGCTGCTCGGCGCGGTCACGCCGCGCACCCGGGTGGTCCTGCTCGACAATCCCAACAATCCGGTCGGGAGCTGGCTCGATGCGCGCGAGATCGCGCGGCTCCATGCCGGGCTGCCCGGCGATGCGCTGCTGGTGATCGATCAGGCCTATGCCGAATATCTGGCGCCGGGCCGGGACGATGGCGGGCTCGAACTCGCGGCGCGCCACGACAATGTGCTCGTCGCCCGCACCTTCTCCAAGGCCTATGGTCTGGCCGGCGAGCGGGTCGGCTGGGCCACCGGCGCGGCGCCGCTGGTCGATGCGCTCAACCGGCTGCGCGGCGCGTTCAACGTCACCGCGAGCGGGCAGGCGGCGGCACTCGCGGCGCTGGGGGATCGGGAGTTCGTGGCTCGCTCGGCGCGCGACAATGCGGCGGCGCGGCGTGGCTTCGAGCAGGCCATCGCCGCGCTTGGCAATCGCGGTTTGCGGGCAATCCCCAGCAGCGCGAACTTCGTGCTGGTGCTGTTCGAAGGCGAGCTGACGGCCGAGGCCGCCTTGGGGGCGCTCGAGCAGGGGGGCTATGCAGTGCGGCATCTGCCGGGGCAGGGGTTGGCGCATGCGCTGCGGATCACCGTCGGGACGCGCGCGCGGATGGAGCAAGTTGCAGCGATCCTGGCACAGGCAGCGGCCTGCGTCAGGGGTTGAGCGCGTTGATCGCGTCGAGCACGCGCGCCTCGGCCTCCTCGCGGGGCAGGCCGGGCGGGATCGGTGCGCCGAAGCGGTAGGTGATCGGGCGGCGCGGCTTGAGCGCGGGCTTGTAGCTCGGGCCGCTATCGACCGCGACCGGCACCACCGGCAGGCCGAGCGCCTTGTAGAGCCCGGCGAACCCGGCCTGCAGCGCGCGCCGCTCGCCGTGCGGGACACGGGTGCCCTCGGGGAAGATTACCAGCGGACGGCCCGCCGCGGCCGCCGCCCTGGCCTGGCGCATCATCGCCAACAGCGCCTTGGCACCCGCATCGCGGTCGACCGCGACCAGCCCGTAGGCGCGCGCCGCCGGACCCCATCCGGGGATGCGGAACAGCTCGGCCTTGGTGAAAACCACCGGCAGGTCGAACAGCGTCGGCGCGTCGATCGCCTCGAAGAAGCTCTCGTGCTTGACCGCGTAGAGCGCGGGTTCGGCGAGCGGGCCCCCGCCCTCGATCACCACGCGCGAACCCAGCAGATGCTCGACGCTCCAGCGCTGGAGGCCGCTCCAGGCGTGAACGCAGGCGCGGAAGATGCGCGGGTCGAGGCGGCTGGTCAGGAATGCCGCCAGTGTCACCAGCACCGAGCCGGCGTAGAATGTCACGTAATAGGCGAGATTGCGCAGCAGTAGCATGGTCTTGGTCAGCCCGGCCAGCCCTGCGTGACCAGTGCGGCGAGCAGTTTGTTGTATTCCAGGAAGAGCTGGCCGAGCTCGGGATCGGAGGGCACGGCATCCTCGATCACCGCCACCGTTTCGGGAATGCTATGGCGCAGTTCGGCCGCGGCGCGGCGCATGTGCCAGTCGGTGGTGACCAGGCGGACGGTGCGCACATCGTTGCCGATCATCCATTGGGCCGCCTCGCCCGCATTGCTGCGGGTATCCACGGCGAGGAAGCCGAGCGTCACGCAACAGCGCATTTCGCGCGCGCGGACATCGAACTGGCGGGAGAATTCGCTCGGCTTCACCTCGGGATCGACTCCCGAAACGAACATGCGCCGGGCGTCCCCTTCGCGCAGCACCTCGAGCCCGCGGGCGATCCGGCCCGGGCCGCCTGTCGGCACCAGCACCGCATCGGTCTTCGCATGACCGATGGGCCCAGGCAACGTCACCGCGAAAAAAAGGAAGCCCAAAGCGTAGAAGAGCGCCACGAAACCGGCAAGACGGGCAATCACAGCATCCTCCCCAACCGCACCATGACCGTGCGCCGCGCGGTGAGGAGCGCCACGCCCACCATGACGACGGGAACCAGCGCGACCCCTAGCCAGTCGAGGGTGGAAAGCGAACCGCTTTCGACCACGCCCGATTGCAGCGCCCCGAAGCGCTCGCCCAGCAGAACGAGTACCGCCGCGCCGAGAACCGCTCCGAGGACCGCGCCGAGCGCGGAGTCGATCAGCACCGAGCGCTGGAAGATGCCCGCGATCTGTGTGTCGTTGCCGCCGAGGTGGTGGACGATCTCGATCGTCTCGCGGTTCGCGTCGAAGGCGTTGCGCGCCGCGAGCCATACGGCCGCGGCGCTGGCGGCCGTCAACATCGCGATCAACGTCAGCGCGAGCCAGCGCAGCGCGCGGATCGTCTCGAACACCGGCCCGAGCCAGTCGGCCTGCGGATCGAGCCGCGCGGCCGGGGCGACGCGCGCGAGTTCGGACCGCAGCCGGCTCAGCCTCGCCTCGTCGGCGGGCCCGGCCAGCGCGACGTCGATCAGGGCGGGCAGCGCCACCGCGTCGGATTGCGCCGCCTCGCCCAGCCACGGCTCGACCAGCCGAGCCAGCTCGTCGCGAGGCACGGGCCGGACCGAGGCCACCCCGGGCTGCCGCGCCAGGGCTTGCGCCGCGCGCGCGGCCTGCCCATCGCGCGCGGCGGGATCGGCCTCGACGATCTGGACCGTCAGCCCGCCTTCGAGGCCGGCGCGGGTGCGCTCGGCGAAATTGGCCAGCGCCAGCGCGCCGCCCGCCGCCAGCACGGTCAGCGCGGCCATGATCGCGATCACCCACGGCATCGGCCCGCCCAACCGCGTCGCGGGCAACACGCGCGCCGCCCGCGCCCCCGCCAATCCAGCCTGGCCGCGCCCGATCGCGCGCGCGAAGACAGAGGGCGCTCTCATGCCCGCGCCGGCGCCGGCTCGCGCCGGGGCGGATAGCGCAGCGCGCCGGTCGGGTCCGACATCCGCCCGTTGTCGAGCCGCATGATCAGCGAATCGGGCACCTGGCGGAGCAGGTGGACGTCGTGCGTCGCCACCACCACCGTGGTGCCGAGCCGGTTGAGCGCTTCGAACAAGCGCAGCAGCTTGACCGCCATCTCGGGATCGACGTTGCCGGTGGGCTCGTCGGCGACGAGCAGCTCGGGCCGGGCGATCACCGCGCGGGCGATCGCGACGCGCTGCTGCTCCCCGCCCGAAAGCGTCGCCGGCCGGGCGTCGGACCGCGCGCCGAGGCCCACCCAGTCGAGCATATCGGCGACCGGCTGGCGCAGCTCGTCCTCGCGCACCCCCGACAAGCGCAGCGGCAGGGCGACATTGTCGAAGGCGGACAGATGGCGCACCAGGCGGAAGTCCTGGAACACCACCCCGAGGCGCCGCCGCAGCGCCGGCAGGCGCGCCCGCGGCAGGGTGATTACATCGCCTCCGAACATCCGGATCGCCCCGCGCGAGGGACGCTGGGCGAGATAGAGCAGCTTGAGCAAGGAAGTCTTGCCCGCGCCGCTGGCTCCGGTGAGGAAATAGAAGCGCCCGGCATGGAGCGTGAAGGTGAGGTCGCTGAGCACCTCCCCCCCGATCCCATAGCGCAGGCCGACATTGTCGAAGCGCACGATGTCCTCGCTCCCGGCCATCATCCCGGCCCTGGCTGCGAGGCGGCAAGGTTCGGGTCAAGGTTCGGGGCAGGATTGCGGGCGCGAAGCATGACCGGGCGGGCTATAGCGGTGCTGCGGTGTGGAAAAAAGCGGCGCGCGGCTTGTGTCGACAGGCCCGGCGCTTGTGGCGATTCGTGCGCGTGCATAGACTCGCGGCGCAATGATCATCGCCTGCCCCGCATGCGCTACGCGCTATGTCGTGCCCGACAGCGCGATCGGCCCCGAAGGTCGGACGGTGCGTTGCGCCAAGTGCAAGCACAGCTGGTTCCAGGACGGCCCCGTGCTCGCCGAACCCATCGCCGCCGCTTATGCCGCCTCGGCGCCCGAGGATGAAGGATTCGCCGAGGGTCCGCCCCGCCACCCGCCGCCGCCCGTCCGATCCGAACCCGAACGCGGGCCCGCGGAGCGGGACCGGTTAGCGCCCTCGCGAACCGAAGCGCGGCCGCCCGCCGCCGAAGAAATGGGCGATCCCGAACCGCGCCCGCCGGTTCCCCCGGCGTGGATCGAGGACGACGACACCGAGGACGAACCAGGCGCGAGCGAGGCGGAGGCGCGCACACCGGGCTTCGATGCTCCCCACGCGCCCGCCGAATGGGCGGCGCGGGCCGAGTCCGAGGCGACCGGTTTCGAAGAGGTTTCGCAATTCGAGCACGGCCCGCCCTTCCGGCCCCGCCGCAACTGGCTGCGCTGGCTGACGTGGGGCGCGGGCGTGTTCGCGGTGCTCGCGCTGGCGGCCGTGGCGGCGATGTCGACCCTGGGCGTGCCTACGTGGTTGCCGATCGACAAGCCGCTGTTCGGCGCCGATCCCGGGCTCACCGTCGAGTTTCCGGCCAGCGAGCAGGAGCGCCGGACACTGCCCAACGGCGCCGAGTTCTTCGGCGCGCGGGTGGTGGTCAGGAACGAGGCGCGCGAGACCAGGCGGGTTCCGCCGCTGCTGATCGTGTTGCGCGATGCGCGCGAACGCGTGGTCTATAGCTGGGAGCTGGTCCCCCCGCAGCCTGTGCTCGCCCCGGGGGAGGCGATGACCATCAACGAAGCCATGACCGATGTGCCCAAATCGGCGGTCTATGCCGACATCGGCTGGGCCCCGCGCTGACCTGCTTTTCCACGTTTCCCGGGACTTTCCGAGCGCGCATCGAGCTCTCCTCGCGGGCCGGCAAAGTGCTTGCGGCCACCAGGGGTGGCTGCTAGGGGCGCGCTCCTACCGGCGCTGGGCAGGCCTGCTTCCCGCGCAACTCCATGTGCGGTCGTGGCGGAATTGGTAGACGCGCAACGTTGAGGTCGTTGTGGGCGCAAGCCCGTGGAAGTTCGAGTCTTCTCGACCGCACCAGGTTTCGTGACTCAATTCAGTCCGGGGGACTGAATTGGCCGAAAGCTCGCAAGCGACAGCGCAGCGGTGCAGGCCGGAGAAAATCGTTCGGGGAACGATTTTCCGCCAAAACTCCGGAGCGATAGCGAGGGTCCGCCCGCCGATGCCAGGCCGAGCCCCGGGCGCTATGCGAAGGCCTTGGCCAGGCTTTCGACGCTCAGCGGCTTGCGGATGATCGGCACGCGCTTCGCCTTGGCCAGCCGGGCATCGTCGGCGTTGCCCGTCATCAGGGCCGTCCTGGCCCCGGGCGCAAGCTTCCCCATGCGTTCCAGCGTGGCCAGCCCGTCGAGGCCGGGCATGGCGAAATCGCTGAGAATATAGTCGTAAGCCCTGGGCGTCTTCTCGATCGCGGCGATGGCCTCGTCGCCGCTGGCGAAGTTCTCGATGATGGCCCCGGCATCGCGGAACTGCTCGGACAGCACCGTGCGCACCGCGTCGTCGTCGTCGATGATCATGAGCCGTTTGTCGACCAGCCAATCGAGCGCGGCCTGACCGTCGGAGCGCTCGGCGGATGGCTTGGCCTCGGTCGCCGGCAGGATCAGCTCGATCGAGGTGCCCTCGCCCACGATGCTCTCGATGCGCATCTCGCCGCCCGACTGATGCGCGAAGCCGCTGACCATCGACAGGCCCAGCCCGGTGCCCTTGCCCGGCGCCTTGGTGGTGAAGAACGGCTCGGTGACCTTGGCCAGCACGTCCTCCGGAATGCCGCTGCCGGTGTCCTTCACGCATATCCGGATCATGGGCGGATCCCTGGACGTGCCCCTCACGCCCTCGATCGCGACCGCGATTGCGCCGCCTTCGGGCATGGCGTCGCGCGCATTGAGGATCAGGTTCATCAGCGCCAGTTCGAGCTGGCCGCGATCGACGAAGAGGTTGAGCCCGCCCTTGGGGCAATTCCAGTCGATGGTGACCGTTCCGCCCAGGGCATGGTTGACCAGTCCGGCCACCGAGTCGCACAGCGAGGATGGATCGACGCTGTCCGGGGTCAGCTCCTGCTGGCGGCCGAACGCCATCATGCGGCGGACGAGTTCGGTGCCCTGCGTGGCGGCGTGGCGCATCTGGTCGACCACCAGCTGTTCGCGCTCGCCGAAGGTCAGGCGGCGCTGCAGGATGCTCAATCCCCCCAGCATCGCGGCGAGCAGATTGTTGAAATCATGCGCGACCCCGCCGGTCAGCTGGCCCAGGGCGTCGAGCTTGCCGGCGTGGACCAGCCCCGCCTCCAGCTCCTTGCGCTCGGTGATGTCCAGCAGCGAACCGGCCCAGCGCTTGGGTCCGGCCCCCACGCTGGTCTCGACAAGCTGGTCGAGGATGTGGTGACGGACACCTTGCGGCCCGATCCAGCGATATTCGAAGGTCGCGGTGTCCCCGCCGCGACCCAATTGCGCGTCGATGCGGGCGCGGTCTTCGGGGTGAATCCATTCCTGCCAATCGCGATCCCCGCGCAGCACGGAGGGCGCTTCCGAGCCGAGGAAATGGTCGAGGTCGCCGCCTCTGAAGCGGCGGAAGAACTCGCCGTCCTTCTCGGTTACTTCGTAGATCGCCATCGGCAGCGCGCGCAGGATGGACGCCTGGCGCTTCTCGCTGTCCTCGAGCTGGTGGCGCATGTTGAACAGGTCGACGAACACGCTGACCTTGGATTTGAGCACCATCGGATCGACCGGTTTGAAGACATAGTCGACCGCGCCCATCTCGTAGCCGCGCATCAGATGCTCGGTTTCCTTGTTCACCGCCGACAGGAAGATGATCGGAATGCGCGCGGTCTGCTCGCGCTGGCGGATCAGCGCGGCGGTTTCGTAGCCGTCGAGATCGGGCATGAACACATCGAGCAGGATGACCGCGAATTCGTCGCGCAGCAGTTGCCGCAGGGCATCGCGGCCCGAGGGCGAACAGACCACTTCCGCGATCGGTTCGAGCACTTCCGACAAGGCCAGCAGATTGCGCTCGTCGTCATCGACGACGAGCACCTTGGCCGTGTTCGCGATGTTCGGCAGGCCGAGGTCCATTGCCGTCACGCGGCCGCCTTCGCGGTGCCGCGGCGGGCCGGCCGTTCGATGCCCGCGCGCTCCACGGTGACCCGCAGCAGCGCCAGCAGCACATCGATATCCACGGGCTTGGCGATATAGTCGGTCGCGCCCGCGTCGAGGCATTTCTGCCGGTCGCCCTTCATCGCCTTGGCCGTCACCGCGACCAGCGGAATGTCCGCGATGCGCGGCTTGGCGCGGATGCGGCGAATGGTTTCATAGCCATCCATTTCCGGCATCATGATGTCGATCAGGGCTACGTCCGTGCCCGGATTGGCCTCGAGCAGCTCGATGCCGTCCTTGCCGCGCTCGGCATGGAGGATCTCCGCGCCGCGGGCTTCGAGAAGGCTGGTGAGCGAGTAGATGTTGCGGATGTCGTCGTCGACGATGAGGATGCGCTTGCCGGCCAGTTCCCTGGCCGTGCCGAGGGCTTTCCTGCGGGCCGCCCCGGGCTTGCGCGGCTTGCGCCTGGCGACCGCGGCGAACAGGGCGCCAAGCCGCTCGCGCTCGACGGGCTTCTCGATCACCTCGGCGGCGCCGAGGCTGAGCGCGTCGGCCGCCATTTCGCCACCGGAGATCACATAGACGGGAATCGAGCCGGTCTCGGGCTCGCGCCGCAGCAGGTCGAGCAGCACGAATCCGTCCATGTCGCTCAGCCCCAGATCGAGCGTGACCGCCGCCGGCTGAAGCTTGCGCGCCAGCGCCGCGCTGCCCGAGCCGGTGGGCGAAATCACGCCCTTGAGCCCGGCATCATGCGCCAGGTCGAGGAGAATGGCGGCGAAGGCCGGATCGTCCTCGACGATGAGCACGAAGGGATCCTTGCCGAGGTTGCCGCGGTCGTCGGTGGGCACGGGGGCGGGCAGATACTGGTTGGCGGCCATCCCGGCCTCGCTCGCCACCGGATGCGAGAGCGCCGGGGCGCTCGCCGTGCGCAGCGGCAGGAAGAGGGTGAAGGTCGAGCCTTCGCCGGGAACCGAGCGAACCTGCAGCTCGCCGCCGAGCAGGCCGGCGATCTCGCGGCTGATCGAGAGGCCGAGGCCGGTGCCGCCGTATTTGCGGCTGGTGGTGCCGTCCGCCTGCTGAAAGGCCTCGAAGATCAGCTTCTGCTTGTTCGCCGGGATGCCGATACCGGTGTCGCGGACCGAGATTTCGAGCGCGTCCTTGACCTCGCGCAGCACCGGGTGCGTCGCGTTCCAGCCCGAATGGGCGATGCCGACGTCGAGCTCCACCTTGCCTTTCGCGGTGAACTTGAAGGCGTTCGACAGCAGGTTGAGCACGACCTGCTGGAGCCGTTTCTCGTCGGTGTGGATCGACTGCGGAAGCTCCGGGGAGAAGTTGACCTCGAAGGTGAGGCCCTTCTCCGAGGCGAGCTGGCGGAAGGTGCGTTCCATGTGTTGCTGGAGCGAGGCCAGCGGCATTTCGCCGACCTCGATCGTCACGGTCCCCGATTCGATCTTCGACAGGTCGAGGATGTCGTTGATGAGGTTGAGCAGGTCCGTCCCCGCGCCGTGAATGGTGCGCGCGAATTCGGTCTGCTTGGCGTTGAGGTTGCCGCCCTGGTTCTCGGCCAGCAGCTTGGAAAGGATCAGCAGCGAGTTGAGCGGGGTGCGCAGCTCGTGGCTCATGTTGGCGAGGAATTCGCTCTTGTATTTGGAAGTCAGCGCCAGCTGCTCCGCCTTTTCCTCGACCGCGCGGCGCGCCATGTCGATCTCGAAGTTCTTGGCTTCGACCTGCTTCTTCTCGTTCTCGAGCAGCTGGGCCTTCTCCTGCAGCTCCTCGTTGGTGTTGTGGAGTTCCTCCTGCTTGGTGGTCAGCTCGGACTGGCGGGTTTGCAGCTCCTGCGTGAGCAGCTGCGATTCCTTGAGCAGTTCCTCGGTGCGCATGGTGGCGGCGATGGTGTTGAGCACGATGCCGACGGTTTCCATCAGCTGGGTGAGGAAGCTGTGGTGGGTCTCGTTGAACTCCTCGAAGCTGGCCAGCTCGATGACCGCCTTGACCTCGTCCTCGAACAGCGCCGGCAGGATATTGACATGCGCCGGGCGACCGTCGCCGAGGCCGGAGCCGATGCGGATGTAGTCGCCGGGCACATTGTCGAGCCGCATCGGCCGCTTGTCCGCCGCGGCCTGCCCGATCAGCCCCTCGCGCAGGGCGAAGCGCTGCTTCATCTCGTCGGGATTGCCGGCGCCGTAGCTGGCGACGAGGTCGAGCGTGCTGCTCGGCCCCTCGGCGTCGTTGGCGACGTAGAACACGCCGTATTGCGCGTTCACCAGCGGCGCGAGTTCGCTCATGATCAAATTGGAGATCGTCGCCATGTCGCGCTCGCCCTGAAGCATGCGGGAGAAGCGGGCGAGGTTGGTCTTGAGCCAGTCCTGCTCGGCGTTCTTGAGCGTCTGATCCTTCAGATTGCGGATCATCTCGTTGATCGTGTCCTTGAGCGCCGCCATCTCGCCGAGCGCTTCGACCGAGATCGAGCGGGTCAGGTCGCCCTTCGTCACCGCGGTCGCCACCTCGGCGATCGAGCGCACCTGGTTGGTCAGGTTCTCGGCCAGCTGGTTGACGTTGTCGGTGAGGTCGCGCCACAGCCCCGCCGCGCCCGGAACGCGCGCCTGGCCGCCCAGCCGCCCTTCGACGCCCACTTCGCGGGCCATGTTGGTGACCTGGTCGCCGAAGGTGGAGAGCGTCTCGATCATGCCGTTGATCGTTTCGGCGAGGGCCGCGATCTCGCCCTTCACGTCGAGCGTCAGCTTGCGGTTGAGGTTGCCCTGCGCCACCGCCGTCACGACGTCGGCGATGCCGCGCACCTGGTTGGTCAGATTGCTCGCCATCAGATTGACGTTGTCGGTCAAGTCCTTCCAGGTGCCGCCGACGCCGGGAACTTCGGCCTGGCCGCCCAGCTTGCCCTCGGTGCCGACCTCGCGCGCCACGCGCGTCACCTCGCTGGCGAAGGAGTTGAGCTGATCGACCATCACGTTGATGGTGTTCTTGAGCTCGAGGATCTCGCCCTTCACGTCCACGGTGATCTTCTTGGACAAGTCGCCGCCGGCCACCGCGGTGGTCACCTCGGCGATGTTGCGGACCTGGCCGGTGAGGTTGTCGGCCATCAGATTGACGTTGTCGGTCAGGTCCTTCCAGGTGCCCGCGACACCCTTCACCTGCGCCTGACCGCCGAGCTTGCCCTCGGTGCCGACCTCGCGCGCCACGCGCGTCACCTCGCTGGCGAAGCCGTTGAGCTGGTCGACCATGACGTTGACGGTGTTCTTGAGCTCGAGAATCTCGCCCTTCACGTCCACCGTGATCTTCTTGGAAAGGTCCCCCCTCGCCACCGCGGTGGTGACCTCGGCGATGTTGCGGACCTGGCCGGTGAGGTTCGCGGCCAGCTCGTTCACATTGTTGGTGAGATCGGCCCAGGTGCCGGCGACGCCGGGCACCTCGGCCTGACCGCCGAGCTTGCCTTCCGAGCCCACCTCGCGCGCCACGCGCGTCACCTCGCTGGCGAAGGAGTTGAGCTGGTCGACCATGACGTTGATGGTGTTCTTGAGCTCGAGGATCTCGCCTTTCACATCGACGGTGATCTTCTTGGAGAGGTCGCCCAGCGCCACCGCGGTGGTCACCTCGGCGATGTTGCGGACCTGGCCGGTGAGGTTCGCCGCCAGCTCGTTCACGTTGTCGGTCAGGTCCTTCCAGATGCCGCCGACCCCCTCGACCTGCGCCTGGCCGCCCAGCCGCCCCTCGGTGCCCACTTCGCGCGCCACGCGCGACACTTCGGAGGCGAAGGAGTTGAGCTGGTCGACCATCGTGTTGATGGTGTTCTTCAGCTCGAGGATTTCGCCGCGCACCTCGACGGTGATCTTCTTGGACAGGTCGCCCTTGGCCACCGCGGTCGTCACCTCGGCGATATTGCGGACCTGGCCGGTGAGGTTGTCGGCCATCAGATTGACGTTGTCGGTCAGATCCTTCCAGGTGCCGCCCACGCCGGGAACTTCGGCCTGGCCGCCCAGCTTGCCCTCGGTGCCGACCTCGCGCGCCACGCGCGTCACCTCGCTGGCGAAGGAGTTGAGCTGATCGACCATCACGTTGATGGTGTTCTTGAGCTCGAGGATCTCGCCCTTCACGTCCACGGTGATCTTCTTGGACAAGTCGCCGCCGGCCACCGCGGTGGTCACCTCGGCGATGTTGCGGACCTGGCCGGTGAGGTTGTCGGCCATCAGATTGACGTTGTCGGTCAGGTCCTTCCAGGTGCCCGCGACGCCCTTCACCTGCGCCTGCCCGCCCAGCTTGCCCTCGGTGCCGACCTCGCGCGCCACGCGCGTCACCTCGCTGGCGAAGGAGCCGAGCTGATCGACCATGGTGTTCACCACCTTGCCGATGCGCAGGAATTCGCCCTTCAGCCCGCGGCCGTCGATCTCGACCGCCATGTGCTGCGACAGATCGCCCTCGGCGACCGCGCCGATCACCCGCGCGACCTCGGTGGTCGGCTGCACCATGTCGTCGATCAGCCCGTTGACGGCGTTGAGCTTGACCTGCCAATCCCCCGCCGCGCCCTTGACCTTGGCGCGGTTGGTGATCTCGCCTTCCTTGCCCACGACCTGCGCCACGCGGTTGAATTCGCCGGTAATGCTCTCGTTGAGGCCCACGACCTCGTTGAACAGCGCCGCGATCTCGCGGTCCCGCGGATCGCGCGATTGCAATTTGAGGCGCACCGAAAAATCGCCTGCCCGCAGGCAGGTGAGCGCCTCGATCAGATTGTCGCGCAATTGCGCGCAACTATCGGTTGTTTTCGCAGACCCCACGACCCAGACTCCCTTTGAAGATCATTTTCTTCAAGCCGGCGAGGAGAACAATCCCACTTCTCCCCACAGCGGACAACCGCGTAGCCTGCAATAGGTTCCGCGGATTCCGGCGTCGAAGCAATTTGTTGCCACGCGCTGTGCGGGGGTTTGCGTTGGCGGCGGTGTCTGCCTAGAGGCGGGTCCCCCGAACCCCTCGCAGACTGGAGCAGCTTCGTCGGCATGGCTACCGACCGCGACATCGAAAAGTTCATCGGCGACAGCTTCTCGTCGGTCTGGGATCTCGAGCTCCTGAGCCAGCTTCTCGACCATCCGGGCCAGGCGACGACGGCGAATGAGCTGGTCGAGCGGATGCGTTCCAGCGAGCTGATCGTGGAGCGCGGGATCGAAACGCTGGTGGCGGCGGGAATGGTCACCGTGGAGGGAGACGGACGGCTGCGCTTCAGGCCCATCGACGAAAAGGTGGCGGAATACGCTCGCCGGACACGCGAATTCTATGCGCGATTCCCGGGCAGGGCCCGCCGACTTGTCGTCGCGCGCCACTCGCCGGGGCTCGACGCCTTCGCCGACGCATTCCGGTTGCGGAAGGATTGACATGATCGCGACGCTCTCTGGTCTCGTCTACCTCCTGTGCTTCCTCACCGCCGCGCTCTGCGCCGCGCTGCTGGTGCGGAGATATTTCGCCACTCCGTCGCCGGTGCTGCTGTGGAGCGCGGCCTGCTTCGTGTTCCTGGCGCTGACCAATCTGCTGGTGGTGGTCGACCGGGTGGTGCTCCCCGAGGTCGATCTGCGTACGGAGCGCCTGGTGCTCACCCTCCTGGCGGTGGCGGTGCTGCTGTTCGGATTCATCTGGGAAGCGGAGAGGGACTGACGATGGACCAGTTTCTGTCCGGCGCGGTGGTGATGGGCTTCGCGGTCGCGAGCCTGCTGTTCCTGTCCTACTGGCGGCGCACCCGGCAAAGCCTGTTCCTCACCTTCGCGGCGAGCTTCTTCCTGCTCGCGGTCAACTACGCCTGGCTGGCGGCGAGCGATCTGCCGGCGGAAGACCGCAGCCCGCTGTTCCTCGTCCGGCTGCTCGCCTTCGCGCTCATCATCGTGGCGATCGTGCAGTCGAACCGGGGCAAGCCGCGTTGACGGGGAGCCGGGGAAGGTGGAGCGGGTAAGGGGAATCGAACCCCTCTAGCTAGCTTGGAAGGCTAGTGCATTACCACTATGCTATACCCGCGTGTGCCGCCCCTGGCAGGCGGCGCAGATGCCATCGAACGGCAGGGCGCGTCAATCGCCCTTGTGACGCCTCAATGCCCCGCAAACGCCATCAGCGCGTCGGTCCGCACCCCCATCGCCGCGAGCGAAGCGGCCCCGCCCAGATCGGGCAGATCGATCACGAACACCGCGTGTTCGGCCACCGCGCCGGCGCGGCGCAGCAATTCGGCGGCGGCGCGCGCGGTCCCTCCGGTGGCGATGAGGTCGTCGACCAGAACGACCCGCTGCCCTGGCTGAACCGCGCCGGGATCGATCTCGAGGCGATCGGCGCCGTATTCGAGGTGATAGTCGATGCCGAGCGTGGGCACCGGCAGCTTGCCGGGCTTGCGCACCGGCACGAAGCCGACCCCGAGCTCGACAGCCACCGCCGCGCCGAAGATGAAGCCGCGTGCCTCCATTCCCGCGACCGCCTCGGCGCCGCTCTCCCGGGCGCGGTCGGCCAGCCAGGCGACGGTGGCCGCCAGGCCCTCGCCGTGGCCGATCAGCGTGGTGATGTCGCGGAACTGGATGCCCGCAGCCGGAAAATCCGGCACCGTGCGGACCAGCGCCTTGAGCTGCTCGGGGGTCAAACCCCGTTCAGTTCTTCTTGGGCTTCACCGCCGACCAGATCTGCTGCTTCGACAAATAGGCGAGCCCCGTGGCGAACAGCAGGAAGACCATCACCGCCCAGCCGGTCTGACGGCGCTTCACCAGCTGCGGTTCGGCGGTCCAGGTCAGGAAAGCGGCCACGTCCCTGGCCATCTGCGGGACGGTGGCCCGGGTGCCGTCGTCGAAGGTCACCTGGCCTTCGCTCGTCAAGGGCGGCGCCATGGCGATGTTGAGATTGGCGTAATAGGGATTGTAGTGGAGCCCCGGGCCCGTCTTTGCGTCGGGGAACTTCGCCACCAGCTCGGCCGGCTGGCCCCGATACCCCGTCAGCAGCGCGGCGACGTAGTTGGTGCCGTCGTGCCGGGCCTTGGTCATCAGCGAGAGATCGGGCGGAATCGCATTGTTGTTCGCCGCCCGCGCCGCGATGTCGTTGGGAAAGGGCGAGGGGAAGCGGTCGGTCGGCAGGCCCGGCCGGGTGGTCGTCTCGCCCGTCACCGGGTCGATGCCGGGCACGACCTTCTTGGCGGCATAGGCCTTGATCTGCGCTTCGGTCAGGCCGAGCGCGGCGAGGTCGCGGAAGGACACGAACTTGAGGCTGTGGCAGGCCGCGCAGGCCTCGTCATAGACTTTGAGCCCGCGCTGGAGCTGGCGGGTGTCCCATTTCCCGAGCGGACCGTTGAAGCTGAAGTCGCGCTTCTCGGGATATTTGTGGAATTCGGACTCGGCCATCGGCTCGGTAAACCTGCCGTATTGGCCGAATGTCGCAAACGCCGGACCAACCCCCTTGGCGAGCGCCCACAGCGCCGCGAGGGCGAACAGCAGCCCGACCACGAAGGCGACGACACGGGGAGTGATCAGTTGGCGCATGGGGTTTGGTCTATCCGTTCTTGTGTCGCTTGCCTCAGGCCGCGACCGGCTCGGCGGCCTCGCCCTTCGCCGCTTCCCTGTCGGACCCGAGCACCGCCGCGGTGATCGAGGTCGGCAGCGGTTCGGGCCGCTCGATCGTGCTGACGATCGGCAGGATCACGAGGAAATGGAGGAAGTAATAGGCGGTCGCGATCTGGCTGAGCATGATGTAGGGTTCCTCCGCGTGCGCGCCCCCGAGGTAGAACAGCAGCGCCATGCAGGGGATCAGCCCGAACCAGAAGAACTTGCGGAACAGCGGCCTGTAATGCCCGCTGCGCACCGGGCTGCGGTCGAGCCAGGGCAGGAAGAACCACACCAGGATCGAGGCGAACATCGCCAGCACGCCCATCAGCTTGGCGGGGACCAGAAAGAAGTCGGCGGTGAAGGCGCGCAGGATCGCGTAGAAGGGGTAGAAATACCATTCGGGCACGATCAGCGCCGGGGTCGAGAGCGGGTTGGCCTCGATGTAATTGTCCGGATGGCCGAGCAGATTGGGGGAGAAGAAGGTCAGCAGGCAGAACACCAGCAGCGCCACGCCCAGCCCGAACCCGTCCTTGGCGGTGTAGTAGGGGTGGAACGGCACCGTGTCGCTCTCGCTCTTGACCTCGACCCCGGTGGGGTTGGACGAGCCGGGAATATGCAGCGCCCAGATGTGCAGGATGACCACGCCGGCGATCACGAAGGGCAGCAGGAAGTGGAGCGAGAAGAAGCGGTTGAGCGCGGCGTTGTCGGGCGCGTAGCCGCCCAGCAGCCAGACCTGGATCGGCTCGCCCACCACCGGGATCGCGCCGAACAGCCCGGTGATCACCTTGGCCCCCCAGAAGCTCATCTGCCCCCAGGGCAGCACATAGCCCATGAAGGCGGTCGCCATCATCAGCAGGAAGATCACCACGCCGAGCAGCCAGATCATCTCGCGCGGGGCCTTGTAGGAGCTGTAGAACAGCCCGCGGAAGATGTGGATGTAGACGACGATGAAGAAGAAGCTGGCGCCGTTGGCGTGCAGATAGCGCATCATCCAGCCCCAGTTGACGTCGCGCATGATGAACTCGGTCGAGGCGAAGGCGACCTGCGCGTTGGAAGCGTAGTGCATCGCCAGGACGATCCCGGTCACGATCTGGACCACCAGGAAGAACCCGGCCAGTACGCCGAAATTCCACATATAGCCGAGATTGCGCGGCACCGGATAACCCGCGCCGACGGCGTTGTAGACCAGCCGCGGCAGCGGCAGCTTCTCGTCGAAGTAGCGCATCAGCCCGTTCGATGGCTGGTACTGCCTGGCCCAGGGAAAACTCATCGCGTGCCTGTCCTGTGCTCTCAGCCGACCACGATCTTGGTGTCGGAGGTGAATTGATAGTCCGGAACCTCGAGGTTCAACGGCGCGGGGCCTTTGCGGATGCGGCCGGCGGTATCGTAGTGCGAGCCGTGGCAGGGGCAGAAATAGCCGCCGTAATCACCCTTGGCCTCGCCTTCGGCGGCGCCCAGCGGCACGCAGCCCAGATGCGTGCACACCCCCATCGTCACCAGCAGGTCGGTGTGCCCGGACTTGGTGCGCTCCTCGAGCGTCTGCGGATCGCGCAGCGAGCCGGTGGGCACGGCGTTTGCCTGCTGGATTTCGGCCGGAGTGAGACGGCGCACGAACAGCGGCTGCTTGCGGTACACCGCCTTGATCGCCTGGCCGGGCGCGATCGCGGCGACGTCGAGCTCGGTCGAGCTGTCGGCCAGGACGTCCCGCGAGGGATTCATCTGGCTGATCAGCGGCAGCAGCACCGCGACCCCGCCGACGCCCGCGGCGCTGACCGCGGCGACATTGATGAAATCGCGGCGCCGGACTCCGTCCGGGCCGCTGGGATTGTCGTGAACGAGCGTGGTATCAGCGGTCGCAGCAGTGTCTGCCATCAGCCCTATGCCCTGCCTTGCCTAGTCTAGCTGGCCTCCGCCGGCGGAGTGGCCGGGGACGCGAATTCCCTGTTGAGCGCGGGGGTCTGGCGACTCCCCGCCGCGCCATTCGCGCAACGCCCGAAAGGCGCGCGGAACCGGCGATTGGGCAGGGCCTCTAGCGGCTCCCCCCGGCATTGCCAACCGCGATTTTGGCGCGCTGCCGTTGCGCGGCGCGCAAGGATCGGATGAGCCCGATGACGCTGGTCTGACGCCCTCCGGTCGGCTCGCCGCGATGGGTGGCGCGGCGGAAGGAGAAGAACCGTTCGGGCTGGGCGTAGGTGTCTTCGCCGAGATTCTCCACCGAACCGACACCTGCCTCGTGCAGGCGCCACGCGGCGAAGCCGGGGAGGTCGAATTGCCAGCGATGGGGAGCGCCGGGCGCGAAGAAGCGGAGCCCCGCGGTGGGAAAGCGGTCGCGCAGCGCGGCATCGACCTCATAGCTCGCCTGCGCGATCGCGGGCCCGATCGCCGCCACGATCCGCGCGCGCTCGGCGCCGAGCGCCTCCATCGCGGCGAGCGTGTTCTCGAGTACGCCCCCCAGCGCGCCACGCCAGCCCGCGTGGGCCGCGCCCACCACCCCGGCCTCCGCGTCGGCGAGCAGAACGGGGGCGCAGTCGGCGGTGACCACGCCGACCAGCAGGCCGGGCCGGTCGGTGACCAGCGCGTCTCCCTCGGGTGGGGAACCTGCCCAGGGTCCGTCGACGGCCACCACCTCGGCGGAATGGACCTGCTTCGCCAGCACCAGCGGCGCCCCCGGCAGCAAGGCTCCGAGCGCGGGTTCGGCGCGGGTCGAGAAGCCGTGCGGCATCGCCGCGAGAACGCCGGCGCGCAGCATCAGCCGAGCGAGCGCGAAACCTGTTCGTAGGTGTCGCGGCTCAGCTTGGGCGCCGCCGCGATCCGTTCGAGCTCGCCGCGCATCAGGGCGCCGCGGCCCGGCTCGATCCGCCGCCAGCGGCCGAGCGCGGGGACGAAGCGCGCCGCGGTCTGGGCGTTCACCGGGTCGATCTCGAGGATCAGGTCGGCGATCAGCCGGTAACCTTCGCCGCTGGCGGCGTGGAAACCCTGCGCGGTGCCGGTGAAGGCCATGTAGAGCGAGCGCGCGCGGTTGGGATTTTTCAGCGTGAAATCGGGATGCCCGGCCAGGGATTTCACATGCGCCAGAACCTGTGGGTGGAGCGAGCCGGCCTGGAGCGCGAACCATTTGTCGACGACCAGCGCATTGCCCTGGAAACGGGTGTAGAAATCGAGCAGCGCGGCGGTCCGCTCGGCGCCGGGGAGACCGGTGAGGACCATCAGCGCGCCCTGCCGGTCGGTCATGTTGTCGGCGCTATCGTATTGTTTCCACGCCAGTTCCGCGGCCAACGCAGGGTCGGACGCGGCGAGGTAGACGAGCGCCAGCGTCCTGACCTTGCGCGCGCCCTTGGCGGCGGCGTCCATGCCGAAGGGCACCGCTGCGGCGCGCGTGTGCAGCGCCTCGAGCTCATCGTTCAGCGAAGTGCCGATGAAGCGCTTGATCGCCTCCCGAACACCATGAAACACGCCCGGATCGGCGAGCAACACCTGTTCCATGAGATAGACGAGGCCCGGCAGCAGCATCAGCTCGCCGCGCATCAGGTCGTCGAGCTCGGAATCGGCGAGGATCGCCCCCATTGCTTCGGCGATCGCAGTCTCGCCCGCGCGGCGGTCGGCATCCGTCTGCCCGCCACCGGCGGCCGCGACCACATGGCCCACCACCAGGTCCTGCATCGCCTCGTAGCGCGCGAAGGGATCGTCGTCGTGGCGAGCGAGGAAGGCGAGCTCGGCACGGTCGATCGCGCGCTCGATCGCGACCGGCGCGGAAAAGCCGCGGTTGAGCGACAGCGCCGGCTCGCCCGCCGCCGGGCCGAGCTCGAAACTTGCGCTCGCCTTGTCGAGCACGAGCAGCCGCTCCTCGCCCCGCGCATTGCGGGCGCGGTCGTGGAGCGCGACGCGCAGCGGGATCGGCATCGGCTGCTTCGCGGGCTGGCCGGGGGTCGCCGGGATTTCCTGCGACAGCTCGAGCCGCGCCGTGCCGCCAGCGTTCACCAGCTCGGCCTTCACCCGCGGCGTCCCGGCCTGCGAATACCACAGCCGGAACTGCCCGAGGTCGAGCCCGGCCCCGTCCTCGATCGCGGTGACGAAATCCTCGCAGGTCGCCGCCTCGCCGTCATGGCGGTCGAAATAGAGATCGGTCCCCGCCCGGAAGCGCTCGGGCCCCGCGATGGTGCGCATCATGCGGATCGCCTCGGCGCCCTTGTTGTAGATCGTGGGGGTGTAGAAATTGCTGATCTCGCGGAAGCTCTCGGGCCGGATCGGATGCGCCAGCGGGCCCGAATCCTCGGGGAACTGGACGCTGCGCAGGACGCGGACATCCTCGATCCGCTTGACCGCCGCGCTGCCCATGTCCTGGCTGAACAGCTGGTCGCGCAGCACGGTGAAGCCTTCCTTGAGGCTCAACTGGAACCAGTCGCGGCAGGTCACGCGGTTGCCCGACCAGTTGTGGAAATACTCGTGGCCGATCACCCCCTCGATGGCGTCGTAATCGCCGTCGGTCGCGGTCTCCGGGTCGGCGAGGACGTATTTGGTGTTGAAGACGTTGAGGCCCTTGTTCTCCATCGCCCCCATGTTGAAATCGCCGACCGCGACGATGTTGAACTCGCCGAGGTCGTATTCGCGCCCGAACGCCGCCTCGTCCCATGCCATCGCCTTCTTGAGCGAGGCCAGGGCGTGCCCGGTGCGGCCGAGATCCTCCTCGCGCACCCAGACCGCGAGCTCGACCTCGCGGCCGCTCATGGTGACGAAGCGGTCCCGCCGCGCCACCAGATCGCCCGCGACCAGCGCGAACAAATAGCTCGGCTTGGGCCAGGGGTCGCGCCATTCGGCCCAGTGGCAATCGCCTTGCTCTCCGGTTGCAGTGCGGTTGCCGTTCGACAGCAGCACCGGGAACCGCGCCTTCGGTCCGGCCATCCGCACGGTGTAGGTGCTGAGCACGTCGGGGCGGTCGGGGAAGAAGGCGATGCGCCGGAAGCCCTCCGCCTCGCACTGGGTGCAGAGCATTCCGTTCGAGGCGTAGAGCCCCATCAGCTGGCTGTTCCCGGCGGGGCGGAGGCGGGTCACGATAGTCAGCCGGTGCGCTTCGCCCGGGAGGGTCACGAATAGATCGTCGCCATCCATCGCATGTCCGTCGCAGGGGGCGTCGTCGACGGTGAGCGAGACCAGTTCGAGACCGTCGCCATTGAGGCGCAGCGTCGGCGACGGCTCGGCCTTCGGATTGCGCCGCACCGCGAATCTGGCGGTGACCACCGTCTCCTCCAGCCCGAGCGCGAAATCGAGGTGGGTCGCGGGCACCAGCCAGGGGAACGGCTTATAGTCTTCGCGCCGGATCTCGGGTGGCGCGGCGGGCGCGACGGCGGCGTCGGCCATCTCGGGGTTACCGTCGGGGGTCGAAGGGGTGCGGGCGATGTCCATGCGGCAAGCTCTCTAGGCAAACGGACGCGGCTGTCCACCAACGCCGGTCGGCCCGCAGGGTTCGTCGGTCGAGCCGAAGCGGCGGCGCGCTTGACCATCGGCGCGGCGCCGCGCAGCGTGGCGGCAAAGCCTGGGGAGGGCCAATGCTGGACATTCTTGCCGCGACGACCGGCGCCGGCTTCGACGTCGAAGCCGCGACGCGCGCTTATCTCGACACCTTGCAGGGCCCGGCGCGGGCAAAGTCCGACGCCTATTTCGAGGGCGGCTACTGGCTTATCCTGTGGGGCACGCTGGTGGGCGTGCTAATCGACTGCCTGCTGCTGCGCTCGCGGCTGTCGTCCGCGTTTCGCGCGCTGGGCGAGCGGGTGAGCAGCCGCCCCTGGATCGTCACCTGGATCACGGCGCTGCTCTACACGCTAGTCGGCTGGGCGCTCGGCCTGGCGTGGACAATCTACACCGGCTTCTGGCGCGAGCGGCAATATGGCCTGCTGGACCAGAGCTTCCCTGCCTGGCTGGGCGATACGCTGACAAACCTTGCGATCGACGCAATGATCGTGCCGCTGTTGTTGGTCGCGATCTACGCGCTGATTCGGGGCGCGCCGCGCTGGTGGTGGGCGTGGGCAACGGGGGTGGTGGGCCTGTTCCTGCTGATCGGGGTGGTGCTGAGCCCGGTCTTCGTGAAGCCCTTGTTCAACGATTATACGGAAATGGCCGCGGGGCCGCTGCGGGACAAGATCGAGGCCGTGGCCGCGCGCGAGGGCATCCCGGCCGATCACATCTATGTCTTCGACCAGTCGAAACAGCACAAGCGTATCTCCGCCAACGTCTCCGGCCTGGGGCCCACGATCCGCATCTCGCTCAACGACAATCTGCTGGAACGCACCAGCGAAGCGGAAATCTTGGCCGTGATGGGTCACGAGATGGGGCATTACAAACTGAACCATGTGTGGGTGCTGTTCGGCGGGTTCCTCGTGCTGACGGCGCTGGGGCTGTTCGTCACCAGCCGCGCCGCGCCGTGGCTGATCGGCCGCTTCGGGACACGCTGGGGGGTTAGCAATCTCGCCGATCCCGCATCGCTGCCCGTGCTGGCGATCTGCATGGCGCTGTTCTTCCTCCTCGCCACCCCGCTCACCAACACGCTGATCCGCGTGAACGAGAGCCAGGCGGATGCCTTCGGGCTCGACGCGGCGCGCGCGCCCGACGGTTTCGCCGCGGTGGCGATGCGCCTGTCCGAATACCGCAAGATCGAGCCCGGCGCGCTCGAGGAGGCGCTGTTCTTCGATCATCCCAGCGGCGCGACGCGGGTGCGCATGGCGATGGAATGGAAGGCGCGGCAGGTGCCCGGTGCCACGATGGTCGTGCCCGAGCCGGGCTATCTCGACGATCCCGCGGAGACACCGGCGGCGCGATGAGCCGGCTGCTGGTCTTCGGCCTCGGCTATGCGGCGAGCGCGATCGCCGCGCGGCTGCGAAGCAAGGGCTGGACGATCCACGCGACCGGTCGCGCAGGCGATCTCGACTTCGGGGATGAGCCGCCGGTGCGCGACGCGCTGGCCTGGGCCAGCCATGTGCTGTCCTCGGTCCCGCCCGGCGAGGAGAGCGATCCGGTGCTCGCGCGCTACGGCGATGGGCTGGGCGGCCGATGGCTCGGCTATCTGTCATCGACCGGCGTCTATGGCGATACCGGCGGGGCCTGGGTGGACGAAAGCGCGCCGGTCGGAAGAGGGCGAAGGAGCGCGCGCACCGAGGCCGACGCGCGCTGGCTGGCGCTGGGCGCGCGGGTGTTCCGGCTGCCAGGCATTTACGGCCCGGGCCGCTCGCCGATCGACCGGGTGCGTGGGGGCAAGGCGCATCGCATCGATCTGCCCGAGGACCGACCGGGCCAGGTGTTCAGCCGGGTGCATGTCGCGGATATCGCGGGCGGCGTGGCGGCCGCGATCGCGGCCGATGTGGCGCCGGGGGCTTACAATCTCGGCGACGACGAGCCCGCGAGCCAGAACGCGGTGGTCGAACACGCCTGCCGCCTGCTCGGCGCGCCCCCGCCGCCGCTGCAGCCGCTCGACGAAGCCAACCTCAGCCCGATGGCGCGCGGCTTCTACGCCGAGACCCGCCGCGTCGCCAACGGCAAGCTCAAACGCGCCGCCGGCTGGGCGCCGTTTTTTCCGAGCTACCGCGAGGGGCTTGCCTCGCTCCTGTAGAATTGCCCGCGGAGAGCGCGGAGAGGAGCTGCGGCAAAGCCGTCAAGACAATCAGACGCTCGCAAAGGCGCGAAGGCGCAAAGGGGTGGAGCGACATCTTCGCGCCTTTGCGTCTTTGCGAGCGCAAAAGGCACGCCGGCTTCGCCGCGCTTTCTCTGCGTTCTCTGCGTCTCTGCGCGAACCAAAAAACTTGACATCAGAAACCAAATGGGTTATCTAACCATCTTGCTCTTTGACATCGTGATTCGGATTTTTCGGCGGCTCGCCAGTGGCTCCGGCGCCGCCCGGCGCGCTCTTGGCGCGCAGCGCGATCAGCATGCCCGCCATGCCGAGCACCGCGCCGGCGGCGGCGAGCGTGCTCCAGGCGTAGCCTTCGATCAGCGTCGAGATCAGCATCGCGATCACCACCACCAGCACCCCGTTATAGGCCGCGCGGCCCGGGCCGATGGCGCGCACGATGCCGTAATAGAGCGGGAAGGTGACCACCGATCCCGCCAGCGCCAGCCAGGCGGCGCCGCCCCAGAACATGGCGCCGCCCGGCGCCACCGGCGGCCCGGCGGTCGCCCAGGCCAGCGCCGCGTCGAACGCCGTGCCGTAGAGCATCGCCCAGGCGAGCAGACTGGCGAGCGGCAGCGCGCGGCCGGTCTCGTTCGCCTGGATGACATTGGCGATCGAGGCCGACAGGATGCCGCCCACCGTCAGCGCCACGCCCAACGCGACATTGCCGCCCACCGGCGCGGCGCGCGCCTCCTCGACCAGCAGCAGCGCCACGCCCGCGATCGCCACCGCGCTCCCGGCCATGAAGCGCGGCGTGATGCGCTGGCCCAGCAGCGCGCGGGCAAACAGCGCGTTGGGCACCATCAGCAGCGCGAACATCACCGCCACGATGCCGCTGGTGAGGTGTTCCTCCGCCCGATAGACGAAGTTGAAATTGCCGCAGAACTGGAACAGCCCGAGCGCCAGCGCGAGGGTGTGGCCGGCGCGCCCGAGCAGCAGCGGTTTGCCCGTCGCCAGCGCCAGCGCGAACATCGCCGGGGTGGCGAGCGCGAAGCGGTAGGCGACCGACCAGCTCGGTGGCGCCTCACCGATCTGGCCGGTGATGACATACCAGGTCGAGCCCCAGATCAGCGCCACCACCAGGAACGGCGCCGCGATGCGCAGCCGCAGCAGCGCGTGCGGCGGCGGCTTGGCCTGGGCTGGGGCCGCTGCGGGCGCCGGGTTCTTCACAGCCCGCCGATCGCCGCGGCCAGCGCGCGCGCGTCCTCCTCGCGCGTGTTCCAGGCGGTCACGAACCGCGCCGCGTCCGCGCCCCAGTCGTAGAAGCCGAAGCCCTGCGCCCGCAGCGAATCGCGCTCGCTGCCATTGACCAGCACGAACAGTTCGTTGGCCTCGACCGGGTGCACCAGCCGCTCGCCGCAGGCTCGCGCGATCTCGGCCGCGGCGGCGTTGGCGGCGCGCGCATTGGCGAGCCACAACCCGCTCTCGAGCAGCGCGATGATCTGGGCGGCGAGAAAGCGGCCCTTGGACTGGAGATGGCCTGCGCGCTTGCGGCGGTATTTGGCGAGGTCCGCCGCGGCTTCCGAAAAGAACACCAGCGCGTCGGCCCCCATGCCGCCGTTCTTGATGCAGCCGAAGCTCAGCGCGTCTATCTCACCGCAGGCATCGGCCGGAGCGCAGCCCAGATACGCGACCGCGTTGGCGAAGCGCGCGCCATCGACATGGATGCCGAAGTGGCGGCCACGCGCGTGGTCCACCAGCGCCGCGATTTCCGCCGGGGTATAGACCAACCCGTACTCGCTCGCCTGCGTGATCGAGAGGGCGTGCGGCTGGATTTGATGGGTGTCGTCGCGGATCGGCGCGACCACCCGCTCAACCGCTTCCGGCGTCAGTTTGGCACCCTTTCCTTCGGCCAGCATCAGCTTGGCGCCGTGGGTGAAAAACCCGGGCGCGCCGCATTCGTCGACCTCGATATGCGCCTCGCGGTGGCACACCACCCCGCCGTGGGGCGGGACCAGGGTGGCGAGCGCGAGGCAGTTGGCGGCGGTGCCAGTCACGGTCCACAACCCCCACGCCGGACGACCGAACAGGTCGGTGAACCGTTCGTCCAGTTGCCGCGACAGCGCATCGTTATCGTAGGGCGCGTCGGCCTCGTCGGCGGCGCGCATCGCCTCCCACACCCTGGGATGCACGGGGGCGGCGTTGTCGGAGAGGAAGGCTTTCTCGATAGCGGGGCTCATCGGGGAACGCCTCTAGGCGCTCGCGTTGTCTTCGCAAGAAGGAGATGTCCGCGATGGTCCGCGAGCAGCCCGCAGTGACGATCACCCACGAGGATGGCGGCGATCGCGGGCGCTATGTCGCCGAGGTTGCGGGGAGCGAGCACACCGGCCACCTCGACTGGGAAGCGCGCGGCGGGGGCGTGCGGGTCGCCACCCACACCATCGTCCCGCCGCCGATCGGCGGACGCGGCGTGGCCGCCAGGCTGGTCGCGGCGCTGGTCGCGGATGCGCGCACGCAGGGGTTCAAGATCGACCCGCGCTGCTTCTATGTCGAGACGCTGTTCAGGCGGAACAAGGACTGGGCGGACTTGCGGGCGTAGCGCGGCGGAACGGGAGACGGAGGGATAGGCCCGCGGCCATGTCCGGCGCCGAAGCGCCTCCGATCCCGAACCAGGAGTCCGTCCACCTCTCCGGCTGCCCCATCTCCATCCGGCTCTGACGAGCCGGTCGGGTATGGCGGAGACGGAGTCTGCCTAACCACTGCCCGGACACGTCCGTATCTGTCCACGAAGTCCCTATAAAACCTCACTTTTCTCTGTGATCGCCGTGCAAGCCGTCCGCACGTGTTCGATTGCGTTCCCATAAAAACGCGCTATTATCGGGGAACGGTTATGGGAACGGAGCCGACATGCCAAGGAAGCTGAGCAATGCATTGACCCCGCTGACGGTGAAGAACGCCAGGCCGGGACGCCACGCGGACGGGGCGGGGCTGCATTTGCTGGTGAAGTCGAGCGGCGCGCGCTCATGGGTTTATCGCTTCATGGTGAATGGCAAGTCGCGGGACATTGGCCTTGGCGCGGCTGGGCAAGGCGCGCTGTCCCTTGCCGACGCGCGCGACGAAGCGGCGGCGCTACGCCTGAAGGTCAAGGCGGGCATCGATCCGCTGGAGCAACGGGACCGGGAGGCCGCTCAGGCGCTGGCATCGGCTCAGGCTGCGAAGGTTGCGGGCAAGACCTTCCGGGAGGTGGCGACGGCTTACATCGCCGCGAACGAGGATAGCTGGCGCAACGCCAAACACCGCCAGCAATGGGGCAACACGCTCGCCGCCTATGTCTATCCCGTCATCGGCGACTTGCCAATTGCCGAGGTCGATACCCCGCACGTGCTTTCGATCCTGGAGCCGATCTGGAAGGGCAAGCCCGAAACCGCCAGCCGCGTTCGCGGAAGGATCGAAACCGTGCTCGATAGCGCCAAGGCGCGCGGCTATCGGCAGGGGGAGAACCCGGCGCGCTGGCGCGGGCACTTGGCGCAAATCCTGCCAGCTCGCACCCGCCTGTCGCGCGGCCATCACAGGGCGCTCGCCTATGAGGATGTTCCAGCGTTCGTTGGCGCACTCCGCGCGCGCGAGGCCGTGGCCGCGCTAGCGCTGGAGTTTGCGATCCTTACCGCTGCCCGCTCTGGCGAAGTGATCGGCGCGCGCTGGAGCGAGGTCGATTTGGCCAAGGCCACCTGGACCGTGCCCGCCGAGCGCATGAAGGCGGCAAAGGAACATCGGGTGCCGCTGTCCCCGCGCGCGGTGGCGATCCTTGAAAGCCTGAAACCGCTGGGCAGTGATTGGCTGTTTCCCGGCGCGGCTGGCGGCAAGCTGTCCGGCATGGCGATGGCCATGCTCATGCGCCGCATGAAGGTTGACGCCACCGTGCACGGCTTCCGTTCCGGCTTCCGCGATTGGGCAGCGGAATGCACCGGCTATGCCCATGAGGTGGCGGAAATGGCGCTGGCGCACGCAATCGAAAACAAGGTGGAGCGGGCCTACCGGCGCGGCGACCTGTTCGACAAGCGGCGGCGGCTCATGGACGATTGGGCAGCCTATTGCGCCAGCGACGGCGCGGCTGGGGCGACGGTAACGCCAATCCGTGGAGCGGCGGCATGAGCTACTCGGGAGCGTGGGAGCGGCGCGCTCAGGAAGCCGCCAAGCCGCATATCGCCAAGGTGGCGAGAGCACGGCGCTCGCTCGCCCGCCTAGACCCGGCGGCGCTGGAGGCGGTGGCGGAAGCCGCAATCGGCTTGCTGGACGAAGCGAGCGACCCGGACGCGGATCATTGCCTTGCTGGAGATGACGGCTGCGGCGCGTTCTTTGGCGGCGAACATCGCGGCTGGCATTGGGGTAGCCAATGGGAGAGCGAGGCGGACATCGGCCACGCTCCCGAATATGCGACCGATCAGCGCGAGATAATGGGCCGGTGGGGAGTGGCTTTCCGTGTCGATTGAACCCGCCAGCGAGTCGGCTGGCATCCTGCCATTCGCGCTCAGCGACCGTTGGATCGTCACTGTCGAAAGCCAACGGCGCATCGTGAAGGTGCGCCATCGCACCCGCTGGTATGCTGTCGCGCGGCGCAAGGGCCATGAGGATCGGCGGCATTGGTGCGCCAGCCGCGCGGATGCCCTCGGCATCGCCGAAATGATGCGGGAAGGCTTCCGAGAGGCGGCCGAACTGGAGCGTTTCACCGCCGCGTATCACCGCGCAAGCGACTGGCAGCGCGCGGTTCACCAGTGGCTTGATTCAGTCGAACAATGATTCGCCGCCGTCGCATTGGAAACTGGCGAGCGAGGGCTTAAACCGGGAGCGGGGATAGGCTGGCCAGCCGACAAGCGCGCATCCCACGCGCTTCCCCGCTTCATCCTGGGAGCCGCTAGGGAGGCGGATTTGGCAGAGCGCAAGAACACCGGGATAGCTGTTCCCGACGCCAAGCGGCTGAACGATTGCTATCACGAACTGAGCGAAGCGATTGCCGCGCCCCCAGCCGACAAGCCGCTAATGCCCCCTGAGGCGCAATTCGTGACGCTATCCCATGCGCTCACCTGGATCGCTTTCGGCGTTTCGATGGACAGCGATCAGCTCCATGAAGTGCTGACATTGGACCGCTATGGCGAACGCGATCCGCAAGAGGCGGTCAAGGCGGCGGTGGCCCAACTTGTCGATCTTGGGCGCGGCGGGCGCATTGCGATGGAGGGCAAATATCGGGAAAGCCATCGGGACGAAACGCGCACGTTGCTGACAGCCCCAATCGAGCCGACCAATTTCGCTAACTATCGCCAATTCAACTACTTGGAGGACTCGCTTTGTCTTGGGACGGGCTTATTTTGGGAAAGTGATGGCTCGGATTCCATCATCAACGAAAAGGGGTATTCCGCGTTTATTGAAATTGGCGTGAGCCGTGCGGACCTGTTGCGCGAGTTTCCGCCCAAGGGCGGGGGGATTGTCCCTGCCAATCGCCAGCTCGATCATGCGGAAATAACCGGCAAGGCAGCCGCGATGCTCAGAGAGCAACCGGGTTTGTCCAAAGGCTCTGCGGCGGCGTCGATTAGGGCGGAACTCCCGCCCAATCCAAAGACAGGAAAGCCACGCGATCAGCGCGGCCTAGAGAGGATCATTGGGCATCTCTGGGAGGGGAAAGTCATATAATCCCCCAAGGCGTCCGCATTCCCCCGATTCAACGCCGGACGGAGCCGGTCTAATTGGTTGCCCCCCGAACGCAGGTATCCCGCCAGCGTTACGTTGGAGCAACCCGAATGCAAACCGTAACCAACGATCCTCCCAAGATCGCCTACAGCATAAAGGAAGCCTGCCGGGCGTCCAGCCTGGGGCGGACCACGCTCTACGCGCACATCGCCGCAAATCGCCTGAGGGCCGTCCGCATCGGCGGGCGCACCGTCATTCCGGCGGACAGCCTTCACGCTTTGATCGCCGGGGAGGCATGAGCCATGCCCCAGATATGCGAAACCCGCGCGGATGAGGCGCGGGCGTCGCGGAATAGCTGTGGCGGCTGGTTCCGCGATCCCCTTACCCCTCCCGCGTCACCCCCGCAAGCGATCCCGCCGCTGATTGCGCTCCACCTTGGCGAGCGGTTTCTAGCGCGGTTGACAGAGGGAGGCGCTGGCCATGGCTGATCGTTATCCCGACAATCCCGGCGCGAAGGGGCCGGACGGCACGAGCCAGGATGCAGCCGAGGCCATCGCCCCGAATGTCTCGCACCTTCGCCGCCTCGCCATGCGCTCTCTGGCCAGGCTTGGGCAGGCAACCCCGCTGGAGGCCATCGCCGTCGCTGGCGTGACGCGGGAATCGCTCCAGCCGCGCTTTTCGGAGCTGCGCGCAATGGGCCTGATCGAAGCGACCGGCGCGCGGCGGCGCAATCCAAGCGGCAAGAGCGCGTCCGTGCTCAGGCTTACCGACAAGGGGAGGGCCGCGCTGTGATCGTCGATATTCACGCCATCGCGCGGCGCTACGGCGGCAAGGTATGCAAGGGCAACGCGCTGATCCCGACGCCGGGCCATTCCAGCCGGGACCGGGGCACGGCGATCAAGGCCAGCGCGCTCGCTCCCGATGGCTGCCTTGTCGCCTGCTATAACGGCACGAATGCCGACGCACTGGCGGTGAAGGACATGCTGCGCGCGGACGGCTTCCTTCCGCACGATCCGCACACATCGCACACATCGCACGCGCGCGAGCTGACAGCAGCGGAGCGGCTTTCGATCCGGCAAGCCGAGCTGGCGCGCAAGCGCGAGCGGCTGGCAGCCGAGGAAGCGGCGGCACGGTGCGCGGCGGACCTGTGGCGCAACGCCGGCCGCGCCGATCCCGCGCATTCCTACCTTGTGGTCAAAGCGTTGGAGCCGTTTGGCATTCGCCAGGCCGGGCGTGATTTGCTGGTGCCCATGATCGATACCGGCTTTCGCCTATGGAACGTCCAGCGCATTCGGCCCGATGGCTTCAAGCTGTTCGTCAGGGATGCCCGCACGGCTGGCCTGTTCTGGCCCCATGGCGTGCACCTGATCGATGGCAGGCCATCGGCTGGCCCGCTGGTGATCGGGGAAGGCTTCGCAACCATGGCCGCGATCCATTCGGCAACCGGCTATGGCGTTGCCGCTGCCATGTCCGCGCGCAACCTGGAGCCGGTGGCGCGGGCGATGCGAAAGCTGTTCCCGGCGCGCGAGCTGATCCTTGCGGCGGACGACGATTGCCACCTGCCCGACAATCTGGGCCTTGATGCCGCCAGGAAAGCCGCTCAGGCCGTTGGCGGGCTTGTCGCCATGCCGAGGCCGGAAACGCGCGTGGCGGACTGCGGAGCCGATTTTGCGGACATTCCGCGCGGCGACGTGGCGGGGCGGGTTGCCGCTGCCCGGTTGGAGGTATGACAATGGCCGCAACCGCGACCCAGCCGCTCGATTTTGCCACGCTCCAGCCGGACGAAGCGGCGGCGCGCATCCATCGGCATTCCGCTTTACGCGCCACCCCCTACCGCTGGCCCGATCCGGCATCGCTGCCACGGCGGCAATGGCTCATGGGCCATTGGCTTTTGCACGGGGAGGTGACGGCGATCATCGGGCCGGGCGGCACGGGCAAGAGCACGATCGGCAACGCGATTGCGCTCAGCCTCGCCTCTGGCCAGCCGCTCTTGGGCAAGCCGCTGCATCGCGGGCCGCAAGCCGTGTGGATATTCAACCTGGAGGACGGCACCGACGAACTGGAGCGGCAATTGTCCGCTGCTTGCGCCTTCCATGGCATCGGCCCCGGCGATTGCGGGGACCGGCTCCACCTCGATAGCGGGCTTGTCCAGCCGCTGTGCACCGCAAGCGAGGACCGCGACGGCTTCACGTTGGCTGAGGAAGTCTTTGCCCAGCTCGCCGCCACGATCCGCGAACGGCGTATTGCAACCGTGATCGTCGATCCCTTCGTGTCCAGCCATGCGGTGCGCGAAAGCTCGAATGAGGCAATCGACGCCATCGCCAAGCGGTGGAAGCGGCTGGCTCAGGAAACCGGCTGCGCGGTGGTGCTGGTGCACCACACCCCCAAGCTGAGGGGCCGGGAGGCGACGGCTGAGGATGGACGCGGCGCGGTGGCGCTGCGCGACGCTGCCCGCGTCGTGCTCCCGCTCAATGCCATGGGCGACAAAGAAGCCGAGGAACTTGGCATTGCCGATCCGGCGCTACGGCGTTCTTTGGTGCGGATCGACACCGGCAAAGCCAATCGCGCACCTCCCGACGCCGCCACGTGGATCAAGCTGGAAAGCCAAAGCCTCGACAATGGCGACGGACTGGAGCCTGCCGATTTTGTCGGCGTGGCCACGCTTTGGGAAAAGCCGGACGTGTTTCACGGGCTGACGAGCTGGCACCTCTACATGGTCCAGCAAGGGCTGGCGGCTGGCGACTGGCGCGAAAGCGTCCAGGCCAGGGATTGGGTTGGCCACCTTGTCGCCAGCGTGGCGGGCCTGTCCGCCGAAACCGATAAGGGGCGGATCAAAGCGATCCTGCGGACGTGGCGAAGGACTGGCGCGCTGGCGGTGGAACACCGCACGATCAATGGCCGCGACGTGCCTTTCGTGATCGTCGGCAAGCCGGTTGACCCCAGCGAGATAGGCACCCGTCCGCACCTTCAAACGTGTGGTGCGGAAGGTGTGGAACGTGCGGGCGCGGACCCGCGATGATCCCCAACCGCACCACCCGCACCCCTCTTTAGGGGGTGTGGTGGTGGTGTGGTGCGGGTGCAGGTTAGTGAGGATCAAAAACAAGGTGCGGGTGAAATGAGCGAGACAAGCAAGGCGAAGCGCAAGGGATCGGCGGGCAAGGCTAAGGCTGGCGAACCTGCCAAGGCAAGTTTGAGCGTGGAGACCCAGCCGGGCAAATCGGAGCAACGCAATCTGGCGGAGATCGCATTGGAGCCTGCCGCCCATGCAATGGCGACGGCGAGGCTTTTCAACGCCGGAAGTTTCGGCAGCAAGATCGAGGTGACCGAAACCTATGGCGTGCTGCGCGACGAAATTAAGGCGGTGACCGATGGCGATCTGTCGCACCAGCGCGCTCTTTTGGCGGGGCAGGCCATCGCCCTCAATACGATCTTTACCGAGCTGGCGCGCCGGGCAGGCGCCAACATGGGAGAGTATCTTGGCGCGATGGAAAGCTACATGCGGCTGGCGCTTAAGGCTCAGGCACAAAGCCGCGCGACTATCGAGGCGTTGGAGCGGCTGGCCAACGGGCACGTGCAGACTGTGAAACACGTCCACGTCAATGAAGGCGGGCAGGCCGTCATTGCCGAGACCGTCCACACCGGGGGGCAAGCAAATGGAAAAATCGCCGATCAATCCCATGGAGCCACAACCGGCCCGGTTGGCATCGGCCCCGCGTTGCTTGGCGCGGACCCGTGCGGGAGCGGAGTGCCAATCGCCAGCGGTGAAGGGGCGGAAGCGGTGCAGAATGCACGGCGGGACGAATCCCGGCGCGCCTAAGGGCAATCGCAACGCGTGGAAACATGGCGGGCGCTCAGCCGAGGCGCTGGCAGCGGCTCGATACTTGAAAGCGATTGCGCGGCTGGTGCGAGAAAGCTGACTAAGGGAGGCTGTTTGTCAGTTGCGAGGTGCTGCGATAAGAACTTGTGCCGAGGGGGATTGCGGATGTGGGGTGAACTTTTCCGCGACGGCCAGCCGGTCGAGATCGCGCAAATTCTGTTGCTGCTAGTCGGAATGGGATTCGTCGTCTTGACGCCATTCGTTTGGGTGTGCGGCAGAATCCTCGCATTGAAGGAACAACCGGATAGGCGGGCGCTCTGGACCGTCGCAGCTTCCTATGCTGGTGCCGCTTTGATTTTCATTTTTGGCAGCGGCGGATTCATCTCGCCTTGGCTCGCGCCCTTCATTCCCTTGCCAGGCGCGCTAGCGATCTATTTTTGGCTGCGGCACAGCTATCGCAAAGCATGGATTGACGACGAAATGGTGCCGGACTGCATGAGGCTGGAAAACAGTGACTGGCGCATCGGCATTGGGGTTGTGGTGGGAGCGATCATAGCCGCTGCCATTAAGGTCGCGGTTATTCGCGGCCCTCTGTGAACGGTGTGACCGAGACCCGAAACTGATTTGCGCCAAGCGCGCGGAAACCCGCCCTTTCAATCGATCCCGAATTGCCAGTCAGATTTGATTGAGAAGCTGCCACCTCTCGAAAGGCGCAGCTTTCCGCCATTTCCAGCCGCGATCCGTCGCGTTCGGTGTGTGCCTGTTCCTAGCTTCCAAATGTCGCCTGGCTTGCCGTTCTGATTTAGATCGCGGCATATGGGCCAAATATCCGGTGGGATGCGACGAAGCGAAACAAGCCGTTATTGATTTGTTGGGAAACGGTGGATATATAGCGCGCAACAAAGCCCGCCACGCCTCTCAACGATGCGCACCATGGCGGGCTACTTTGTTTTTGGGCTTGGCTCGCGCATAAGTGAATGATGCGCCATTTCAATAAGCCATCCAAGTCAATTCCCGACCAAATCGCCCTGCTCCAAGAGCGCGGGATGGTGATCGAGAATGCGCAGCAAGCAACCTGGGCGCTCAGCCATATCAGCTACTATCGGCTGCGGGCTTACTGGCTCTACTACGAAGCCGAACCCGAATCCGGCAATCATATATTCAAGGAAGGCACGACGCTCGAAGCGGTGCTTTCCCTCTATGAATTTGATCGCCGTCTCCGGCTGCTGCTTATGGACGCGTTGGAGCGAATAGAGGTCGCGGCGCGTGGTGCATGGGCGCACCAGATGGCAATGGTCTATGGACCACACGGTTACCTCAATGCGGCGCTATATCCACGCACCGATCGCTTTCAGGCCAACCTTACGCAGCTACAGTCCGAATTTGATCGCTCGCATGACGTGTTCGTCGATCATTACAAGCGCACTTACAACAATCCTCCATTGCCGCCTGTCTGGATGGCAGCCGAATTTATGTCTTTCGGTCTGCTGTCCAAATTCTTCTCGGCTTTGGGAGGACGTGCTGACCGCAAGGCAATCGCGCGCAAAGCTGGCTTTGATGACCGAGTTTTCCAGGGCTTTATGCATCACCTTGCGACGGTGCGAAACATTTGCGCGCACCATAGCCGCCTCTGGAACCGGCGCTTTACCGTCACCTTCCCAATCGCACAAAATCCGGCTGGCATTGCAGATACGATTGTCCCTGAGGCCGACCGCAAGCTCTACAACACGCTCTCAATGCTGTTGCACTCGATGGGAACCATATCTCCTGAATCCGACTGGCCACGCCGCCTGACGTGTTTGATCGCGGAAAATCCGACGGGCGATTTTGCCGCAATGGGCTTCCCTGATGATTGGCGGCAGCGTCCTCTATGGGCGCACCTCTGTTCTGATTAAGCCACCGGCGTTCGCATCAAGCGCCAACGCTATCGGGGAGCGATTATGGGAACCAGATCACCAAAGGCAGAAAATGCCAATGTTTTCAGGCAAAGGTGGCGGAGACGGAGGGATTCGAACCCTCGGTACCCGGATAGGGTACGGTTCCTTAGCAGGGAACTGGTTTCAGCCACTCACCCACGTCTCCGGCTGGCGGCTCCTTCTCGGAGCGCGGGCCTATAGACGGGGGATTTTACCGCTTCAAGGGGCCTCGCGGGGGACATTTCGGGGAGCGGCAGCGGACTCGCCTCGCCGCAAATCCGATTCGGTTCATCGCGCACTCATTGCCGGGCGATCAAACCGCGCGCTCTATCGCCACCAGACTTCGCCGCCCTCGGGAGGGGCCGAACCGATGACCATCCCACTATCACGCCTGTTCGCGCCGCTCGCCGCGGCGCTTGCTGTCTGCGGTGTCGCCGCCGCTCCGCTCGCCGCGCAGGTCCAGACGGTCGATCCCGACAGCGCCTACAACGCGCCGATCGACGGCGATCTCGAGCAGCCCGCCCCCGCGCCGCCGGAGGCCGCGCCGCGGGATGTTCCGCCGCGGGAAGTCGCGCCGGCACCCGCCGAAACCGTCGCCGCGCCCGGCGCGCCGGTGCCCGCTGCCGCGGCCGACACCACCCAGACCTATCGCGAGGACGACCTCATCGGCGCCGCCGAGGGCGTCTTCGGCAAGGGCGCCAAGGGCGTCGCCGAGATGATCCGCAAGACCCTCAAGGATCAGGGCCAGCCCAACGCCTATATCGTCGGCCGCGAGGCGGGCGGGGCCTTCGTCGTCGGGCTGCGCTACGGCTCGGGCACGCTGCACCACAAGGTCGAAGGGCAGAAGCCGGTCTACTGGACCGGGCCCTCGGTCGGCTTCGACGCCGGCGCGAGCGCGGGCAGCACCTTCGTGCTTGTCTACAATCTTTACGACACCGAAGACCTTTACAAGCGCTTTCCGGCAGGCGAAGGGCAGGCCTACGCCATCGGCGGACTCAACGCGAGCTACATGCGCTGGGGCGACGTGGTGCTGATCCCGATCCGCGTGGGCGCCGGCCTGCGTCTCGGAGTCAACGCCGGATACATGAAGTTTTCGAAGAAACAGAACTGGTTACCGTTCTGAAAGTGAAAGCCAGCCCTTCGGGTCGATAACAATAACCTGAGGTCTGGCTGGGGCCGCGGCGGAATTCCCCCCAACCGATTCCGGTTGCGGCCCCACCCCTCTCGCGGCAAGGGGCGCGGCGATGCTCGAGACACTCGCCCCCCAGCCCGCCGACGCGCTGCTCGCGCTCATCAAAGCCCACGATTCGGATCCCCGCGCGGACAAGATCGACCTCGGCGTGGGCGTCTATCGCACCGACAGCGGGGCGACGCCGGTGTTCGCCGCGATCAAGGCGGCGGAACGCCGGCTGGTCGATAGCCAGGACAGCAAGGCCTATCTCGGGCCCGAGGGCGACATTGGCTTCGTCGCCGCGCTGATGCCGTGGATTTTCGGCAGCGATAGCGAGGCGGCCGGCCGCATCCAGGGCATGCAGACGCCGGGCGGCACCGGCGCGGTGCGGCTGGCGGCGGCGCTGGCCGCGCGCGGCGGCGCGAAGCGGGTGCACATGGGGGTGCCGAGCTGGCCCAACCACAAGCAGATCTTCGACGATCTCGGGCTCGAAACCGCGCCCTTCGATCACGCCACGCCCGATGGCGCGGCGAACCTCGATGCCGTGCTGGCGGCGATCCGCTCGGCGGGCGCGCGCGACGGGGTGCTGCTGCACGGCTGCTGCCACAATCCCACCGGCATCGACTACACCCCCGCGCAATGGCGGGCGATCGCCGCCGCGCTGGCCGCGAGCCCGGCGCTGCCGATCCTCGACCTCGCCTATCACGGCCTCGGGAGCGGGATGGAGGAGGATGCCGCGGGGATGCGCGGCGTACTCGCGGCGGTTCCGCAGGCGTTGGTGGCCTATAGCTGCGACAAGAACTTCGGGCTCTATCGCGACCGCGTCGGCGCGCTCTATTTCATGGCCGCCGAGCCCGGCCAGCTCGATACCATCGCCTCGAACGCCAACGCGCTCGCCCGTGCGGCCTGGTCGATGCCGCCCGATCACGGCGCGGCGGCGGTGCGGCTGGTGCTGGAAGACGCCGAACTGACCGCGCAATGGCAGGACGAACTCACCGGCATGCGCGCACGGATGCGCGGCGTGCGCGAACGGCTGGCGGCGGCGGACAAGGCCGTGCCCGGCCTGAACCTCGCCGCGATCGGCCAGGGCCACGGGCTGTTCGCCATGCTGCCGCTGGGCAAGGACCGGATCGAGGCGCTGCGGCGCGACCACGGCGCCTATATGGCGGGCTCGGGCCGGATCAATGTCGCCGGGCTGACCGAGGCGAACACGCCGCGGTTCATCGCCGCGCTCGCCGAGGTGACCGGGGGCTGATGGACCGGCAGCCCACGCTCGAGGACGAGCGGCTGTTACTACGTCCGCTGCGGCCGGACGACTGGGGCGCGCTGTGGACCATCGCGTCGGACCGCGAGCTGTGGGCCGTCCATCCGGCCAACGACCGCTGGCGGGAGCCGGTGTTTCGCGAATTCTTCGCCGATGCGCTGGCGCAGGGCGGCGCGCTCGCGGCGATCGAAAAGAGCACCGGAAGGGTGATCGGCTCGTCGCGGTTCCAGGAATATGAGCCGGCGAACGCATCGGGGCATGGCGGCTCGGTCGAGATCGGCTGGACCTTCCTGGCGCGCGATCACTGGGGCGGCGGCTACAACGCCGAGATGAAGCGGCTGATGCTCGCCCATGCGCTGGCGAGCGTGGAGCGCGCGGTGTTCGTCGTCGGCGAGGACAATGTCGTCTCGCGGCGCGCGATGGAGAAGATCGGCGGCCATCTGACCGGCGAGCGGCGCGTGAAGATGCGCGCGGGCAGGCCGCTCGACCATGTGATCTTCGAAATCGACCGCGCCGGCTTCGCCCGCGGTCCGCTCAGCGGCGCAGGCTCTCCATGCGCTGGAGATAGCGCGCCAGCACGTCGATCTCGAGATTGACCGCATCGCCCTCGGCCAGCGCGCCGAGCGTGGTCACATCCGCGGTGTGGGGAATGATGTTGAGCCCGAACACGGCGCTCCCGTCGGCCTCGTCGGACACGGTGTTGACCGTCAGCGACACGCCGTCGAGCGCGATCGAACCCTTGGCGGCGATGAAGGGGGCGATCGCGGCGGGCGCGCGGATCGCCAGCCGGCTCGAGCCGCCGTCCTCGGAGCGGCTCGTCACCTCGCCCACGGCATCGACATGGCCGGTGACGAGATGCCCGCCGAGCTCGTCGCCGAGCCTGAGCGCCGGCTCGAGATTGAGGCGGCGGCCTTGGTCCCACAGCCCATGAACGGTGCGGCCGACGGTCTCGCCCGAGACATCGACCGCGAACCATCCTTGCGACCGCGCATCCTGCGCCTGTCGATGGACGCCCGTTTCGACCACGGTCAGGCACACGCCCGAACAGGCGATCGAGGCGCCGATGGCGATCCTTTCCGGATCCCAGGGACAGGCGATGCGCAGATGCAGATCGCCGCGCCGCTCGACGCTCACGACGGTGCCGATGGCGGTGACTATCCCGGTGAACATGGGACGCGCTCGTAAGCCTCGAATGTGTCGCTGCCAAGCTGGCGGCGTTCGGCCAGCTTCCACCGCCCATGCGCCGCGGCGAGATCGGCGAGGCCGATGTCCGCGACGGCGCTCCGCCCGCCACCCGCCACGATGGGCGCGCGGTAGAGCTCGAGCCGGTCCACGAGGTCGGCGGCAAGGAAGGCGCCGGCGGTCGGCGCGCCGCCTTCGACATAGAGGTATTGCACGCCCTCCATCCCGGCGATTTGTTCCGGCGCGGCGATGGTCCTCGCCCCTTCGACCCGGTGCGCGGTCAGCACCCAGCGTTCCGGGCCGCGGTCCTCCAGCCCAGGCAAGCGCACGTCCAGTCGCGGCGCGTCGGCGCGCCAGGTGCCGCCGCCGACCAGGATCGCATCGGCCAGCGCGCGCCGGCTGTGCACATGCGCGCGCGCGGCCTGGCCGGTGATCCAGCGGCTGCCGCCTTCAGGCAGCGTGAGTGCCCCGTCGGAAGTCAGCGCCAGCTTGAGGGTGACATGCGGTCGGCCCCGCCCGGCGCGGGTCAGGTAACCCGCGAGGCTGCGGCGGCTGGCGGGATGATCGGCGCAGACTGCCTCGACGCCCGCCGCGCGCAGCCGCTCGAGACCGCGCTCGGCGGTCCGGGGATCGGGATCGAGCACGCCCGTGACGACGCGGGCGACTCCGGACTCGATCAGCCGGTCGGCGCAGGCAGCGCCGCGCTTCGAGCGATGCGCGCAGGGCTCGAGCGTTACGTAAGCGGTTGCGCCTCTAGCGCGATAGCCCGCGGCATCGAGCGCTATCGCCTCGGCATGCGGGCGACCGCCGGGCCGGGTCCAGCCGCGCCCCGCGACCACGCCGTCCCTGACCAGGATCGCGCCGACGGCGGGGTTGGGCCGGCTCAGCGGGCGCGCGCGCAGCGCCAGCCGCGCCGCCGCGTCGAGCCAGTCCGAATCAGTGCGCTGGTGCTGCAACCGGCACGCTCGCCCTGTCGGCATTGGCGGCAGCTTCGGCGGCGGCCTGGTCTTGCGCGATCTTGCGCTCCATCGCATCGACGTCGAGCCCGGTGGCGCGACCGAGCGCGCGATAGGCCGCCTTGACCTCCGCCTCGCGCCTGGCCTGCTCGGCCTCGCGCCGCTCCTTGCGCCTCTGGTTCTCCAGGTTGGAGGCAAGGATTTGGGCATCGCTGCGTCCGGCCTCGAAGGTCGAGATGAAGCTGACCTTGGGCGGCGCGGGCGGCACCAGCACGCTCTCCCGCATCACCCAGTACAAGAGGCCGAAACTGCACAGCAGCGAGAGCCCGAGTATGGGCCAGCGATAGGGCGTGGGGCGGCGGATCTCGGTCCAGAAATCCGCGATGCCGCCGGCGGGATTGAAACGCGAGGTTAAGCGCATGGGCGCAAGATAGGGTCTAGTTCGGGCGTGCGCCAGTCTCTCCCGCCAATGGCTGGCTCCCGACAATTTTTGTTCACACGAAGACACGAAGGTGGCAGCGCGCGCCGCAGGCATTCGTCCGTGAAGTGCTTCTGTCAGAGATGATGAGCGGCTTCGCCGCAAGGGCGACGTCTTCGTGTCTTCGTGTGAACCAAATCCTTAGCCGAAATCGGCGTAGAGCGCACGGCCGTGGGCCTTGAGCCAGCGGTCGGCCTCGGCGATTTCGCCTTCGAACAGATCGCCCAGCAGCGCGTGGAAGGCCGGGCTGTGGTCGAAGTGGACCAGATGCGCGACCTCGTGCGCCACCACCGAGCGGCGCACGAAGTCGGGCGCCATCGCCAGCCGCCAGTTGACGCGCACCACGCCGCTGGTCGAGCAGCTCCCCCAGCGCCGCCCGGCGCGGGTGAGGCGCAGCTGCGGCACGGGCACGCCCGCCGCCCGGCAATACTGCGCGAGGTCTTCCGCCAGCAGCCGCTGCCCCGCGGTCTCGAGCCAGCGCCGCAGCCGCAGCGCCATCGTCTCGCGCGGCCCGCCCAGCGTCAGCCGGCCCTCGGCCAATGCCGCCCGCCGCGGCGCCCCCGCTTGCCAGTCGATCGCCAGCTCCTCGCCTCGATAGCGCAGCGTGCCGCGCACCACCGGGTCGGCCGCCGCGGGAACCTTCGCCAGCTGCGCCTCGAGCCAGGGCTTGCGAACCTGCGCGAAGGCGATGGCGTCCTGGCTGCGGCACCAGCGCGGCAGCGTGATCTTCACCGCGCTGCCGTCGGGCGCGAGCCGCAGGGTCAGGCGCCGGGCGCGGGCATGGCGGTTGAGCTCGATCGGCAGCACGCGGCCGGCGAGCTCGATCGCGGGCGGCCGCCGGTCGGCGTTCAGCCATTCGATCATGCGCGATTGCCGGCGACGGTTCGCTCGGCCCCGGTCCGGTCTGGGTCGGGCCATTCGACGATATGGTGCTCGAGCGGCCCGGCGACGTCCTCGCTCACCACCCGCCCCGCGACCGATACCCCGGCGCGGACCACGCCCTCGCGGTCGCCGGTCAGCAGGTAGTGCCAGGCGGGCAGCGGCCGGTTCGCGGCGCGGCGGCGGTAGGCGCAGGTCGAGGGCAGCCAGTCCACGCTGTCGACGATCTTGAGCGTGAGGCGGAGGCAATCGGGCACGAAGGCCTTGCGGTTGGCATAGTCGCGGCAGCGCGCGGTCGTGGTGTCGAGCAACGAGCAGGCGACGTTGGTTTCGGCGATCTCGCCGCTGTCCTCGTCCTCCACCTTGTGCAGGCAGCAGCGCCCGCAGCCGTCGCACAGCGCCTCCCATTCCCCCTGTGACAGCTCGGCGAGCGGCAGCTCCCAGAAGCGGTCTCTCAGCGCAGCCATCTTTCCAGTTCCGCCGCGACCGCCTGCGGCCCCTTGTCGGTGGGCAGCGTGCCGAGCGGCTTGCCGTCGGGATCGAACAAATAGGTGAGGTTGGAGTGGTTGACGAGATAGCCGCCGCCCGGCTGCGCCTCGCCCTTGCTGGAATAGACCTTGAAGGCCGCCTTCGCCGCCTCGACCTGCGCGGGGGTGCCGGTCAGTCCGATCAGGTCGGGCGAGAACGCGGCGGCGAACTCGCCCACCTTGGCGGGCGTGTCGCGGTCCGGATCGACGGTGATGAAGATCGGCTGGACGCGCTTCGCCGCCGCCGGGTTCGCGCGCGCGAACAGCCGCAGGCTCTGCGTCATGCGCTGGACGTCGGTCGGGCAGATGTCGGGGCAATAGGCATAGCCGAAATAGACCACCCGGTACTTGCCCGCGAAATCGCTCCAGCGCACCGTCTTGCCGGTCTTGTCGACCAACTCGAATGGCCCGCCGATCGCCGCCCCGCGCAGATCGACGCCGTCGGGCGAAGGACCCTGCGGCGAGGGCGCTGCGGGCTGGCAGGCGGCGAGAAGCAGGGGCGGCAGGACGGTGAGCAGACGGCAGGGCATGGCATCGCGGTTCATGGTCTGCTAACCGGCGCTTCGCAAGGGCGGCCGGGTGCGCCGCTGCGCACAAATTGGGCAGGACGGACAAGGTCGATGCGTCGTTTCAAAGTGATCGGAGCGATCGGTGCGGCGGCTGCCGCGATGGCGCTGGCGGCGCCCGCGGCGGCTCAGAGGATGTCCGAAGGCTACGAGTTTCTGAAGGCGGTCAAGGAGCGCGACGGCACCAAGGCCACCGCCGCGCTCGACAAGCCGGGCAGCACGGTGGTGAACGCGCGCGACATTGCCAGCGGCGAGAGCGCGCTTCACCTGGTGGTGCAGCGCCGCGATTCGACCTGGCTGCGCTTTCTTCTGGGCAGGGGCGCCAATCCCAACCTCGCGGATCGTAACGGCACGACGGCGCTGCAGCTGGCGTCGAACCTGGGCTGGAGCGAGGGAGTGGAGATTCTCGTCGCCAAGGGGGCTGCGGTCGATCAGACCGATTCCGCCGGCGAAACGCCGCTGATCGCGGCGGTGCATCGCCGCGATCCGGCGCTGGTGCGGGCACTGCTCAAGGCCGGGGCCAATGCCGAGCGCAGCGACAATTCGGGTCGCAGCGCGCGCGATTACGCGCTGCTGCTCGGCGCGCAGAATCCGATCCTGCTCGAACTCGACAAGGCGCGCGAGGAGCGCAAGGCGCGCGCCGCCAAGTCCTACGGGCCCGGAGCGTGACCACTGGCGGCACCGCCGGCGAGCCTGCTGGGCCGGTCGATCCGGCGGTGATGACGCTCGACGAGCTGCGGCTGCACCTCGCCCCGCACATCGCCGACGCCGCGATTTTCGACGGCTGGAGCGATGCCGCGTTGGCCGAGGCGGCGCGCGCGGGCGGAGCTGACCTCGACATCGCGCGGCTGGCCTTCAAGGATGGCGCGATGGGCATGATCGGCGCCTGGATCGAGACCATCGACCGCGCCATGGCGGCGGCGCTGCCGCGCGAGACGCTCGCGGCGATGAAGATCCGCGAACGGATCCGCAGCCTCGTGCAATTCCGGCTCGACGCGGTGGCGGGGCGCGAGGAGGCGCTGCGCCGCGCGCTGGCGGTGATGGCGATGCCGCGGAACGCCGCCGCCGCGATCAGGACCGGCTGGCACAGCGCCGACGTCATGTGGCGGCTCGCGGGCGACACCGCGACCGATTGGAACCATTACTCGAAGCGCGCGATCCTTGCCTCGCTCTACGCCGCGACGCTGGCGGTGTTCGTTGGCGACGAGAGCGAGAGCAAGGCCGAGACCCGCGCCTTCCTCGACCGCCGGATCGAGGGCGTGATGCGCTTCGAGACCCTGAAGCGCAAATGGCTGCGGCCGAGGGGAGAACGGTTTTCGCCGGTGCGCTTCCTCGGCCGGCTCAGGTATCCGGCGAAGTAGCGCGGATTTCCCGGCCCGCTTGTGCGTTCATTCGAAAGCCGACGAACATTGTGAGCGCGACCAGCAATTGCACTCCAAGGACTTGCGCGGTCGGATAGAGGCCGAGAAAGTCAATTCGAGGTATGCCATCGACGGGTGTGACACTCAGGAAGCCAGCTTCCTGAAGCGCTGCGATTCCCTTTCCGGCGAGGACCACCGCCAACAGCGCGATGAGAATTGAACTGTAGCGAAAGAACTGAGCGATCGGGAGCCGCAAAGAAAACCGGATCATCGCCCACGCAATCGCACAGAGCAACGCGGCGCCGGCCGAAGCGCCGGCCAGCAACTCCAATTTTGCCCCCTCCGACCACATGGCCGCATAGAACAGGATGGTTTCGAACGCCTCGCGATAGACGACGAGGAACGCCAGTCCGAACAGAAACCAAGCGGACCCCTTCGTCAGGGCCTTGCTCATCCTCTGGCGGATGTAGAGCTGCCAGGCATCGGCCTGCGATTTCCCGTGCATCCAGATTCCTACCGAAACCAGGACAATCGCCGCGAGAATGCCCCCAAACCCTTCGGTCAACTCGCGGCTCGCCCCACTGATGGCGAGAAATCGCGTCGTGACGACCCATGTCAGCACTCCCGCAAGCAAAGCTGCGATCCAGCCGCCGTGGACATACGGAAGGGCATCCTCGCGGTCGCTCTTGCGCAGGAACGTCAGCATTGCGACCACAACGAGCAGGGCCTCGACTCCCTCGCGCAAGAGGATGGTAAGCGCGCTTAGAAATGTGGAGATTCCACCGCTGGCTGGCTCGGCGAGCGTTCGCTCGGCTTCGTCGAACAATCCCGTCAGCGTCGTCGCCTCCGCCTCGACCTCTTGAATCGTCTTGCGCTGGGTGATGGCAACCCGCAACCCCGCCATCGCGCGTTCGATCTTTCGCACGAGCGGTCTGTCGCGCGCGCCGAGAAGGGGCTCGAGCTGCTCGAACCCGTCGAGATAAGCCGACAGGGCAAGGCGCTCGGCTTGTTCGGCACTGCCATCCCGGTAGGCCGCGACGCTCTGGACCAGACGTGCCCGGGCGACGGTCAAGGTCCTCGCGCCGCCTTGCCCCGGAACTTGCGGCGAGGATCGCAGATATGCGGTGACGGCGGCTGCCTTCTCTTCGCCGATCTCGCTCGCGAGTGCTTGCGGGGTAAGTGAAACGAGCGTTTTCAAATCGGGAATTTTTCGTGCCAGCCCGGGCTCGGATTGCCACAGGCGCTTGCCTTCGGCGATCAACGGCGCGGGATAAGCAAAGCCGCCGGCGTGGAAGGCAAGCGCCCAGCGGTCCTCGGACGACATGTCCCTGAAGCTGGTCATAGCTGTGCCGTCCAGGCCTTGGGCAATCACCTGTTCCAAAGCGAAAATGCTTCTCTGCCTGGCGCGTTCGCGAGCGGTGAAATCGACAGGCGCGGGATCGAGACCGCTCGCGGCCGGCCCATCTCCCATGCCGGTCGCACCGTGGCAGCTGGCGCATCGCTCCTGATAGAGCGCCGCTCCGCGGGCCAGGTCCGGAATTTCCCGGGGAGCCAACGGCACGGGGTACGCCTCCACCAGGCTGGCCGCCAGAGCACGGGCCAGCCGGGCAACCTCGTCCGGGGATCGCTTCGCCTGGACCGCGAGGCTGAGTGTGCCTGCCCGGTCAAGCAACGCAGCTTTGGCCGGCTTTGCGGCCAGCGTCGCCATGTTCCGGCGAGCCGTCTCGGAGAATTCCCGCATCTCCGCGAACTCGACGTCGCTGATCACCCGGCCGCCCTTCACAGCGCCCGCATAGTCCACGGCAACGTAGTCGAGCAGGCGCCAGGTGGTTTCGACAGTCTGCTGTTGAGTCGCGGCCTTGGCGATGCCGGCAGTCATGAGCACAAGCACGGCAAGTAGGTACGTCAAAAGTCGGGTCATGAGTATTTCTCGGCAGTCACGAGCGCGCGCTAGACGACCGCCTTTGGTCAAGCAAGGGAAATGCGACTCGTTCGCAACAAGGATCGGCCGGAAAAGGCATGGGTCCGTCGCATCATCGGCACGAGACGAATGGGTGGAAACCGCCCGTCTTCATGTGGCAAACCTGCCAAGGCCGTCCTACATCGCGGCGGGAATCACATACGAGAGCGCGCTCGCGCTCGAGTTGCAGGAGCGCGAAGAATGGCGGGAAGCCTCAACAAGGTCATGCTGATCGGCAATCTGGGCGCGGATCCGGAAATCCGCAGCTTCCAGAACGGCGGCAAGGTCGCCAATCTGCGCATCGCCACCAGCGAAACCTGGAAGGACCGCAACACCGGCGAGCGGCAGGAGCGCACCGAGTGGCATACCGTGGCGATCTTCTCCGAAGGGCTGATCGGGGTGGTCGAACGTTATCTCAAGAAGGGCAGCAAGGTCTTCATCGAGGGCTCGCTCCAGACCCGCAAATGGCAGGACCAGAATGGGCAGGACCGCTATTCGACCGAGGTGGTGCTGCGCGGCCTCAACGGCACGCTGACCATGCTCGACGGCGCGCAAGGCGGCGGCGGCGGCCAGCGCGCGGGCGGCTGGCAGCCGGGCGCGAGCCAGGAATCGGGCGGCGGCGACAATTGGCGCCAGAGCGGCGGCTCGGGCGGCGGCTCGGGCGGCGGCTCCGGCACGGGCAGCGGCTCGAATTACGACGACCTCGACGACGATATTCCGTTCTGATCGGGCGGTTTCAGGTCTTCGCCTCGCCGCTGTGCTTGGCGGGGCGGGTCGAGGTCAGCATCGCCTCGGTCAGAAAGCCGATCGGGTTGACCGCGGCGGCGCGCTTCTTGAGCTCGCCGCGCATCTTCTCGTATTCCTCCTCCATCTGCGGCGTGACCGTGGCGCGCGAATCGTCGAGCGCCTCGTCGAAATCGGCCCTGGCGACCTCGGCGACATCGCCCCCCGCGCGGTGGAGCGCGTTGAGGCCGGCGCGGCGCACCACGTCTTCCAGGTCGGCGCCGGTGAAGCGCTCGGTCTTCGACGCGACATCGGCGAGACTGACATCCGCCGCCAGCGGCATCGCCTTGGTGTGGATACCGAGGATGCGCTCGCGCCCCTCCTGGTCCGGGGTGCCGACATAGACCAGCTCGTCGAACCGGCCCGGCCGCAAGATCGCCGGATCGACCAGCGTCGGCCGGTTGGTGGCGCCGATCACCACCACCGAGCCCAGTTCCTCGAGCCCGTCCATTTCGGCGAGGATGGTGTTGACCACACGGCCCGTCACCTCGGGCTCGCCCTGGCCGCTGCCGCGCGCCGGGACCAGGCTGTCGATCTCGTCGATGAACAGGATGCACGGCGCGACCGCGCGGGCGCGCTGGAACAGGCGGGCGATCTGCTGCTCGCTCTCGCCGTACCATTTGCTCAGCAGGTCGGAGCTCTTCATCGAGATGAAGTTCGCCTCCGCCTCGCGGGCGACCGCCTTGGCCAGCAGGGTCTTGCCGGTGCCGGGCGGGCCGTAGAGCAGGAACCCCTTGGCCGGACGGATGCCCAGGCGATGGAAGGCGTCGGGATGCCTGAGCGGCAGCTCGATGCCTTCCTTGAGCGTCTCGATCGCCTTGGCGATGCCGCCGATGTCCTCCCACCGGACATTGGGCACCTGCACCATCACCTCGCGCATTGCCGAGGGCTGGGTGCGCTTCAATGCGGCGAGAAAGTCCTCCCGGCCGACATAGAGTTCGTCGAGCACTTCCTGCGGAATGGTGCGCTCGTCGAGATCGATCTTCGGCATGATCCGGCGCACCGCCTCGATCGCGGCCTCGCGCGCGAGCGCGGCGATATCGGCGCCGACGAAGCCGTGGGTGGTGCGCGCCAGCTCGTCGAGATCGACCTTGTCGCCCAGCGGCATGCCGCGGGTGTGGATGCCCAGGATCTCGCGCCGCCCGTTCTCGTCGGGCACGCCGATCACGATCTCGCGGTCGAAGCGGCCGGGGCGCCGCAGCGCCTCGTCGATGGCATCGGGCCGGTTGGTGGCGGCGATGACGACGAGGTTCGAGCGCGCTTCGAGCCCGTCCATCAGGGTCAGCAGCTGGGCGACGAGGCGCTTTTCGGCCTCGCCGGGTACGCGGTCGCGCTTGGGGGCGATCGAATCGATCTCGTCGATGAATACGATCGCCGGCGCGCTGCGGGCCGCTTCCTCGAACAGTTCGCGCAGGCGCTTCTCGCTCTCGCCATAGCCCGAGCCCATGATCTCGGGACCGTTGATGGTGAAGAAGCTGGCGTCGCTCTCGTTGGCGACCGCCTGCGCCAGCCTGGTCTTGCCGGTTCCCGGCGGGCCGTGAAGCAGCACCCCGCGGGGCGGATCGACGCCCAGGCGGGTGAACAGCTCGGGGTAACGCAGCGGCAGCTCGACCATCTCGCGCAGCTGCTGGATGGTGTCGCCCATGCCGCCGACATCGTCGTAATTCACCACCGCGCGGCCGCCGCCCGGCTCCTCGAACTCGGCGCGCAGCTCGACCTCGGTGTTTTCGTCGATGTGGACGATGCCCTTGGGGCTGGTCGAAACCACGGTGAGGCGGATCTGCGTCAGCGCATAGGCGGGGGCGTTGAACAGGCCGCGCACCTGCGGCGGCATGTTCTGCACCGGCTGCTGCCCGGTGGTGGCGACCAGATCGCCGGCGACCAGCGGCTTGCGGAAGAAATTGCGCTTCAGCGCCTGCGCGGGACCCTGCAACCGCATTTCGCGCACCGCCGGGGCGAAAACGACGCGGGTGGCGGGGCGCGATTGCGCGGCGGCGATGGTGACATGCTCGCCGGAGCCGACTTCGGCATTGCCGCGCTGGAGCCCGTCGAGGCGCACCACCTTGAGCGTCTGGTCCTCCTCGTAAGCCGGCATGGCGATCGCCGCGGTGGCGCGCTTCCCGGTGATCTCGAGCACATCGCCCTCGGTCACGCCGAGCGCCTGGAAGGCGCTGCGCGGCAACCTGGCGATGCCTTGTCCGCTTTCCTCCTGCCGTGCCGCCGCGACCTGCAGCTTGATCGTCTTGTCCGCTACCGCCGCCTGCGCATCGGGCATCGGCCGCTCTCCTGTTCTGTTCGGGCGCGGCGGGAGATGGGGTCTCGCGGCCCGCTCGTCAAATGAGCGAGGCGGCAAAACGCTCCGCCCGGCCCGCGGCGAGGGGACATGAAAAAAGCCCGGTCAGCAAAGCCGACCGGGCTTGAAAGTCTTGGGAGAGGATGCCTGAAAGGCAGGGAGAGATATGCCGGCGGGCCCGCTTCTGTGCAAGTGCACAAAACACATCCGAGGTTGCATGAAATGCAATTAGCAAGGTAAATAATTACAAAACAACGTAATAATAGCGCCAACTTTTCGCGGGCCCAGACGTGGAAGGCCTATGCAATCGTATGCGGTGCGGTGCAGCATAGACAGCCATCGAGCCTCGCATGGGGTGACAGCCGGGAAGTGAAGGATTAGTGGGACCTCGCAAGGAGAGATCATGGAAAAGCTCTACCCCGACGCCGCAGCCGCGCTCGATGACGTGCTCGAGGATGGGATGATTATCGCCAGCGGAGGGTTCGGCCTGTGCGGCATTCCCGAACGCCTGCTCGATGCGATCCGCGATTCGGGGGTCGGGGATCTCACCTTCTGCTCCAACAATGCCGGAATCGACAACGAGGGCATCGGCAAGCTGCTGCGCACGCGTCAGGTGAAGAAGATGATCTCCAGCTACGTCGGCGAGAACAAGGAGTTCGAGCGGCAATTCCTCGCCGGCGAGCTCGAGGTCGAGTTCTGCCCCCAGGGCACGCTGGCCGAGCGCATGCGCGCGGGCGGAGCGGGTATCCCCGGCTTTTACACCAGGACCGGTGTCGGCACCGCGGTGGCCGAGGGCAAGGAAGTCAAGGAATTCGATGGCGAGGAGTACATTCTCGAACGCGGCATCTTCGCCGACCTCGCGGTGATCAAGGCGTGGAAAGCCGACGAGACCGGCAATCTGGTGTTCCGCAAGACCGCGCGCAACTTCAACCTGCCCGCCGCGACCTGCGGAAAGGTCTGCGTGGTCGAGGTCGAGGAACTGGTCCCGGCCGGCAGCCTCGATCCCGACTGCGTGCATTTGCCCGGCGTCTACGTTCAGCGGATGATCGTCGGCGCGCCTTACGACAAGAAGATCGAATTCCGCACCGTGCGGGAGCGCGAACCGGCGTGAGGCGGGCGGCGGCTCTCGCATTGGCGAGCCTGCTCCCATTGACCTCCGGCTGTGTTGCCGCGGTGGTGCCGCTCGTTGCCGGGGCAGCGGTGGTGAGGACGCAGACCGGGCGCGATGTGCCGCGCGCGGCGGCGCCATCGGCGGCCACCGCTTCCGCGCGAAGCGATCTCGAGGTCATGCGAACCTCGCTGGCCGCCTTGCCCGCGCCCGATTCCCCCGCTCGGCCCGGCAATCCTTCGATCGCGGCGTTCCGGAGCTACGCGCTCGGCGAGGCCGAGATTCGCGCCGGAACGGCCAAGCGGGCGAGCGCGATCCTTCCCGCGGCCAGCGAGCTGCGGCCCAGGCGCGCCGAGTGCGGAGCCTTGCCCGCCGCCGTCTTCGTCGATCTCGATCCCGGCCGCGGCGCCTTCGATCCGCTGGCGCCGGGCAGTGCCGACCCGGCGCTCGGCGCCGCGCTGGCCGCGTTGCGCGAGCGCGGCATCGGCGTGGTCTGGTTCAGCCGGCTCGGCGCGAATTTCGCCGCGGCGGCACGCGCCGCGCTGGTGCGGGGCGGGCTGGATCCCGCCGGCCGGGACGAGCTGGTGCTGATGCGCGATATCGGCGAGCGCAAGCAGTCGCTGCGCGACGCGGTCGCCAAGCGGTTCTGCCCCATCGCCATGCTGGGCGACGAACGCGCCGATTTCGACGAGCTCTACCTCTATCTCAAACACCCCGATGCGGCGGTCGAACTCGACGCCATGATCGGGAGGGGGTGGTTTCTCGCCAGCCCGTTCACCCCCCAGGCCGCACTCGAAGCAGGAGCAACGCCATGATCGCCTCCCGGATTCTCGCGCTGGCCCTGGCGGCGGCGATGCTCGGCGGGTGCGCCGCGCTGTTCCGGCCCGATGCCCGCTGGGAGCCCAAGAACGAAGGACCGACCCGATGACCGATACGACCGTGAAGGCCGGCTGGACCCGCGACGAGATGGCCGCGCGCGCCGCAAAGGAGCTGCGCGACGGCTATTACGTCAATCTGGGCATCGGCATCCCGACGCTGGTCGCCAACCATATTCCGGCGGGCATGCAGGTCACGCTCCAGAGCGAGAACGGGATGCTCGGGATCGGTCCATTCCCGCTCGACGGCGAGGAGGATGCCGATCTCATCAACGCCGGCAAGCAGACCATCGGCGAGTTGCCGCACAGCGCCTATTTCGACAGCGCGGCCAGCTTCGCGATGATCCGGGGGGGGCACATCGATTTGACGGTGCTCGGCGCGATGGAGGTCAGCGAGGGCGGCGACATCGCCAACTGGATGATTCCCGGCAAGATGATCAAGGGCATGGGCGGCGCGATGGACCTCGTCGCCGGGGTCAAGAAGATCATCGTGGTGATGGAGCACACTTCCAAGGACGGCAGTCCCAAGTTCATCCCGGACTGCACGCTGCCGCTGACCGGCAGGAACGTGGTCGATATGATCGTCACCGATCTGGCGGTGTTCCATCGCCCCGATCACGCCGCGCCCTTCAGGCTGGTCGAAACCGCGCCGGGCGTGCGCGCCGACGAGATCGCGGCCAAGACCACGGCGCGCTACGAAACCTAGGGTGGCGCGATCAGGGCTCGCCGGGGCCGCTCGCGGGGGGTTTCCTCTTCGCCGCGTTGCTGTCGTCTCGCTTCGGTACCTCTTCGGCAGGCAGGCCCGGCAGAAAAGCGGAAGCGTTCGAACGGCTGTGCCGGGCGATCGTGATCACCGAGCAGCGCGGCATGGCTCAGGTCGAGGCGCTCCCGAGGAACCCGCATATCGTCGCCGACAAAGCGATGAAGCGCTTCTTCGAAGTGGTCGAAAGAGACGAGCCGTCGCATTGGAAGCGCTATGACGCATGGCTGCGCGCTCATGGGCGACGGCTCAAACCCACCTGGCGCGAGCGGTGGAGCGATTCCTGGATCCACAAGTCGCTGATACTGGCGAAGCTTCCGGCGGTGTTCCTCAACCGCGGCAACCCGCGGCCGACCGCCTGGCCGGACGAGGACGCCACCGTCTACGCCTGACCGGCGCTGATTGACCTCCCCATGCTTGACCGGCGCGCGGCGCTGCCGCAGCGCTCTCCCGCATGTGGCTGACCACCCCGCGCAATCCCAATGCCCCGCTGGCCGGGCTCAAGGTGCTCGAACTGGCGCGCGTGCTGGCGGGGCCCTGGGCCGGTCAGGTGCTCGCAGACCTCGGAGCCGATGTCATCAAGGTCGAGGGCCCCGAGGGCGATGGCACCCGACAATGGGGCCCGCCGTGGGTCGAGCGCGCCGATGGTTCTGGGGCAGAGCGGGCCGCTGCCTATTACCACTCCACCAATCGCGGCAAGCGCGGGATCGTCGCCGATTTCCGCGTCGCCGAAGATCTCGACCGCGTGAAGGGGCTCGCCGCCGAGGCCGATGTGGCGATCGAGAACTTCAAGACCGGCGCGCTGGCCAGGTTCGGGCTCGACCATGCCAGCCTGTCCGCTGCCAATCCCGGCCTCGTCTATTGTTCGATCACCGGCTTCGGACAGACCGGCCCACGCGCGCGCGAGGCCGGCTACGATTTCGTGATCCAGGCGATGAGCGGCTTCATGGCCTTGACCGGCGAGCCCGGCGGGCAGCCGATGAAGATGGGCGTTTCCGCCAGCGACCTCGCCTGCGGGCTTTACAGCGTGATCGGCATCCAGGCGGCGCTGGCGATGCGCGCGCGGACCGGCCGCGGGCAGCATGTCGACATGAGCCTGCTCGACTGCTCGGTCGGACTGCTCGCCAGCCAGGCGATGCACTACCTCGTTACCGGCGCCAATCCGCCGCGCATGGGCAATGGCCACGCGCAGGTCAGCGCCTATGGCGTGTTCCCGACCGCCGACGGCGAGGTGGTGCTGGCGCCCGCCAACGATGGCCTGTTCCGCAAGCTGCTGACCGTGCTCGGGCGCGGCGATCTCCTCGGCGAGGCGCGCTTCGCCACCAATGAGGCGCGCCTCTCCTACCGCGCCGAGCTCGATGCGATCATCGCCGCCGAGACACGCAGGATGTCGCAGGCGGGTCTCCTCGACGCCTGTGCCGAAGCGGGGATTCCCGCCGGACCCATCAATGCCATCGACCGCGTCTTCGCCGACCCTCAGGTCCAGGCGCGCGGCATGCGGATCGAGCTCGACGGGGTGCCCGGCGTGCGCAGCCCATTCACCTTCTCCGAAGCCGAGCTGGCGCTCGACCGGCCCAGCCCCCGCATGGGTCAGGACGGTTAGGCCAGAAGCCGCGCGCCGCTGCGCCACAGCCGCTCGAAAGGGCCCATTCCGAAGCGGTCCGCCCACCAAGGAGAGACGAGCAGGATCAGCGCGACTACGCCCAACGCGACCAACGTCGCCTCGAGCCGACCGACCAGGCCGAACCAGCCCAGGCCCCATGAATGGAACAGCGCGGCCATGACAACGCTGGCGCCGATGTAATTGGTCAGCGACAGACGCCCGGCGGCGACGAGGCGGGCCGCCAGTCCGCCTCCGAGGGGTTCGGCGCCCCACAGCGCGAACAACGCCGCGACATAGCCGAGGCCCAGAATGACGGCGAAGGGCTGGCTCCAGACCAGCGCGGTGGTGCCCACCACCGGGCCGGCGAAGTTGCTCCAGAAGGCCGCCGCGCACAGGGCGATCATGGGCGGCAAGGCGATGATCCCAAGACGGATGGCGAAGCGCCGCGCTCGCTTCCTGTGCCATCGCCCGCGCAGCAGACCGCTCCGCCAGCACCACACGCCCAGCAGCATCGCCGCCAGCGTCTGCGGCAGGAAGGCGAGCAAGATGACCAGCGGCCCCTGCCAGGCGAAGGCGCGGCGGGCGATGCGGTCGGCCAGGCTCTCGCGCCCCATCGCCAGCCCGCGCTCGATCGCGGCGGGATCGACGCCGAATTCCCCCTGCCACATCGCCAGAGCCGCGGGATCCCCCATGCCGTGCGCGACGTCCCACCAATAGCGCAGCCAGCCCCACGCGAACCAGCCCAGGGCGCCCAGATGCAGCGCCGCGAGGACCGCCACGGCGACCAGCAGGCCGCGCCGCGACAGGCGCAGCAGCGGCGGCAACAGCAGACCGGTCAGCGCGTAGAGCCGCAGCACGTCGCCATTGTTGAGCAGGACCGCGTGCGCATAGCCGATGACGAGCAGCACCAGCATGCGCGCGCAATGACCGCGCAGCGTGCCGCCGCGCTCGAACTGGATCGCCACCCCGGCGCCGAACAGCATCGCGAAGATCGCGCGAAAGGCGTCCTGCGCGAAAATCGATTCCGCCGCCCAGAGGGCCAGAGTCGCGGGCCCGCTGTTCCCATACGCCAGAGGGTTGAAATAGGCCGCCGGCGGCATCGAGAAATTGTAGACGTTGAGCAGCACGATGCCGCACACCGACAGCCCGCGCGCGGCGTCCATCGCGTCGATCCGCGCGCGCGTTTCGGAATGCAGATCGGTGGGGACGGCGGCCGAGGTCATCGCCGCCCTCCCGTCAGCGCCCGAGCGCCTGCTTCAGATCGGCGGCGAGGTCGGTGCGCTCCCAGGGAAAGCTCTCGCCCTCCGCCTTGCGCCCGAAGTGTCCATAGGCGGCGGTCTTGCCGTAGATGGGCTTGTTGAGCGACAGATGTGTGCGGATGCCGCGCGGGGTCAGACGCACCAATTGCGGCAGGATCGTCTCGAGCTGCGGTTCGCTCACGCCGTTTCCGGTGCCGTGAAGGTCGACGTAGATCGACAGCGGCTCGGCCACGCCGATGGCGTAGGCAAGCTGAATGGTGCAGCGGCGCGCGAGCCCCGCCGCGACAATGTTCTTGGCTAGATAGCGGGTGACATAGGCTGCCGAGCGATCCACCTTGGTGGGATCCTTGCCGCTGAAGGCGCCGCCGCCATGCGGAGCCGCCCCGCCATAGGTATCGACGATGATCTTGCGCCCGGTCAGCCCGGCGTCGCCGTCGGGCCCGCCGATCTCGAAGCGGCCGGTGGGGTTGATGTGATACACTGTGTCCGCCGTCAGCAGACCGGCGGGCAGCACATCGGCGATCACGCCCTTCACATAGTCGCGCAATTCGCCGTATTTGGCTTCGTCCCCCTCTTCGTCATGGAAGAAGTAACCCGGGGCGTGCTGGGTGGAGACGACGATGGCGGTCGCTTCGACCGGCTGCTCGTTCCGGTAGCGCAGCGTAACCTGGCTCTTGGCATCGGGCTCGAGAAAAGCGACGACGCCCGCCTTGCGGTCGGCTGCCATGCGCTCGAGTATCTTGTGGCTGTAGTCGAGCGTCGCCGGCATCAGGTCGGGCGTTTCGTCGGAGGCGTAGCCGAACATGATCCCCTGATCGCCGGCGCCCTCGTCCTTGTTGCCGCTGGCATCCACCCCTTGCGCGATATGCGCCGACTGGCCGTGCAGCCTGTTCTCGAACCGCAGACTCTCCCAGTGAAAGCCGCTCTGTTCGTATCCGATGTGCTTTACCGTGTCGCGAACGGTTTGTTCGACGCGGTCCGGAATGCCCGGCGCCCACTCGCCGTTTTCATAGATGCCCTTGCCACGAATTTCCCCGGCGAGCACCACCAGCTGAGTCGTCGTCAGTGTCTCGCAGGCGACGCGCGCTTCGGAGTCGATCGAGAGGAACAGATCGACGATCGCGTCCGAAATCTGGTCCGAAACCTTGTCGGGATGGCCCTCCGAGACGCTCTCGGAGGTGAACAGGAAGTCGCTGCGCATGATGTGGGATATTCCGATATAAAGATAACTTTATATGTCGCTCTTTAGCGTCTCGCCGTGCGGCTGGCAACCAGCGAGACGGCGATCAGCACGCCCGCCCAGAGCGCGGTCAGCCAGTGGCCGAGGCGCGCGAAGGGCGTGGGCGGCGCGGCGGGCGGGACCAGCCCGTCGATGCGCGCCGCACGGTCCTTGCCGATGTGATGGCGCACCACGCCACGCGTATCGATGACGGCGCTGATCCCGGTGGTGGTCGCGCGCAAGACGGGCAGGCCTTCCTCGATCGCGCGCATCCGCGCCTGGGCGAGATGCTGCGGCGGACCCCAGCTTCCGAACCAGCCGTCGTTCGAAGGGTTGAAGATGTAGTCGGGCCGGTCGCGCCGATCGACGACCTCGCCCGAGAATACGATCTCATAGCAGATCTGCATCCCGGCCTGGCCCCAGGGCCCGAGATCGACGGTGCGCGGCCCGGGGCCGGCGATGAAATCGATGGTGCCCGCCACCAGGCGCGACAGGCCAAACGGCTCGAGGATCGTGCGCATCGGCAGATATTCGCCATAGGGGACAAGATGCGCCTTGTCGTAGCGCCCGGCGATCTTGCCGCCGGAGCCGATCGCCACGATCGAATTATAGGCTCCCGTGGCGACCGGGTAATTGTCGCTGGCGCCGATGCGAAGATTGACCGCGCCCGCGAGCAGCATCGCCCCCTCGCCGCCGGCCGCGCCGATCCGCATCCGCGCGAACGCGGGGTCGCGGCCGGCGGTCGCCTCGTCGTAATAGCGCTGCGGATAGCCCGGCTCGACATAGTCGGGAATCGCGCTTTCGGGCCACAGGATCAGCCGTCGCGGCGTCTCGCGGCGCGGGCGCGACAGCGCGGCAATGCGCGCGAACCGCGCCTCGAAGGTGCCGGGATCGTTGATCTCGACCTGGCGCAGATTGGGTTGCACCAGAGTGAAGGGCAGCGTGCCCTGGCGCGGGGCGGCGGCGGGCCACAGCATGGCGGTGAGAAGCCCCGTCGCGAGCGCCGCCGCGGGCAGCCATCGGCGTCCGGACATCAGGGCCAGCAGCCATGCCGCGAAGGCCACGAGGAGACCGGAAAGCGCGTAAGTGCCCGCCAGCGGCAGCGCCAGCGCCGCGCCGGGCCGGCCATAGGGACCGACCAGCATCAGCGACAGCGGCGCCCAGGCATAGCCGGTGAAGACCCAGCTTCTGAGCCATTCGCCGACAATCCAGCTTGCTCCAAGCATCGGCGCGAAACCGGCCAGCCTTGCCTTGGGAGCGAGCACCTTGGCCAGGCCGCCGGCGATTGCCGGGAAGATCGCGAGATAGAGCGAGAGCAGCGGCACCGCGGCCCAGCCGAGCGAGGGTGGCATCTCCGCCTGGAAGGTGAACGCGGTCGCGATCCAGTTGTTGGCGACGGTGAAATGCGCGACCCCGAACAGCCAGCCGAGGACAGCGGCTCGCCGCCAGCTCGCGCTGCGCCAGACGAGCCAGGCGAAGCCGGCGACGCCAGCCAAAGCCAGCGGCCAGAGCGCCAGCGGGGGAAAGCCCGCCGTCGCAAGGAGGCCGAAAAGCACCGCCGACCAGCGGGGATGGCGGTCCAGGATCAAGGAAGCGTTGGGCATCGCGCGCGGCGGTTAAGGCCTGCCGCGCGCGATGCAAGACCGGCGCGGCGGATCAGCCAACCGCACTGAGCGTCCCGCCGCCGCGCTTGCGGCGAGGGCGGGGCACGATGTCCCGAGCTTCGGCATCGGCCTCGCCGGCATCGTTGGCCGAGAAGGACGGTGGCAGCGCCGCTAAATCGATGCCGGTGTCTGCGTCGTCCGGACGGCGAGATCGCGCCGGGCGCCGCTTCGGCCGCTCCTCGCGCGATTCGCTTGCCTCGCGAAGGAAGGGATTGTCCTCGGGTTCGAACGAGGGTCCTTCACCGGCCTCGATCGCGCCCGCGTCGCCGGCCTGCTCGGCGAACCGATCGTCGCGGCGGGGCCGCTCACGGCGCGGGTCGCGATTGTCCCGGTCGCGGCCATCGCGTTCCCGCGGGTCTCGGTCGCGCCCGTCGTAGCGCCCGCGATCTTCGCCGTCGTCGTCGGTGTCGAAATCGTCCTGTTCGCGCTCGTCGCGGCGCCCAAGGCGCTGATCGCCGCGCGGCTCGTCCTGGCGGGTGCGGTTGTCGGCGATGACGCGGAAATAATGGTCGGCGAACTGCAGGTAGTATTCGGCCTGCACCCGGTCGCCGTTGTGTTGCGCGTCCTGCGCCAGCTTCTTGTACTTGTCGAGCAGCTGGGGTGCATTGCCCCGCGCGCGGCTGTCGATCCGGTTGCCCTGGTTGCCGCCGCCGCCCTGATTGCGGTTGCCGCGGCCGCGACGCCGGTTTTGATTCTGATTGCGATTGTTGTTCAAAGGAAGTCCGTTCCTCATTCAGACGGCACCGGCCGGGTCCTGTTCGCCCGGTGGTCAGCCGCGTGACCCCTGCCGCGCGAGCCGAGGCCGGCGCGGCGCCCCTTGCTGTTCCCGCGAGCACAGCCAAGCGCTGAGCGAGATATGCAACTGTCGGAGCCTGACCGCTTCGGAAGGCGAGAGTGCCTTTCCGCCGGTCACCCATAGAGGTAGTGCGTTAAGGAGCTTTTGCCAAGCCCTTTATCCGCAGGAGATGCGCAGGATCAGGGCGCGGTCCCTGCCGCCGAGATCGCGGCGCAGCTCCACCGCGAACCCGGCCGCCTCCGCGAGCGCGGTGACGGCCTCGGCCTGACGGTAACCGATTTCGAGCACGGCGGCTCCGTCGGGCGCCAGCAGTCCCGGCAGTTGGGGGATCAGCACGCGATAATCGTCGAGGCCCTCGGGCCCGGCGAACAGCGCGCCCGCGGGCTCGCGGTCGCGCACCGAGGCGTCGAGCGCGGCGCCATCCTCGACATAGGGCGGGTTGGCGATGACGAGGTCGAAGCGGCCGAGAGCAGCGGCCCAGCCGGGCTGATTCCAGTCCCTCTCGCGCATGTCGGCGCGCTCGGCGACACCGAGCGAGCGGGCATTGGCGGCGGCCACGGCGAGCGCGGCGGTCGAACGGTCGATGCCGATGCCGGTCGCCTCGGGCAGCTCGGCGAGCAGGCTGAGCAGCAGGCAGCCCGAGCCCGTGCCGCAATCGAGAATGCGCCGCGCTCCCGGAGACGCTTCCAACGCGGCGAGCAGCGTCGCCTCGCTGTCGCAGCGGGGGATCAGCACGCCGGGCGTGACGGTGAAGCGGCGGCCGTAGAATTCGGCCGCTCCGACGATGTAGGCGAGCGGTTCGTCGGTCAGCCGCCGCGTCAGCATCGCTTCGAAGCCATCGGGGGCCGGATCGCGCATCCGTCCGAGCAGCATGACGCTCCGCGTGACGCCGAGCGCGTGCGCCATCAGCATCTCCGCCTCGTCGCGCGCCCAGTCGGCGCCGAGGCGCTTGGTTGCGTCGCGCAAGGCCTCGCCGACACTCGCCCCCTTTCCCGTTCGTGTCGAGCGGAGGCCGCAGGCCGCAGTCGAGACACCCTGTCGTGACGCCAGCGTGTCTCGACTTCGCTCGACACGAACGGGTGTGGGAGAAGATCTGTCACCCATCCAGCGCCGCCAGCCGCTTGGCCTCGTCCTCGGCGGTGAGCGCGTCGATCAGCTCGCCCAGGCCCGGGCCGGCGAGGATTTCGGGGAGCTTGTGAAGCGTCAGCCCGATGCGGTGATCGGTCACGCGTCCCTGCGGGAAGTTGTAGGTGCGGATGCGTTCGGAGCGGTCGCCCGAACCCACCATCGCCTTCCTCGCCTCGGCCTCGGCGCCCTGCGCGGCATCGCGCTGCGCCTCGAACAGGCGGGCGCGCAGCACCTGCATCGCCTTGTCCTTGTTCTTGTGCTGGCTGCGGCCGTCCTGGCAGGTGACGACCGTCCCTGTGGGCAGGTGCGTGATCCGCACCGCGCTGTCGGTGGTGTTGACGTGCTGCCCGCCCGCGCCGCTGGCGCGATAGACGTCGATCTTCAAGTCCTTGTCCTCGATCCGGACATCCACCTCGTCGGGCTCGGGCAGCACCGCCACGGTGGCGGCGCTGGTGTGGATGCGCCCGCCGCTCTCGGTCTCGGGCACGCGCTGGACGCGGTGGACGCCGCTTTCGAACTTGAGCCTGGCGAAGACGCCCTGGCCCGCGACATTGGCGACCACTTCCTTGATGCCGCCGATGTCGCTGGCATTGAGGCTCACGGGTTCGACGCGCCAGCCCTGCTCGGCGGCGAAGCGTTCGTACATGCGGTAGAGATCGGCGGCGAACAGCGCCGCCTCCTCGCCCCCGGTGCCGGCGCGGATTTCGAGCATCGCGGGGCGCGCATCGGCGGCGTCGCGCGGGAGCATGGCGATGGCGAGCGCGCGCTCCTTGTCGGGGAGGGCGGCGCGCAGGGCGGCGAGCTCGTCCTCGGCCATCGCCTTCATCTCGGGATCGGCGAGCATCTCGGCCAGCCCCGCGATCTCGGCGCGCATCGAGCGCACCTCCTCGGCGGTGCGCGCCACCGGCTCGAGCTCGGCATAATCCCGGCTCGCGGCCACGAAAGCCTCGCCCTCGAGCGTGCCCGAAGCCAGCCGCGCCTCGATCTCGGCGAAGCGGTGGACGATCTGGTCGAGGCGGCCGGGGGGGATGGTCATGCGCGCGCCGTTCGAGGTGACAGGGTGACAGGTGTCACCCGGGTGTCACCCATTGATCTGGTTAACGAAGCTTCTGAAGAAATTGGAGAAAATGCGCTCAAAACGCGTTTCGGGTGACAGATGGCGTGGTGGGGCATGGCATCTTCGGCCGGCAGGGAGAGATCGGATCGGGTCATGCTTGAAGGCCGTGCGTGGGGAAACAGGAAGGGTGGAGCCCTTTGGCACAAAATGTTCGGAGAGCGTGCCAAATAGGATATTCCTGGTCTTTTGTCAACGTGCTGCTCGCGTTTGCCCTATCGTCTCTGTCTGCTCGTCATCCCGGACTTGATCCGGGATCCCGCTTCTTCGGCTAGCTTGGCGCGGGAAAAAAGCGGGACCCCGGATCAAGTCCGGGGTGACGGGACATCTATAATTCGGCTCGCTTTCAAACTCCCCTCCCCAGCGGGGAGGGGCCGGGGGAGGGGGAGCGCGTCGCAGACGCGCGTCCAGGCCATCGGCGTGGCAAACCCCCACCCAACCTCCCCCGAGCGGGGGAGGAGTAGGTCGCGCTTTGGTCGATGTGTTCGGCGGGAATGGTCACTTGATGCTTTTCGTTACGTGACGTCCGCGAGTTGCCATCTTTTCAATAACTTGATTAACCAGTTCATCGTTTCCGCTGATTTTGAAGTCAGTTCCATCTCCACTGGCGGTGAGCGTAAGAATGCCCTTGGGGTTGAGCTTCACCGCCTTATCAAACCGTTTTTTCGCTGAACCGCTGGCGATCAATTCTGAGGAAAAGCCCGCGTCCCGAATTGCTGAGTTAGCAGCAAAGCCCTGCCAAATGCGATTATCCGATTCGACTACGATCGCGAGATCGAGGCCCCGCTTCTCGCAATCGACCAACATCGCCAGCCGCTCGATCCCCGCCGCCCAACCCACAGCTGGCGTGGGCGGACCACCCAGGCTCTCCATCAGCCCATCGTAGCGACCACCGCCGAGCACGGTGCTCTGGCTGCCGAGCGCGGCGGCGGCGGCGCTGCCCTCGTCGGGCACGAATTCGAAGGCGGTGTGGCGGTAGTAGTCGAGGCCGCGGACCAGGCTTTCGGCGCGCGCCCATTTCACGCCGGCGGCGTCGAGGCCGGTCGTGACGCTCTCGAAGAAGCGCAGCGCCTCGTCGGACAGGAACCGGTCGATCTTGGGCGCATCGGCGACGAAGCGGCGGTCGCGCGGGTCCTTGCTGTCGAGGATGCGCAGCGGGTTTTTTTCGAGCCGCTCCCGCGAGTCTTCGGACAGCTCGCCCGCTACCCCCCGGAAGTGCCCGACCAGCGCGGCGCGCCAGGCCTCGCGGCTGCCGGCGTCGCCGAGCGTGTTCAGCTGGAGGGTCACGCCCTCGATCCCCAGTTCGCGTAGCAGCTGGTCGGCGAGCGCGAGCAGCTCGACATCGGCCTGTGGCTCGGCGGCGCCGACGATCTCGGCGTCCAATTGGTGGAACTGGCGGTAGCGGCCCTTCTGCGGGCGCTCGTAGCGGAACAGCGGGCCGTGAGTCGCGAGCTTGACCGGCGCGTGCTGCCGCCAGCCGTTGGTGAGATAGGCGCGCGCCATTCCGGCGGTGAATTCGGGGCGCAGCGTCAGGCTCTCGCCGCCGCGATCCTCGAACGAATACATCTCCTTCGACACCACATCGGTGGTCTCGCCGATGGCGCGGCCGAACACCTCGGTGCGCTCGAACACCGGCATTTCGACGCGGCGGAAGCGGTAGAGTTTGCGAACGCGCTCGAAGGTTTCGACCACGAAGGCGAAAGCCTCCGCCTCGGCGCCGAAGATGTCCTGCGTGCCGCGGATAGCCTGGGGGGTTTTGGCGGTCATTGCGAGTGGGTCCCTAATGCATGATCCCCAGTAACAAAACCCGCTCGTGCCGAGCTTGTCGAAGCACGCGGGCGGGACGGTTGCGCCAATCGTCCTTCGACAGGCTCAGGACGAGCGGATGTGGGTCTACTTGCCAACCCTCGTTCCCGCCGCCAGAACCCGCCGCCATGTCGCATCGCACCATCGCGCTTCTGGCGCTCACCGCTGCTTGTCTCTCCCAGCCACTCGCCGCCCAGGTCGAGCCCTCCGCCCCGGTCCAGCACGCGCTGCCCGCCGCCGCGCCGCTGCCCAGCGACACGCCCTGGCCGGGCGGGCCGATGACGCTCGCCATCGACGCCAGCGACACCCGCCGCGCGCTCTATCGCGTCACCCAGACGATCCCCGTGCCCGCGGGCATGACCACGCTGACCCTGCTCTATCCCGAATGGCTGCCCGGCAACCATGCCGCGCGCGGGCCGATCGGCCTGGTCTCCGACATCCGCTTCACCGCGAATGGCCGCCCGCTCGCCTGGCGGCGCAATCCGCTCGATGTCCATCGGTTCGATGTGACCGTGCCCGCCGGCGCGCGCGAGGTGACAGCCGCCTTCGTCCACACCAGCCCGCTGGCCACTGCCGAGGGGCGGGTGACGATGACGCAGGAGATGCTCAACCTCCAGTGGGAGAAGATGAGCCTCTATCCCGCGGGGCACTATACCCGCCGCATCGCGGTGCGTCCGCGCGTCAAATTCCCCGACGGCTGGCAAGTGTATACCGCACTCGACGGCAAGCGCGCGGTTGGCGACACGGTCAGCTGGGACCCGGTGGATTATCAGACGCTGGTCGATTCGCCGATCTTCGCCGGCAAGTATGCGAAGGACTGGGCGATCGGCCGCGACTACAAGCTCGACGTGGTGGCGGACAAGCCGAGCCAGCTCGCGATCGGGCCCGAGCATTTGAAGACCTTCTCGAACCTCGTCGCCGAGACCGATGTGCTGTTCGGCGGGCGGCCCTTCGACCATTACGATTTCCTGCTCGCGCTGACCGACCGGATGGGCGGGATCGGGCTCGAGCACCAGCGTTCGAGCGAAAACCAGTGGGAACCCGACAGCATCGTCAAATGGGACGAGATGGATTGGGACCACAATGTCGTCGCGCACGAGCTGGTCCACGCCTGGAACGGCAAGTACCGCCGGCCCGAGGGGCTGTGGACCGCCGATTTCCGCATCCCGATGCAGAACAGCCTGTTGTGGGTGTATGAGGGGCAGACGCAGTTCTGGGGCTGGGTGCTGGCCGCGCGTTCGGGGTTGCAGAAGAAGGAGACCGTGCTCGGCATGTTCGCCGCCGCCGCCGCGACCTATTCGGAAGGCCAGCCGGGCCGCGAATGGCGCAGTGTCGAGGACACCACCAACGATCCGATCATCGCCGCACGGCGCCCGATTCCCTACAGCTCGCTCCAGCGCAGCGAGGATTATTACGTCGAGGGCGCTCTGGTTTGGCTCGAGGCCGACCAGATCATCCGCAAGGGCACCGGCGGCGCGAAGGGCCTCGACGATTTCGCGCGCGCGTTCTTCAGCGCCACGCCGGGCGACCTCGGCCAGCGGACCTATGATTTCGCCGAGGTGGTGCGCACGCTGAACGGCGTCCATCCCCACGACTGGGCGAGCTTCCTCGACACGCGGCTGCGCCAGCCGAACCAGCCCTCGCCGCTCGCGGGGCTCATGGCGGCGGGGTACCGGCTGGTGTGGAAGGACACGCCCAATCCTTACGACAAGGGCCGTTACGACCACGGCAAGACGGTCAACCTCACCTATTCGCTGGGCCTCGCCCTCGACAACACCGGCAAGGTGACTTCCACGCTGTGGGACGGTCCGGCCTTCGACTCCGGCATCGTCAACGGCGCGCAGGTCGTCGCGGTCAACGGCGAGGCCTATTCGAAGGACGTGCTGACCCAGGCGATCGCGGCCGCGAAGGGCGGGCGCACGCCGATCCAGCTGCTGGTCAAGCGCGGCGAGCGCTACGATACGGTGCCGGTCGCCTACTACGGCGGACTGCGCTGGCCCTGGCTCGAGCCGGTGGCCGCGGGCGAGCGCGGTCTGGACCGCCTGCTCGCGCCGCGCGCGCCGCGCTGACGCTCAACGCTGTTGCAGTGCAGCATGAGCGGGTCTAAGGGCGCGCGCCATGCAGATCGACAAGATTCCCGTGGGCGACAATCCGCCCGACAGCCTCAATGTCATCATCGAGGTCCCCGTCGGCGGCGAGCCCGTGAAATACGAGTTCGACAAGGCCAGCGGCGCGCTGTTCGTGGATCGCATCCTCCACACGCCGATGCGCTATCCGGCGAACTACGGCTTCGTGCCGCACACGCTGTCCGACGACGGCGACCCGATCGACGCGCTGGTGATCAGCCGCAGTCCGTTCATTCCCGGCTGCGTGGTGCGCGCGCGCCCGATCGGCGTGCTCCATCTCGAGGACGAGCACGGCGGCGACGAGAAGCTCATCTGCGTGCCGGTCGATTCGACCTTCCCCTATTATTCGGACATCGGCGAGCAGAAGGACCTGCCCTCGATCGTGCTCCAGCAGATCGAGCACTTCTTCACCCATTACAAAGACCTGGAGGTCGAGAAGTGGGTCCGAGTGGGCAAATGGGGTGACGCCGAGGAGGCCAAGCGGCTGATCCGCGAGGCCATCGAACGCTACCGGGCCAACACGGCCTAAGCGCTAGGCGCTCGCCACCATCATCCCCTCGATCCGGAGCGTCGGGACGTTGACCGCGCGGTGGAAGGCCAGGTCATCGGCGGGTGTCAGGGCCCGGAACATCGCCAGCAGATTGCCGGCGATGGTGATCTCCGCGACCGGCCCGGCGCGTTCGCCGTTCACGATCCGGAAGCCCGCCGCGCCGCGGCTGTAATCGCCGGTCACCAGGTTCACGCCCTGGCCGAACAGGTCGGTGACATAGAGCCCGTCGGCGATGTCGGCCATCAGCGCCTCGGGCGACAGATCGCCCGGCTCCATGTGGACATTGCTGGTGGCGACCCCCGGCGCGCCGCCGCCACGGGCGGCATGGCCGGTCAGCGCAACGCCCAGCTGGCGCGCCGCCGCGGCATTGGTCAGCCAGCCGAAGATGCGCCCGTCCTCGACCAGCGCGCGCTCGGTGGTGGCGAGACCCTCGCCGTCCACCGCGCGCGAGGCGAGGCCGCGCCGGCGGAGCGGGTTCTCGACGACGCGGATCGAGGAATCGAGCAGCGCCTCCTCCTCGTGGCCGAGCAGGAAGCTGGTCTTGCGCGCCGCGGCGCCGCCGCTCATCGCGCCGAGCAGATGGCCCAGGAGACCGCTGCCGACGCGCGGATCGAACACCACCGGCATCGGGCGGCTCGGCATCGCTCCGGGGCCGACCCGTGCCACCGCGCGCTCGCCCGCCTCGCGCCCGATCTCCTCGGGCGAGGGCAGGTCGCCCGCATGGCGCGCGCTGCGCCAGGCGTGGTCGGTCTGCATCCGCGAGCCTTCGCCCGCGATCACGCTGGCGGAGAGCGAGTGGCCGGTCGCCGCGGTCGCGCGCGCCACGCCGTGCGAGGTCGCGAGGGCGCCGACCGTGCGCGAGGCGCTCGCGCCGCCGCCGTTGGAATTGGTGACGCCCGCCACCGCGCGCGCCGCGTCCTCGCAGGCGGCCGCCCAATCGCGCAAGTGCCCCGGGCTTGGCTCGACCGGATCGGCGAGATCGAGATCGGGCTCCTCGCCGCGGAACAGCAGTCCCTCGGGGGCCAGCCCGGCATAGCGATCTTCGGGCGCGCGCCGCGCCATTTCGACCGCGCGCTCGGCCAGCACCGCGAACGAGTCCTGCGAAAAGTCGCTGGTCTGGATCGTGGCGGAGCGCTGGCCGACGAAGACGCGCAGGCCCACGCTCTCGCTTTCCGATCGCGACACGTCCTCGAGCCGTCCGAGGCGAATGGAGACGCTTTCGGAGGATTCGCCGCGCATCGCCGCGTCGGCCGCATCCGCGCCCCTTCGGCGCGCGAGCGCCACGAGTTCCTGGCAGCGCGCGAGCGCTCCGTCCTTGTCGATCATGCGGCGCGATGTAGGGAGGGCGTGAAGACCGGTAAACGGGCAATTTCGAACGCGAAAGCGTTCGCAAGCATGTCCTGAGCGGCTGGCTTGCCAGCCAGCCGAAGGGGCCGAACGGCCGCCCGGAGCGCTTTGCGCGGAGGATAGCCAAAGCCGCGGAGCGGCTGCCGGCGCTTGAGGCTAAATCACGCCATCGCCCTGAACAGCAGGGTCAGCGCGAAGGGCAGACCGATCGCGACCAGCCACAGCAGGATCCGGTCGCGACGGTAGGCGCTGGCGAGCGCCCGGTCGTGCGCGTCGCTCTCCGACAGGTCGCGCCAGCGCTTGTCGAGCTTGTGGCAGGCCGGAATGATGGCGACCACGAGGATGATCAGGCAAACCATCGCCAATGAGCGCAGCCCGGTTTCCCGGATCGCCTCCACGGTCAGGAAGATCTGCAGGCCGGTGTAGACAATGAGCGCATAGGCGACATTGTCGCTCATCGCCTTGCGCCAGTCGACCGCCTTGCCTCCCACCGCCTCGGTGACGGCCGGCCGTTCCGAAATTCCGTCGAGCGCCTTCATCCGCGCTGCTCCCCGTTTATCCTGTCCCGCGCCGGTTATACTCTCTCGGCCCGGCGGGAGGCAAGAGCGGCGGGAGAGTGGCGTCCCGTCCCAGGACGCGCTGCGGCCGGCGCTATGCACAAATCCTGCCAATCGCGCCTGGCGAGCGACCAAGAGACTTTTCGTCGGGGCCAGGAATGCTACAGGGGCGGCCGACCATGGCCGATCACGCCTCCACGCTTCACGGCGCCGCCGAACTGGCCGAGCATGCCGCCGCCCCTCTGGCAACCGGGGCCGCGCCGCCGATTCCGCAGGGCGGGCTCGAGGTGATCTCGATCGCCAAGAGCTACGACAAGCGGCAGGTGCTTTCCGACATTTCGCTGACGGTGGGCAAGGGCGAGGTGCTCGGCCTTCTGGGTCCGAACGGCGCGGGCAAGACGACCTGCTTCTATTCGATCATGGGGCTGGTGAAGCCCGATTCGGGCCGCATCCTGATGGACGGGATGGAGGTCACCAGGCTGCCGATGTACCGCCGCGCGATCCTGGGCCTCGGCTATCTGCCGCAGGAAACCAGCATCTTTCGCGGCATGACGGTGGAGCAGAACATCAACTGCGTGCTCGAGATGGTCGAGCCCGACGGCGATGTGCGCGCTGCCGAGCTCAACCGCCTGCTCGACGAATTCGGCCTGCAACGGCTACGCACCAGCCCTGCAATGGCCTTGTCGGGCGGTGAGCGCCGCCGCGCCGAGATCGCCCGCGCGCTCGCCGCCAAGCCCTCGATCATGCTCCTCGACGAGCCTTTCGCGGGCATCGACCCGCTGTCGATCAACGACATCCGCGATCTGGTGAAGGATCTGAGGACTCGCGGGATCGGCGTTCTGATCACCGACCACAATGTGCGCGAGACGCTGGAGATCGTCGACCGCGCCTGCATCATCTACGGCGGGCAGGTGCTGTTCGCCGGCACCCCCGAGGCGCTGGTCGCCGACGAGAACGTGCGGCGGCTCTATCTGGGCGAGGAATTCACGCTGTGATGCGGCGTAGTGGCTGGGCCTTCGACAAGCTCAGGCTGAGCGGATCTTTGGTTTGTGCGGCATCTTCCACACCCGCGCGTCCTGAGCCTGTCGAAGGACGCGCGCCGAGGTAGCCTCGCGCATGGCCCTGGGTCCGCGCCTCGAAATCCGCCAGTCGCAGTCGCTGGTGATGACGCCGCGGCTCCAGCAGGCGATCAAGCTGCTGGCGCTGTCCAACCTCGAACTCGAAACCCACATCGCCGAGGCGCTGGAGGCCAATCCGCTGCTCGAGGTCGGGGAGGTTTCGCGCGAGGCTGGCGAGGAGATCGCGCTGCCAGGCGAGCGGGAGAGCGCCCCGCTGATGGACAGCGCCGGCGGCGAGGAGGCGCCGCTCGATGTCGAAGCCAGCGCGCTCGACCCCGAGGCCGCGCCGGGCGATGCGGACTGGGGCCGAGCCGCCGATTCCGGTGGCTTCGACAGCGAACTGCCCGATTTCGAGAATCGTCAAGGCGAGGGTCCGACACTGGCGGAGCACCTGCTCGACCAGATCGGGGCGGCGGCGCGCGACACGCGCGAGGCGCTGGTGGCGGCGCGGCTGGTCGGCGAAATCGACGAGGCCGGCTATTTCATCGGCGATATCCCCGCGCTGGCGGGCGAACTCGCCGCGCCCCGTGCCGAAGTCGAGCGCGGGCTGGCGCTGATCCAGAGTCTCGATCCCACCGGCGTCGGGGCGCGCGGCCTGGCCGAGTGCCTCGCGCTACAGGCGCGCGAAGCCGATCGTTACGATCCCTGCATGGCGCGGCTGATCGACAATCTCGAGGCGCTGGCCAAGGGCGAGATCGCGCGATTGAAGCGTCTCTGCGACGTCGACGACGAGGATTTCGCCGACATGCTCGCCGAGCTGCGCGGCTACGATCCCAAGCCGGGCCTGAAGTTCGGCGGCGGCGGCGAGGCGGCGGTGGTGCCCGACGTGCTGGTCATGCCCGGCAAGGACGGGGGCTGGACGATCGCGCTCAACGAGGACAGCCTGCCGCGGCTGGTGGTCAACCGCGCCTACTACCTCGAACTGAAGGGCGGCTGCACCGACCGCAAGAGCCGGGCCTGGCTGGGCGAGCAACTGGGCGAGGCCAACTGGCTGATCCGGGCGCTCGACCAGCGGGCGCGCACGATCCTCAAAGTGGCGAGCGAGATCGTGAAGCGCCAGGCGGGCTTCTTCCGCGAGGGTGTGACCGCGATGAAGCCGCTGATCCTGCGCGACGTGGCCGAGGCGATCGAGATGCACGAGAGCACCGTCAGCCGTGTCACCAGCAACAAATACCTCGCCTGCCCGCGCGGCACCTTCGAGATGAAGTACTTTTTTTCGAGTGGCGTCGCCGCGGCCGACGGCGAAGGAGCCAGCTCCGAGGCGGTCAAGGCGCGCATCCGAGCTCTGGTCGAGAAAGAGGACGCGAAGGCCGTCCTTTCCGACGAAGCGCTGGTGGCGCTGCTCAAAGCCGATGGCTTCGATCTCGCCCGGCGCACCGTCGCCAAGTACCGCGAGGCGATCGGCATCGGTTCCTCCGCCGAACGGCGCCGGGCGAAGAGGCTGGCTGGGGTGCGATGAGCTTGGCGCCGGTATCTCGACCACGGACTGCGTCCTCCGCTCGATACGAACGGACTTTCTTTCATCCTGACGTCTCCGTTCGTGTCGAGCGAAGTCGAGACACTCCGTGCAAACGCAGGGGATTCCCTCGGAACGAAGAAAAAGTTAACGCGGTTTACCACGTGTTAACCTTTTCCGTTCAGAGGTTGGCGAGCGATAGGGACGCGGGGAGCCGACGGGGGTCGCCGCCACGCTGGGTTCAACGGGGGACTTCTCCAATGCGTGTACTGTTGATCGAGGACGAGCCGACCACCGCCAAGGCGATCGAGCTGATGCTCACCACCGAAGGCTTCAACGTCTATTCGACCGATCTCGGCGAAGAGGGCCTGGATCTCGGCAAGCTCTACGATTACGACATCATCCTGCTCGATCTGAACCTGCCCGACATGCACGGGTATGACGTGCTCAAGAAGCTGCGCGTCGCCAAGGTGCAGACGCCCGTGCTGATCCTGTCGGGCATTTCGGAAATGGACAGCAAGATCCGCAGCTTCGGCTTCGGCGCCGACGACTATGTGACCAAGCCGTTCCACCGCGAGGAGCTGGTCGCCCGCATCCATGCCGTGGTGCGCCGTTCCAAGGGCCACAGCCAGTCGGTCATCCGCACCGGCAAGCTGGCGGTCAACCTCGACACCAAGACCGTGGAGGTCGATGGCGCCCGCGTGCACCTGACCGGCAAGGAATATGCCATGCTGGAGCTGCTTTCGCTCCGCAAGGGCACCACGCTGACCAAGGAAATGTTCCTCAATCACCTTTATGGCGGGATGGACGAGCCCGAGCTCAAGATCATCGACGTCTTCATCTGCAAGCTGCGCAAGAAGCTGGCGCATGCCTGCGGCGGCGAGAACTATATCGAAACCGTCTGGGGCCGCGGCTATGTGCTGCGCGATCCGGGCGAAGAAGCCGAAGCTGCCTGATATCGCTGTCT